>JAIQFS010000067.1 GCA_020073145.1 Terriglobia bacterium
GCAACTTCCGCAGTTCTTTCCGATCTTTGTTTGTGACATCAATTCGGAGGGCTGGACGGGCCATACCCAAAGTATGCCCCAAAACATTTTTGAATGGAATTGTTTTATTAGAACTTCTTCAGGCGGTCAGAGAACTAGTGATGGAATACGTGGAAGGCGCGCCGCTACGCGGTCCTCTGCCACCGGAAGAGGCCGTGCGCCTGAGTCTTCAAATCATAGCGGCGTTGCAGGCCGCGCACGGCAAGGGCATCGTCCACCGTGACCTCAAGCCGGGCAACATTCTGGTGACGCCCGCGGGAGTGAAGCTCCTCGATTTCGGTTTGGCCAAGGTTGCTCAGGATTCCGAGTTGAGCGATTCCGCCGTAACCGAGACCAACGCCGGCACTATCCTGGGAACGGCGGCTTACATGTCGCCGGAGCAGGCCGAAGGCAAGCAGGTGGACGCGCGCTCCGACATTTTTTCATTCGGCGCTGTGCTCTACGAAATGCTCAGCGGGAAACGCGCCTTCACCGGGGATAGCAACCTCTCCACCATGTCGGCCGTGCTGCGCGACGAGCCGGCGCCGCTGCCCATGGCGCCCGAGATGGCGCAGGTCATCAAGCGGTGTCTGCGGAAGACGCCGGCGCAACGCTTCCAGACGGTGGCGGAAGTCCGGGATGCGCTCGAAGCCGCACGGGGCGCTGGCCCCATCGAGAAGCCGCCTTCCATCGCTGTCCTGCCGTTCACGAATATGAGCGGCGACAAAGAGAACGAGTACTTCTCCGATGGCCTGGCCGAAGAGATCATCAACGCGCTCACCAAGATTCCCGGGCTCAAAGTGGCTGCGCGCACCTCGGCCTTCGCCTTCAAGGGCAAGAACGACGATATCCGCAAGATCGGCGAAACGCTCGGCATGGCCCACATTCTGGAAGGTAGCGTACGCAAGGCGGGCAGCCGCGTGCGTATCACTGCCCAGTTGATCGCCGTGGCCGACGGTTGCCACCTCTGGTCGGACCGCTATGACCGCGAAATGACCGACATCTTCGCCGTTCAGGACGAGATTTCGCAGGCGATCGTCGACGTGCTCAAGGTGCATCTGTCCCAACCGAATCAGCCCATCGTGCGCCGGAAGACGTCCAACCTTGCGGCCTACCAAGCCTACCTCGAGGGGCGTTATCAGTTCCAGCATCTGACTGCCGAAGGAGTGGCGCGCGGCATCGAGTTTTTCGAGCGCGCCATTCAAGCGGATCCGCGCTATGCCGCGCCCCACGCGGAGCTGGCTCAAGCCTACATCTATCTGACGCTCTACGAGCCCACCCCCCTGCGTGAAGTGATCCCCAAGGCCATGGCCGCCTCCGAACGGGCCATCCGTCTCGACCCCGGCGAGGCCGGCGGTTACGCGGCTCGAGGGTTTGTGCTCGGGGCGTGCGAGTACCAATGGAAGACCGCCGGCGCGGATTTCGAACGGGCCGTCGAATTGGATCCGGAGTCCCCGACTGCCCATTACCGGCGGGGATTCTGGA
The DNA here is from genome assembly GCA_020073145.1 of Terriglobia bacterium. Taxonomy (GTDB): domain Bacteria; phylum Acidobacteriota; class Terriglobia; order Bryobacterales; family Bryobacteraceae; genus PSRJ01. The sequence continues at coordinate 1,504 of JAIQFS010000067.1, forward strand.
ACCTGATGCCGTTGGGCCGAACCGAAGAGGCGCTGGTCGAGATTCAGTGTGCCACCCAACTGGATCCACTCTCGATGCTGGCCCGCGGCGTGGAGGCATGGGTTCTGGCCCACGCCGGGCGCAGCGAGGCCGTCCCGCGCGCCCGCTCTGTGATCGAATTGTTCCCCGCCTCGTTCCTGCGAAGCTTCCTGACCGGAGGCGCATTGGCCGCCGCGGGTGCGTTCGAGGAGGCGGAAGCCAGCCTTCGCGACGGCCTCCAGGTTGCGCCGGACAACGCGTGGCTGATGGCCATCCTGTCCATCGTTCAGTCGCGGCGGGGAAACCAAACGGGAGTGTCGAGCATCCGGAGCCGCCTCGAGGAACTTTCCGGCACGCGGTACATCCCTTCCGCCACATTGGGCGTCGTCCATGTGGCCGCGGGCGATGCGGGCCTGGGCTACCAGTGGCTCGACAAAGCCCTGGAGGAACGAAGCATCTGGACCGTCCCGCTCGTGCAGTGGAGGCCGGTCTCGCAAGCACTGCCCGGCCCCCGCCTCGACGCGTTGCTGCGCAAGATGAACCTGGCGTAGCGCGGGCGTCAGCAGCGCCGATGGTTTCGCCAGACGGCGGCGTCCGGCCCGCTTGGCGCCGGACGGGCAGGCAGACAGAATGGGGCATTTCACCCACCAAGGCTCCCCGACAGGCGCCTAACTCACTGATAATACGGGGGCCTTCTTTGGAAGCCGGGGTGCACCACTCCTCCTTCTAGCGAGGCATGCCAATGTTCCGATTCGATCAACTCATCCGCCGCGACATGATCGTCCGTGACGTGAAACAACGTCACCCCCAGACCCTTCCGATCTTTGAGCAGTTCCGGTTTCACTCGGTCTGCGACGATTGCGATATTGGGACCGTGGCGCGCAAGAACGGCCTGAATATTCTCGACGTGGTGGCTGCGCTGAACGAAGCCGCGTTCGGTCCGCAGCCCGATACGGAGGAACATGCAAGTCACTAAACCCTCGCGCAAGCAGACGCACTCCCGGACGCAGCCTCTGGACGTCTTCTTTGCGCCCAAGAGCGTGGCCGTGGTGGGGGCCACCGAGAACCCGGGCAGCGTGGGACGCACCATTCTGTGGAACCTGATGACCAGTCCGTTCGGCGGCACGGTCTTCCCGGTCAACCCCAAGCGGCCGAGCGTGCTGGGAGTGAAGGCCTATCCTTCGCTGTCGGAGATTCCGGAAGCGGTGGATCTGGCGGTGATCGTCACGCCGCCCCCGTCGGTTCCCGGGATTATTCGGGAATGCGGCGAGACCGGCGTGCGCGGCGCCGTGGTCATTTCGGCCGGGTTCAAGGAGATTGGGCCGGAGGGCGCGGCTCTCGAGCAAAGAGTGCTGGAAGAAGCGCGGGCAGCCAAGATCCGCGTCATCGGGCCCAACTGCCTGGGGGTGATGAGCCCTCTATCGGGACTGAACGCCACCTTCGCCACCACCATCGCGCGCCCGGGTTCAGTGGGCTTCATCAGCCAGAGCGGCGCCCTGTGCACGGCGGTGCTCGACTGGAGCCTGAAGGAAATGGTGGGCTTCAGCGCGTTTCTCTCCATCGGCTCGATGGTGGACGTGGGCTGGGGCGACTTGATCTATTACCTGGGCAACGATCCCAAGACGCGTTCGATCGTGATTTACATGGAGTCGATCGGCAACGCCCGCGCCTTCCTTTCGGCGGCGCGGGAAGTCGCGCTGAACAAGCCCATCATCGTGATCAAGCCGGGCCGCTCGGCGGCGGCCGCCAAAGCCGCGGCGTCCCACACCGGCTCGTTGACCGGCAGCGACGAAGTCCTGGAAGCGGCCTTCCGGCGGATTGGCGTCCTGCGCGTGAACACCATCGCCGACATGTTTTACATGGCTGAGGTGCTCTCCAAGCAGCCCCGCCCGAAGGGGCCGCGGCTCACCATCGTGACCAATGCCGGCGGGCCGGGTGTGCTGGCCTGCGATGCGCTGATCATGGGCGGCGGCGAGCTGGCGGAGCTGTCGCCGGAAACCATCGAGGCGTACAACGCCGTGCTGCCGGCCACCTGGAGCCACAACAACCCGGTGGACATCATCGGCGACGCGTCGCCCGAGCGCTACGCCAAGGCGCTCGAAATCGCGGCCAAGAATCCGAACAGCGACGGCATGCTGGTCATCCTGACGCCGCAAGCCATGACCGATCCCACGCGCATCGCCGAGCAGTTGAAGCCGCTCGCTAAACAGGAAGGCAAGCCGGTGATCGCCAGTTGGATGGGCGGAGTGGACGTGGCCGCCGGAGAAGAGATTCTGAACCGCGCCAACATCCCCACGTTTCCCTACCCCGATACCGCCGCCCGTGCCTTCAATTACATGTGGCGGTACAGCTACAACCTCAAAGGCTTGTACGAAACCCCGGCCCTTCCCGAGGATTCCGGCGACTGGGCCCCCGACCGCAAACTGGCCGAGCAGTTGATCCAGAAGACCCGCCGGGACGGCCGCACCATCCTCAGCGAATTCGATTCCAAGCTGCTGTTAAGCGCGTACGGGATTCCAGTGGCCAAAACCGTGATCGCCAAGACCGAAGCCGAGGCGGTGGAGGCCGCCGGCGCCATCGGCTACCCGGTGGTGCTCAAGCTCTACTCGGAAACCATCACGCACAAAACCGACGTGGGCGGCGTGCAATTGAATCTGTGCGGCTGCGACAACGTGAAGCACGCCTTTGCCGCCATTCAGAAGTCGGTCACCGAGAAAGCCGGAGCTCAATACTTCCAGGGCGTGACCGTGCAGCCCATGATCCAGTCCAAGGACGCGTATGAGCTGATCATCGGCTCCAGCCTCGATCCGCAATTCGGCCCGGTGCTGTTGTTCGGGACCGGCGGACAACTGGTGGAAGTCTTCAAAGACCGTTCGTTGGCCCTGCCGCCTCTCAATACCACCCTCGCCCGCCGCATGATGGAACAAACCAAGATCTACAAAGCGCTGCAAGGCGTGCGCGGTCGAAAACCCGTGGATCTGGCGGCCCTCGAAATGCTGCTCGTGCGCTTCAGCGCGCTCGTGGCCGAGCAGCACTGGATCAAGGAAATCGACATCAACCCATTGCTGGCCTCACCCGACGGGCTGATGGCGCTCGATGCCCGCATCGTGGTGCATGGCCCCGAGGTGCGGGAAGAAGAAATTCCCAAAGCCGCGATCCGGCCCTATCCGGCGCGCTACGTTTCGCCCTGGACCCTGAAGGACGGAACCCCCGTCACCATCCGGCCCATTCGTCCCGAGGACGAGCCAGCCATGGTGCACTTCCATGAGACGCTCTCGGAGCGCAGCGTCTATTACCGGTACTTCCACCTGATCAATCTGGAGCAGCGCACCACGCACGAACGCCTGACGCGCATTTGCTTCATCGACTACGACCGCGAGATGGCACTGGTGGCCGACCGCCGCAACCCGGCGACGGGCGAAAGCGAAATTTTGGGAGTGGGCCGCATGAGCAAGATTTTCGGGGTCAATGAAGCCGAAGTGGCGGTCTTGATCAGCGACGCCTGGCAGGGCCGCGGGCTGGGCAAGGAATTGCTCGCTCGTCTCCTGATCGTCGGCGCCGACGAGAAACTCGACCGCCTCTCCGCCGACATCCTGCCCGAGAACCGCGACGTGCAGCGCCTGTGCGAAAAGCTGGGCTTCTCGCTCAAACACTCGCTCGAAGACGAAGTCGTCCACGCGGAATTCAAGCTGTGAGTGGGGCAGGTCTCCGACCTGCCCAGACCGATCGATTCGCCGTGACTTTCTATCGTCGCAGGCTGCCCCACTGGCATCCGGAAGGATCGAACATCTTCGTCACGTGGCGGCTCCATGGCTCCCCACCGCCCATTCAGAAACCCTGCTTACCGGCGTTCCCCGTTGGGCCGGTCGGAGACCCGCCCCACTTACTTTGGAAGACGAAGTGGTCCACGCCGAATTCAAGCGGTAGGGGAACGGCGCTCCGGACCAATGAACATTTCAATCAGCATGCTGGAAACCGCCTGGGCCGTGCGGGCGGGGAGGGCGCCGAGTCTCCGCACCAGACGTTGCCGGTCAACCGTGCGGAGTCGGTCCAGAGCGGTGGAGCGCGATTATCCGACGCGCGTGGCCGTGGCGTTTCAGGGGAAAAGCGGGCAAGAGATCGTCGATCAGCGGTTCTTCGTCCGAACCCGCCGCCGCGGCGCGAAAAGCCTCATCCCACCCCTGACGCGGAGACCGGTCAGGAGAGACCACCAGGACGTTCTTCTCTACGCGCAGCACGACGCTTTGTTCAAACCCGCACTGCTCGATGATGGGCTTGGGAATGCGGATTCCTCCGCGAATTGCCGATGCGCACCAGGTCAGCCTTGAACACTCAGCACCTCGTGTCCAGATTGTAATCACAAGGCCGGCGCAAGAGCCTATCCCGCTATCTCCGCCGGGTCCGTCGTCCGCATCTGCAGCCAGCCTTGTTGCGGAACCGCATCCATCGGAAGACCGTTTTGCCAGAGCGATAACTGAAACTTCACGCCGGCGCCGGACGCCACTCCCAGCGCGGCCAGGGCGAACCGCACTTCCAGCACGTGCCCCAGCGCGCAATCGGCCGGCTGCGCCGCCTGGGCGGCCAGATGCAGATCCTTCACCCGGGCGCCGCCGCGCGCGAAACCCAGGGTGGCCCGGCTGGTCGACTTCCCATCCAGCGATTCCAGGGTCACGCGCGCTTCCCCGCCCTCCAGGTCCCGCTCGCAGCCCGGACAGAAATCCACCCGCAGATACAAATGGACGCCGTCGCTGCCGTACTGCACTTCGTGGATCAGGAACTTCTTGCCGTGCATCGAACCGGAGCGGGCGTCCACCCGGTACAGGCCGGCGCCGATCCACTCGAAATAGGACGTGACTTCGCCGTCGATCAGCGGCGTAATCGGCCCGGTGGCTTCGATTTCGACCGCCGGAGCGGCCACCCGCAAGATCGGCCGCGACAGCTCTTCGGGGGGCGCCAGGTTGAGGAACCGGTAGACGTTGGCCAGGTGGCTGCGGTAGAGTTGGTCGAACTCGATGCGATTGGCGGAATCGTGTTCGGGGCCATACCACCAGCACCAGTCGCTGCCCTCGGCAATGAGCAGCTCTTCAAAGGCCAGGCGGCGCCGGTCCTCGGGAACTCCGCTGGTCTCATCGAAGGTGCGCCGCGCGCGCAATAATTGGGTCCATGCTTCGTTGTCTTCTTCGGCGCCGATCCACACGTCGAAATTCGCGCTGATCCACGATCCGGGGAAGATCCGGTCGAGCGTCTCCGGCTGCATGAGGCGCAGGCCCTCGCTCACCGTGACCGCCTTCATGCGCCCGTCCTCGGTGATCTTGCGGTACAGCTCCCGCAGGAACGGGCGGCCGTTGAGGTAGTAATACTCCCAGGCGTTCTCGCCATCCAGAATGATGGGCACCAGCGCATCCCGCCCGGCGCCAAGGATGCCGGCGCAATTGTCGCGGATGCGGTGCAGGAAATCGTCCGCGGCCGCGGCGGGGTCCATTCGGGAATACACGAACCCGATCAGATCGCTCATGTAGTGGTCGCGAAAGATCATGTTCATCTGGCGGTTCTGCTGCTGCCAGCGGTAAGGGCGGTACAGGCCGTCGACCCCCACCGAGCGGTTCAACGTGCGGTTGAGCACGCCGCTATCGGTGGCCGCCCACTCGAAGCCGAGATCGGCCGCGAGCGAGAGGGCCTCGTCGGAGACCGAGCCTTCCGAAGGCCACAGGCCCACCGGCGCCACCCCAAAATGCTGCGCCACATATTCCCGCGCCAGCGCCAATTGACGGCGCGCGTCCTCCGGATACCGGAACCGCGGCGGCAGCGGCACGTGAGGATGCGACACGCCGGCGATATCGGAATCGCAGATCAAAGGCAGGATCGGGTGATAGTACGGCGTGGTCGAGATCTCAATCTGCCCGGTGCCGGCCAGCTTGCGGTATTCGGGCAGCACTTTGCCAACGATTTCCCGCTGCCGCTCGCCCATGCGAGCCTGGTCGCCCAGGGTAAAGTTCCGCCCGCGCACCACCCATTCCCGGATCTCCGGATCTTCAGCCTGGAAGGTTTCGTCGAACCAGGCCAGTTGCGACCACATCTGTAAGTCCCGGAATTCCTGCGCCCCCATCAAGCTGCGCGACCCGGAGCCTCTCTGCGCCTGCCAGGTGCTGAACAGCTCCCCGTAGCGCGGGTACCGGTAGATCATGCGCTGCGGATCGGAGTAAAACGAGTGGCGCAGCAGGAACGCGCGGTCGTCGTCGGTCAGGCTCTCCGCCGGCTTGAGAGCCATTTGCAGAAAAGGATCGACGGCTTCGCCCGCCGCGTACTCCATCACCTGCGCCATCATCGACGGCACCAGGTTGAAGGTTTGGCGGATCTGGGGAAATTCCTCCAGAATCCGCACCATGCCGTAATAGTCCTTGAGCGCGTGCATGCGCGTCCACGGCAGTTTGTACTCGCCCGTGGTCAGGTCCTTGTAGAACGGCTGGTGCATGTGCCAGAGAAAACAGAGATAGATTTGCGACATCGGCTTCTCAGCGGGCGAAATAACTGCGGACCGGCGGGGGCGGCGCATCCCGGCGGATGGCCCGCCACAAAATGTCGTTCAGCTCGTCCTCGTCGATGTCATCCGCTTCGGCGAAGTTCATGCGCGCCGACGCCTGCGCGCCGGGGGCATTCGCCGGATTGCGCGCGTCGAGCGGGATGCGCGGTTTCTCCGCGGTGTATGTCGAAGTGTCAGGCGTGCTCTGAAAGACGGACGTCATGGGACGGGCGCCCGCATCGAAGTGCGTCATGGGGCGAAGGCCCAGCAGGAATTCCATGGTCCGCAGCATCGACGTGGTGTTGTACATCGTGCTGTCCACCGTGTGGCGCCGGACGTAGGGCGAAATCACGAAGGCCGGCGAGCGGTGCGAATCCACGTGGTCCGGCCCGCTCTGTGCGTCGTCCTCCAGCACGAAAATGGCCGTCGACCCCCAGAAGCGCGAGTGAGACACCCCTTCCACAATCAAGCCCAGCGCGCTGTCATTATCGGCAAACGCCGAGAGCGGCGCGATCTTTCCCGGCGTCGTCCCGGACGTGTGATCGTTGCCCAGCCGCAGAATGATGAGGCGCGGCAGGCTGCCGGCCTTTTCATCGTCGCCCAGTTCCTTGAGAAAGACCTTGGCGCGCTCCACGTCCGGATAGTCCGTGTCGAAGCTGCGGTAATAGCGGTTCGTGTATTTCGCCAGCACCGGGTCGCGCACGCGGTCCACCTGCTCGGCCCCCAGCGGCGCTTTCTCTTTGTTATCGACAAAGTAGCCGAAGTTGCGCAGCGAAAGACCGCGCGCCACGGCGTTGGTCCAAAGATATCCGGCCGGCGGCTGCGCGGCAGGCTCCCCGCCTTCGAAATCGTACGTTGGGCGCCGGCCGGCGTAGGTATTCGGCCAGAGTTTTTGCACGTAATCGTTGGCGATCGCCGACGTCGACCAGTTGTGCCCATCGGCGCTGACATCCGCATTCACGTAGAAATTGTCGAGCAGCACGAAGTCCCGCGCCAGCTTATGGTGATTGGGGCTGACGTTTTCCCCGAACAGGACCAGCGACGGGTCACCGTTGCCTTCCTTTAGATCGCCCAGCACCTGGTCGTAGCTGCGGTTCTCTTTGACGATATAGATGACGTGCTCGATCGCGGGCAGCGGGTCGGTTTGGTCCAGCTTCTGGTCGTTGTAGGGCGAGTTCGCCAGGACCGTCTTGCTCCACGCCGCCAGTTGATCGGCCGAAAAGGGATCGATCCACGACGCCGTCCCCGTCTGGATCCGCGCCACATATGCCGTCGAGGCGTCGTCCTTCTTGAAAGGCGTCGGACCCGCCGGGTTCGGATACGAGCGAACTCCTTTGCCGTTCAGCACCACCAGGGTTCCGGAAGCCAGCGCGCGCACCGCCGTCGGATACCAGCCCGTGGGAATGAATCCCTCCACCCGGCTCCGATCCTGCGAGACATCGACCACCGCGGCGGCGTTCGCGTCCGAGCACGCCACGTACAGGCGGTTGCCGTCGGGGCTCAGCGCCAGGGCCGAAGGAGTCATGCCCAGCGGCTGCCGCGGCGTCATCGAGACGTTGATGCTTTCGAGAACCTTCAATTCCTTGGATGCGCTCAGTCCCAGCGCGTACACGCGGTTCGTGTTGGCCGCCGCCACAAAAAGCCGCGCCACGTAGGGCGGCGCATCGTCCCCTTCCGGCTTCGTTTCGGGTCCGCCCTTCCGGAAGACGATGTCGGTGGGGTGCGCGCCAACTCGCACCAGGCCGATCTGGCTGCCGGTGGCGGTGTCATAGTGGCCGAGCGAGCCGTCGGCCCAGTGAGTCACGAAGAACGATTGGCCATCCGGATGAAACAGGATTCGATACGGCCGCCGCCCCGTCTGAATACGTTCGATGACGGTTCCCGATTGCGGGTTGATCACGACGATGGAATCGCGGTATAGATCCGCCGCATACACCAGCCGGCCGTCCGGCGAGAGGGTGACGTCGCCGATGAAGTCGCGACCGGTGCGTTTGTCGGGCGCAACCACCGCAAACGTCCGCGCCGGCTTGAGGACGCCTGCCGCAAAGGTGAACTCAAACACCGCGGCGCGCGACCCGCCCCCCACGTAGACGCGGTCCCCGCGCGGCGCAAACGCCAGCCCCAGCCAGCCGTCCTCCACCGGCACGCTGCCGGTGACCCGCCCGGACGCGGTCTCGATCACGCTCACCGAGGGCGGCTTGTACCCGCCGTTCAGAACCAGCAGATACTTTCCGTCGGGAGACACGGCCGAAGCCATGGGCAGCGTATCCAGAGGAATCTGTTTACCGGCCGGCTCCAGACGCCAGCCGCTATTGAGCAGGAACCCGCCATCCGGCAGTGGCCCCACCTGTTCCCGCGGCTCCGGTTGCGAAGCCAGCACCGCTGCCAGCAGGCAGAGTGCGAAACCACACAGCGCGCGCTTCATGCAGACTTTCATTGTAGCGGCATCCGCCCCCGCTCTTGAATCGCGGCTCACTTTGCCCGGCGGGTCGGCGACTGCGCGGCCAAATGGATCGCTGCGCCTCCCGTGTGTTCATGCTCCCGCCGATTCGGGGTGGGACTTCCGTTCCGCCGCGACAATCACCCACAACGCCCAAAGAGCAATCGCGGTATAGAACAGGATTAATGCTACCGATCGCCCGGCATACCAGGACGAGAACGTCAGAGGCGTTCGCCAGATCATCGCGCCGCACATATCCGCGATCCATCCGGCCAGCAGACCGAAGTGGCGCAGAATCCAAATCAGCCAGTAATACTGCAACGCAGTCAGCGCGATGAGCGCAAGATTCTCAAAAACGCCCGCGGACGTGGAGAGTGCCGAAGCACCCAGCAGGATAGATGCGGCAATATCGGCGACCGTGGTGCGGCGAATCAGAATCCGTAGCCATACCACGATAAAAAGAAGGCCAATCACCACCAGCGTGCCCACCACCACAATGACGAGCAGTTCGCTGATAAACCGGGGCACGCTGTCTAGGGACGCGAGCGGAATTGGGTCCAAGGCCCACGGGCCCCACAACCGGCTTCCTGCGAATCGGAGCGCATAGAGAACCACCAGTGACCGAAAGCTCAATCCTACAAGTACATGGGAAGCAACCAAGGGGTCACGGAAACGACCCGCTTCAAAACGGGTCCAGGAGATCAGCGAATCCGGCCAATACCGCCGCACGTGCGGTTCAATGGCTACGTAGAGAGACCAGATCAACGCGGCCGCGAATCCCGCCAGGCTGAGCGCCAATATCGCGAGATGCAGTTCCCAAAAACTGCCGACGTGCTGCGTTTGCAACAGCCAGATCGCAGACACTGCGAAGAAGATCACGGTTGCGATTCTTCCGGCGCCCCTGCGGTCGCTTCGCCCCAGCCTCAGGTTGTTCCAAGCGGACCAGCCGGCTCCGGCCATCAGCGCGACCACGATGAAGAGGAGGACTACCTCTCCGGTGGAGACGGCGGCCTTCGTACGCCCCCAGTCACCCGTAATACTGAAATAGACAGGCCGCCCCTCCCAGGATGCTGCCTCCACACGCACCCTTTCCGTTCGGCCCTCGGAGAAGGTCCCGGTCCAGGCCGCGCGCGCATCGAAAGGCATCGGCGGAATCTGATCCGGAGACGCGGGCGTGAAGCGAGATAGGTCAAGCCCGGAGAGGTGGAACAAGGAGACCCAGTCAGGAGCTTCCGTGGTGGCGCGGGTGCCGCTCCACGAGGGAGGAATGACCTGCAATTGAAATAACCTGCCCTTACTGTCCAGTAGTAAGCGGGTCATTCCGGGTTCGGTGTTCGCGGGGGAATCGTAGCTAACCGCGCCAAACTGTAGACCACCCATTAAGAACGCATCCGCCAAAAACGGTGCTTGCTGTTGCCTGTACCAGAAACCTACCACTGCCGGCCAATGGCTGGCGAGTAGCGCGTCGCGATTCGGCACATGGTGTTCCTGAAGGTAGGACAGATAATCGGAAGCATATTCGAATCCGTAGGCGGTTGCTCCCGGTTTCTCGCGATAACCCAGTTGCTGCAGAATTTCCTGTGCTCTGAAAGCCAGGGCTTCCGGGGGCTGTTCCGGAACGGCGCGACTCAATACCGAATTCTTGCCATTTAGCAGGCTCTCACCAATCATGCCGAGCACGGCCACGATCACCAAGAGGACCGCTGTACGCGAGGAGAAGCCTTCTTTCTTGCCAGACGCAGCGACCATTTCGGGAGACGGCGTTTCTCCGGCGGCCAGCGCCGCTGCGATGGGGTCACCGCCGGGAAGTGCCATCGCAACGCCGAGAGCTGAGGATGGGCGCTGTTTGGGGTCATCGTCGAGGCAGCGCAGAATCAGGCGGTCAACCACGGGATCCAGGTCCTTCACCAGCTCGGACGGCGCGGACTGCGTGTCCTTGGGCGCCGTGCCGGTGAACATCTCGTGCAAAACAAGACCGAGTGAATAAATGTCGCTGCGCGTCGTGACTTCCTTGCCCGCCTTCTGTTCGGGAGACATGTAGGCGGGCGTCCCACTGCGCAGATCGCTCAACGGTATCTCTTGCGCGAGCGCGGCCAGGCCGAAATCGGTGATGCGCGGCTGCCCGCGACCGTCGATCATGATGTTGGCCGGCTTTAGATCGCGATGCAGCACACCTCGTTCGTGCGCCGCCGCCAAGCCCGCGCAAATCTTGCGTGTGAACTCGATGGCTTTGTCTTGCGGAAGCCGGCCGATGCGGCGTAGCAGTGACGCGAGGTCCTCGCCGTCGATGTACTCCATCGACAGAAAGTGCAGACCCTCGGCCATCCCGAGGTCGTAAACGCGGCAGACACTGGGATGCGACACTTGCCGCGCGATGCGCACTTCGTTGCGGAACCGGTTCAGTGCCGCGTCGCTGATGTGAGTGGGGCTTAGAAATTTGAGCGCGACGGTCTGATTCAGAATCAAGTCGAAGGCCTTGTAGACCTCGCCCATGCCGCCTTGCCCCAGCAGTCCCAGAATCCGGTAGCGCCCCGCCAGGATGGTACCCGCCGGGAAGCGGCCTTCCTCGGGCGCACTGGACTGCGGAACGTTGCCGTCCAGCAATGCGCCGTGTCTCGCCTCGGCGCTCAGCATGCCTTCGATTTCTTCTAGCAACGCCTTGTCGCCGCCGCACGCACCTTCCAAATATGCGCGCCGCTCCGATGGATGGCGCCCCAAAGCCGCTTCGAAGACCATACGGACGTGAGCGAACCGCTCCGGCGTGAGCGATCCGTCCGATGTTGCGGTATCGCGCTCGTCTGGCTCTGGCATTGCCTTCTCCCGGATGATACCAACCCCCGTTACGGCCGGCGGATCGCTTTGAGATCGCCCTCGGCGACTCTGAAAATCAACGCCTTCACACCGCCGTCCTCCACGAATAGTACGGTGGTGCCGAAGGTGGAAAACGTTTTCTCACCGATCGCCCGGAGTGGCACCTTCCCAAAAATCGGGTGATCCACGCTGAGCTCGTTGCCGGTAAGCGTGACCCCGACCGCGAGGACGCCGGGGCCTCCCGGATTTGTGAGATCGTAAGTCCCTACATATTGGGCCAAGATTTCCGGCGCAAGCTCCACGGCAGGGTCATCGGAGGCTTTTCCAACCAGGTGCGCGCGGTCCTTCTCATTCTCCGCGCAGACGTATTCGAGCATCTCTGTGTCGACGACGGCTTGCATGGTGGTGGTAGCATGCATGGGCCTCGCGTAGATTGTGGGATCCTCAAAAGTCACGTCCAGATCGATGTGTCCGAAATTGGTGCGATGGAAGCGCTCCGTCATACGCAGAGCTTCGCCGTGCGGGTGGCCGCCAATGTCGAGCGAGGAGCGGTCATTGTAGCCGTTGCTCTCCACCACCAGAGAGTCGCCCTCCCAGTGCCCCACCGAGTAGCCCATCCAGCTTGGGTTGGGGTGCTCCTCCAGGCTGCGGCCGTCCATGAATACCTGGCGGAACGTGAGGTCCGGATAGAGAATCGCGATCAGGCCGGGGGTCTGTACGATCTTGAGCCCTTCGGAATTAGTGACGAAACTGTAGGCGGGTCCCGATGGCAAGCACGTCACGCCGTAGTAGTCCCTGCCGAGATTGTTTTGCCGCTCGCGGCTCAACGCCGCAGCCCATGGCTGGATTTCCTCCGGCTTCAGGTCCCACGTCACGTTTCCCAGATGAGGGTTTGGATTGATCCTCCACATGCCCGAAAGATCCGGCTTGCCGTCCGGCATCCGGGGCGCCGCGGCCGCCATGGCGGGCCGGCCTTCGGGCGTTCGCGGGATTCCTGGTGTCCGGTTCGTGAGCCACTGCGCATTGAGATTCAGGGCCAGCAGAATCAACATCAACGCCGGATTGTGAATTCGCCTCATAACGTCCTCCAGCCCTGATAGCGACAGATTCCGTGCGTGCGTATCATGAATCATGCACAGCACTCCCCAACCGTCGCGCGAAATCACGCTTTGGCTGGCCGATTGGGGCCAAGGCGATGCCCAGGCAGGCGAGCGGCTGGCGGACGCAGTCTACGCCGAACTCCGGCAGATGGCCGCACGCTTCCTCAATAATGAACGGGCCGGGCATACGCTGGACCCCAACGCGCTAGTTCACGAGTTGTGGATGCGCCTGATGGGCGGCGATCCTGTCGCGTTCCAGAACCGCGCGCACTTCTGGGCCATCGCGGCGCAGACTATGCGGCGCATCCTGATCGATCATGCCCGCGGGCGGGCCAGAAACAAGCGGGGAGGCCCACAACAACAGGTAAGCCTCAGCGCCGTCGATGGATGGAATCCCGCCGTTTACGATGAGGACTTGCTGGATCTGGACCAGGCGTTGTCAAAACTCGCCGCAGCCGATCCACGCGCCGCGCGCGTCGTCGAGCTGCGATTCTTCGGAGGCCTTCAGGAAGAAGAAGTGGCCGAAGCGCTCGGCGTGTCCCTCATTACCGTGAAGCGCGACTGGAAAGTCGCCCGAGCCTGGCTCATGAATCGCCTGGCCAGTGCGAAGCGGCCCCCAGCGTAAAGCACGCTAATACCTCAGGCTGCCGCTCCGCGGTTCTTCATCCGGATCGGGCAGGTACAGGGTCCGGCAGCGCTCGCAGCGGTAGATTTCCTCACCGAACTTCTGCTTCACCTCCACGGCGCAGAAAAACCACCGCTTCAGGTGCCCGGCGCACAGCTTGCCTTTCTCGTCTTTTTCGTCGCACGCCCGCATCCGGGGAAGCCGCCGCTTCACGAGGGTGCCGTCAGGGAGCGTGTCTACCAGCGCGGCGGCGCGCCCGGAAGCGCCGGCCGCGGCTTCTGTCGGATCCGCCATATCACGAAAGACGAGTGTAACAGGCCGAGCCTTATTGCACCGGGATCACGATTCCCGTCGGCGAGGTGTGCCCGCCAATCGAGATCGTAATCGCCTGGTTGCCGGGGCTGATGTTCGAGGGCACCTGCACGTTCACCTGGTAGATGGTCAGAGTCGGGGCGATGCCGCTGAACACCACGGTCGCGGGTTGGCCGCCGATCAGGACCACCGGAGTAGTCGTCGTGGTCGAGGTGTTGTCCTTCGCCGGAAAGCCGCTCGCCGGCGGGTTATTCACTGGGCCCAGGCCGTTGACATAGAGCTGGATATATTGCCCGCGCGTTGCCGGGTTGCTGCCGCTGATGACTTGATTGCTCACATCCAGCGCATCCGCGACATTGCCGCTGTTGGTGAAGAATGCCGGCGTGGTCGCCGCCAAGGTCGCCGTCGCCAGCGTCCCGTAAATCGGCGGCCCGAATTCCTCATCGATCGTCACTTTCACCTGGGCCGACGTCTGTCCCGCCAACTCCCACGGAACCACCACGTTCACCTGCGTGGGGCTCACCGCCACAATCGGCGCAGGCACGCTGATTCCGGCGCTCGGGACGTCGAAGCTGACGTTGACCCCGTCCAGCACCAGCGGAAAGAACGGAGAGGTCGGAGGCGCCTCGTCGTAGCCCAGCGTGCTGCGGAGCAAATCGACATCCATCAGGTTGACGCCCTTGATCGCCGCGATCGATCCCGGCGTGATGGCCGCCTGGAACGCGGCATTGTCCAGGATCTGTCCGGCCGTGATGACCGGCTGCTCCAGGATGAACGCCTGGAATGGGAACGATTTCCCGGCGGCGGTGGCCGTGATGGTCGGCGCGCCGGCAGTCGCTCCCAGCATCACCTCTGCATAGGCAATCCCGAAACTGTCGGTCGCACAGGTCACGCTGCTCGTATTGTTGGGCGAGCACGCCGGCTCGCCGGGCACCGACTGAAACGTCACGCCGTTGGACGGCGACACCGTGAAGGACACCGGCGCGCCGGTCACCGGCACTCCGTACTGATCGACAATCTGCAGGGCAGCCGCGCCTCCGTCCTGATTGGGCGTGCCTTGGGGCGACGGGAATAACGGAACCACGTTGTAAGGCACCCCGTCCGGCACCAGGAACAGGTACGGCACCCGTTTGGTCACGCCGGAAGCCGTGAACGTGACCATGCCCGAGTACGATCCGGCCACCGGGATCGCGCCCGATAGCGTGACGTTGACCGTGCCCGTCGAACCAAAGTTCCCCTCGGGGGCTAGGTAAATGAGGGACGGCACGGCCGCCACGGTAGTCCCCGGCGCCGACTTGTTGGGAGATACCGCCACCGTCACCGGGATCGTGCTCGCGCTATGGTTGGTGAGAGTCAAGGCCACCGTGATAGGCAGAGTGACCGATTTCAAGTAGCCGAACGAGACCGTGGCCGGCTCGACGGTCAGGTTGGAACTCGCCGCCGCCCCCGCGTCCAGCCGTCCGGCTCCCGCCCACTGCGGCGTCACCGGCTCCAACACTCCTGTGAGCCCGTCGTCTGTCGTCGTATCCTGCGCCGCCGAGTTGACCAGGGCCGACTTGATCTGTGCCGTCGTATAGGTGGGATGCGCCTGTTTGACCATGGCTGCCGCACCCGCCACAATGGGCGCTGCGAAGCTGGTCCCGTCGGCGGCTGAGTACTGGTTCTGGCTGTACAGGATGCCGTTGGGGTCGAAGTTTTGAGCCGCCAGGTACATGCCCGAGGAGAATGCGATGTCCACATCCCCTCCCCCCGTGGCCACCATGTCCGGTTTCATCGCCCCATCCGGAGTCGGGCCGAACGACGAATAGCTCGCCAGTTGATTCGCCGCCATCGCCGGGTTGATCCCCTGCGCGCTATCGTACGCAGCGATGTCGGTTTCCGCGCCCGCGGTATCCACCGTGACGGCTTGCCCCGGGTGGGCATCGATATAGCTCTGCAGCGCCAGGCCATCGCCATTGGAAATCATCACCGCCGGGCCCAGAAACGACGCGGCATTCGCGCCCAGCGAAGGGCTTACCGCCGGCCGGGTGTCCGTATAAAACACGATGCCGATCGCGCCGGCCGCTTGCGCATTCGATGCTTTCAACGCGAAGGTGCAGGTGGTATTCGTGATCGGGCCGCGCTGGATCAACGCGTACGCCCCGTACAGCGAATAGGCCGGAAGAGCCGTGCAGGCATACCCGTCATTTCCCAGTTGCGCGACATCGAGCAGTGGCGCGGCGCTGGCGCCCTGGGGCGCGAGAAACGTCGAATCCCCCAGTTGCGCGGCCAGGCCCTTCACATTCGCCGGCGCGCCCGAGGCATTGACGCTGACGGTGGGGGTCAGAATGTGCGAGTTCACTGTCGCCCCCACCCCAATCACCGAGGGCGCGGTGGCTGGCGATGAAATCGAGTTGAAATACGGATAGTTCTCGTTGTACAGAAAGTAGGCATCGGAGCCGCTATTGCCCGCCGATACCACCACCACCATGTGATGCGCCGCCGCATCGTAGGCGGCCGCCACCGGATCGCAGGGTTGCCCGGCTGCCAGGCCGCACGTCGCCCCCGAGCTAAGCGCTCCAGTCAGCGCGCTCCCCCCCACCGACAGGCTGGCCACGTCCATGCCGTCGTTGAAGGCATCGTTGATCGCCAGAATCATGACATCGTCGGTCGGTCCATCGTTCACGCCCGGCGATCCGAAAATCTTGTAGTTGCCCAGATAGGCCTTGGGCGCCATGCCGGTGAACTGCACCGTGCCCGTGTTCTGATTGCCCGCCGCGGCCGAAGCCGTCCCCGTGCCGTGCCCCACCCGGTCCCGCGGCGTATAGTCGTCCGGCTGCGAAGAAGCCGGGGCCGGCGCCACCGAGGTATCGTCCGGAAGCGTGGCCGAATTCTTGGTGGAGAACCCCGCGAGTTGCCGCACGTAGCTGCGCGCCACAATCACCTTGTGATTGGTGAACGCGCAATCGCTCGGGACATTGCAGTATGGATACGCGCCCCGCGGCCCGGCCGCCGGTGCCGGCAGCGTAGCATCTTGGAAGGCCGGGTGCGTCTGGTCGATGCCCGTGTCGATGATCGCAATCTTCATCCCCAACCCTGCATTGGTCTGCCCGCCGAGCGCGGTCCAGGCCGCCGGGGCGTTCATCAGTTGAGTAGCCCGGTTGAGCAGCATCTGGAAACGGCGCATCGGCCGGACCCCCGCCACCCCGGGGATGCTGAGCATTTCTGACACACGGCTGGCCGGAGCCGTCACAAAGATGGCATTCAACAGCGACGAAACCGAACCGGTGACCGGAATTCCCCGCGACGCCAGTTCATTGCGCACCAGGGTTTGCCGCGCCTCAATCTGGTTTCGATAGGCGATCCCCGTCGCCGACTGCATCTGCGGACGGCTGGCAAACCGCGCGGCCACCGGCGAATCCTCCAACAGCAGTGTGTAGCGGTTCGGAACGAACTGGCCAAAGCCGGGCACGGCACACAAAAGAAATGGGATGGCGCGGCGAAGCGCCCGCCCGGCGGGTCGGCGTGGAAGCATATTCATGGGACGGCTCTCTCTCTCGCTGGGTTCCAAGTCCATGGTGACACGGATTTACGACGCACTCGAGGCGGGCAATTCGATCTCCACTTCGAGCCCTGGCTGCACATTGCGCGCCCGGATGCTCCCTTTCGTTAGTTCGATGGCGCGGCGGGCGATGGAGAGCCCCAGCCCGATGCCCCCGCTGGCGCGCGCGCGATCGGTCTCGACCCGGTAGAACGCGTCGAAGATTCGCGGCAGCGCCTCGGCGGGCACGCCGGGACCTCGATCGCGCACATCCACCCTCACTTTCCCGCTCTCCCGCGCCAGAGAAACCTCCACCGCCGTCTGTCGCGGCGCGTGCCGGATGGCGTTGCGAATCACGTTCTCCACGGCTCGGCGGAGCAGTTCCGGATCGCCTTCCACCGTGGCCGCCTCGCGGCATTCGTATTTCACTTCACAGCCGCGCGCCGAGGCCTCGATCGCCGAATCGTCCACCAGTTGCTGCACCAGTTGGTCCAGGCGCACGGGCTCGCAATGCAAGGACGTCGGATCGCCTTCCGCGCGCGTCACCTGGAGCAGTTGGACCACCAGGGCGTTCAGCCGGTCCGACTCCTTTTGAATGCGGTTCAGAGCCGCCTCGCGGTTATCGCCCGAGCGCGCCAGTTCGACCGCCACGCCCAGCCGTGCCAGCGGAGAGCGCAGCTCGTGCGATATGTCGAGTAACAACCGCCGCTCGGCCGTCAGCAGGGTTTCGATGCGGTCCGCCATGCGATCGAAGGCGCGCGCTAACTGGCCCAGTTCATCGCGCCGCGCCGATCCCGCCCGCGCCGTCAGATCGCCGCGGCCGAAACCCTCCATGGCTTTCTGCAAACGCCGCACCGGACTGGTCAGATGCCACGCCAGCCAATAGCACAGCAGAATCGCGGCCGCCATCACAAACAGGTGTTCCGGAAGCAGGAACCAGATGCCCCCGCGCCCGCGCGGCTCCAGCAGGAAGAACCAGTAGCGGCCGTCTTCGCTCGCGCGCCCCACCATACTGCTATCGGAACGGAAGAAACGCGAGGACAGCCGCCGCCGCGCGCGCCGTATCAGGTCGGAACGGTCCCCGCCCGTGACCAGGTCGCGGCCGTTCGCGTCGGTCAGCACCCCTTGCGCCTCGTAGACCCGGCTGACCGTAGCCAGAAAAGTCCGCAAGGCCCGCCCGCCGTCCGTCTCATAGGCTTGGCGCGCCAGATCCAGTTGCAGTTCCATCTGGCGCGCCGCCGGAGATCGCCGGTCCGACGTGCTCTCGTCGACATTCAGCGCCGAAAGGAAGGCCGAACCCACCGCGGTGATGATCAGAGAGCACCCGAACCAGAGCAGGATCTTGGCGAATAGCGAGTTCATTCCCCGCCCCTGTCCTCCGGCGTTCGGCAAAACTGGTAGCCCACTCCGCGAATGGTCTTGATCAGTTCGTCCCCGCGCTCGATCTTCTTGCGCAGGTGGCTGATGTGCATATCGATCGAGCGGTCGAACGGCGTGGCCTTGCGGTTATAGAAGTTCTCCATTAACGCATCGCGCGAAACCACATGGCCGGCCGATCGCATCAGCACCTCGAGAATGTCGAACTCGAAGGTGGTGAGATCGGCGCGCTTGCCGCCGCTCTGGACTTCTCGTGTCCCCGGATCGAGCGTCACGCCGCCTACCTCCAGACGCCCCGCCGCGGCCGCAGGACGCTGCTCGTAGCGCCGCAGCACCGCCCGGATGCGCGCCGTCAGTTCGCGCGGGTTAAACGGCTTGGGCAAATAATCGTCGGCCCCCAGCTCCAGGCCGACAATGCGGTCCACGTCTTCCCCGCGCGCCGTCAGCATGATCACCGGAACCTTGCTCTGGGGCCGAAGGCGGCGCAGGATTTCAAACCCGTCCAGCCCCGGCAGCATCACGTCCAACACCACCAAATCGGCCCCGCTCGACAGGGCCTTCTCCAGCCCGCTCCGGCCCTCATGTTCACACTCGATCTCAAATCCCTCCCGTTTCAAAAACTCGCTGAGCAGCAGGCACAGTTCCGCATCGTCGTCCACCAGCAGGATCCGCACGGCTCGACTGTAACATGCGCCATATCACTCTGGGCGTAAGGGTTGTTCCCGCCACCGTAAGGATTCGTAAACGCCCTGCGCCAGACGGCCGCAACCCTTGCGGCGCAACCGGGTTTATTCGCTCAGAAGCTTCCGTGCGGAAGCTAGGAAGGTGATCACCGGTCATGAGACATGGATTCTTCGCCAAGATCGCAGTCGTCACTCTTGCCGCCGGCACCGTTCTGGCCCAGGCGCCGCCGGCCAATGCCCCGGAGCCTGGCGCCCCCGCCACGCTGGCGAGACGCGGCCGGGCGGGTCTGCGGCTGGGCCGCATCGCGCGAGCCCTCAACCTGACCAGCCAGCAGAGGCAGCAGGCCCGCGCCATTTTCGGACAGGCCCGCCAATCCGCTCAGCCCCTCCGGCAACAGATGCAGCAGAACCGGCTAGCGCTCCGGCAAGCCGCGTTGAGCGGTGGGGACATCCAGCAGCTCGCCACCGAGCAGGGCAACTTGTCCGGCCAACTGGTGGCCATCCGAACCCAGGCTTGGGTGCAATTCTACAACCTGCTCACCCCCGGCCAACGGGTCCAAGCGGCTCAGTGGAACTAGCCCGCTCGGGCTCCCGACCGGCCGGGACGGTTGGAACAGACCCGGGCCCCGAAGGGCCCGGACCATGGGGTTGACCAATTGGAGAAACGAACACGCGGCCGGTGGGCGCCGGGGAACGCGATCCCTTTGCGGTATGGCTGCGGTTACGAACCATCCCACTTCCCGATCCGCACCACCCGGAGCCTCTGTTACAATACTTACCAAACAGAATCGGGCCACGGAAATTTATTTTTTCGATCCCCCCGATTCATGATTTGACTGGAACGCCGTTCCGCTTGCCCCTGGGGAACGGCAGCTTATGGACTTCGACCAGCTCCATACGTTTCTCGAAATCGTGCGCCTGAAGAGCTTCTCTAAGGCCGCGCAGACCTGCTATCGCACGCAGCCCGCGATCAGCGCTCAGGTGCGCCAACTCGAGCAGGAACTGCGCACCGAGCTGTTCGAGCGCTTCGGGAGCCGGATTTCCCTCACCACGGCCGGCCGCATCTTCGCCGACTATTCCGAGCAAATGCTCGACCTCCGCCGCCGCGCGCAGGATTCCATCGCCGAGCTCGAGCTCAATCCTCGCGGCGAACTCGTCATCGCTGCCAATGAAGCCACCTGCATTTACGTCCTTCCCAAGGTCTTTTCCCAGTACCGCCAGCTCTTTCCCCAGGTTCAGCTCCAGGTCGACCGCTCCTACGCCTCCCGCGTCGTCGATGCCGTCATGGAGAACACCGCCGATTTCGGCCTGACGCAACTGCCCGTCGAGGAAAAACGCCTGCAGGTGGTCAGCGTCCATCACGACGAGATCCGCTTGATCGTGCCCACCCGTCATCGTCTCGCCGAAATGGCGTCCGTTTCTCCGCAGGATCTGGTGGAGGACTTCCTGCTGCTCCCCAAACAGGGCAAGACCCGGACCCGCCTCAACGAATGGCTGGAAATCGTTGTCGACCAGGTGCAGGTCTCCATGGAGCTGGACTCCACTGAGATGATGAAGCGCTTCGTCATGGCCGGCCTCGGCTTGACCTTTCTGGCCGTCTCCAACTGCAAGGAAGAAGTGTCTGCCGGTAAGGTGCGGGCCATTCCCCTGGCCCCGGAGCCGATGATGCGGCGCCTCGGCTTGATCTACCGCAAGGATAAGGCGCTCTCCAAGGCCGCCTTGGGTTTCATTCAAGTCGTATTGGAAAATGTAAGCAACGAGGCCGGTATGGAACTGCCGAAGTTGCCGCGAGTGGTGGCCTGATGACCTGCAGCCGGTGCCGGAAAACGTTTGCCGATAAGGAACCCAAGTGCCCCCACTGCGGTGAGCCGCGCCCCGACGCCGGCTCGGGCGTCTTCCAAAGCTCCACCGTCCTCATCTCCGCCGATGGCGCCGACCTGGTCTACCGCTCCATGGAAGAGGTGCCGGACCCGCTCCGCAACCGCCTCCTGCAATCCACCAACAGCCCCAATTCCGCCACCATTCTGATTGCCGACCGCCGCGGCCGCCAGGAGATTGCCAAGGCCATGCGCCACCTGCCCGGAACCGGGCAGCGCCGCCTCATGCACTCCATTTTAGGAAACACTGCTGGCCCGCGGCTCTCGCCGGAGTGGAGGAAGATTTTTCTCGGCGTCACGGTCCTTCTGACTCTGGCTGTCGTGGCCTTCGTCTTTCTCCACCGCTGGTAGCGCCGCCGTGGGGCCCGCGCCCCTTCTTCCGCCTACGACGCCAGCGTCCCCAAGCCGTGCCAAAGCGAAACCGTCAGCACCAGCAACAACCCCACAAACAGTGCGATCGCCGCGTTCTGTGCGACCCGGCCGCGCATCAAATCCCGGTGGAAAATTCGTGTCATCCCATCGCCCCCCAGTCTCTGGTAATGAGAATACCGCCGCCTGCCGGAATCTGCGTGCTGCCTTTAGCCTGAAATCTTTAGTTAGTCTCCCTCGATCGGTACCATCCGCTGACAGACCCGCCCCGCCTGCGCTATGCTGTGGATTCTCATGAGCCGGCGAGCCGTGGTTTTCGGTGCCTCGGGACAACTCGGGGTGGAATTAGTGCGCGAACTCCAGGCACGGGGGTATGCCGTCACCGCCTACGGCCGCTCCCAAGTCGACATCACCGATCCCGCCGCCGTGGACACCGTCCTCGGCCATTCCGAAGCCGACCTGGTGTTCAATTCGGCCGCCTACAACCAGGTCGACGTGGCCGAAAAGGAGCCCCGCGCCGCCTTCGAAGTCAACGCCCTCGCCGTCCGGAATCTGGCCTTGTCCTGCCGCCAGATTGACGCCCAACTCGTTCATTTCTCAACCGACTACGTCTTCGATGGCCAGGCCGGCCACGCCTATTCCGAAAACGAGCCCACCCACCCCTTGGGCGCTTACGCCGTGTCCAAGCTGGCCGGCGAACTCTACGCCCAGGCCTACCTCGACCGGCCCCTGATCGTCCGCACCTGCGGCGTCTTCGGCCCCGGCGGCCGCAACACCGCCCGCGGCAACTTCGTCGAAAGCATGCTCCGCATGGCCTCCTCCAGCCAGCCCATCCGCGTCGTCGAAGACTATATCGCCTCGCCTACCTTCTCCCCCTGGTTGGCCGCCCGCACCCTGGACCTGATCGACCGCAAACTCTCCGGGGTCTTCCACATCGGCGGCGGCGCCCCCGTGTCCTGGTTCGAATTCGCCCGCACCATCTTTGCCGTGGCCGGCCTCGCCCCGTCCCTCCAGCCCACCAATGCACGGGAATTCCGTACCCCCGCCCGCCGCCCCCGGTATTCGGCCCTCTCCAACGCCAAGATGGAACAGGCCGGAGTCGCCCCCTTGCCGCCTCTGCGCCAAGCTGTCGAAACGTATTTTGCGGGGCGAGAGTCCCCGCCTACCGGGAATCGGGCTTAATGGCGTAGTAGCCCTTGCGCGCTTGCGCCTTCATCGTTTTATCGGCTAGCCGCACGTCCAGCTTCCGGTACGAGCCGTCTTTCACATCATTCGTGGGCGTGTAGCCGATCGCATACTGGCTCCGCATCTCATCCTGCAGTTCCTGGAAAACTTCGTCCAGCGTATGCTTGCGATCTACCTTATAGACATGCCCGCCGGTCTCGTCCGACATGCGCCGCAGCTCGCCTTCCCCGCCCCCGCCGCCGAATCCGAACCCTCCGTAGGCGCTGGGGTCCGAATAGTCGATGCTGTAGATCACCGCATCGGCTTTCTGCGCCGCCTCGATCGCCTGGCTGCGCGTCAGCTTGCTGCCCTGGTCCACCCCATCGGTGATCAGCACAATCACCTTGCGCCCCACTTCGCTGCGCAGTTTCTCGCTGGCGGCCAGGTAGACCGCATCGTAGAGCACCGTGCCGCGCGGCTGTCCCGCGGTCGGAACCGGCCCCGGGTGCAGTCCGCTCACCCCGGAACTGACCCGCAGCTGGTTCAGCCCCTCTTCCAGCAGCCGCACCGAGCTGGTGTAATCCTGCAGCAATTCCGACTCCTCGCCGAAACTGATCAGAAACGCCTCGTCTTTCTTCCGCAGGACTTTGGAAAAGAACTGCGTCGCGGCGCTGCGCTCGATCCCGATCAGGTTCCGCTGGCTGCCGCTGACATCCACCAGCAGCCCGATCGTGAGCGGCAGGTCGGTCTCCCGCGTGAAGTACTTGATGGCCTGCTCCTTGCCATCTTCGAGAACCGTGAAATCATTCTTCTCCAGGTTGGCCACCAGCCCGCCGCGCTTATCCCGCACCGACGCCAGGATGTTGACCACATCCACGTCCACCGAAATGGCCGCGGGTAGATCTTCCGGCACAGGCGCCTGGCCGTTCTTCGGGGGAGCCTGGGCGCACAGAAGCGCGCCGCTCAGGCCGAGTAGGAGCAGAGTTCTCATACCGGTACAATAAGCTGGACGCATCGCTACGTTCTATTGTTTCACGATGAAAGAGGCAATTGTCCACCTCCGCCGCTCCGACCCCGTCCTGCGCGCCATTATTGACCAGGTGGGCCCGTACCGCATCCAGTTCCGCGACCCCGATTTCGAAACACTCGTCAAATCCATCGTGTTCCAGCAGCTCAGCGGCCGGGTGGCCAGTGTCATCTTCGGCCGCGTCTCCGCCGCCGTCGGCGGAAAGCTGACCCCCCAGAACATTCTGAAGCTGCGTCCCGCGCGCATGCGCTCGCTGGGCCTGTCCGGCCAGAAGACCGCCTATATCCGCGATCTGGCGCGCCACACCCGCGACGGCCGCGTGGTCTTCGAGGAACTCCCCGATCTCCCCGATGACCGGGTCATCGAACGCCTCACGCAAGTGAAGGGCATCGGCGTGTGGACCGCCCACATGTTCCTGATTTTCGCCCTCCAACGTCCCAACGTGCTGCCGACCGGCGACCTGGGTATCCGCAACGCCATCCGCAAAGCCTACAGCATGGAGCAACCGCCCCAACCCGAGGAAATGGAAACGCTAGCCGCGCCCTGGCATCCCTACTGCACGGTGGCCAGTTGGTACCTCTGGCGCAGCCTCGAACCCAACGCCAACCTGTAGGCGTACCGCGCCAGCCAACTTCCCCGGATCTGGCTTCCTGGCTGGGTTCGGTTCCGCTTTGTGCGAGTTGCCGACAATCCGGCCTGCAGGCAAGTCCCTCGCGCGTTACTTCTTCGCTTCGGGTGCTGGAGTGGCGGGCAGATCGGAGTTGTAGGTATCGACAATACACTGCCACTTCCCGTCCGCCTGCTTCTTCCAGATCTCGACCAGTTTGCCGGTATCACGGATCGGCGGTCCCCCGTTCGGGTCCTGGATCGAGAGCGAGTAGGTTCCGTAAAGGTATCCGAGTTCACCGGATTTCGCGACTTCGACTTGAGAGACCTTCCAGGACACGGCGGTGTGAGGACCGAGCAGGCCCGCCCAGGATTCCCGGATCGACTTCCGATCTGTGGCGATCTGCGCGTTGGGAGGAAGCAGTACGGCGTCATCGGCATAGAACGCGACAGTCCCTGCGAGATCGTTTCTCGCGGCCGTGGCGGACCATTGCTCATCGAGAGCCTGGATCGCCGACGCATCGGCCGCACCGCGGTCACTCGTCGCAGACGGGGCGCACGACGCGGCCACGAAAGCGGACGGAATCACGACCAGCAGAAGCGCAGTTCGGATCTTCATGTTCACCGGTCAGACTCCTGGCTCCAATGGGCTGCGATACTCGGCCGCATCGAAGGGGCCCTGGGAGGAGCCAATCAGGCCGTCGGTTCCGACGAGTCAGGCACCACAGGAATCGATTCTACCAGACGAGGGCAAGGGAACCGATCACGGGCGACTCGAACAAAGCGCCCGGCCACGAGAGGTCACTGACTCGTACGGGTCGTTCCGGTGGGAAGGCGCCGCCTGACCGGAGTCAAAGCCCTTCCGCCTGCTCCCCAGCCGCCTCGTTGGTCGCCGCGAATCGCAGCCGCACAGAGTCCGCCACCCACGTGCCATCGCTCTTCCGGAGACGATTAGCTCCGAGTCGCCGTTGGCGGACGCAAGCGCGTTTGAACGAAGCCGCCCGCGCGGCGGACGCTACGCGTGTCGGTAGGTCGAGCATTTCCGACGCCGGTCGGGTAGTGTGTGGGTCACAAGGAGGTCCCTGTGACCCAACTTCGCAAAATGATGCTGGAGGAACT
Source organism: Terriglobia bacterium (assembly GCA_020073145.1). GTDB lineage: Bacteria > Acidobacteriota > Terriglobia > Bryobacterales > Bryobacteraceae > PSRJ01. The sequence continues at coordinate 27,072 of JAIQFS010000067.1, forward strand.
CCAG
>JAIQFS010000002.1 GCA_020073145.1 Terriglobia bacterium
AACGGACTTGGGAACTGCGGCGCAGGAAGCGAAGTAGCAGGCCGGGAACATCGACCCCGGAATGGAGTCCGCGAAAGCGGGAGCCGTTGCGGGCGAGGGAAAGGCCGTTACGAGCGTCCGGTCCCGGACGGGAGAAGCAACAGGCTGCGGCGTGCCCGGAGGCATTGATCCGGTTCCTGGAGAAACCAGGGACGGGGGAGCCGAGGGGCGAAACGTCCGGCGCTCTCGGCCGCGGAGCTCAATGCCGTGCATGCCGGCGGTGAGCCAGGCTGGAAATCAGGTCACTTGGAACCATTTTCTTTTTGGGGCGTAGCGGTTCTGCCTGCGCCTGCCCGCCTCTTCCAGACCCCTCAGCGCGCAGTCGGCGTCTGCTTGTGCTCCGCTACGTAGCGGTCCACGAATTCCGCGAATGCCGTCTTCAGTGCAGTCTGCGCCTTTTCAGTACGCCCCACCTTCTTCTCCTCCACCTGAACCACCGGCAGCAGGTTGCGCGTGGTCGAGGTGATAAATACCTCGTCGGCGCTCTCCAGGTCGGTCGGCGAGATCCGCTTCTCCCCGATCCGGATCCCTGGAATTTGAACCTCCCCCAGCAGCACTTCGCGCGTGATTCCCGGGAGGCAGCCCGCGCTGAGCGGCGGCGTCCAGACCTGGTTTTCGGTAGCAACGAAAATGTTCGCCGACGTGCATTCGGCCACTTCGCCCCGCTCGTTCAGTAGGATCGCCTCATCGAAGCCGCGCGCCTGCACGGCTTCCAGCCATGTCAGATTCATCGCCCACGAAAGGACTTTGGTCCCGGAAAATGGATTGGCGGCGTGCCGCGCCTGTCTCACATAGGCCAGTTTCACCGATGCCCCCCATTGCTTCGAATCCGCCGTCAGCGCGATCAGATCGCTCGCCCGGCCTGCCGCCGGCCCTTCCCACATGCCGCCGCGGTTGCGCACGATCACCAGCCGCATCGTCGAATGGTAGGCCCGGTTGGCTTCGATCAGTTCCCCCAGCCCGCGCCGCACCGCTTCCGCGTCTTCGGGGACCGGCACATGCAAGGCGGTGGCGTCCCGCAGGATGCGCGCCCAATGGCGTTCGAAAGCGAACGGCACGCCGTCGACAATTCGCAGCGTGCTGAAAACACCCCAGCCGGACAGTAGTCCCACCTGCCCCACCGACAGTGTCGCCTCCGAAGCTTCGCGAATGCTTTCGTTGTGAAGAACGTAGCGGTGCAGCACGTTTGCCATTTTACCGCGCGCCGCCGGACGGGTTCGTTTTCAGCTGCGGAGCCGCAGCAGGAACCAGATCATGCCGAAAGCCAGCAGCCCGCAGGCCGAGACCTGCAAAGGCCGCAACGCGCGCGCCACCCGGCTGATTCGCGCGAACCCGAACCACAACACCGCGGTCGCGATCGCTTCCGCCATCGCGGCGCCCGCCAGCACCAGCCCGGCGTGGTATCCGGTGGACTGCAAAAACAGATGGAAATACAGGCCGTGAAACGCCCCCAGCACCGCCGCGATCAGCCAGCGCCAGCCGGCTTCCGGCAGCAGCAGGATTTCTACCGCCAGGTATGCCACTGTGAGCGCTGCCGCCGCTTCCACAAAACGCGGCGCCGGCTGCCACCCCGTGAGCGGCACCAGCACCGCCGAAGCCGCCTGCCCGGCCAGAAACATCGCACCCAGCGCCAGCAGCTCTTTTCCGCTGCGTCCGGCCAGCACCAAGGCTGCCAGGAACAAAATTTGCACCACGCCTCCCCAAGCGCGCACGAAACCGGCGCCAATCTGCGTCACCGTGATTTCCAAAGGAGTTGGCGGACGGAACCGCAGCGTGGCCCGTGAAAATGTCAGATCGAACACGGCCTGGTCGTTCTTCCCGCCCATCTCGGCGCGCAGCAGGTGGATGTGGTTCGGCACCGTAACCGAAGGGTACGTGCAGACCACGTCGATCAGGTCCGGCGGCTGCGTGAATTCGTAATCGGCCGTGCACAGATAGGCGCCAGCCGAAGGGTCCGCCTCGCATTGCGACGTCAGCCGCCGCGCCTCATGGCCGCCGCTCGAAAAGTGGATGTGCTCCAGCAGCGACCGCTCGGGGGTCTTGATGTGGGTCAGCTCATACAGCGGCATGCGCAGTTCGTAGCGGGCGCGGGCTCCGTGGACCGTCAGGTCGCCCGAACTCATGCTCATTACGTGAGCGGCCGCCGGCCACACCGCCAGCGCCACCCACCACACGCGCATCATGGCTTCACTGCTGCCCCCGCGAGGATTTGCGCATTCAACCGCGCCTTGCGAATCCGCAGATACAGGATCCGGGCTAGCGCTAGAATCGGAACCGAAAGGAACGCTCCCGGAATTCCCGCCACTTCGGCCCCGGCGAAAACTCCGAACATCACCAGCAGCGGATGCAGCTCCACTCCCCGCGCCATCACATGCGGCGAAAGAATGTAGTCCTGGAACAGGCGATACGCTACCAGGAAGATGAGCACTGTAATGCCATGCGCTCCCGCCAACGCGGCCACCACGACAATCACCGCCCCGGCCGTCAGTGGGCCAATCATCGGGACAAACTCCAACAGGCCCGCCAGCGCCGCCAGCAGCACCGCGTACGGCACTCCCAGAATCGAAAAGAAAATCCCGTACACCGTGAATGTAGCCAGCGAGAGCAGAACCAGGGCACGCATGTAACCAGCCAACAGAAGGTTGATGTCGGCCAGCACCTCATCCAGCAGCGCGCGCCGCGGCCCTTCGGTGACCAGGTCGAGTATATGCTGCCGCACTAACGGAGCATCTTTCAGGAAGAAGAATCCCAGGATGGGGATAATCACCACGTAGATGAGATCGCTCGCCACCGCGATCGCCTTCAGACCCGCCTTGGGCAGTTCCGAAATCAGATCGCTCGACCGCTGCGCCACCTCCGTCCGGATCTTGCCGATGAGTTCGTCTCGAAGCGAACGAACGCCCGTCGCGCTTTCGGGAATCGGGCTCTGCCAACCCGCCAGCATCGTGGGGAACTTGCTGGCCAGATTGTTGGCCTCATCCACCGCTCGCGAGCCGATCTGGATGCTTCCAACAATCACCACGCCCACGAGAAGCAGGTAGGCGAGCCCCAGCGCCGGCGTGCGCGTGCGCCGAGCCGGCAGAAAACGGTCCAGCAAGTTCACCAGCGGTGACAGCACGTACGCGAACAGCAGCGCCAGGACGAAAATGAATAAAGTGACCCGCGCCAGGTAGACCAGGCACAGCAGTAACAGCACCAGCGCGGCGGTCCAGGTGGTGCTTGCGGCGCGGCGGTCGATCCCCAGCATCGATGAGCCAATTCTAGCGCGGCGGAACCGGCGCCGTGGGCCCTATCCCCGCCCCGCACCGGCCCAGGAATCGTACGCCGCCCGCGCGACCTCCGCAATCACCCGGTCTCGCGCCGCGTCTCGACACGTGCTCCCCTTGACGAACACCGCCACTGCGATCTCGCCAGCTCTCCTCGGCAGAAAAATCACGCCCACGTCGTTCGTGGCTCCGTTCAGGCCGTTCACGGTGCCCCATGCGCCCGTCTTGTGCGCCACCACGGTGCCTTCGGGCAACAGGCCTTTTAACCGCGCGGGCCCGGTGGTGGTGGCCTTCATGGTCTCGATCAGGAACCCGGTGGTGGACTTACTCAGCAGCTCTCCGCGAAAGGCCCGCGCCAGCAGTTGAACCGTCCCAGTCGGCGTTGCCGTGTCTCGCGGATCGGCCAGATAGCGGGCCATCGCGCGGGCGCGCACAACCGGTGTCGCTTGCGACATCAGCCGCTTGTACATTGCACCCGTCCACTGCTCCCTCGGCGGATACGGCGCTTGAATCCCTTCGAGCGCAATCTCTTCTTCCGCGCGATCGACACGGACGCCCTCCACTCGCCAGGTCCGGAATCGCGCCGCCAGAGCCGGCGCGCCGCCGCCGATCCGAAACAGCGTTTCCCCCACCGTGTTGTCGCTCTGCGCCACCATCAACCGCACTAGTTCATCCAGCCGGAATTGCCGCTGCTTCGGCCAGCGCCCGGCGATCTCGCTCACCTGCGGGAAAATGTCCTGCGCCAGCACTTCAATGGGCTGGTTGAGCTGCAACTTCCCCTCATCCACCAGACTCAGCATGTGAATGGCGATCGGCAGCTTGCACACACTCGCCATTGGAAATCGCTCATCACCATTCAGACTCGCATGCCGTCCCGACGCCAGGTGCAGCGCCGCGGCCCCCACTCTACCGTCGGTCGCTCGGGCGATCCGTCGCCATTCCAACTCCAGCGGTGATTCCGACCCAACCGCCATGCCCGCACTCAACATCAGCAGAGACTCGCGCCGCGTCAGTTTCATATCCTCCGCGATCATAGCAGGCGAATCCACACGGACGACCGTCTCGCCGCCCTGCGGGGCTTGACGCCAAGCCCCCGACCGAAACACACTAGCGGAGAGCCCTATGCGTCAACCAATCCGATGCCTGTTCTCACTGGCCTTGGCCCTGGCCTCGCAGCCCGCCGTCTTCGCCGCGGAAAAACCCGTGACTTTGTACAAAGGACTGGGTTCCTGGACACACTCCATCGCCACCCGCAACGCGGACGCCCAGAAGTTCTTCGACCAGGGTCTGGCTTTGCTCTATGGCTTCAACCGCTATGAGTCGCTGCGCTCGTTTCGTAAGGCCTCCGAACTCGACCCGCAATCCGTGATGGCCTACTGGGGCATGGCCATGGCACAGGGGCCGTATATCAATATGGACGGCGACGGCAGCTACGATCTCAAAGCTGCCTGCGCCGCCGTGGCCGCCGGCCGCAAGCTGACCGCGGCCCCCGAACGCGAGCGCGCCTACCTGTCCGCTGTCGCCACTTGGTGTCCGGAGTTCCGCCCGGCAGCCTACGTGGAGGCCATGCATGCCCTCTCCGCACGCTCTCCCGATGACCCCGATGCCGCCACCATCTATGCCGAAAGCCTCATGATTCCGGTGCGCTGGCATTGGTATTCGGCCGCGGGCGCGCCCGCCGCTGGAGTCCTCGAAGCCGAACACACCCTCGAAGGCGTGCTGCGCCGCTGGCCGCAACACCCCGGGGCCAACCACTATTACATCCACGCCGTGGAATCGTCGCCCACGCCCGAGCGCGCCGTCCCCAGCGCCCAGCGCCTCATGGGTATCGTCCCTTGGGCTGGACACGTGGTCCACATGCCCGGCCATATCTGGCTGGTGTTGGGTGAGTGGGAAACTGCCGCTGGCGTGAACGAGCGCGCCGTCGCCGTTGACCGCGAGTATTTCGCCGCCACCAACGTCACCGGCGGATCTTACACTCCGTACTACTATCACAACCTCGACTTCATCCGGTACGCCCGCTCCATGCAGGGCCGCAAGGCTGACGCGCTCCGCGCCGCCGATGCTCTTGCCGCCGCCTCCGCCCCCATGCTGCAGGTCATGCCGGAAATGGGAGATTCCATCTTCCCCGTCGTCCTGTTCACCTATGTCCGCTTTGGCGAGTGGGACCACGTCCTCAAGACTCCGCAGCCCGGCGCCAAACAGGTCATGAGCACGGCCGCGTGGCGGTTCGCGCGCGGTGTGGCCTTGGCCGCGAAGGGCGACCGCGCGGGCGCCGCCCGCGAACGCGACGCCTTCGAAAAAACCAGGGCCTCTGCCCCGGCCGACGCGCCCTACGGCCAGAACCAGGTCCGCGACGTTCTTTCCTTGGCCTCGGAGGTCCTGGCCGCGCGCATGGCCGCGACCCCTGCCGACGCCCTGCCCCACTGGCAGCGCTCCGTCGCCCTTCAGGACGCCCTGACCTACGACGAACCACCCGACTGGTATTACCCGCTCCGCGAGTCCTTCGGCGCGGCCTTGTTGCGCGCCGGCAAAGCGCCGCAAGCCGAACAGGTCTTCCGCGAAGGCGTCAAGCGCTCCCCCAAGAACGGCCGCATGCTCTTCGGTCTCCTGCAGAGCCTGCAAGCCCAGCATAAGGCGGAAGACGCCCGCTGGGTCCAGCGCGAATTCGACGCCGCCTGGTCCAAGGCCGACATCAAGCTGCGCTTAGAAGACCTGTAGCGCCGTGGCGCAGGCCTCGCCTGCCCAAGCCGCTCTTTCCGGCCGCCGCCGGCGCTCGCGTTGGTATACTGAGTTCCCATGGCCACCACTCCTCACACCCAATCCGCCTCCCCCGAACTCGTCTTCGACACCCTGCTCGCCTATCAACGCTCCGCCGCTTTGCGCGCCGCCATCGAACTCGACCTCTTTCGCGCCATTGGCGAGGGCCTCGGCGACGTCGCAGCCATCGCCCGCCGCTGTTCCGCCTCCGAGCGCGGCGTCCGCATCCTCTGCGACTACCTGGCCGTCATCGGTTTTCTAAGCAAGCAGGACGGCCGGTACCACCACACCCCCACCAGCGCGGCCTTCCTCGATCCGCGCTCGCCTTCGTGCATCGCCTCCATCTCCAACTTCCTGACCAACGCCATGATGCACGACCCCTGCCGCCAACTCACGGACATCGTCCGCACCGGCACCACGATCCTCCCCGGCGAGGGCTCCGTCGAGCGCGAGAATCCCGACTGGGTCGAATTCGCGCACAGTATGGCCCCCATGATGGCTCCCATGGCAGGGCCGCTCGGCGCCATTGTGCTCGAAGGCCTCTCCGGTCCCCTCCGCGTCCTCGATATCGCTGCCGGCCACGGCGTCTTCGGCATCGAAGTCGGCAAGCAGCATCCGCAAGCCCGCATCACCGGGCAGGACTGGGCCCCTGTCCTCGAAGTCGCCCGGGCCAATGCCCGCAAGGCCGGCATCGCCGACCGCTACGACACCTTGCCCGGCAGCGCCTTCGACGTGGAATTCGGTGGGCCCTACGACATCATCCTGCTCACCAATTTCCTGCACCACTTCGACCAGCCCACCTGTGTCGCCATGCTGCGCAAAGTGCGGGCTGCGCTCAAGCCCAGCGGCCGGGCCGCTGCTCTGGAATTCGTGCCCAATGAAGATCGCATTTCGCCGCCCATGGCCGCCGGTTTCAGCATGACCATGCTGACCACCACGCCCGCCGGCGATGCCTACACCCTCCGGCAACTCGAAACCATGTACCGCGAAGCCGGTTTTGGCCGCGTCACGGCTCACGCCGTTCCCACCGGTCCCCACACCGTCGTCACCGGGCTCAACCCCTAAGGAACCGTCACAGCAGCCCCGGTCGCCTGCCCCACGTTAGACCAGATCCAACTGCAACTGGCGCGCCCGATTGAGTATCCGTTCAATATCGGCAGACACTTGCTGAGGCCCTTGCCCGCCCTCGATCCGATGAACGGCGGAAGCGCCGTACCACGCCAGAATCGGATTGGTGACCTCCTCGTAGGCGCGGAGCCGCTGCCGGATGACAGCTTCCTGGTCATCTTCACGCGCGACTAATTCGGCGCCATCGTGATCGCAAAAACCTTCCCGGCGCGGCGCCTGGGCGATCAGATTGTAAATGCGCCGGCACTGTGGACACTGCCGTCGTGCCGTCAACCGGGTGAGGATGATGTCATCGGGGACGTCGAGGTGGATCACGACCGGCTCCGTCGATCCCCGTTGATCCATCAGGTTCGCGAAGAATTGAGCTTGCTCGACGGTGCGCGGATACCCATCGAGGAGGAAGCCGTTAGTGCAGTCGGCCGCGGAGATCCGGTTGACCACCATGGCGTTGACGATGTCATCGTCGACCAAACCGCCGGCGGCCAGGATGGAGCAGGCCCGCTTCCCCAAATCCGTTCCGGCTCGGCATTCGGCCCGAAACATCTCTCCCGTAGAGATCGCGGGGATGCCAAAGCGCTCCGCGAAGTACGCTGCCTGCGTCCCTTTGCCACATCCGGGCGGACCGAACAGTAAAACGACCAAGACAACCTCCGTGAGGTGAAATCCCTGAATCCGGGTACTCCAGGAGTTTAACCTCGACTGCCTTTAGTTGTAGCCCGAACACCGCGGGCAGCAGTACCAGAGATTCACCCCTCGGGTACCGGAACTGGTATGTCTGAATCCACTTATCGGCGGAACCGCCGTTTTTCGTGAGGCGGGCAGCGCCGCCTCAGCGCGTCGGCGTGAGCGAAGCCAGCAGGTCCCCGCTGAGCCGTAACAGGTTCCAGCGGGCTCTTTGGGAGTTATCCTGGGCATCGTAGAACGCGATCCATTTGGCGTTCTCGGCGACCCGCGCTTCCTCGACTTGGCGCAGGGTGGCGCGGCCCTCCTGCTGCTGGGAGAGGAGCACGGAAAGCTGCTCGCGGGCGACGTCCAGGTCCAGGCGCGCCACGTCGGCCGCAGTCTCGGCCTTCTTGACGTCGCGGAAGGACTGTTGGATGTCGGTCGCAATGCGATTGCGTGTGGCGGTGAGCTCCGCCCGCAGACGAGCGATCTCGGTTTCGGTCTGCGCGATCTGGGCGGCAACGCCCGGGCCGGCCACCAATGGGATCTGGAAAGAAGCCCCAATCTGGACGTTGTTCCGCTGGAACTTCTGAAAGAACTCCGCGTAATTGTTGTACTTCGCGAGCACGGAATATTGAGCCACCAGGTCGACGCGGGGCAGGCGGGCGGACTTTTCGCCGCGCACCTCGAGCCCCTTGGCGGCGATCTGCGATTCCAGGCGGCGCAGCTCTTTGCTGGATTGAAGGGCCTTGCGAGTGACTTCCTCTTCGGACGCGGGCAGTGGTGGAGCGGCTGGTTCATCCGAGGCGGCTCGCACCCGGTCCTGCGGGGAAAGACCGAGGGCCGCCGCCAGCGCCGTCTCGGCCGTCTCCTGGTCCGATTCCAGGCCATCGGCAACCTGGCTGGCGCGAGCCAGATTCAAATTGGCCTGCTTTTCATTGAGCGGCAAGGCCCGACCCTCGCGGACTTGTGCCTGGACGGCTTCGAGCACGGTCTGGAGGCTCTCCGCATCTTTGCGCGCCAAGGCGCCGACCCGGGCGGCGCGTTCCGCATCGAGGTACAAGGATGCCACCCGGTAAGCCACTTCCTCCTGCTTCGCAGCGATGCCGATCTGAGCCGTGCGAGCGTTTTCGCGCGCTTGGGCCACGGCGTAATTCTGCGGCCGGTTGAACAAGTACTGAGTCGCATTGGCCTGCACGATGCTGGGCGCCGACCCTTCAATGCTCATGGGAAACCCATTGCTGTACGCCAGGCCGCTCCCCAGCACGAGCTTGGGCGAAAACGGATCGCGGGCCACGCGAATCGCCTGCCGGGCTTTTTCCTCGTCGAGCCGCGCCAGCGTCAGGTCGGGATTCTGTTTGAGTGCCGCGGCGACCGCTTGCGGAAGCGTCATGGGGAGAACTTCGGCATGCAACCCGGCGGCGAGAATCAGGGATAAGACCGCTGCTTTCGACATGCCCCCATTGTAGCGGCGGGCGGAGCGGAAGCGGCTGGGGAGCGCCGCTCGCAAATACCAAGGGGGGAGCCCGCCGGGCTCCCCCCCCTTGTAGAAACGGCGAACCGGACGGCTATTTCTGTTCAGCTACGATGCCGCCGCCAGTCTTCTTTTCTTTGCGGTCGGCCTTAATCTTCTTGGTGTCCAGAGCCTTCTGCACCCAGTCGTTGGCCACCTTGATGGCCGCGTCATACTCTTCCCGGGAATCCAGCAGGTCGGCGCGCTCGCGGATCAGCAGGTTCTCATACGACATGGCGTCTTCGTATTCCGGATTGATCTGCAGGGTCTTGTCGAGAGCCGCCAAGCCGGAGTTGATGACCGGCAGCCACTGGGCCTTGAGCTCTTCCTTGACCTTCTTGTCTTTGATGGGGCCGGGGTCATCCTGCTTCATCCCCAGCTCCACGCGGGCCATGCCGTAGGCCGGATACCATTTGGACCAGGCAATGAAGCCGAGGCTGTAATAGGCGTCGGCGTTTTTGGGATCCACGGCCACCAGCTTCTCATACCACTGCTGAGCGTCGTCCCACTTCTTCTGATAGAGATAGAGCGAAGCCACGGAGGCCATGGCCACAGTGTTTTTGGTGTCCTGCTCCAAGACCGTCATGAACTGATCGTAGGCGGCTTTGGCCATTTGCGTGTTTTCGGGCGATTCGGCGCCCGGGATGTACTGCTGGAAGTACGCGGTGGCCAGGTACAGACGAGCAGTGGGAAAGGCCGGATCGAGTTCGACGGCGGTTTTGAAGTGCTCCACGGCCTCCGGGTACTGGGCGCTCTGAAAGGCGCGCACGCCCTGGTTGAGCTGGTCGCGCGATTTGAGTTTCTGGCAACTGGCGCCGAAGATCACCAACGCGCCTAAGGCCAGGCTGAGAAGGACCTTGCTCATGTTATTGTCCGGCCTCCGATTTCGGGGTCATCAGTCCCACCTTGTCAATGCCCGCGCCATGGGCGATATCGATGGCCCTGGCCACAGCGGCAAATTCGAGGTCGGGATCGCCCTTCACAAACACCACGCGCTCGGCACGAGTCTTGAAGATTTCTTCCAGCCGGGACCCGAGGTTGGCTTCGGTGACCGGATCCTGGTTGATCTTGATGGAATGATCCTTGTCAATCACGATCACCACCGTGCGCAGGTCGGACAAGTTAGGCTTCGCATTGGGAGGAGGTGGCTGAGGCACCAAGGCCTCCAGCCCATGGGGCGTCAGCGGCGTGATGACCATGAAGATGATGATCAGCACCAACAGGACGTCGATCATCGGCGTCATGTTGATGTCGGATTTGGGACCCTTGCCGGATCCAACTGCCATTGCCATAGAAGTGCTCCTTGAATGAAACCTTATCCGGCCGCCGTCATTCCCCGGCCGGAGCCCCGGACTTGGGCTTATTCTTGTCCTGAGTCTGTTCGGTCAACAGACCGACCTGATCCACACCCGCCGCGCGCAGGTTATCAACCACGTCGACGACTTTTTCATAGCGCGCTCGCTGATCGGACTTGATAAACACCATTTTATTAATCCGGTTGGTGAGCAGGTCTTTCACCTTGCCCGGCAGGTCTTCGGCCGACATCTGCGTGGTGCTGAGATAGACCTTGCCGTCCTTCGTGACGGAGACCAGGATGGCATCGCTCTTGTCGGCGTCCTGCATGGGGATGGGGTGATTCGTCTTCACCAGGTCGACCTGCACGCCATGCTGCAGCATGGGAGTGATGACCATGAAGATGATCAGCAGCACAAGCATCACGTCCACCATGGGGGTGACGTTGATGTCAGAAACGGGAGGGAGGTCTTTTGTCTTTTTAAACTGGACTCTCATGGTTGTTCTCCCTGGAACTCGGCAGGAGGTGGGGAGACTTTGCCCAGTCTCCCCGACTCAATCAACTCGCCGGATTCCGGCAACACTCAGGAACTACTTGCGCGCCCCGGTGCCGCGCTGCGAACGCTTCAAGAAGTAGTCGATCAGCTCGGAGCTGGAATTGCCCATCTCCACGTCGAACGCCTCGATCTTGTTGTTGAAGTAGTTGAACGCCCAGACGGCGGGAAGGGCGACGAACAGCCCCAACGCCGTGGTCACGAGGGCCTCGGAAATACCGCCGGCAACAGCGCCTAGACCGGTGGACTTTTCCGTCGAAATTCCCTTGAACGCGTTGATGATGCCGACAACCGTTCCGAACAGACCCACGAAGGGGCCGGTGGAACCGATCGTCGCCAGGCCGCTCACGCCGCGTTTCAATTCGGCGCGCACGATGGCCTCGGAGCGATCCAAGGCCCGCTTGGAGGCGTCGATTTCTTCGCCCGGGATTTCGGTGCTGATCTGATGGGCCTGGAATTCCTGCAGGCCGGCCACCACCACCTTGGCGAGATGGCTTTTCTTGTAGCGGTCCGCAATCTTCACCGCTTCATCCAGCTTGCCTTCGCGCAACGCGCCGGCGACGGCCGGAGCGAACGCCCTCGACTGCTTGCGGGCGGCGCTGTACGCCATCGCCCGATCGATCATGATGCCGATGGAATAGGCCGACATGATGAACAGCAGAATGACCACAGCCCTGGCGAGATTCCCCATCTGGCCCCACATGGAACGGACATCGAAGCCGACCGCCTGTTCCTGGAGCAAATAGAGCGACCATACTTGCAATTGCAAAAGCAACATTGTGTTTTTTCTCTCCTGCGAGTTGATTTTTCAATTCCCGAATACGGATTCGGGTTTACTGACTCTGTACGACTGACTCAAGCTCTCACTGGCTCAAGGTAAAGTTCACGTCGATTTCGGTATCCACGCCCACCGGATCGCCATTCAATAGCGTCGGCTCGTAGACCCACTGTTTCACGGCCTGCAACGCGGCTGGCACGAGCAGCGGATGGCCGCTGATGACGGTCAGATTTTCGATGGTGCCCTCCTTGGAAATGAGGGCATGGAGTTTCACCACTCCTTGAATGCGCGCCTGCTTGGCCAATTGGGGATAAACCGGTTTGGGCTGGCGGATCAGCTTGGCTCCCTGCACATTGCCGCCCACGCGGATGCGGGCCGGGGGAGGCGCTTTTTTCTCAACTGGCGGAGGCGGCGGAGCCACGGTTGGGACCGATCCCAGAATGCCCCCCAGCACGCCCGAACTGACCCCTCCCGCGATGCCACCGACCACGCCGCCGCCGGCGGTGGGCGGGGGCAGCTCGTCTTCCTTAATCATGGCGATCTGTTTGGGGACTTCCTTCGGCGCCATCAAGCGGCCAGCGTCGAACTGCCGCGGAATGACCTTGACCACTTTGGGAGCTTCCGGCGGAGGCGGGGGTGGAGGAGGCGGCGGAGGAGGCGGAGCGACCAGCAGGCTCGTCAACTGAGCCGTGGGCAGCGCATCGAAGTAAATCATCGGGATCAGAACCAAGACGATGATGGCGACGGTTTGTACCACAAATGAGATCAAGACCGTCGTCGTCTTGTTCGTTCTCCCCGTCGCTACGAATGTCTGTTCGAACATGCGAGCTTCCTTTCCATAGTTCCCGCTGGCGAGCCCCGTTGCCGGCGCCCTGCCTCCGCGGCCTTACCTTACTTAACCGCCCTCGTCGGACTCTTGCGGACGGGTTCCGTTCTGGGCGCGGCATTCAGCGCCGAAGACGACCGGGTTCTCTTGATACGCCTATCAGCGTAATTATGCCAGAAAAGCACGATCGGACTAGCTACGAAAACCGAAGAATAAGTACCAACGATGATTCCGCACACCAGCGCGAAAGAAAACGGGTGCAACACCGGACCGCCCCAAATGAAAAGCGCAATGACCGTCAGGAACGTCAGGCCGGAGGTCATGACCGTGCGGCTCAAGGTCTGGTTGACGGCTTTGTTCATGACGACTTCGAGCGGCTCGCGCCGCATGAACTTCAGGTCCTCGCGAATCCGGTCGAAGATGACGATCGTGTCGTTCATCGAATAGCCCACCAGGGTCAACAACGCCGCGATGACGGTCATATCCAATGCCTTATTAAAGAGGGAGAACAGACCGACGGTGATGATGGTGTCGTGCAGGCAGGCGATGACCGCGCCCAGCCCGTAGATCCACTCGAAGCGGAACGCGATGTAGACCAGCATTCCGGCCAGCGCATAGAGGGTGGCCAGCACGGCTTTGGTGCGCAACTCCGCACCCACCTTGGGGCCCACCATCTCCACGTTGCGGATGTTGAACGGCGCCAGATAACACTCCTGTTGGAGAGTGTTCATAATACCAGCATTCATGCCCGGGACGGACGACAACTGACTGAAACCCGTGATCAGGCCCGAGCGCGGCGGCGTGTTGCGGAAGTTCAACAAGTCGGCCACTAGTTTTTGGAGCTGCGGGTCGCTCAACGCCACGCCGGCGCGCGCCAAAGGGTCGCGCAGGCGGTCGATCAGTTGCTGCTGGCTGGCGTTGTTGAGATCGAGCTTGCCGCTGCCCGGCTGTCCGAAGGTGGTGGTGAGCGCGTCCGCCATGGCTTGGCGGTTGATGTTGAGCTGCCGCTCTTCTTCCAACTCGGTCTGAATCGAGACTTCGTTATTGGCGGAGAGATCGGTAAAGTTCAGGACACTGACCTCGCCTTTGACCCTCTTGGACAGTGCCGCGCGGATCTTGTCCACGGGAGGCGTGTAGGCGAACTTGACGTTCATCAGTGCGCCGCCCTTGAAGTCGATTCCGTAGTTCAACCCTCTCACGGCCATGCTGGTGATCCCGGCCAGGCTCAACACCAGAGAGGCGCCGATGAAGGGCCACTTCCAGCGCAGGAAGTCGAAGTTCGTATTTTTAAATAATTCCATCAGCTTTTGCCAAGCCGGTTTCGCCCATCAGTTTGGACACCAGCCCTATCGAAATTGTTCCTCGGCCGAAACCTCGCGGCCTCCCGGATTCAGCCTAAATGCTCAACGCCTCCAGGCGGCGGTGACTGGACAGTTCATAACCGAAAATGGTCCGAGACACAAAAACCGCCGTGAAAACGTTGGCAAACAAACCGATTGTTAAGGTTACCGCAAAACCACGAACCGGACCCTCTCCAAACAGGAACAAAAAAGCGCAGGACACGATGGTGGTGACATGGGTATCCACGATCGTCCACCACGCTTTATTGAAGCCTATATCCACCGACGACACGACCGACTTGCCGGCCCGGAGTTCTTCTCGAATCCGTTCAAAAATCAGGACGTTAGAATCCACCGCCATGCCGATGGTCAGGACAATACCGGCGATGCCGGGCAGGGTCAGGGCGGCATGGAAGTAGGAAACTGCGGCTAATAGTACTATCGCGTTCAAGAACAGGGCCAGTACCGCATTGACGCCGCTCCGTTTGTAATACACCAGCATGGCGAATACCACCGCGAACAGCCCGGCAACGCCGGAAACGAAGCCCTGGTGGATGGAATCGGCGCCCAGCGAGGGGCCGACGGAACGCTCTTCCAGATAGACCACGCCGGCGGGAAGCGATCCGGAGCGTAGGTAGCGGGAAAGGTCTTCCGCTTCCTGCTCACTCCCTAGCCCGGTAATGCGGCCTGAATCGTCGATCTTGGATTGGATGGTGGCGACGCTCACAATGCTGTTGTCCAACACCACCGCCAGGCGGTTGCCGATGTTTGCCTCTGTGAAGGTGCCAAAGCGTTTGCCGCCATCCTGCGAAAGTGTAAAATTGGTCTCCCATTTGCGAAACTCGTCCTGGCCGGACCGCGCGTTCCGCATCTCCCGGCCGCTAATGACGGGGGAGCGGTTCACCAGATACCACTGCTCGCCGGAGTCGCCGCCGCGCGGAATGGATTTGGCCAGCTTGGTGTTCAGGGGAAGCACGCCGCCATGGGCCGCCAGTGCGGCCTCGCGGCTGGCGAACGGACCCTCTTTGACGCCGGTGATCTCGAGCACGGCCGCAGTCCCGATCAACTCCTTGACGCGCGCCGGATCGTCCACACCGGGCAATTGCACCAAAACCTGGTAGTCGTCGGAAGCGCGCCCATACTGCTGGACCGATTTCTCCGCCAATCCGAGCTGGTCGATGCGGTTGCCGATGGTCTGGATGGTGCGCTCCACGGTGTCGGTCTTGAGGGCTTCCAGATCCGCGGGCTTCATGCGCAAGGTGTAGTCGGTAGAGTTCACTGAAGTTAAAACCCAATCGGCGTAGCGCTCGCTCAGCAGGGTGCGAAAGGCGCTCGTCTGGGTCACCGGAATGCCTTTGATGGTGATCTGGGTCGTGCCGGCGTCCTGAACCGTCTGCGGGTCATTTCGATCGATGCTGCTCCAGGAGACGTTCTGCTTCTTGAAATCGTCCTTCAAACGGTCCATCACCTGGTCCGCCTCGGCCTTGGCAGCATCTTGCACCTGCACTTGCAGGACCAGGCGGCTGCCGCCCTTCAGGTCCAGTCCGAGACGAATGTTATTCGACCAATTCTCTTTGAGCTGATCGATCGACTTGGGAAAGCCGATGATGCCAAAAACACAAACGAGCAGGGTCACGACGATGACGACCGAGCGCAATCTCAGATTGTTTTGCATGGGAGTCAGCCTGTCAACTCAAACACTTAACACTATTTCTTGCCTTCGCTGGAAACCAGCCCCGAAACTGCGCTGCGCAGCACCTGAACCTTGACATTGTCTGGTTTCACACGCAACACCAAGGTGTCGTCGGCATCGATGGAAACAATCGTCCCCACGATCCCCCCGCTCGTCTGCACCACGTTGCCGTTCTGCAACCCGGCCAACATCTTCTGCTGGTTCTTGCGCTGCCGCTGCATGGGCATGAACAACAGGAAATAGAAGATGGCGAAAATTAACAGGATGGGGAGGAATCCCACCAGAGAACTCGGCGAGGTTTGCAAGAACAGATTCAGGATCACGATTCCGACCGACAGATAAGGACGTCAGCTCGCCTCGTGGCCAGCCGATCGCACACTCCTCAGATATTCAGGGAACAAACCCGACATTATAGCCTGCCTGATCTCCCGCATGATGTCAAGGTACCGGCAGAGGTTGTGCCGCGTCGCGAGAACCGCATAGAGGATCTCGCCGGAGAGAAACAGGTGCCGCAGATAAGCCCGGGAGTATCTGCTGCAAGTATAGCATCGGCACTTTTCATCGAGAGGGCGCTCATCCTCTTTATATTGGGCGTGCTTGATGATCAGGCGACCCTGAGAGGTGAACAGATAGCCGTTGCGGGCGTTGCGCGACGGCAGGACGCAATCCATCATGTCCACGCCGCGCGCCACGTATTCCGGAAGCTCGTCCGGCATCCCGACCCCCATGGCGTAGCGGGGCCTGGAGCGGGGCAGGATCGTTTCGGTCGCTTCCACCATCTCGAGGCTGAGGGCGCGCGGCTCGCCCACCGACAGCCCTCCCATGGCGTAGCCGTCCGCATCGAAATCGAGCAGGGCCGTGGCGCACTGCCGGCGGAGGTCCGCGAATATTGATCCCTGCACGATCGGAAACAGCGCTCCCACGGACGGATCCTCCGCCAGGCGCCGCCGGTAATGCTCATGCGCCTGGCGCGCCCAGCGCACTGTCCGGTCCATGCTCTCGCGAGCGAACTCGTGGCTGACGGGGTACTCCGGGCACTCGTCGAGCGCCATGAGGATGTCGCTGCCGAAGGCCAGTTGGGCATCGACGGTGGATTCCGGAGTGAACGTGTGGAGGTCGCCGTCCAGGTGCGAGCGGAACTCCACGCCGTGATCGGTGATGCGGCGCAGCCCGCTGAGACTGAACACCTGGAAACCGCCGGAGTCGGTGAGGATGGCGCTGGGCCACGACATGAACCGGTGCAGCCCCCCCAGGCGGCGGATCAGTTCGTGGCCGGGCCGCAGGAACAGGTGGTACGTGTTGGCCAGCAAAATCTGCACCCCCAGTTCGTCGGCGAGGTCGCGCTGCGTCAAGCCCTTGACCGAACCCTGGGTCCCAACCGGCATAAAGACAGGGGTCTCGACGATCCCGTGCGCGGTATGCAGCAAACCGGCGCGCGCCCGCGTCTGCGGGCACTCGGCCACGACTTCAAAGGAGACTTGCGGCAACTTCGATTGTAACCATGACGAATGTCACGCTGAGCGGTTGACAACTTCCACTACCCTGGGCCGGGCGGGCCGGCCTACCATCCAACCATGACCGCAAACCTCCGTTCCGCTTCCTTCGACTTCATCACCAGGCAGTTCCTGCTGCCCGCGATCCTGCTGACCGGGACGACGGTCCCGCTATACCTCCTGATTCAATACAAAAACCGGCGAGTGGCTGGACGTGACCCTGGTTTTGGCCGGATGGGCCGCGCTGGTCTTCGGCTATTGGCTGCCGGTAGGCGCGCTGCTGTTCCGATGGAAGGGACACTGGCTCGGCCGCCTGGCCGCCGGGTACGTGGTCTCGATTCCCGCCTACTTCCTGACCCTGGCGCTGGTCTATGCAGCCTTCGGCTACCGGTTTCATCCGCGCTCGGGTTCGGTATGGGGAATCTATTTTTCGGCCACCCCCACATTCTATGTGCTGGCCCTGGCGCTTTATTTTCTGGTGCGGCAGGGGCGGACATTGGCGCGAGTGACGCAAGCGCTGGCCGGGGCGCTGTTCGCCGTCAGCTTGGCGGGGGCCGTGATGCTGTGGGCGCAGGTCGACCGCTACACCCCTCCGATGCCCGGGCGGGCGCGGGCCGACATTGTCAACGCCGGGATCGTCGATGCCGCCGGCGGCCGGATTCTCGAGGGGCAGAATCTCCTGATCGAGAACGGGCGGATCGTCTCATTGGTGCCGTCCCAATCCGACCGATCCGCCTGGCCCCGGATCGATGCCGGCGGCGGCTATCTGGTTCCGGGTCTGATCGACGTCCATGTCCACCTGCAGGTGCCGGAGCGGTCGACGCGCGGCGGGTTTGACTTCTCTTATTTCATCGACTCGATACTGGGCGATTACGCACCCCAGCGCCGCGAGTACCTCGAGAACGGCGTGACCGCCATACGCTCGTTGGGCGAGCCGGCTTCGCACATTTTCGCCCTTCGCGAACGAGTGGCCCGCCGCCGGCTGCTGGGGCCGCGGATTTTCGCCGTGGGGAGGCTGGTCACTTCGCCGCATGGCCATCCGGCGAGCACCATTTGGACGCCGCAGATCACGCGGCAGGGCGCCATCCTCGCCGCGTCCCCAGCCGATTTGCTGTCCGGTCTCGAGAAGAATTACGCGGCGGGTCCGCTGGACGCCGTGAAGATCGTCTTCGGCACCATCGGCGAGGCCAAAGAGAGGCTGAGCCGGGATCTGCTGGACCGCTCGGTCGCCTGGGCCCGGCGCCGCGGCCTGATCAGCATCGTGCACATCGGCACCACCGAAGAGGCCGCCGACGCGGTGGCCTCGGGCGCCACCGGCGTCGAGCACATAGCCTCCATCGAAAGCCCGCCGGACACCTTGGTGAGCGATATGGCGGCGCGCCGGACCGAGTCAGCCTCCGCCGGGACGGCGCGTTCTGCGAGTTGGCGGTGGCTGATAACGGCAACGGCGGCGAGCTCAAGGAGGGTAGCGGGTTGAGCGGCATGCGGGAGCGGGTCGAGCTGTTGGGGGGGCGCTTTGGAACGGGATGGCAGCCATGGCACCGTTCTGCGCATCCGGGTTCCAGTATGACGATCCGGATCCTCATCGCCGAAGACCAGGCCATGGTGCGCGGCGCGCTGGCCGCGCTGCTCGAAACCGAATCGGACCTGAGTGTCGTCGCCCAGGCCCAAAACGGCGCCCAGGCGCTCGATCTGGCCATCTCCCAAAAACCCGACGTGTTGCTGTCCGATATCGAGATGCCGGAGATGACCGGTCTGGAAGTGGCCGCCGAAATCCAGCGCCGGCGGCTGCCCGTGCGCGTGGCCATCCTGACCACCTTCGCCCGCGCCGGCTATCTGCGGCGCGCCCTCGATGCCGGGGTCTCCGGCTATCTGCTCAAAGACGCTCCCGCCACCACCCTGGCCAACGCCATCCGCCGCATTCACGCCGGCGGCCGCGTGATCGATCCCGAACTCGCCGCCGAAGCCTGGACCGAACAGGATCCGCTGACCGACCGCGAACGCCAGGTCTTGCGCTACGCTAGTGAAGGCGCCACCGGCGCCGATATCGCGCTTCGCCTCAGCCTCTCCGAAGGAACCGTCCGCAACTATCTCTCCGAGGCCATCAGCAAACTGGGCGCTTCCAACCGCACCGACGCCGCCCGCATCGCCCGCCAGAAGGGCTGGCTCTGAGCTAAAACAACTGAATGCGCAGGTACTTTTTGGGGTTTCGGCGGAAGTCCCGCACCGCGTCGCGCATCTCGCGCGCCGCTCCGGCCAGATTGTCGTAATCCCGCGAGGTGCTGAACAGCGGGCTGGTGTTCAGGGCATCCACCTGCTCGATCAGGGAGCTCACGGTCTTATTCCAGCCCACATACAGGTCGTCCGACGTCAGGAATTGCTGGGCGCGGAAATCGGCAGTGGACTTCCGAAGGCTCGCCGCTTGGTCGCGAAACGAGACGTACTGCCCATCTTCCCGCAGCAGGCGGCCGAGCTGGCCTTGTCCGGCCTGAATGCGTCCCAGCCGGTCGTCCAGCTCGGCCAACGGGACGCTGACTTGGCGATAGTCCTGGTCGGTCGTCAGCAACCGCCCGACCGCGCCCGTCGCGCTGGTAGCCTCGCGGAAACCGCGGTCGGCCTTCTCCAGGCCCTGGCGCAGATCGCTGTACGCAGCAGTGCCCGTCACCAACTCGCCCACCTGTCCGCGCCCCTGCTCGATGTCGGTCAGAGTGGCGTCCACGCTACGCAACTGCTGGGCGAACTGCTGCACGTCGAGGGTCTTGAGCAATTCCGGCTGCGCCCGAAACTGGATTTCTCCTCCCGGCAGAATGCGCGCCCGCGCCTTTCCCTGGGAGATGTCGATGTACCGATCGCCCAGCGCCCCTTCTGAGCCGATCTGCGCCGACGAATCGCCGGGGATGTCCGGCAGATGCGCGCGCTCGACGCTGAGCGTCAGGCGGATGACCCGTGTGGGTTCGCTCGACCCGGAGAACTCTACCGTGCCAACCTTCCCCACCGAAGTGCCGTTGACGCGCACGGCCGTGCCGGGCTCGATCCCCGTGGCGTCCGGCATATAGAGATAGAGCGTTGTCTTCTGCTGGAGCAAGGTGCCGCCGGTCAGCAAATACACCACCACCGACAGAATCGCGACGGCCACCACCGCGGCCATCGTGACGCGGAACCTGGCCCACAGGACGCCCCGGGCGTGCGGCATTCACCCGGATTGTACCGCGTGCCGCTCCCCGCGGGAGAGCGGCGAAACCCCGTCGCGCCTGCTACTGTAAATGGGTTGGAGCTGCCGTGAAGATTCGTTCCCGAAAATTTGACGGCCGGTGCGGTAAGCATAAACGGTACAACCCCGCGATCGACGGCCGTGGCGCCATCCGCGGCGCCTGCCCCCGCTGCCAGTTGCTCTTCGACATTTGGGAAGCCTCCCTGCGGCTGAACCAGTTGATCCGGAAATTCGACCCGTCGCATGACGACGTGGAGCTTCCCAAAGCGCGCGAGGCGGCCGCCGGTGATCCGCGTCAATTGAGCCTGATCGAATCCGGCGACGAGTAGAGCCGCCGGTGCCGATCGGCTTTACTGCGCCTTAAAGCGCAGAGAGATTCGGTTTTCCCCGCGGTCGCCGTAGGTGAGTTCCAGATCCTTCATCTTCTGCTTCTCCATCGAGAAGTAGAGGAGGCCGAACGCTGGCTCGTCGGTTTTCTTTTCCGGCAGGACTTTGTCGCTCAGCACCTTTTCGAGGGCCTGGTCGCCGGGGGAACTCGCATCTTTGACAACGGCTGGCCCGTTTACGGTCGGAGCCCGGTTGCCGTAGAGAATAGACCCCTCGTTGCCCCCGATGCGTTGTTGTGAGACCACCAGGGTCTCTTTTCCCACAATCTGCGAGGGCGCAAAAGGGGTGGCCTTTTCCCCGTTCTTGTCCGTACGCAGCGAAAAACTGTCACGGTCGATCTCGATCTCCTTGCCATACTTGGGATCGATTTTGACGTCGGCCACGATGAAGTGCCCGCCTAAATCGGAACCGATCAGGTCCTTGACCGATGCCGGATCGAGATACAGCGTGACCTGGAGAGTCAGGTCCTGGTTTTCACCCCGGGCGGAGCCTACGATTCTTTTGTCGGAAGCGGCGAGCAGCAGCGCCAGCCCCGTCAGGAGGACCAAAAAACACGCTTTCATCCGAGAAAACCCTTGCCCAGATTATACTCCTGGTTGTGCGGTGCACTCGGGTACAATGAGAGTTCACCCACAGGAGATTGGCAGCCATGGACGAAAAGGAACGCGCGCGCGCATTAGACCTCACGCTCGGCCAGATTGAGAAGCAGTTTGGCAAGGGCTCGATCCTGCGTCTGGGATCGAAAGATGCCATCGTTCCGGTCTCGGTGATTTCGACGGGCTCGATTTCACTGGACGCAGCGTTGGGCGTCGGCGGACTCCCGCGCGGCCGCGTCTGCGAAATCTACGGCCCGGAGTCTTCCGGTAAAACCACGATCGCGCTCCAGGTGATCGCGGAGGCCCAGAAGAAGGGCGGAATGGCGGCGTTTATCGACGTGGAGCACGCGCTCGATCCCGCCTACGCCAAGAAACTCGGCGTCGACGTGGACAACCTTCTGGTGTCGCAGCCGGATTACGGCGAGCAGCTGGATGGAGAGATGGGAGACAGCCATATGGGCCTGCAGGCGCGGCTGATGTCGCAAGCGCTGCGGAAGCTCACCGGCGTGGTCTCCAAATCCAGGACCTGCCTGGTGTTCATCAATCAGATCCGCGAAAAGATCGGAGTGATGTTCGGCAACCCGGAAACCACCACTGGCGGCCGCGCCCTCAAGTTCTATGCCTCGGTGCGGCTGGATATCCGGCGGATCGCCGCGATCAAGGACGGCGACACCGTAATCGGCGGCCGGACCCGCGTCAAAGTGGTGAAGAATAAGGTGGCGGCGCCCTTCCGCGAGGCCGAGTTCGACATGATCTACGGGGAAGGCGTTTCCCGCGAGGGCGACCTGCTGGATCTTGGCGTCGCGCAGAACCTGATTGAAAAGAGCGGCGCGTGGTTTAGTTACAAAGGGGACCGCATCGGACAAGGCCGAGAAAACTCGCGCCAGTTCCTCAAGGATAATCCAGACATCCGGCAAGCGCTCGACACCGAACTGCGCAAAGCGCTGGGCCTGCTGAAGCTCGAAGCCGCGCCGGCCGCGGAAGCCGCGGTCGCCGGCGCGTCCCCGCGGCCCGTGCCCGCGCGCCGGTAGAAGGCCGCCTGCCGCGATGAACGAGCTCGATCGCCAGCGAGCCATTCATCTGCGGCTTTCGGCTATGCAGGCGTCTCCCTCGGGCCGGGATGCATCCTCGTTGCCCACTGGATTTGCGGCCCTCGACGCCGCCTTGGCAATCGGCGGACTTCCTACCGGCTGCATTGTGGAACTCTACGGTCCCGCTTCCTGCGGGAAGACGGCCTTGGCCTTGCAAGCCCTCGCACACGGGCAATCGAGCGGCACGGCCGCCGCGTGGATTGACGTCGAGCACGTCTTCGACGCCGGGTTTGCCGCGCGACTCGGCGTCGATGTGGCCCGCCTGCCCGTCACCCAACCGGCCACCGCCGAGGAGGCCCTGGAAATGGCGCGCAGCTTGGCGGCTTCCGGTGCGGTGGAACTGGTGGTGATCGATTCCGCGGCGGCCCTGGTTCCCCAATTGGAAATCGACGTTGGACTCGGAGACTCCGGAATGGGCATGCAGAGCCGCGTGCTGGGCTCCGAACTGCGGCGGCTTTCGCGCGTGGCCGCGCGCTCCGGCGCCTGTATCCTGATCCTGAACCAGACGCGCGCCCGGCTCGAATCGACGGGAGGAGTCGAGACCAGCGCCGGCGGTCCGCCTCTCAAACTGCATGCCGCGACGCGCATCGCGCTCTCCGCCACCGGCCGGAAAGTTCGCTTTCGTATCTTGAAGAACAAGCGTGGCGGGCCGTTCGCGACGGGTGAGTTGGAATGGCGCCCGGGCGCTGGTTTTGTGGATCGCCCATGACGTGCGGAACACGCCGCTCTACGTAAAAAACCCTGAAAAATCGGGCTTTTTTTGCGCATTTCTCTTTACATCATTCTGGCCTTCCCTTATTATGGAATCGAATTGAGACGGGCGTGGCAGCGGACGCCGCCTCCTTCCACCGAGTTGGATGGTGCTGGAGGCGTCCTGCCTGAGATCACAGCGGACCTGCTCCATAGTTCAGTTCAAGAACCGACGGCAGAATCAGAAGGAGAGATATGGCAAATCAGAGAATGACCCAGACGCAACTGGTGCGATCGCTCGCGGAAGGCTGCGAAGTCAACAATAAGACGGCGCGTGCATTCCTGGATGGCCTCTCGAGCTTGGCGATCGCCGAAGTGAAGAAGAACGGCGTATTCGTGCTTCCGGGAATCGGCCGGCTGGTGCGTGTGGATCGGAAGGCCCGGATCGGCCGCAACCCAGCCACCGGCGAATCCATCAAGATCCCGGCCAAGAAGGTAGTCAAGTTCCGCGTGGCGAAAGCCGCGAAGGACTCGATCGTTCCCCCCAAGAAGAAGTAGCTGGTGTTCTCCCAAAATCAAAAACCCCGCGACCCGGAATGGGCTCGCGGGGTTGTATTTTCATAAGTCGATGAATTCAGCCCACCCTGCGGGCTGCTTCAGGAAGCCGCCTACTTCTTCGTTTCGACCTTGTCTTCTTCCTTCTTCACGTCTCCCTTGTCTTCGTCGCCTTTCAACGCTGATTTAAAGTTGCGAATTCCTTCACCTAAACCTTTCGCAACTTCGGGAATCTTCTTGCCGCCAAATAGCAGCACCGCGACTCCCAGGATGACGAGAAGTTCGGGAAAGCCAATGGACCTCATACGGCCTCCTTGTATACCGTATTGTAGGTATTTCGCTCGGGCGGCGTCAACCTGCCTACGATTTTGCCCTGCCTGCCGCCTTGGCCCGCGTTTTCAGCACGATGGGCGTTCCCTGAAAACCAAAGCGCCGCCGGATCTGGTTCATGATCTGGCGTTCATGGGAAAAGTGGAGCGCGCCGCCCTTGCCCGTGAACAGCACAAACGTGGGCGGCCGCACCGCAGCTTGAGTGATATAAAAGATCTTCCGTTCCTCAAAACGGAGGTGCTCGACGAAGCGGTTTAGCTCTCCGGTCGGAATGCGTCGCGCGGCGGATTGATCCACTTCGCGGATCAACCGGAACAACGAGGGCACGCCCGCGCCGGTCTTCGCCGAGAGAAACACCACCGGCGCATAATCCAGGAATTTGAACTGGTCGCGGACCTCGCTCTCGAATTCCTGCTTCTTGCGGCCCTTGGCCTCATCCCATTTGTTGACGCAGACGATGAGGGCGCGTCCTCCTTCATGCGCGTAGCCGGCGATGGTGGCATCCAGCCCCACCACCCCTTCGGTGGCGTCCAGCACCAGCAAGGCCACGTGCGCCATGCGGATGTGCCGCCGCGCCATCACCACGCTCAGCTTCTCCGCCATGAGCCTGGTCTTTCCCTTGCGGCGGATTCCCGCCGTGTCAACGAATACGTAGTCGATGCCGTCGTGCGTGACCTTCTCGTCCACCGCGTCCCGCGTGGTTCCGGCCACCGGCGACACAATGGCGCGTTCCTGCCCCGTGAGCGCGTTGAGTAGGGTCGATTTCCCCACGTTCGGCCGCCCGATGATCGCCACGCTGATGGGACGAATGTCGGGAGTAACTTCGGGTTGGACCGCGTCCGGCGATTCCTCCGGTTCGGCGCTGGCTTTGGTGAAACCGGCCGTGACGTGGTCGAGCAGAGCATCGACGCCCAGACTGTGCTCCGCCGAAACCGGATAAACCTCGGCGATCCCCAGTCCGTAGAATTCGTGCGCCAGCCCCTCCCGCGCCACGGTATCGATCTTGTTCACCGCCAGGGTGACGGGTTTGCCCAGGCGTTGCAGCATCTGGGCCAGGTCGCGATCGGCGCCCGTGATCTCCGCGCGGCCGTCCACCAGCAGAATGATGTGGGACGCGTTCTCCAGCGCCACCCGCGCCTGGCGCAGGATCTGGCCGGGAATGTACTCCTGATCGTGGATGATGATGCCTCCCGTGTCGATCAGCTCGAAACGGCAAGCGTCGTGTTGAGCCGGCCCAACAATGCGGTCGCGCGTAATGCCCGGTTCGTCACCGACGATGGCGCGCCTTTGTCCTGTGATGCGGTTGAAGAGGGTGGACTTTCCTACATTGGGCCGGCCCACAATCACCACTGTGGGAAGGCTGCCCGGCATGCACCCCCATGATAGCGCGGCCGCGCGTGCTACAGTGCGGTCGTGACGCACTACCCGATCTTCCTCGATCTGCGGAATCGCCCGGTGCTGGTGGTAGGCGGGGGCAAAGTGGCCTTGCGAAAGGCCCGGGGCCTAGTGGACGCCGGGGCTCGGGTCACGGTGGTGGCCCCACGCGCGCAGCCCTCGTTCGATGCCCTGCCGGTTCGGAGGCTCCCGCGCCGTTTCCGCGTGTCCGACCTGGCGGGCGCTGCGCTGGTGTTTGCCGCCACCGACGCCCGTAGCGTGAATCTCCGGATCGGTGAGGCCGCCCGAAAGCGGGGCATCTTGGCGAATATCGCCGATTCTGCCGCAGAGTGCGATTTCGTGGTTCCGGCGCGCCTGGAGCGCGGCGGGATCCAGATCGCGATTGCCACCGGAGGCCGGAAGCCGCGCCTGTCGGCGGAGTTGCGGAAGAAGCTGGAACAGATTCTGTAAACGCCCTCGCCCCTCCGGTGATTCCAATCCCGCGGTGTGGCTAAGGCCGGCGAACCTCGAGATCGTCACAGATCTTGCGAGCGAGGAAATCGTTCACTTCACGATGCCGCGGAACGGCGGAAGATCGCCGCACCTTCGATTTACATAGACGGTGTGGTTGCCGCCTTCGCGGTGAAGCTCGCAGCCTTGCTGTTCCAGGTGCCGGATGAGGTCGGCGCGTTTCACGCGGCGGGGACGATCAGAGGTTCCCGAATGACCTCGGCGCCCTCCAGCGACTGCTCCGACAACTCACGGTTGGCATCCAGGACCATGGTGACCGCCTCCTCCAGGTTGGCGCGCGCCTCATCCAAAGTTCCCCCTTGCGTATTTGCGCCGGGGAGCTCCTCGACGAATGCCACGTAACCTTCGGGCACCTTCATGTATACAGCCGTCAGTGTCATTTGGGCCATACGCTGCAATGATACCAGGATGCGGCTGCTTGCCCGTGCGGCCCCGCCGCGGCCCGCCTGCGCAACGCAGAGAACCATGCGCCACCGCGCCCTCGCGCTAAAATCAATACGTCCCCATGCCCATCCAGGCCCGAACCGCCTCCGCGCGCCAATTCTTCTCCCGAGGCGGCACGCTCTCCGGCTGGCATCCCCACTATGAGTTCCGGGCCGGGCAATTGGAAATGGCCGAGGCCGTGGAATCCGCTCTCACCGACAAGCGCCACTTGATCGTCGAGGCTGGCACCGGCACCGGCAAGACCCTCGCTTATCTCGTCCCCGCCCTCCAATCGGGCAAGCGCATCGTGGTCTCCACCGGAACAAAGAACCTCCAGGAGCAGCTTTTCTTCAAAGACGTTCCCTTCCTGCAGCAGCACTTCAACCGCCCCCTGAAGGTCTCCTACATGAAGGGCCGCAACAACTACGCCTGTCGGCAGAAGATCTACGACGCCGAGAAAGAGCCCATCCTCTCCGGCCTGGAAGAGCTCGCCGATTTTCAGATCATCCGCGAGTGGGAAAAAACCACCGAATTCGGCGACCGCGGCGAGATCAACACCCTGCCCGAATCCAGCACCGCCTGGGCCAAGATCGACGCCCGCGCCGACCTCTGCTCCGGCCAGAAGTGCCCCAACTTCGAGCGCTGCTTCCTCACCCTCATGCACCAGCGCGCCCTCGAAAGCGACATCATCATCGTCAACCACCACCTTTTCTTTGCCGATCTGGCCCTCAAGGATGAGAACTACGAAGGCGGCATTCTGCCCGACTATCACGCCGTGGTCTTCGACGAAGCCCACGAAATCGAAGACGTCGCCGGCCAGTACTTCGGCGTTTCCATCAGCAATCACCGCTTTCAGGACCTGCGGCGCGACCTCTCGGTGGTCAGCCGCCTGAAAAAATTCGGTACGCCCGAGCTGGACCGCATCCTCGAACGCATGGACGAGCTGACCCTGCGCTTCTTCGCGCTCTTCGGCGCGGGCGAGGGCCGCGCCCCCTTCCTCGGCCGGGAGGCTTTCCGCGAAGACAACGACGAAGTCTACACTGACCTGCTGGGCGTTCTCGACCTGATCGGCTCTCACCTCAAGCTGCTCCGCAACCCGCCCGAAGAACTCATCCCGCTGTTCCGCCGCACCGGCGAACTCGCCATGGGGCTGCGCTTCCTCATGGAAGAGGACGACGAGCGCTACGTCTACTGGGTGGAAAAGCGGGGCCGCGGCTGCTTTGTGCAGGCCACCCCCATCGATGTCGCCAAGCTCCTGACCGAACGCCTGTTCGACCGCGTGGATACCGCCGTCCTGACGTCAGCCACTTTGGCGGTAGCCGGAGGCTTCGACTTCGTGCAGAAGCGCCTCGGCCTCGACAATGCCCGCACCCTGGTGGTGCCCGGCCATTTCGACTACCGCCGCCAGGCCCTGCTCTACGTTCCGCAGCATCTGCCCGATCCGCGTAGCCCGGCGTTCTCGAAGATGGCGGCGGCCGAGGTGGCCCGCATCCTCCAGCACAGTCGCGGCCGCGCCTTCGTGCTCTTCACCAGCTACCAGCAGATGCGCTTGGTCTACGACGCGGTTTCTCTCGAAATCGAATACCCCACCCTGCTGCAAGGCACCGGCCCGCGCCGCGCCCTGCTCGAAGAATTCCGCTCCACCCCCCACTGCGTGCTCTTTGCGACCTCCGCCTTCTGGCAGGGCGTGGACGTGCCGGGCGAGCAGTTGAGCTGCGTTATCATAGATAAGCTGCCTTTTGCGGTCCCCTCCGATCCCGTGGTGCAGGCCCGGATCGAGAGCATCCGCAGAGCGGGGGGGAACCCCTTTTACGATTACCAGATCCCGCAGGCCGCCATCGCGCTCAAGCAGGGCTTTGGCCGGCTGATCCGCAGCCGTTCCGACCGCGGCGCTTTGGTTCTGCTCGATAACCGCATCACCAAGCAGCGGTACGGGCAGGTGTTTTTCGACAGCCTGCCGGATTACGGGTTCACCACCCGGATCGAAGACGTGGAGATTTTTTTCGATGTTTGAAGTCACCATTGAACAGACGTTCGCCGCCGGGCACGCCCTTCGCAACTACCACGGCAAGTGCGAAAACGTGCATGGCCACAACTACCGCTGTCAGGTCACCATGGAGGGAGAGCAGCTCGATCACGTGGGCCTGCTGGTGGATTTCGTGGCCCTCAAGAAGGCAGTTCAGGTCGTGATCGACCGGCTGGACCATCAATGGCTGAACGATTTCCCGCCGTTCGACGTGCTCAACCCGTCGGCCGAGAATATGGCCAAGTACATCTACGACGAAGTCAACAAAGGGATCGACGCCGGTCCCGGAGTGCACCTGGAATCCGTGCGCCTCTGGGAGACGGACACCTCGGTCGCCACCTACCGGCCGTAGTGGTAGAAAGCTCCGCCTTGTGCGGACGCGAAGCGCCCGTCCCTCCGGGGCTTGCTATTTGCCGTAATAGGCGGCGTTCTTGGCGGTGAATTCCGCCCACTTCTCGGGCAGATCGTCTAGCGCGAAGATCGCCGAAACCGGACAGACTGGCACGCAAGCCCCACAATCGATACATTCGATCGGATCGATATACAGCATTTCCGCGTCCGCGTAGCCGCCTTCGTCCTTCTTCGGATGAATGCAATCCACGGGACAGGCGTCCACGCAAGCGGTGTCCTTAGTGCCAATGCAGGGTTCTGCGATTACGTATGCCATCTATGAAGAGTTTCCAGTTCCCTATTCATAACACAGCTGCGCCGGGGAAGACAATTCGAGGCCGTCTAACGGCGTCTTTGCCGCTCCAAACTGCGCAAGAGAAAGGCGAAGGGCGAGAAAAGCCGGACCTACGATGAGATTATCGCGGGCCCGGCTTGACGATTTACGGCAGAGGACCGGGCTCCCGGCCTCATTTCGAGGCTGCGTGCCCGGCACCCGCTCAGAACGTAATGCGCGCGACGATCTGGCCCGATCGAGGCTGGGCTCCGCCGTTGATCCCGGCGGTTGCCCCCGTGCCTCCATTGACCCAGTTCACGTACCCCCAGCCGGACGACAACAGACCCTTGGTGCCGCTCAGGGTGTTGCCATGGCCAACGGTTGCGGTCGGGTTGACCGACGCGAATCCTGCCAGACCATTGGCAGGCGCGGCATAGAACAGGCGGTTGAAGATGTTCTGGAATTCCGCCCGAATCTGGATCTGAGCTCTTTCCTTGATGCGGAAAATGCGCCCAAAAGCCATGCTCTCGGAGGGTTGCCGCTGCCACCGAAAATCGTTGAAGTACGCAGCGGAAGCCCCGAATGTGCCGAACGCCGGTTCCACCCACGCGTTCTTGTTCAACGCCAGGGTCGTCGTGGGATCGAACTTGGAGTTCGGGTCAACCGTGAACAGAGGCTGGCCGGCGACGCGATTCAGGAATGTGGAGCCGCCGCCCCAGAGGGCGGGGTTATTGTTCGCCGCCCCTCGCCCCATGTTGAAGAGCAGATTGTTGCTGGAGAACGGGGTTGACAGGATCTGCCCGCTCTGATAGCGCAGCACTCCGCTGTAGGTCCAATCCCGCGCGAACGCGGACAATACCTTAAACCCGCCGCTGCCTCCCGCCAGTTTCGGCGTGGTGTAGCTGAACGAAATCACCAGCTCTTGCGGAACGCTGAAGCCGGAAATCTGTTTATTCAGGTCTTTGTTGAATACGTCGTTAATGAGTGGCGCGGAGGGGGTCACGTACGACGTGTTGGAATTGGTGCCGTTGGTGAGTTCCTTCTCCCAGGTGTAGGCTACCTGCCCGCTCAGGCCGCGGGAAAAGCGCTTGGTCAATTTTGCCTGCAGCGAGTCGTACCAGTTATTGCCCATGGGTGGCCCCAGGAATGGGGGGATGCCGGCCCACTGCGGATACGGCCGCAGGGCCTGATACAGAGGCTGTGAACTCGGGAACCCCGGGTAGACGTTGTTCGGATTGGCCAGCAACGGGAAGCGCGCAATGACATTCGGCGAGCTGATCGGCGTGTTGAGCAGACCGGCCTGTGTCGGCGAATTGATCGTGACGTCGATGCCCTGGGTCGCTCCGTAGGCCCGAGTATTCAGCAAGCCCTGCGGCGTCTCCGCATTGTAATTCAGGCCGGACAGCAGGGGCGCTGCCCACCAGGCGCCGCGGTTTCCCACGTAGGCGGCTTCCACCACCAAGTTGTTGGTGAGTTCCCGCTGGAATCCCAGGCTCCACTGGAACGTGCGCGGTAGCCGCCCCGTGTTGGGAGCGATCGAGACGAACGGCGATGCTGGCGGGATCACCCCGGGTGCCGCCGGAACCGGAAACTGCGGATTGAAATTCGGCCAATGGACTACCGGATTCCCATAAGGGTTGCCCGGTCCCAGCGGATCGCCATTTTGCAGAATCGGCGCGGTAAGGCCGTAACCCGGCGAACCAATGCTATAGAAATCGCCGGCGCTGCTGTTCAACCCGGCCTGATCGGAGGTCGCTGCGTAGGAAACCGCGCCGCCGGCGCGGAAAACCGTCTTCGGCGTGATCTGGTAGGCAACTCCCAGGTGCGGCCCGATGGCGTACGGGTATGCGTTGGCGAAGGTGCAGTGGCAGGTAGCCTCATATTCCACGGTGCCCAGCCGCCCGCCAAGCAACGAGTTGGGTTGGTCGAAGGCGGCATTCTGCATGCGGCCATACTGCTCTTTCCACAGAGACGCGTAATCCCAACGCAAACCGAACTCGAGTGTCATGCGGCGCGTGGCTTTCCAACTGTCCTGGACATAGATTCCGTAGGAATGCATGCCCAGCCGCACATCCGCCGGGGCGGCCGTGGAAGCGCTGCTGGTCTGGCCCAGCAGGAAGCTGGCATATCCGAATCCGCTGCTGGCGAAATTCGCAAAGGGCTGCGTAACCTGCCAGGGGTCGCTGGTCTGGGCGGCGGAAAATCCAAATTGTCCGTCGGCTCGGCTCTCGTTCAGGCTTTGAATGCCCTCGAACAGCGCAGTGGCCCCCAGCTTGTAGGTATGGTTCCCCTTGACCCAGGTCAAATTGGTGTTGAAGGTCGGCTTATAATCGTGCGCCACTGGAGTGAGAGTGAACGCCACGCCCGTGTTGCCGCCGGGGAAACCGACTCCTCCGTTCCAACCGCCTCCGATGGGGCTGTACATGCCCGCCATGTACGGGAAGTATTTACTTGCTGTAAAGGGAACGCCTTGAGGAAACAATTGCTTTTGATCGTAGGTGGGCGCGTCCTGCGGATTGGACGTCTCCAAATAGCCCGCGCCGATATGCAAGAGCATGGTCGGCGTGAGCGTCGTATCCAGATTGAGCCGGATGGTCTGCGCCAGCGCGTTTTGCGGCTGCAATGCGGTATACGGTTGTGTGAACCCGTTGGCCTGCGGCGAGATGGTCTTGGTGGCGGAATAGTAGCCGGCCAGCTTCATCTTGGCGCTGATACTTTGATCGATCTTGATCGATGGAATGGTGGTGTGGCGGAAATTCGAGTAGGCCGGCACGGAATAGTTGAGAAGGCCGCCCGCATTGGCCGCCGGAATCATGTTCTGAATGATCTTCGCGGTGGAGTCGAACATGGACTGCGGAACGGTGTTGTTGGAAAAGGGATCCCGCACCACACCGCCATTCACGGTTCGGGTGGTCGTCGGGTTGAAAATCTCATTTTGACAAACCTGCTGGCCAGCCGGATCTGGGCCGTTGCACGTCGGAAGCAGTGCTGCGCTAAAATCGCCCCCACGTTGCGCCGCGGTGGGCACGATGCCTTGGGTATTGGTGATCACGGCGCTCTGCCGAAACTGCTCAAAACTAAAGAAGAAGAACGTCTTGTCGTGGCCGTTGTAAATCTTGGGGATAGCGATGGGGCCGCCCAGGGTGAACCCGTAGTCGTTCTGGCGCAGCGCGTTGCGAACGTGCTGCCCCGACTTAAGCGAGTTCGTCGACCCGGCATCGGTGAACGGCAATCCGGCGTCCAATGCTTCGTTTACGAAGTAGTCGTATCCGCTGCCATGGAACTGGTTGGTCCCCGATTTCATGGTGTAGTTGAAATAGCCCCCGCCCGCCTGACCATACTCGGCGGCGAAATTACTGGTTTGGATGGCCACTTCCTGAATCGCCTCGACGCCCGCCTGGTTGATCTGGTTCTGCTGTTTAAAGAACCCGTTGGTGGCGTCCTGCCCTTCGATATTGATCGATTGCGAGTTAGACGGCATCCCGTTGATGCGCAGGATCGCGTCCGTTTGGATCCGTGCTCCGGGCAGCAGTTGAACCGCCGACAGCGGGTTCCGGATATTGCCCAGGCTGTTGCCGCTTCCGATGGCCGCCGCCGAGCCGGTGAGCGTGAGAATCGGCAGGTCGTCCAACGTATTGGTGGCGATATTACTCGACACCGCCGCGCTCTCCGTGTTCGTCAACGGAGCCGCCGCTTCCACCGTAACCGACTCCGTGGCTTGTCCGACTTCCAGTCCGACGTCGATGCGCACGTTGCCGGCCACTTCTACCTGGAGGCCTCCACGGACATATTTCTTGAAGCCAGGCACCGTGACCGTCAGCTCGTAGGCGCCGGCCGGCAATTGGGCGATGGTGTAATTCCCCGTCGCGGAGCTGGCGGCCGGGTAAGCCGCACCCGTGGCGATATTTCTCGCCTCGACCACCGCATTGCTGATCACGGCGCCCGCCGGATCTTGTATAGTCCCCGTGATGGTGCCGCGATCGGTTTGAGCAAACGCGGCGAAGATAAACACTGACAGACTCAGAACAAGCGACCGAACCCGCACGACTGTGTCCCTCCTTGGCGATTTTCCACCCTGGCCCGATTTCCCCGAATGACCCCGCAGGCCAAATTTTGGATTGGGAGCGATTTTATATGAGCAGACTCCCGCCGTCAAGGGCTCCCATGAAAATTCTCGGAGTTTATTTCGGTTGTGGCGAATCCCAACGCCTCGAACGTATCGAGGCTCACCGATGGTTCCTTCCGGCGCGATCCACGGGAACGGAGTGCTCGCACGCCCTCGTACCCGATAAATGAGAACTTGCCAATCGCATCCAGGTGCCCCCAAACTGGGGAAGATGCCAGCCAAAGTACGAAAAGCCGTCTTTCCTGCCGCGGGGCTGGGCACGCGCTTTCTCCCCGCCACCAAGTCCTTGCCCAAGGAAATGTTGCCGGTCGTGGACAAACCCATCATTCAGTACGGCGTGGAGGAGGCTCTCCACTCCGGCATCCAGAACATCATCATCGTCACCGGACGCGGCAAGTCCGCCATCGAGGATCACTTCGACGTGAGCTTCGAGCTGGAGGACCTGCTCGAGAAGCGCGCCAAAAAGGATCTGCTGGCCATCGTCCGCAACATCTCGGACATGATCAACGTTGCCTACATCCGGCAGAAGGAGGCGCTGGGGCTGGGGCACGCCGTTTTGCGCGCGATGGAACTGGTGGGACAGGAGCCGTTCGCGGTGGTGCTGGCCGATGACGTGATCGACGCCGAAACCCCCTGCCTGCGCCAACTCCTCGACGTCTACAGTTTCTTCAGCGCGCCCGTGCTGGCGGTCATGGAGGTTCCCCGCGAAAACATCTCCGCCTACGGCTGCATCGACGCCGAGCCGGTTACCCACAACAACACCAACGACCGCGTCTTCCGCATCCGCGACCTGGTGGAAAAGCCCAAGGCGTCGGAAGCGCCTTCGAACCTGGCGATCATCGGCCGCTACGTCATCACCCCCGATATCTTCGATTCTCTGCAGAGCATCAATCCCGGCTCGGGCGGCGAGATCCAGCTCACCGATGCCCTCAAGCATCTGCTGCGCTCGCGCCCGATTTACGCCTATCGTTTCGATGGCACGCGCTATGACGCCGGCGACAAGCTGGGGTTCTTGAAAGCCACGGTGGAGTTGGCTCTACAGCGTCCGGACCTGGGCGGCCCTTTCCGCGAATACCTGAAAGGCCTGAAGCTGTAGCCGGGGTGGTGGGCGCCCGCCCTGGGTCGCCGGAATCAGTCGCCGCCTTCGCCCCGGGGTTCCTGTCGGTTTCAATACATCCTGAAACCAAGGGCACGACCGTTGAACCTCGACACCGGCGTCCAATTATGTGAGACCGGGCCTCGGGTTCAGTTTCGTGATCGCCCCCCGCTGCCGCGCGGCGTCAGCGTTCCTTGGCAGCTCCCCTCTTCCCCACTTCCGCCTGTACCCCTGCCAACATTCCGCGGAGCGCGTCGGCTTCGATCAGGTGTCCGCGGCGCACCACCGCGCGAATCCTTCTCGTGTTCGCGATTGCGGTCAGGGGATTGGCGTCCAACACCACCAGGTCGGCCACCTTGCCCGGACCGACGGAACCGTAATCACGGCTGACATGCAAGAACTCCGCCGGATTCCAAGTGGCTGCTCGCAGCGCCGCAGCCGGCGACAGACCGGCCTCCACCAGAAGCTCCAGTTCCTCGTGCAGCGCGAACCCTGGCACGTAATACGGATACGGCGTGTCGGTGCCCGCCAGAATCCGCACGCCGCGCCGATCCATACGTCTCAGCAGATCCTGATACACCGCAAACACGCGGCGGGCGGAGTCGGCATCCAGGCCTCCAAACGGACCTCCCATGGCCTCGCGAGGCCACGACTTCAGATAGTCTTGCCTGGCATATTGCACGGGCGCGCCGCCGGGCAACTTGTGTTCCTCCGCCAGGACGCCGACCTGATGGATCACCAGCGTGGGAGTTTGCCAGACGCCGCCCGCGCGGAACGACTCGATGAGCGCATCCGCCTTCGCCGAATCGAAGGTGTCCAGTAGCAACTTCCAGGCGTTCTGGTTGTGCTGCATCATCCATCGCGCTTCTGCTTCCTTTCGGGAGCATGCCAGCAGGATTCCATCAAGATGCTCCACGGAAGCCTGCCCGGCCCGCGCCACCTCACTGGCGCTGACCTGATCGGGAATGTGACCGACCATCTGGAGGCCGCGCTTTCGGCATTCTTCGGCGATCGCGAAATACGCCTCGCGCGACAGCCCGTTGTAAATCTTAATGTAGGTGAGACCCAGGGCCGCCCGCCGCGCCACCTCGGCCCGCGCTTGCCGTGCATCCTGAATGGCCGGAGCATCCATCGCAAACAACGTCCAGAACAGCTCCGGCCCGAACCGGCGGCCGCTGGCGGCATCCTGCTGGTATTGGCGCTGCCGCGGTGCGTTCTTCTCCGAGGCCGCCATTTCCCGCAGGCCCGTCACTCCATTCGCCAGGTAGAGCGGGAACCAGTCGTCTTCGATTGCGCCGACATGCACGTGCATATCCCACAATCCGGGAATCACGAACTTCCCGGAGCCGCTGACAATCCGCGCCCCGGCCGGAATGCGCGTCGATGCCGCCGGACCGCGCGCCGTGATCCGATCCCCCGTGATGACGATGGTATTGTGTGCGGTTGCCCGCCCGGAGCGCGCGTCGATCAACGTGCAGTCCGTGACCGCGAGAGTCTGGCCCAGCAGTGCGGGAACAAATAAGACGAGGACGGCACTGCGCGCGATCGACGGCACCATTCGCTCCGATCACGGCCGACGGTCAGGGGCCTGCTGGCACCCCTTCTTTGTCTCCTCAAACCCGTCAAACAGCCGCCCAGCATTCGCGCCCGCCAGCGTCTCCATCCGGTGAGGCTGCCCCTTCTCCACGGTATACCGCGCCACCGTCCCCTTCGATCGCAGGAATTCCGCTTCCATCCGCATCTCGTCGTGCCACATGTATTCGTCCTTCTCGCCGACATACATGAACACGCACATCTTGGAAATCGCTTCCAGCCGGGCCTGGCTGGGTTGCCACATGTATCCCGGGAAGGCGGTCACCGACAAGAAATACTGCGGATGCAAGGCCGCGATGTGGAACGCGGCGATCCCGCCATTGGACGGCCCAGCGATATGAAACTTGTTGCCCTGGATCTTGTACTCGGACAGGATCGTCTTCAGAAACTCGGGGAAAATGTGCGCCCCGTCTTCGAAGAACAACTCATCGTCCGGAGCCGCGGGAGCCACCACGAGATATCCGCGTTTTTCGGCCTCGGCGCGCAAGTTGCGGTTGAGCACGCTGTCCACCGTGTTCATGGTTTGCGGACCGCCGCCGAACGCGAGGATCGCTGGATACGCCTTCGCCGGATCGTATCCGTTAGGAAGCACCAGCTTATACTGCACCATGGTGCCGCCCACCTTCATATGCTTCTCCACCAACTCCGCCCGCGCGGACTGTGTGGCGGACAGCGCGGCTCCAATCGCCGCCAACATCAATAATTGTCGTTTCACCTCGCAAACCTCCGGATCCGGGAATGGAAACGTCGATTCCGTCCAGTGTATCAGCGGCGGCCTGCCAGGAGTCGAATCGAGCAGACACGGCCAGGGCCGCTTGGGAACCAGCCCTCTTCGATGGCGCCGACATGCACGTGCATGTCCCACAATCCGGGAATCACGAATTTCCCGGAGCCGCGGACAATCAGCGCCCCCGGCCGGGATGCCCGTCAAGGCCGCCGGACCGCGTGCGGTGATCCGATCCCCCGTGATGACGATGGTGTTGAGTGCGGTTGCCAGCCCGGAGCGCGTCGATCAACGGCAGTCCGTGACCGCGAGAGTCTGGCCCAGCAGTGCGGGAACGAAAACGGCGAGTACGGCCCGGCGCACGATCACACTGTAGCATTGGCGCCGGCCACCCCCCGGTGATCCCGTAAAGCGCGTCATCCGAACCTCCCCGGCCGGGAGCCGGCGCGCGATCTTCTACACTGGAAGGTATGCTTCCCGCCGGTTGCAAGGAACGGATCGCCGCCCTGGTCGGCCCACGCGGCTACCTCGACCGCCCCGAAGACCTGGCGAATTACGAATACGACGGGAGTATCGACAAGCACCGCCCGGACCTGGTCGTGTTCCCGCGCCACACCGACGATGTTGCGGCCATCGCCAGGATCGCGCGCGAGTTCCAGGTGCCGCTGGTCGGCCGGGGGTCGGGCACCGGGCTTTCCGGTGGCGCCATCCCGCGCGAAGGCGGCATCACCGTGGCCTTCGCCCGGATGAACCGCATTCTCGAAATCGATCTGGAGAACGAGCGCGCGGTGGTCCAACCCGGCGTCATCAATCTCGATTTGACGGTGGCGGTTCAGGACAACGGCTACTTTTACGCGCCCGATCCCTCCAGCCAGCGCGCCTGCTCCATCGGCGGTAACGTCGCCGAAAACGCCGGCGGGCCGCACACTCTCGCGTACGGCGTCACCACCAACCATGTGCTCGGCCTGGAGGTGGTGCTCCCGGACGGTTCCGTTGTCGAAATCGGAGGTCCGGAACTCGACCTCCCCGGCTACGACCTCACCGGCTTGCTCACCGGGTCGGAAGGCACCATGGTGCTGGTCACCAAGATAACCGTGCGGTTGATGCGCAAGCCGGAGACGGTGAAAACGGTGTTGGCGATCTTCGAATCGAGCGCCGATGCCGGCCATACCGTCGCCGAGATTACCGCCCGCGCCATCACTCCCGTAGCCGTCGAGATGCTGGATGGCGTCATGCTCCGCATGGTGGAGGAGGCCACCCACGCCGGCTATCCCGTGGACGCCGCGGCCGTGCTCCTCATCGAGTTGGAAGGCCTGACGGAAGCCGTCGAGGAGCAGACCGAACAACTCCGCCAGGCCTGTTCCTTATGCAAGGCCCGCGAGTTCCGGGTGGCGCGCACCGCCGAGGAGCGGGACCTGCTCTGGAAAGGCCGTAAGAACGCGTTCGGCGCCGTCGGCCGGGTCAGCCCTACCTATTACGTGCAGGATGGCGTGGTGCCGCGCACCAAAATCGAGCCGACTCTCCGCTTCATCGGGGAAGTCTCTCGGAAGTACGGCCTCACCATCAGCAACATCTTCCATGCCGGCGACGGCAACCTGCACCCCATCATCCTGTTCAATCCCCGCAAGCCGGGCGATCTCGAAAAAGCTGTCGCCTCGGGAGAAGAAATCCTCACGTACTGCATATCGGTCGGCGGGTCCATCACCGGCGAGCACGGCGTCGGGATGGAGAAGAACGAGCTGATGTCGAAGCTCTTCAGCCCCGAGACGCTGGATTTGATCCGCCGCTTGAAGGTTCTGTTCGATCCCGACAACCGGCTGAACCCCGGCAAACTCCTGCCCACTGGCAAAGGTTGTCTGGAGATCCGCCAGCCCGCTCTTAGCTCGGGGACCGCCCCCTACTGATTCCGCGCCTGCGCAGGCACCCGTTCCGCCCGAACGACATACCGATTGGGGGCGGGACCAACGAAATAGAACGGATAACAGGTGACCAGGGTGAGGACCTCGCTGCCGCTGGGATCCAACACCGCCACGTCATTCGGGCTCACTACCTTGGCCGAGACAACCCGATACTGGTACGAGCCGAACAGGGTGGTAAGGGTGATGACGTCGTTGTGCCGGATATTTCTCAAGGGCCGGAAAAACGTGTCGCGGTGCCCGGCAATACCCACGTTCCCCGCGTGCCCCGGCAGGGCCGTACCCGGAATATGGCCGGCAGCACGCCGGAGAGCGCCTGCACTCACGCCTTCTTCGACGATTACCGAGAGGCCGAGGCGGCGGATCTCGATGCGGCCCATCAGACCCTGCGGTGAAGTGGCGGCCGCTGGCGGGCTGGCGATCAACTGGTCGAGGTGGCGGCGCTCCCGGTTTTGGAAGACGTGGGCGTCCACCAACACGAACCCGCAATAGGCGAACATCCCGATGGCGCCTACAAAGAGCAGGCGCTCGGCCCATCGCAAAGCCTGCCTCACCGCGGCCCACCCCCGGCACGATAGCCGGTGCGGGTGCGCACGGAGAGCTTGCCCCGCCCAGCGGCCCGGGCGACGACTCGAATGGAGCGGGAGGCCGGGGTCTGCGCCGTGTTCGTGGATACGTATCCGAGCGTGTATTGATTGCGGATGTCGCGGGCGATGCCCTCGCAAATCGCGGTCACCTCCCCGATCTCGCCGGGGAAGAAAGCCTCGCCGCCCGTCGCCTGAGCCAGGCGATGGAGCACCGCTGGGTTGCGATCGGGATCCCCCGCCTCGAACAGCCCGATGGTATAGATCATGGCGCTGGATTCGGCGGCGCGGCTGGTGACCTGCGCGAGGCTGTGCGTGCTGGCGTTGTCACCGCCGTCGCTGATGACCACCAGCACCTTTTTATCCCGGCTCCCTTCCTGGAGTTGCTGCAGTCCACTGACGACCGCATCGTAGAGAGCCGTTTCGCCCATGGCGGCGGTGCGCCAGATCGCTCCTTCCAGTTCGACGGGATTATTGGTAAACCGGATAGCGCCGGGAAGGCCCAGCGCGACGGTCTCATTGAAGTTGACGACGAACATCTCGTCCTGAGGGTTGCTGAACTGGACAAAGCTTCGTGCCGCGCCGGTCACTTCGCCGAGTTTCGGCTGCATGCTTCCGCTGTGGTCGACAATCAGTCCGACGGTGACGGGAACATCTTCGTGCTCGAACAGGCGCAGGGATTGCCGGACCCCATCTTCGTAGACCCCAAAATCCTGCTCGTGCAGACCGGAGACGAACCGCCCCTGCCGGTCGCGCACCGTGGCGTTCAGCACAACCAGGTTGAGATCCACCGACACCCGGTAAGGCTGCGTGTTCTGACGGTCGGGCGCCGTCGATGCCTGGGATCCGGCGTGGCTTCCAAAAACGATGACGACGAGAACCAGAAAGGCGGACGCACTCGCGATGCAGCGCGCCGCCTTCCAAAGTTTCGCCGTCATTTGGACCCTTCTCTTTCTGCAGCCGCAACGCGGCGCAGGATGCGCCGCGCCGACTCAGACGATTCAAGCTTTGACAGTAACCCGCTTGCGAGTTGCCCAGAGAGCCAGTGCGCCCCCCAGAGCTAAGAACCCAGCCAGCCCGATGAGGGGCAATGTGCCGGCAGTGTGCGGCAGCGCCGGCTCCGGCGCCACGGGGGCCCGGGCTTCCGC
This sequence comes from Terriglobia bacterium, assembly GCA_020073145.1. Classification (GTDB taxonomy): domain Bacteria; phylum Acidobacteriota; class Terriglobia; order Bryobacterales; family Bryobacteraceae; genus PSRJ01. Next base: position 40,412 of record JAIQFS010000002.1, read on the forward strand.
TACTTCCGTCTCCGCCGGCGGCGGAGTCACAACCTCGGCGAGTTGAACTTCTTCACCGGTGGGCTTGATGGCCAGGATGGGCGCCTGCTTAAACTTCACGACAAACGGCTCGTACGCCGTCTTGACGGGCGTGGCGACTTCAAGAGGAATCTCGACGGGCGTAAACAGTACCGGCGTGTTGGTGGTCCTCGCCAGTTCAATTGCTTTGGCCTTGGGATACACGAATTCCTCGCCCCAGTTTTTGCCGGGATAGAACCAGGCCCGCAGAGCTTCCGGCTGGCCAGCCGGTCTTTCCCGGAACGTGATTACGGTTTTGTCGGTCGCCTGCAGGCGGTAGTTTGGAATCGCCAGAATGGTCGCGTAGATCTGGGTTTCGTCCTGGTTGAAGATCTGGACGATGTGGCGATCGGACTGCGAATCCAGGATCTTAAAGACATAGGTGCCGGCCGGGAGTACACCCCAACCCTGCAAGTGGACGCCTGGAATCTCCACTGGGCCGCTGAAGGTCACCACGGTTTTTCTGTTCCAATCGTCCGCGCGGGCGCTGGGGACGAACATCGTTCCCGCTAACGCGGTACAAATCACGGCTGTTGCTGTTCCGAATAGTCTCACTGAGTTTCTCCTTGTCCTGCAAATCGTGTGGGGGCGATCTTCGCTGCGCCCACCGTCAGCGTGTGCCGCCTATCGGGTGAGCTGTGATACGTCCTTGTGCTCACGCGGCGAGTATTTGTTGAGCAGGCCCAGCAGCCTCGCAGCGGCGCGAGGAGGGCGCACGCCCGAGGTCACGATTTCGCGGTTCTGGAGTTTCTTGCCGTAGAGTGTTGCGTTGTCATCCAGATCTTGCCGCAAGGTGGCGCCTTCGAGAGCCAGTCCGGCAAACACTCCCTGGGAGCGAGACCACGAGAGAATTTCGGCGTGCAGCTGGACATCGGTTTGAGCCGTAGCCGTGCGGCCGACCGGGCCAGCCGCGACCGAGCCCTCTGCGCCGAGAGTGAATTTGCTGGAAAGCAGCTTGTCGGCTCCGCGGTCGTTCATCACCAACATGATTAAGTCGGTTTCGGATCCGCCAATCTGGAAGCCCACACTGCCGCCCTCGATGCGGACGGTGCCAGGAGCCGACCAGCCCGCTACGCTTCTGTTGCGGCAGGAGAGGTAGCCCTTTCCATATTTCCCGCCAAAGACAAACGCGGCGGTTTTGAGTCCGGGAACGATGACGATGCAATGAGCGTTCTCGAGCATTTCCTGCGGAATGCCCTGATCCGGCGTGGCCATGACCTCGGAAAACACTGCCGCCGACTCCTCCAGCCGCTTGGCCGATTCTTTATCCATAGCCATCAGCGGGGTGAGGGCCAGGGCAGTCACTAACATGAATTTCATTTTTGCCTCTTCTGTCGGAGGAAACCCTGCGACGGCGTAGCAAGTGCACGAACCACGCCAATCTCAGCGAGCGGCCGATTGGCGGGTAACTCCAGGCTGTGCCGCATGGGATGGACGTCCCTGCGGAATCAGCGAGCCCGCCGGCGCGGGCCGTTTAACGTTATGCGGTCATGTGACCGGATATGGTCGTGCTTTCCGAAAGCGATACCGGCTGGCGTTGTGCGGCATGATCGCGGCGAGCGAACGGCCCCCGATCTGCATGTCGTGTGCATGAGGTTTCACAATATGAAGCGTTTTCTGATTCTCAGCGGATTCGTGGTTGGAGCCGCGCTCCTGGCGCCGCTCGCCACAGCGGACCACCACCATGACAAGCGGTATTACGATCGGGACGGCCGCGATTATCACGTGTACAACAACCAAGAGGATCGGGCCTACCGGGTCTACCTGGGCGAACAGCACCGGGACTATCGGGAGTTCCGCAAGATGAACCGCCACGATCAGCAGCAATACTTCAGATGGCGTCACGAGCACTCGGATCAAACGCTCTTCAAGATCGAGATTCGATAGGTATGCTCCTGACGGCGTGAACCTGCAGGTGTGAAGAAGACTCGGCCAGATCGAGAAAGTGCTAGGGAAGTAAGTTGGCAATCGCGGAGAAACTATGCTGCTACTCATTATTCTTTTGCTCGTGCTTTTTGGTGGAGGAGGAGGCTACTACGGCTATGGGCGGTGGGGACACCGTGGAGGACTGGGCGTGGGACTCGGAACGGTCCTGATGATCGTCCTGCTCGTTTACCTTCTTGGCGGCATTCGCTACTAGAACTCCATGCGGCCTCGGGCCGCTGCTCGTGGGACGTCTCGCCACCGGCAGGGGCCCTGCGTTTCCATTTTTCCCTCGGGAACTATCGTCCAATGTGGAACGCGCTGAGGCCGCCCCACAATCCGGCCACCTGCAACACCCATACCACCACGCAAACCACAACCACCGCATTCAATATCGATTTGATGCTGGACGCCATGGGAATGTAGCGATTCACCAGCCACAACGCCACGCCGACCACAATCAGTGCAACCACCAGATTCACTAAGGGCATTTCGATCCTCCGATGCAAAGAAGAGGCAATCCGATGCCCAATCCCTAACTTGCTCAAAAGGATGGAAGCACATCAACTAACCCGCCCGCGCCCGGTCGCATGACCAAATATGGTCAAAAGGGAACAGACGGTGATCGGGTCAGTGATATAATTGAGTTTAACCGCCATTCCTGGCTTCCAGCCGGTTGCAGAGCATCGTCTGCTCTCAACCCCTCCTGGCTTCCTCGACCGACGAGCAAGGAGAATCGCAATATGCCCAGCGCGGCTCCACAGCCACAAGCCGCCAATTGGCTGGTGGAAAACGGTCCGCGGGAGCTGGAGTTGCTCTTTCGGGCAATTGTTTACCATCCTTCGGCGCCGATCCTGATCACCGATAACGACCGGCATTACCGCGACGCGAGCTCCGGCGCCGGCAAGCTGCTCGGCCTTCCACGGGAAGAGATCATTGGGCGGAGTCTGGATGACTTCGCCGAACCGAGTTTCAAACCACAGATTTCCGAACTGTGGCAGGCGTTTCTGCAACGAGGGGAGCAGAAGGGTACCCTCCAGTTGCTGGGTCCGGATGGAAGCCCGCGGGAAGTGGAGTACACCGCCAAGGGTAACGTGCTACCTGTCCGCCACCTCCTGGTCTTGCGTCCGAAGACCGCTCCGTCGGAAACGGAACCCGAGCCTGCCCCCGGCGCCAGTCCGGCATGGGTGCAGGATTACGCCCTCTTTTTATTGAATCGGGACGGCGATGTGGTGGCTTGGTATTCGGGAGCCGAGCGCATCTACGGTTACAGGGAAGTGGAGGCCATCGGCCAGCCTGTGGCGATGTTCTATCCCCGGGAAGACACGCTGCGCATCAGGCTTCGCGAAGAACTGAAGAGGTCCGCGGCCGAAGGCCATTTCGGGAACGAAGGGTGGTGCGTGAGAAAGGACGGGACGCGATTCTGGGCCAACGTCATTACCATGGCTCTTAAGGATGTAAACGGGGAGTTGCAGGGTTTTGCCAGAGTGGTGCGCGACTTCAGCGAGCGCCACGAGCGAGACCAGAAGTTGCGGCGGAAGAGTGCACGTCTTCGCCCTTTCCCGGCGGAAACCACCGTTGCCGGCATCGTTTCCGGGGAGTTTGACCGGATTCCCGAAGCCAATGACGCGTTCCTCGAACTGGTCGGCTACAGCCGCGAGGATTTGGTCGCAGGACGGCTCCACTGGCCTGATCTCACTCCGCCGGAGTATTTTGCGTTAGACGAGCTGGCCCATGAGGAGGGTCTCCGGTTCGGGGCTTGCACGCCGTTTGAAAAGGAGCTGATCCGCAAGGACGGAACGCGGGTTCCCGTGCTGGTCGCTACCGCGGTCCTCAAGCTCTCCCCGTTTCGATGGATTGGCTTTTGTGCAGGACCTCCGCACGCGTGACCGGCAGGAGAGTATTGAGAACGAATTTGTTGAGGTGAAGCAGCAGTTCGAGGAAATTGTCGGGCGCAGCGCGGCTCTGAAGCGGATTCTCGGCCAGGTGGAAGTGGTGGCACCGACCGATGCGACGGTGTTGATTCTGGGCGAAACCGGCACCGGGAAGGAACTGATCGCACGCGCCGTTCATCGCCTGAGTCCGCGGCGGGATCGTCCGTTCATCACGCTGAACTGCGCCGCCATTCCGACCGGGCTTCTGGAAAGCGAGCTGTTCGGCTACGAGAGAGGAGCCTTCACCGGTGCTCTATCGCAGAAGATCGGGCGTTTTGAAATGGCGCATCGGGGAACGCTGTTCCTGGATGAGGTGGGCGACATTCCCTTGGATTTGCAGCCGAAGTTGCTGCGCGCGCTGCAGGAGAAGGCGTTCGAGAGATTGGGCGGCACCAAGACCATTCCCATTGACGTGCGGCTGGTAGCCGCCACCAATCGGAATTTGACGCAGATGATGGGCGATAAGCTATTTCGGAGCGATCTCTATTACCGGTTGAAGGTCTTCCCCATCACGACGCCTCCGCTGCGCGATCACCCTGAGGACATACCCATCCTCGCCCGGCACTTCACCCAAAAGTACGCCCTGAAGATGAGCAAGCAGATTGATAAGATCCCCTCCGATACGATGCGGGCCCTGGTGAATTGGTCGTGGCCAGGGAATGTGCGAGAGCTCGAAAATTTCATAGAGAGGGCGGTCATCCTCTCCCAGGGTCCCAACCTCCGCGCTCCTTTGGAAGAAATACGGACCGATGCGGTGGAACCCGCCGGCGACAGCACGCTCGAGCACGTCGCAAGGGAGCACATTACCCGCGTGCTCCGGGAGACGGGCGGGGTGATCAGCAAGGCCGCTGTCCGTCTCGGGATGCCTCGGACCACCCTGAACGCCCTGATGCAGAAGCTGGGCATCTCGCGCAAGGATCTCTAAGCATTCGCAAATTCTGCGGGGCCCGCACCGCCGATGTAAGGCAGAAGATCACGCCCTTCTCCGCATCTCCGCCCGCGCTTCGGCTTCGGCAGTCCGCGCCCGCTCGGTTTCGCGTTTGTCGTGCAGTTTCTTGCCCTTGGCCACCGCGATCTCGCACTTAATCCGCCCATTCTTCAGATAAATCTTCGTCGGAATGAGCGACAGCCCCTTCTCCCGCGTCTGCCCCAGCAGCTTGTCGATCTCCTTCCGGTGCAGCAGCAGCTTTCGGTTCCGGATGGGCGGGTGGTTCTCCCGGTTCCCGTGGGAGTATTGGCTGAAATGGGCGTTGAGTAGCCAGGCCTCATTCCCCAGCACGGCCGCATAGGCCTCTTTCAACTGAATTTTGCCGTCTTTGGCCGCCTTCACTTCCGTGCCGGTCAGCACCATCCCGGCCTCGAAGCGGTCCATCAGAAAATAGTCGTGCCCCGCCTTCCGGTTGTCGCTCAGGATCTTGAGGGGGACGTCTTTGCCGGGCAATTTTTGGCCTCAACGCGCCGAAGCGCAGCCTCGTCAATGATTGTAGATGGCCATCGCTCGCGCAAACGCAATTCATCTTAGCACAGCGTCTCCCGAAGGCCGGGAAAACACGGGAACATGTCTTTTTTCAATCGTTTAACCGCAGTCTTCCTGACTGCGCTGCTGATCGCGCCCACGGTCCCGCTGGAGGCCAAAACCAAGAAGGGCGACCGCTACCTTGCCACCGGCCGCAGCGCCGAGGCCAAACAAGACTGGGACGCCGCCCTGGACGCTTACGAAAAAGCGCTCTCGGAAGATCCTTCCGAAATCGTGTATCAAATCGCGGCGCAGAAGGCGCGCTTCCAGGCGGCCCAGGCGCACTTGGATCACGGCCTGAAGGTCCGCGACCAGGGCCAACTGGGCGAGGCTCTGCTGGATTTCCAGAAGGCCTATGCCTTTAACCCCAGCTCCTCTGCCGCCGAACAGGAAATCCGCCGCACGCAGGTGATGATCGAGCGGGAGCGGAAGCGGGTCGAGCAGACCGGCAAGGAGGCTCCGCCCGAACAACGCTCGCTCACGCCCGTCGAGGTCGCCAAGAAAGCCACCCAGGACAAGATCGACAGCATGCTCCCGCTCCCCGAGCTCAGGCCCCTCAACGCCGATCCCATTACCCTTAAGATGACCAATCAACCGGCTCGGGTGTTGTTTGAGACTGTGGCCAAGGTGGCCGGGATCAATGTCCTCTGGGACCCGGACATGAGTCCTCCGCCGACCGGCAGAAACCTGACTTTTGAGGTGAACAATTCCACCCTGGACCAGGCCTTGGATGATCTGGCCACCCTGACCAAGTTCTACTGGAAGGCGCTCTCGCCCAACACCATTTTCATCACCAACGACACCGTGCAGAAGCGCCGCGATTATGAAGACGAGGTGCTGAAGGTCTTCTATCTATCCAACATCAACACGCCGCAGGAGCTGCAGGAAGTCATCAACGCCGTGCGCACGCTGACCGAGATCAACCGCATCATGCCCTATGCGTCGCAGAACGCCATCATCGTGCGCGGGGAGGCGGACCGCGTGGCGCTGGCGGAAAAGATCATCACCGATCTGGATAAACCGAAGGCCGAAGTCGTGGTCGATATTCTGGTTTTGCAGGCCAGCACCGTCTTCAGCCGCCAGATCACCGCGGCGCTGGCTTCTACCGGCCTCAACGTGCCGGTCAATTTCTCGCCGCGGCCGGGGCTGCAGGTGGTGACCAATCCCACCACCACCCCCACCACCCCAACTACCGATCAGAACGGCAATCCCATCACGACGCCGGCCACCACCACCACCGGCCCCGCAGCCATTCCTCTGGCCAACCTCGGCCACCTGGCCAGTTCCGATTTCTCCATCACGCTGCCGGGCGCGCTCCTCCAGGCAGCCATGAGCGATGCCAACACCAAGGTCCTCCAGTCACCGCAGATCCGCTCCGTCGACAACGTGAAGGCGACTCTCAACATCGGCGACCGACAACCGACGGCCACGGGCAGCTTCCAGCCGGGTATCGGCGGTGTGGGAATCAATCCCCTGGTCAACACGCAATTCACCTATATCGACGTGGGCGTCAACGTGGCGATCACCCCGAGGGTGCATGACAACGGCGACGTCTCCATGCACGTGGAGCTGGATATTTCCAACGTCAGCGGGGAGGTGAACCTGGGCGGTCTCAGCCAGCCCATCATCAGTCAAAAGAAGATCGTCCACGACATTCGCATGAAGGAAGGGGAGGTCAATCTCCTGGGCGGCCTGATCCAGCAGCAGGAGAATAAGACCGTCACCGGCATCCCTGGGCTCTCCAGCATTCCGCTGCTGCGGCGGCTGTTCACCGGCGAGAGCGTCGACCACAATCGCAGCGAGCTCATGATTGCGCTGATTCCGCACATCGTGCGCCGCCCTGAGATCACGCCGGAAAACCTGCGCGGCATCTCGGTCGGCAACGCCACCACCATCAAGCTCAACTACGCGCCGCGGCTGGAGGAAACCGGCGCGCCCAAACCCGCTGCGGCAGCGCCGCCTACAACAGCGCCGCCGGTAGCGGTGGCTCCCGCGCCGGTGGCTCCTGCGCCCGTCGTCCCTGTACCCTTGGCTCAAGGCGCAGCGCCAATTCCGGGCGCGCCGCCGGCCACCGCACCACCGTTGCAGCCGCCCGCCACCGCGCCGCCGTTAGGGGCGCTCATTCCCAACGCGCCCGCGCCGCCGCCCGCGGCGGCCGGAACCGTCCGCTTTCTCCCTGCCCAGGTGAACGCCACCCTCTCCGGGACATTCAGCGTGGCGGTTGCCCTCGAAGGCGGCGCCGACGTGACTTCCGCGCCCATGCAGATCCAGTTCGATCCCAAGATTCTCCGCCTCAATGACGTCTCCGGCGGCGATTTCCTGGCTCAGGCCGGCGTGCAGCCGGTCTTCGCCAAGAACATCCAGAACGATTCCGGTACCGCCGCCATTCAGCTCAGCCGTCCCGCCGGCTCGCCCGGCGCTTCCGGCGCCGGAGTGCTTCTGACCCTGAGCTTTCAGGCCGTCGGACGCGGCACCACCGTGGTCTCGCTGTCCAACCTCAACGTGAGAAACTCCCAAGGCCAGCCCGCGGCCGGCGGCACACCGGCCTTGCCGGTCCAGGTACAGTAAGAGCGGGATGAAACGCAGAAACCAGCGCGGGCTGACTTTGGTGGAGCTGATCGTCGCCTTCACCATCATGCTCATCCTGACCGCCATGGCGGTGCCGCTGGCCCGGGCCAAGGTTCGCGCCGAACGGGAGCGGGAATTGCGCCGCGCCCTCGATGACATGCGCTACGCCATCGACCGATACAAAGACTACGCCGACGCGGGCGCTTTCGGACCGCTCAAACAAGGCACCAACGGTTATCCCGAAACCCTCGATCAACTGGTGGAGGGGGTGAAGCTCTCCGGCCCTAAAGACCAGAAACGGGTGTTTCTGCGCCGCATTCCGCGCGACCCGTTCACCGGCAAGGCGGAATGGGGTGAGCGCAGCGATCAGGATGACCCCGAGTCCACCAGTTGGGGCGGACAAAACGTCTTCGACGTCTACAGCAAAACTAGCGAAAAGGCTCCCGATGGCACGTGCTACTGCACCTGGTGAGCGCGCGCCCGCGCGCGGTCGCTTCGGCTTCACCTTCGTCGAATTGATGGTGGTAGTCTCCATCATCGTCATCCTCATTTCCATCGCCATTCCGGTCTACCAGAGGTCCATCCTTCGCGCCAAGGAAAGCGTGCTCCGGAACAACCTCTTCACCATCCGGACCGTCATCGACAACTACACCTACGACAAGCAAAAGGCACCGCAGACCCTGCAGGACCTGGTCACCGAAGGCTATCTCCGTGAAGTCCCGGTCGACCCCATCACGGGGTCCAGCCAAACCTGGCAGACCGTCATGGAGGACGCCACCCAGGCCGTGGATCAGGATCAGCCAGGCATCTGGGAAGTCCACAGCGGCTCCAACAAGACCGGGCTGGATAACACCGCCTACGCCGACTGGTGAGGCTCGGCTCGCGGGCACACCCTGTTACCCTAGTCCTTTCATGCGCAGAATCTTTCCGGTGCTGGCTGCGGTGCTGGCCGCCGGCTGCGGGTACCAGGGCGAACCGCTGCCCCCCCTGGCGAACGTTCCCTCGGCCGTGGCCGATCTCACGGCCATCCAGCGCGGCGCCCGGATTGTCGCGGGCTTCACCGTGCCCACCGTCACCACCGAGTTGGCGCCCATCAAGCCGCCGCTGACGCTCGATCTCCGCATCGGCCCGGCTTCAAGTCCATTCCAGGCCGACGCTTGGGCGGCGGCTGCCAAGACCGTTCCCCCAGTTCCCGTGAGCAAAGGAATCGCGCGCTACGAAATTGCAGCGGAAAGCTGGACGGGTCAGACGGTCGTGCTGGGAGTCCGCGCGATCGGAACCAACGGAAAATCCTCCCCCTGGTCCAACTTCGTGACCGTCCCGGTGGTGGCTGCCCCCGAATCCCCAGCCGATCTGCGGGCCGAAGCGACTCCCGACGGCGTGCGGCTCACCTGGCAAGGACGCGGCACGGACTTCCGGATCTTCCGGCGCACCGGCTCGGAAGACTTCACCACTCTGGCCGACGCCGCGCAGCCGCCGTGGACCGATCCTTCCACCGCCTACGGCACGCGCTACGCATACCGTGTGGTGACCATCGTCAAGCTTGCCGGCAACCGCGAAGCGGAAAGCGAGCCTTCGCTGGAAGTCTCCATCACCCCCGTAGACGTCTTCCCGCCCGCCGTGCCCACCGGCCTGCGCGCCACCGCCACGCCCAATTCGGTCGAACTCTCCTGGGAGGGCAATCGCGAGCCGGACCTTGCCGGTTACCGCATCTACCGGCAGGCGCCCGGCGGCGCGTTCCAGAAGATCGCCGATGCCGCGATTCCCACCTACTCGGATCATGCCGTCGAATCCGGCAAAACCTACCGCTATGCGGTCAGTGCGGTCGATCAGACCGGAAATGAAAGCTCCCGTTCCACACTGGCTGAGGCCGCCCTGGAATAGGTTCTTGGACGAGCCCGATACACCGCTAGCTCGTGGTGCTTCAAGTCTGTAACAATACAAGCCTTGCTTGCATAGCGTACAGAAACCGGGGTATACTGGTCGTTTCCATGTCGGAAGCCTACGCCAACTCGTTTAGGTTCCGGTTCTGGCCTTTTCGCCAGGTCCGGTAGAGCGGCGTTGGTCGAGACGGCTGAATTCGTTCCCAACCCACCCGCTCGGCGGAGTGGGTTTTTTATTTGGTTCGTTGTCTGATCGCACTATTGGAGGGTACACATGATTATCTCGATGCGGCCTCATGCCACCCGGGAGGAGATTGAGCACGTCTGCGAACGCATCCGCGAGTTCGGGTATCGGGTCCACTCGATTGAAGGCGAAGAACGCGTGGTCATCGGAGTGGTGGGCATGGGCGACGTGACCGCCTGCCTGGAGTCGCTCGAGGCCACACCCGGAGTGGAGCGCGCCATGCGCATTTCGGCGCCATACAAATTCGTCAGCCGCGAATTCAAAAAGGAAGACTCGGTCATCAAGGTGAACGGCCTGGATATCGGCGGCGATGAGTTCATCGTCATGGCCGGGCCGTGCTCGGTCGAGAACGAAAAGCAGATCATGGAGACGGCCGAAGGCGTGGCCAAAGCCGGAGCCCAGATGCTTCGCGGCGGCGCCTTCAAGCCGCGCACCTCGCCTTACGATTTCCAGGGTCTCGAGCTCGAGGGCCTCAAGCTGCTGCGCAAAGCCAAGCAGGCCACCGGCCTGGGCATCATCACCGAAGTGATGAGCGACCGCGATGTCGAGCTCGTGGCCGAATACGCCGACTGCATGCAGTTGGGCGCGCGGAATATGCAGAATTTCGCCTTGCTGAAAACCCTGGGCTCCTGCGGCCGCCCCATCCTGCTCAAGCGTGGTCTCAGTTCCACCATCAAGGAACTGCTCATGTCGGCCGAGTACATCGTGGCGCACGGCAATCCCAACGTGATCCTGTGTGAGCGCGGGATCCGCACCTTCGAGACGGCCACACGAAACACTTGCGATATCTCCGCCGTTCCCGTGCTCAATGAGCTCACGCATCTGCCGGTGGTCCTCGATCCCAGCCACGCCGCGGGCAAGCGCAGCCTGGTGCCCGCTCTCTCGCGCGCCGGCGTGGCCATCGGCGCCGATGGCCTGATCGTGGAAGTGCATCCCTACCCCGAGAAGGCCGTCAGTGACGGCGCGCAGTCGCTGACCCTGGATGGATTCCGCCAGATGATGCGCGACCTGCAGCCCTACATCCGCCTCTGGAAGGAAATGCGCAGTCTGGAAACCGCCGCCGTGGCTTAGGGGGCGCATGCCGGAGTTTACCCGCTGCCAGGCTGACGCGGCCCGTCGGCTCGGAAGAGACACACTCTCGTGAACCGCTACCTCCGCGCCGGACTGCTCGCCTTGCCGGTCGCCGCGGTCTGCGGCGCGGCCGTGTGGGGCGGGCTCTGGTACCGCTCGCGCGCGCTCGAGCCCGCCGCGCTGCTCCGGCGGATTCCCACTGCCGACGCCCTGGTGGTGTACCTCGATTTTGCGGCCTTGCGGCGCGACGGCATCCTGAGTCTGCTGGCCGATCCCCAGATCGCCGAAGAGCCCGAATACCGGGAGTTCGCCCGGCGCATCGCTTTCGATTACCAAATGGATCTGGGCAGCGCCTTACTGGCCGTCGCGCCCACGGGAAAGTTTCTGCTGGCGCGCGGGAATTTCAACTGGCCGAAATTGCGCGCGTACGCCGAATCCCAGAACGGCCGATGCGACGGCGCGCTCTGCCGCTTGCAGGGCAGCACTCCCGACCGGCGGATCTCGTTCTTCCCGATCCGCTCGAATCTGATGGCGCTGGCCGTGAGCGCGGATGAATCCGCGGCCCTGCGCATGGCGAGCGCCGGCGGCGCGCCGGAACCCGAAGTTCCCGACGCGCCGGCCTGGGTCTCCATCCCCAGTTCCGTGCTGCGCTCCGGAGATAGTCTGCCGGCCGAAACCCAGATGTTTGCGCGCAGCATGGGCCGCGCCGACTCCGTCGTCCTCTCTTTCGTTCCCGAGAACGCCAGGTTCGCCGCCAAACTCATCGTCCGCTGCCGCGACAACCGCGACGCCGCGGACCTGGCCGCCCAGCTCACGGGCACCACCACCGTGTTGCAGAAGGTGTTTGCCGGCCAGCGGCATCTGCCCAACTCCGCCGATCTCACCGGCGTGCTGACGGCCGGCTCCTTCCGCAGCGATGGCGCCCGCGTCTACGGCTACTGGCCCATCGAACGCGCCTTCGTCGAGAATCTGCTGGGCGCCCGGAACTGAATTCGCCGGCGCGGCTCCAGTGCCGGATTGTCCCAGCGTTCCGAGCGGCAGCGCGGGCACGCCAGCGGCCGCCACCGGAACTTCGGAACCCAGTCCTTCCCGCATTGCTGACACTGAAGCCTGCGAGGCTGCGCCATTACTGGGTCAGACGCGCGCGTCCCGAAAAGGCTAGCTCTCGAAACGGCGCGAATCGGGAATTTAACAAGCCTGAGGTCTGAGTTCAGTTGAAGTTCATGCCGCACATCCCCGGGTTACCGCACTGCCCGCTCGGGCAAGACGGCATCTCCGCGGACTTCGAGCTGCCGTTGCCGGCGTGCGCGGCGAAGGTGGAAAGCTCCTGCTGCAGGTGCTTCTGCCCGCACGACGGGCACTCCACACCCGGAGCCTCCGCCACCCGGCGGACCAGCTTCTCAAACTTCGTCCCACAATCTTCGCAACGGTATTCGTAGATCGGCATAAGAACCTGTCTCTATTCTACTATTAACGCGCAAATCCGGTCCATCACGCCCCGCACGTCGGCCGCCGGCCCGCTGTAGTTATTCACCAGAATGGAGAACGCGACCCATCGCCCATTGCGCCGCTCGGCATAGCCGGACAGAGCACTGACGTGAGCCAGCGTGCCGGTCTTGGCATGGATCCGGCCGGCCGCCGGGCCGGTGCTGAACCGCGTATCGAGCGTGCCGTCCCGCCCGCCCACGGGGAGCAACCCAATCCAGTCCTCCCGCTGCGGCGACGAGTACATGAAACGCAGCAGCCCCAGAATGGCGGCCGGCGTGACCAGGTCCCTCCGAGCCAGCCCCGAACCGTCGTTGAAGTGGTACGCATCTTCCTCAATCCCCACTTCGCCCAGAAACGTTTTCATCTCTTCCAGGCCGGCTTCCCGGCTGCCGTCGTTCCGGCGCCCGCGCCCCACGGCCCGCAACGCCAGCTCCGCATGCAGGTTCTGGCTGACTTTGGCGGTGATCCGCAGATCTTCGATCAATCGCGCCGAATCCAGCCGCGCCAGTTCCACCCCGCCGTCGTCCGAGGGTTCGACGTTCTCGTTCGCAAAACGGTGCCGCGCTCGGCTTCCGCCTTCCACCGTGACCCCCCGCTCTTCCAAGGCCCGGTGCAACGCCAGCGCCGCATACTCGGCCGGGTCATCCATTGCCAGCAGCACGTCCTCGCCCGCGCCACGCACTGGGATGGTGCCCCACAGGCGCACTTGCCGGCTGCCCGGCTGCCGCTCCACGTGGATCTTCCGCGCCCCGCGCGCCCCCACCGTCTCCACCCGGTTGTCGATCGTGTAGTATTCCAGCGGCGGATTTGATCCCAGTTCGGCCAAATCTCCCGCGCGCGTGCCCGGCCGCACGGTCAGCGTGATCGAGTTGTCGTTGACCGTCAGGGCGGAGACCGGCGCGCCGTAGTCATACGGCGTATCGTCCACGGCCCAGCCCTCGGGATACGGCTCCCACACGTAGCCGGTGTCGTCCCCCACGATGCCGCCTTCCACCCGCTTCACCCCGCGCGCCACCACCTGCTCCGCGAGTGCCTCGATGGCCGCCAGCGGATTCCCCGCGTTCGCGCCGGTGCGGTACGGAATCGCCCGCCCCGACAGGTTCGGATCGCCGCCGCCCACCAACCGCAGCCCGCCGCGAACGCGTCCTTCCGCATCCGGAGCCGCCTCCGCCAGCACCCGCGTCTGAAACCGGTATTCCGGTCCCAGCCGGGAGAGCGCCAGCGCCAACGTGAACAGTTTTACGTTCGACGCCGGAACAAACAGCCGCCCCGCATTCCGCGCATACAACGTTTTCCCCGAACTGAGATCCGCAATCTGGATTCCCCAGAATGCCCGCTCCCCCGACGGAGAACTGTCCACCAGCCGCGCAATCTCCTGCGCCAAGGGAGCGGCCGAGAGATGGATCGTCCACAGCGCCAGCAGCGCCACCCGGCCCCCGGTCATCGTCCGGTCACCTTCGATTCCAGCCAGATCAGGAGCAACAGCGCCACCACCATGCACGTCCCCAGCAGCGGGATGCCGATCACGACTCCCACTCCGAGAGACGCCGCCGCGTATCCCAGCGTGGCCGGAGCCAGCAACCCGCCCAGAATCGCCAAGGAAAAGATGCCGTTGAAGAAGCCCGGGTGATAGTAAGGGAACCGCCTTCCAATGGCCTCCGCCACTAGCGGATAGATGCTGGCGTACCCGCCTCCCACGAAGGCCACTCCGGTGGCCGCGCCGAACGCGTTGTTGGTGAGGAAGAGAATCAGACAGCCGAAGAGGGCTGCGAGCCCGCTGGTGAACAACAATCGCCCATGGCGCATACGCGGCAGCACCGCTACCGCGACGAGACGCCCCAGCATCAGGAACAGCCAATACAGAGCCAGGGTCAGCAATGCGGCTTTCGGGCTCAGCCCCACGCGCCGGATCAGAAACAGCGGGAGCCACCCCGCTATCGACCACTCGTTGCCGAACTGGAAAAACAGCAGCAGCGCGAACAACACCGCGCCCGGGCTGCGAAAATCCGCGACCGCCTGCCGTAGCGTGCGGTGAGCGCCTTCGGGAGCGGCCGCATAGGTGGTTCTGGCATACAGGCCGGCGAAAATCGCAGGCACCACCGCCATGAAGATCACCATCGCCGGCACCGTGTAGACGGAGAACGTGCCTGCCACCAGCAGGGTCGCCGCCAGGCATCCGAGGCCATACCAGATACCGCCCCGGTTCACGGTTCCCGCGGCATCCCTCTGATAGTCCGGCGAGATGGCGTGAAACAATCCCAGGTTCAGCAGACCGGCGGCCATCCCCAGAACCAGCAGGCCGCCGGCCCGCCACCACTCCGAGGCCGGCGGGGACACTAACGCCAGGTAGGCCAACGCCGTGCAGGAAAGGGCGCTGGCGAACACCAGCAGAAACGACAGGCCCTTGCGCACCAGCAGTGGACGCGCCAGGGCCGATGACGCCAGGAGCCCCACTGCCAGGCTCAAAAAGTAGTTCCCCACCGCGATGAAGTCGGGCGGATCGCGGTGATAGCCCCAAGCCGGCAGAATCGCGCCCAGTAAGGCAATCAGGAACCCGGACAGCAGAAACCCCGCCAATGCCTTCCCCCCTCCGGACGAACGAGATCCCATACTCTGCGACGCGGCAGCCACTCGTTCGATTGTAGTATCTACGCCGCCGCTTCCCACCGCCCCCGCTTCCCACCGCACTGGATCCGCGCTAGTATCGGGTAAACAGGCCTTAAAATGAGGACACACGATGCCTGACAGCGATTTCACGCGCAGAGCCCTCCTCCGCGCCGCGCTGGCCGCCGCGCCCCTGGCCGCCTTCGACTGGGATGCCATCCCGGCGAACGCCGGCCCACGAGACGAGAACAAGTTCGATGCCGCCATTATCGGCTCCGGCCTGGGCGGCTTGAGTTGCGCCGCCGCTTTTGCCCGCAAGGGCTACCGCCCGCTCGTGCTCGAACAGCACGACAAGCCGGGCGGCTACGCCACTGCCTTCAGCCGGCCGGGCGGCTTCGTCTTTGACGTTTCCCTCCACTCCACCTCGGTCGGCGAACGAAACGGCGTCCCCAACCTGATCGGTGGATTCCCCGAAATCACCGGCGTCGAGTTTGTCGCCCACCCCAACCTCTACCGCGCCATCTTCCCCGATCACGATATCCGCGTCGCGCAGCACGACCTGCCCGCCTACGTCGCGCAACTGGTGCGCCAGTTCCCCGCCGAGAAGCCCGGCATCGAAGGCCTCTTCGCCGACATGCGGAACTTGTCGCTCGAAGTCGCCAGGCTCTCCCGGCTGACGCACCCGCCCGACCAGATTCTGTTCCCCATCGAGTTCCCCATGCTCGTCCGGTATGGCCAGCAGACCTGGGGGCAAATGATGGATGCCCACCTGCATGACCCCAAGCTGAAGGCCATCGTTTCCGCCCAGTGGGCCTATTACGGGCTACCGCCCTCCAAGCTCGCCAGTTTCTATTACGCCATACCGGCCGTGGGCTACCTCGAAGGAGGCGGCTACTATCCCAAAGGCCGCTCGCAGACCATCTCCGACGCTCTGGTGAAGTTGATTGAGACCCGGGGCGGCAAGGTGTTGCTCAATACCAGCGTCGACCGTATCCTGGCGTCCAACGGAGCCGCGTATGGCGTCCACTGCGTCGACGGCCGCGAGTTCCACACCCGCGCCGTCGTCTCCAATGCCAGCGCCGGCCAGACCTTCCACCGCCTTCTGGCGGCCGACCCGGAAACCGAAGACGGCAGCCTCGCGGCCTACCAGGAGCGCCTCGCCGGGTTCAGCACCAGCCTCTCCTCCTTCCAGGTCTTTCTCGGCTTGAATCGCGACTTGGTCCGGGAGCTGGAAATCCCGGACTCCGAAATCTTCATCGAACATGGCTATGATCCGGAAGCCGGCTATGAAGCCGCCCGCCGGGCCGACGTCGAGCGCTCCGGCATGGCCATCACGCTGTATGACAATCTCTTTCCCGGCTACTCGCCCAAGGGCAAGAACACGGTGAACCTGATCGCCATCCAGGGCTTCGACCATTGGGAGCCGTTTGCCGGCGATTACCGCGCCGGAAAGAAGGCATCCTATAACGCTGAGAAACAGAGGATGGCGGCTGTGCTGATTCAGCACGCGGAAGAGGCTTTGCTTCCCGGGCTGTCGAAGGCCATCGAAGTGACCGAGATCGGCACCCCGCTCACCAATCTCCGCTACACCGGCAACGATCGCGGCGCCATCTACGGCTGGGACCAGACCGTCGACAACTCCGGAGACCGCCGCCTGGGCCACGCCACGCCGATTCAGAATCTGTACCTGGCCGGCGCCTGGACCCGTCCCGGCCACGGTTACACCGCCGTCCTCCAAAGCGGCGTCGAGTGCTTCGCCGAAATCGCCCGCGCCTGGGCATGACTGGACCGCGGGCTGGAGAGTCACCATCGACTGGGCATTGCCCGCTCAAGGCCGCGGTCGGCGTCTTTCTCGGCCAGATCGTCAAGAATGCGGCCGATGACTTGTGGAAAAGCCGGACCGATGCGGCCACTCTCCCGTTCAGCACGCTCGTCGAGAACGACGCCAGAGTCGAAGAGTCAAGGCAAGATATCAGCTAATTGATCGGGAGCGGTAGTGGAGCGGAACAAGTGGAGCGGAACAAGCGGAGCGGAACTCGTCACCGTGGTCGGCGTTGACTTCTGGCTCCCCCTACGCGGCCTTGCCGACGCGAAAATCAACCCGCCGGCCGGCTGCGGCCAGCAGGTTCACCAGAGTGTCGATGGAGAAGAGCTGGATTTTGCCGCGCATCAGGTTCGAGACCCGCGGTTGTGTCATGCGAAGATGGCGTGCGGCCTGTGCCTGCGTCCAGCGCTTCTTCTCAATGTGAGCGATCAGAGCATTCATCATCTCCGCTCGGATGCGCAGATTGGCGGCCTCCGCTTCGCTGAAACCAAGATCGCGAAAAACGTTTTGGTTTCCCGTCGTGCCTTTAGTTCTCATCAGAATCGCTCCAAGAGTTCCTTCAACCGCACTTTT
The DNA here is from genome assembly GCA_020073145.1 of Terriglobia bacterium. GTDB lineage: Bacteria > Acidobacteriota > Terriglobia > Bryobacterales > Bryobacteraceae > PSRJ01. The sequence continues at coordinate 58,098 of JAIQFS010000002.1, forward strand.
GCCAGCGCGATCGCGGCCGCCGGCGTCTTTCGGCTCTTCTTCACAAACGCATCTAACACGCAAACACCGAACTGCGACTTTGCGACATACAAGATTCGGTACTCGCGTCCAGCGTGAACCCGGATCTCAATCACACCAGGCCCCACGGACGGCAGCGGTTTCCAGTCTCGCGGATACAGTCCCTGCTGCACTCGGTAGAGTTCGAACCCAACTTCCTGCCGTGCCGGTTTCGCGAAGGACCGCACCACTCGCTTGCTGTCACCCATCCAGATAATGGGTCTCACAGGCATTCGCGCCAGTCTAATTATATCGGTTTTTGTATATTGCGGCAGGGGGGCCTTGCCACGCACCGCAACACGACGCTTCCACCGCCGTTGCAGAACCATCGAGATTGCCCGCGAGTGTGCGTGAGGTTGCGGCGCCCTAGGCGCCCAGCCGCCCCACCGCCAGCAGAATACCGTAGAGCAGCGCTTCCGGACGCGGCGGACAACCGGGAATGTAGACATCCACCGGAAGCACCTGGTCCACGCCGCCGCGCGTCGCGTAGTTGGTTCCAAACAGTCCGCCGCTGATCCCGCACGCGCCCACCGCCACCACCAGCTTCGGATCCGGCGTCGCGTCGTACGTCTTGCGCAGCGCCAGTTCCATGTTTCGAGTCACCGGTCCGGTCACCAGCAGCATGTCTGCGTGTCGCGGAGAGGCCACGAAGTGGATTCCGAAGCGCTCGATGTCGTACCGCGGCGCATTGAGCGCGTTGATCTCCAGTTCACAACCGTTGCACGATCCGGCGTCCACTTCGCGAATCGCCAGCGACCGCCCCAGCACGCGATGAATCTCGCGCTCGAGTCTCGGTCCCGCCTCGTCCACCCGGCCCGCCCGGATCAGCTCATGGTGCGTCAGGTCCGCGCGCAGCGCATACTCCGCCGCCACCACCAGGTCCTGCCGCCCGCGCGCCGCCAGCTCGAACTTCGGAGTCATCCGCACCGCGCCCTCGGGCGTCACCGCCGCGCACTCGCCGCAGAAAATGCAGCGCCCGTAGTCTACCGTCACGGACCGCGCCAGCCCCGCGTCCACCACCGTGATGGCGCCTGTCGGACAGGCTTCCGTCGCCGGCCGGGCATCGCGCCACTGGCCGAAATCGAACTCCGGCGCCCCGCGCGCGTTCTCCGGAACCTGGGCCGCGCGTTTGGGGTAGGCCACGGTCACCGTGCCGGTCCGCACCGTCTTGTTCAGAATCTGAAACATCTCAGCGGTCCGTTCCCGAGTACGACAGGTTGAAGCTCTTGTTGATCGCCGGAAAATCCGCGATGATATTCCCCTCCACCGCCTCCACTAGGGCCGGCCAATTGTTCAGCGACGGATCCTTCACCTTGCATCGTTCCAGCCGGCCGGCGGCGCCGGCCCGCAGCCAGTACAGGATCTCGCCACGCCATCCCTCTACCGCGCTCAGCGCGCATCGCCCCGGTTCCATCGGCCGCGCGGGCGTCCGATGCTCCCCGGCGGGCAGGTTGGCCGCGGCATCGCGAATCATCCCAAATGATTCCCGGACTTCATCGATCCGCACCTGCATGCGGCGCTGCACGTCGCCCTCTGAATACACCGGGATCCGCCACGTAAGGTTTCCGTAAGCCGCGTACGGATGGTCGCGCCGCACATCCCGGTCCACCCCGGAGGCGCGCCCGCCCACCCCCACGATGCCCAGCGCGGCCGCTTTCTCCGGCCTCAGAATTCCGGTGCGTTCCAGCCGGTCGCGCGTCGAATCCGACGATTGAATCAGCTGCACCAGATCGCGAAATTCCCGCTCCACCGTTTCCAGGGTCTGGCCGAGCGCTTTCCCGGGTCCGCCGGCCCAGTCCCGGCGCACGCCGCCGATGCACACCATTCCCCGCAGCAGCCGGCTTCCCGTCAGCTCTTCGTTGAGGGCCAGTAGCATCTCGCGCACCCGCGCCGCGTGCGCGTTGGCAATCACGAATCCCACGTCCATCGCGATCGCCCCGATGTCCGCCACGTGGTTGTAGATCCGTTCCAGTTCCAGCAGAATCGTCCGCATGACTTGCGCGCGGAACGGAACCTCCAGGCCGCTGGCCTTCTCCACCGCCTGGCAGAACCCCGTCCCGTGCGAAAACGCCGAGTCCCCCGACACGCTCTCCGCCAGGTACACCCCGCGCGCCGCCGGCATCCCCTCGAAGAGCTTTTCGATGCCTTTGTGCTTGTAGAACATGCGCAGCTGCAGGTACAGGATGGGCTCGCCCGCCACCGCGAAATTGAAGTGACCCGGCTCGATGATCCCCGCATGCACCGGCCCCACCGGAATTTGAAACACGCCTTCTCCCAAGGTGGGCCGGTACACGTGCCGCTCTCCTTCAAACGGCGGCAGTACGGTGTTGAGTGAAAAATCCTTGCGCAGCGGGTGCACGTCCGGCCAGTGATCGTGCAGAGCCACGCGGCGCGGGTTGGGATGCCCTTCGGCCTCAATTCCAAACCAGTCCTGGATCTCGCGCTCCTCCCAGTTCACCGCCGGAAGCGTCGACGCCAGCGAGGGAAACCGCGGATCCTCCGCCGGAATCCTCCCGCGGACCACCAAGTAGCACGGATCGCCCGCGCGCTCGAACACGTAGTAGTTGTAGAATGCCCCTTCCGGCGCCACCCGGTCTTCCGCAAATACCGTCACCAGCCGCGCGCCGTGCCACTCGCGCAGCGTCGCCGCCACCGCCGGCACGTCATCGATCGCCACTGAAACCACAAGCTGGTCCGGATACCCCGGCTCCGCCCGCAGGCGCTCGCCGTATTCTTGCTTGAGCTCTTCCACCACGCTCCGCACGTGTCAGTCTCCTGTGATGACCCGCGCTGCCCCGCGGATCAGCTCCAATAGCGGCGCCGGCAGCCAGAACGCCAGCATCACCAGCACGCCGGCCAGGGCGAGCATCGAAAGATCCCGCCACGGCCGCAGCGCCACCGCGGGCTGTCCGTCGCCCGCCCCCAGCACCAGCCCGCCCACGTGGAACATCGCGCCGCCGAAAATGCCCGCGCCAAACAGCACGAACAACGCCGTCGCCAAATAGTGGCCGCCGCCCAGCGCCGCCCGCACCAGCAGAAATTCGCTCTGAAACATGCTGAACGGCGGCATTCCCAGCACCGCCAGCGTCGCCATCAGGAACACCCCGCCGGTCAGCGGCATGGTTCGCAGCACTCCGCCTTTGATCTTGCCGAACAGGTCGGTCTTGAAGTGTTGGTGCACATTGCCCGCGCACAGAAACAACAGCGGCTTGGTCACCGAGTGAAAGGTCATGTGCAGCATCAGCGCCAGCGCCCCCAGCTTGCTTCCCAACCCCAGCGCAATCGCCATGATGCCCGCCTGATCGATGCTCGAATATGCCAGCAGCCGCCGGAGGTTCCTTTGCAGCAGAATGAACGGCGTGGCGATTCCCATGGAAAGCACGCCCAACAGCACCAGCAGCGCGCCCGGAAACTCCGCGCCCAGACAGCGGCTCGCCAGAATGTAGAAACGGATCAGGCCGTACAGCGCGCAGTTGAGCAGCGCCGACGACAGCAGCGCCGCCGCCGGCACCGGCGCTTCGCTGTACGCGTCCGGTTTCCAGGTGTGCATCGGCGCCAGGCCCGCCTTGGTTCCGTAGCCCACCAGCACCAGGATGAACGCCAGCCGCATGGTGGTCCGGTCCAGCTCAGCCGCGTGCGCCGCCAGCACCGACCAGTTCAACCCCGCCAGCGTGTCGCTGCCCGCCAGACGGTGGGCCGAGTAGTATGCCAGCAGCGTTCCGAACAGCGCCATCGACAACCCCACCCCGCCGATGATCGCGTACTTCCAGGCCGCCTCGAGCGAAGTGACCTTTCCGTAAAACATCACCAGGAACACCGACGTCAGCGTGGTGCCCTCGATCGCCACCCACATCACCCCTAGGTTGTTCGCCAGCGCCACCAGCAGCATCGCGCACACAAACAGCGGGGTCAGGCTGTAGTATTTGCGGAATTGCCAGAGGCCGGCCGCGGCGTCTTCGAACAATCCGCTCCGCTCGTCTTCCCGCACATACCCCACCGCGTAGACCGCGCACAGCAGCGCCACCGAGGCCGTCAGCAGGCACACCAGCGCGCTCAGCGAATCGGCGTACAGAAATCCGCCCCACACCGACACCGGCCCTCTGGCCAGCACCGCGCTCACCACCATCAGCGCCAGCGCGAATGTCACCCCGAAGCCCGCCAGGTTGGCCGTCTCCATCGCCCGCCGCGTCCGCGCCAGCACCGACACCAGCGCCGCGACGAAGGGAACCGCGAGCAAAGCCAGCAGCAGCATCCGTCAGCCTCTCAGCCTCCGCAGTTTGCTCACGTCCATCGATTCGAACGTCTCGCGAATCCGGTAGACCAGAATCCCCAGCACCATCACCCCCACCAGCACATCGAAGAACACCCCCAGCTCCACGATCAGCGGCATCCCGTAGGTCAGGCAGATCGCCGCCAGGAAAACCCCGTTCTCCAGGCACAGCAGCGCCAGCACCTGGGTCAGGGCCTTGCGCCGGTTGACCATCATGAAGAACCCGATCAGAAACAGCGAAATCGCCACCGCCAGCGTGTTGTGCCCCAGGCTCCTCGGCTCCGCCTCCGGGTGATAGAACGACGCGCCCACCAGGTACGCCACCAGCGTCAGCCCGCCCGAGATCACAATCGACACCGGCACGTTGACGATCGGTTCAATCTCGTGCCGGATCTCGATGCGGTCCACCAGCCTCTCCAGCAGATAGGGCACGGCGAAGGCTTTGACGATCACCGTCATTCCGGCCGCAAAATAGATGTGCGGCGCGTGGTTGTACCAGGCAATGGCGGCCGCAATCGAGGCCAGCAGAAACGATTGCGCCGCGAACACCCGGATATTCATCACCAGCGACCGCTGCCCCACCATGGCGATCTGCAGCACCAGCACAAAGGCCGCCATCAGTGTGACCACCCGGTCGCCGAACTCGGGATTCTGTAAAAAGTCCATAAGCTGCTCAGAACAAAAATGTCGACGCCAGCGCCAGCGCCCCTAACGTGAACGCCACCGCCATCAGCTCGGGAACGCGGAACAGCCGCAGCTTGGCATTGGTGGTCTCCACCAGCACCACCCCGGCGCTGAGAACCGCCAGCTTGACGGCCAGCCATCCCGCCCCAGCCGCCACCCCTCCGGCCGACCATCCCGCCGGCAGCCCGAACGGCCAGAAGACATTGATCAGCAGCGCCATCAGCAGCAGCTGCTTGATGGACGCCGCCCACTCGATCAGCGCCAGGTAGGGCCCCGAGTATTCCAGGATCATGGCTTCGTGGATCATGGTCAGCTCCAGATGCGTGGCCGGATTGTCCACCGGAATCCGCCCGGTCTCCGCAATCAGCACCAGAAACAGCGCCGCGAAGGCCAGCACCTGCGAGGGCGCCAGAAACCGCCACTGCTCGCCGATCGCCGCCGCCACCATCTGCGACAGGTTGGTCGAGCCGGCTCCGATCGCCACTGTGAACACCGCCAGCATCAGGGTCGGCTCCGCCAGCGCCGCAATCGTCATCTCGCGGCTGCTGCCCAGTCCCCCGAACGAGCTTCCCGCATCCAGTCCGCCCAGCGCCAGAAAAAACCGCCCGAGCCCCAGCAGGTAGACCACCGCCAGCACGCCGCCAACGAGGCCCACAGGCGTGTCCGCCGCCACCATCGGCACCATCAGCCCCGCCAGCAGCGTCGCCAGAAACACCACGTACGGCGTCGCCGAAAACAACCACGAGGCCGTGTTCGGGATCACCATGCCCTTGCGCAGCAATTTGTGGAGGTCGCGGTAGGGCTGAAGCACGCCCGGCCCGCGCCGCATTTGCAGCCGCGCCTTCGCCGTCTTGATGAAACCGCTCACCAGGGGCGCCAGCAGGAGCAGCAGGACCAGCTGCGCCATCACCTTGAACAGGGCCGCCATCATCCGCGCACCCCCAGCAGCAGCAGGATGATCAGGGTCACGAAAATGTACGCCAGGTACGCATGGATGCTTCCCGCCTGCACCGTCCGCAAGCGGCTCGCGATGCGCAACAGCCCATCCCGAAACGGATCGTACACGTGCTTCTCGAACGTCGGTTCAATCTCGCTCTCGAACCGGATGGCCGTCGGGTAATACGGCGACACCTCGTACTCCGCCTGAATCTCCCGCCTCGGCCGGTACAGCGCCGAGAAGATCATCCGGATCGGCTTGGAAAATCCCGTGGCCGTGTAGGCGTTCGCGGCAGTGAGCCCCGGTTGGCCGCAATCCCAGGCGGCGCCGGTCGCGCGCGCCCCGTTGCGGCCCCACGCCAGCCATAGCAGCGCCGGCAGTACCGCAAGCGCCGCCAGCAGGCCCGCGATCCCCAGCGGAGAAACTGTTCCCGCGTGCGCCGAGCTGGCCGCGAGCGCAAATCCGTGGGCCGCCGTCAGCGCGGGACTGATCCGCACCCCCAGCGCCTGCGTCGTGATCGGATCGAACACCGGCAGAAACCAGCCCGCTCCCAGCCCCAGCGCCACGCAACCCGCCGCCAGAATGCCCATGCCGGCCAGCATCGACGGTGTCGCTTCGTGCGCGTGCGCTGCGTGCTCCGATTTCGGCAACGCCAGAAATGAGATTCCGAACGCCTTGACGAAGCACGCCGCCGCCAGCGCCGCCGTCAACGCCAGCAGCGCGCCCGTGATCGGAAACACCACCCGCGTCAGCAAAGGAGTGATTCCGAAGCCCGCCAGCAAGGCCTGATACGTCAGCCACTCGCTCACAAACCCGTTGAGCGGCGGCAGCCCCGAAATCGCCACCGCGCCAATCAGGAAAAACAGCGCCGTCACCGGCATCGGCCGGATCAGCCCGCCCATCTCCTCCATGTTGCGCGTGCCTGTCCCGTGCACCACCGAGCCCGCCCCCAGAAACAGCAGGCATTTGAAAATCGCGTGGTTGAGCGTGTGATAGAGTCCCGCCACCAGCGCCAGCCCGGCCAGCGTGTTGTGCCCCATCGTTTGAAACACCAGCGCCGCCCCAAACCCCATCAGGATGATGCCGATGTTCTCGATGCTGTGGTACGCCAGCAGGCGTTTCAGGTCGTGCTCCATCAGCGCGTAGAGCACTCCCAGCAGCGCCGAGACCACGCCCGTCGCCAGCACCAGCATCCCCATCCACACCGGAGCCGCGCTGAAGAAATCGAAAAACACGAGCGCCATCCCGTAGATGCCGGCCTTGATCATGATGCCCGACATAATCGCCGAGATATTGCTCGGCGCCACCGGGTGTGCCGCCGGCAGCCACACGTGAATCGGAATGATTCCCGCTTTCACGCCGAATCCTGCAAAGAACAGGACGCCGATCAAGCCTTGTTCTTGCGCCGGCAACGTCGAAGCCAGCCCGTGAAAACTCGCGAAATCCAGGCTCCCGCTCGCCTGTGCCATCAGCAGGAACGCGATCAGCAGCAGCCCCGTGCCGGCGTGCGACATGATCAGAAACATCATTCCCGCGCGCCGCGTTTCTTCTTTCTCGTGTTCGAAAACCACCAGGCAGTACGCCGAGACCGCCATCACCTCCCACGCCACCAAAAAGAAAAACGCATCGCCCGCCGTGAACACCGCCATGAGGCCGAGCAGCAGAAGATTGTAGAAGAATCCCAGCGCTCCAACGTTCCTCCGCCCCTCCATCGGCCGCACATACCCGAACGAGTAAATCGAAACCGCGGCCGCCAGAATTCCCAAGGCCAGGTTGAAGTATGCCGAAAGCGGATTCAGCCGCACCGTCCACGCCAGCAGTGGCACTCCGAACGGCACCGTCCACGCCGCCGCGCCGCCCTGCGCCAGTGCCATCACCGCGGCGGTCATCTCCAGCAGCGCTCCCGCCAGCGCGCAGCCGAACGTGCCGAGACGCGCCAGCCGCGGCGTCCGGTATCCGGCCACACCCGCCGCCGCCCCCGCCAGGTAGGCGATCAGTCCTCCGAAGAAAGCCGCGCGAACCCAGTCCATCTGCCCTCAGCGGCCCTGCCGCTCTCCCTCGATTTCGCCCAGCATCTGCACCGATTCGTTGAGGTGCGCCTGGAAATACTGCCGCATGAGCTCCAGCACCTTGATCAGAACCTTGTGCCGCAGCGAATAAAACACCTGGTTTCCTTCCTTGCGGCTGGTCACGATCTGCCGGCTGCGCAAGATGGACAGATGCTGCGAAACGTTGGCCTGCTCCACCCCCAGCCGCTCCTGAATGGTCCCGGCCGAGACTTCGCCTTCCCGCAAAACCTCCAGGATGGCGATGCGGGTCGGATGCGCAAGAGCTTGAAAGATGCTTGCCTTGTACGCCCGCAGCATGTTCTGCATGGTTATAGAATATTCGATCTGACGAATATTCTCAAGTATGATCTCGGGACCATGCCGCTTGCCGGCGGCTCGCCCTGGCGCGGTCGTTCCCTCCGGCAAAGCGGGTATACTCGACAAAGCAGTTCCCGAGGAGGCCGCTCATGAAAACCAGATCTTCCCGTCGGAAGTTCCTCGGAGGCGCGGTCGCCGCTGGCGCAGCCTCCCAGGCGCTGGCCCAGCCCGCCGGCCGCGTCCGCGGCTTCGACCATGTTGCCCTGCCCATGCAGAACACCGACGCCATGTTGGCCTTCTACCGCGGCCTCGGTTTTGATGTCGCGGAAAGCGCCGCCGCCTGCTCCGTCTATATCGGGGACAACATGATCAACTTTCACCGCCCCGCCACCTGGCAGCGCGAGTCGTTCACCCTGCGCGCTCCCGCAGCCAAACCCCCGTGCGGTGACCTTTGCTTCGTTTGGGAGGGCACGGCCGAGTCGCTCAAGGCCATGCTCGACAAGGCCGGCCCGAAAATCATCGAGGGCCCGGTCGCGCGCCAGGGCGGCCGCCGCAAAGGCGCCTCCAGCGTCTACACCCGCGACCCCGACGGAAATCTCCTGGAATTCATGATCTATAACTGAGGGTATGACTAGGCAATCTCTTCTCGTTGCTCTGCTCTTGCCGGCCGCCGCCTTCAGCCAGTTGGCCGAGCCTTACAATCCGCCCCGCTCCAACTGCTGCCTCGCCGGTGCAGCCCAGACCCTCGCCGACGGATTGCAGGATTGGAACCAGCTTGGCCGCTATCACGCCGACAATGAGACGTTGCAGGCGCAGCCTGCCGACCCGCACCGCGTCGTCTTCCTCGGCGACTCCATCACCGACATTTGGAAGCTCCCGCAGTTCTTCCCCGGCAAACCGTATGTCAATCGCGGCATCAGCGGCCAGACCACCTCCCAGATGCTCGTTCGCCTCTACCCCGACGTCTTGGACCTGAAACCGGCGGCCCTCGTCCTGCTCGCCGGCACCAACGACATCGCCCGCAACACTGGACCCGAAACCCTCACCATGATCGCCGAAGACATTCAGGCGATTGTCGAACTGGCGCAAGCCCACGGCATCAAAGTCGTCCTCTGCTCGCTGACTCCGGTGAGCGATTATACCCGCCGCAAGCAGACCGGGCAGCGCCCGCCGGCCGATATCCTCAAGCTCAACGCCTGGCTGCGCGAGTATGCCGCCAAGGGCAAGCTGGGGTTCGCCGACTACTACGCCGCCCTGGTTGACGACAAGGGCATGCTCAAAGAAGGCTTCTCGGACGATGGCCTGCACCCCAATGCCAAAGGCTTCGAGTTGCTCGCCCCCGTAGCGGAAGCCGCCATTGAGAAGGCCCTGCGGTAACGCCTCCGTGGACGAAGGCCGAAACCCTGGCGCTCACGCCGCCCGCGCTACGCTCCGGTATTCCGCCTCCGACTGCGCCGGCAGCAGCACCCACAGCGTATAGATTCCGAGCGCGGTCCCGAACGGCATGTCGAGCAGATTGAAGCAACCCGCCACGATCGCCAGCATGCGCGCCCAGGGCTGCCGGTCCAGCAATCCCCAGCCGGCGATAATGCCGACCACGCCGCTCGCCAGAAAGAGCCAGCCCACCGCCTGCAGGATTCCATGGACAAAGCCCGGAACTTCGGGCGGCAGGAACCACAGGCCGCGATCGAACATCGCGACCAGAAACAATCCCGGGATCAGACGGAATGCGGACAGCGCCAGCCAGAAGATTCCCAGCAGCCGCACATGTCCGGCAATGCGGCTCTGCCTCGGCATCAGCGGCACCGCGCCAACCCCTTTCCCGCACGACGGACAGAAACTGGCGGACTCCTGCATCTGCGTCCCGCACACGTGGCAGAACATGGGCGCCTCCTTCTTGGTTACTCCTTCTAGCAGGACGACGGCCCCGGTGGCTTTGTTCCGTTCTTTTGGAAACCGTAGAATCGGCCTTCCGAATTCGGGAAATACCGCCGATCTAGTGTGTCTTATCAATCACTTAGGGATGGCCCCCCGGTTGCACTAGCTGCCGCGGGTCCGTTACAGAGGTTTTAGCAAGCTTTGGTGCGTTGCCTCCTTTGGATTGGCAGCCAGCCCCGCCCCGGTTCCATATCCCGGAGTGGGGCTTTTCTTTGTCTGCTACACTGTGGTTTCTCTCCCGATGACAGGATTCTACGCCCGCTGGATCGACCGCTGGGAGCGGAAACTCGCCAGCGTCGATACCAACCGCGTCGTCCGGCCGTTTGACTGGGGCACCGACTGGCTGGCCCGCATTGGCTTTCCGCATTGTCCGGCCGACGCCAACGGCACTTCCGCCGCCTGCCTGTCCCGCTTCGTCGATCAGGCCCTCCAGGATTCCGACCGGTTCTATTCCTATGATCCGGTTCGCGATTACAAGCTGGACCAGGACCGCCTGACCTTTTCCAGCCCCGTCTCCTCTCCTTACCCGGAGAACGATACGGTTCACGCCCGCTGGTTTCCCGCCGCCAAAGATCGCGGGCGCGCCCTGGTGGTGCTTCCCCAGTGGAATTCCGGGCCGGACGGTCATGTGGGCCTTTGCAAGCTGCTCAATAAATTCGGCATCAGCGCCTTGCGCATGACCATGGCGTATCACGCCGAGCGCATGCCCCCGGAATTGCAGCGCGCCGATTATCACGTCTCGAGCAACGTCGGCCGCACCATCCACGCCTGCCGCCAATCCATCATCGATACCCGCGCCTGCCTCGACTGGCTCCAAAGCCAGGGCTACTCCCGCCTCGGCATCCTCGGCACCAGCTTGGGATCTTGCGTGGCCTGCATCGCCACCGCGCACGACCCGCGCGTGCGAGCCGGCATTTTCAACCACGTCTCCATGTATTTCTCCGATGTCGTGTGGAACGGCCTCTCCACCCAGAACGTGCGCCGCGGCTTCGGCGACCACGTGACCCCGGAGGAGTTGCGGCACTACTGGTCCGTGATCAGCCCGGCCTCGTACCTCCAGCGCTTCCCCGGCCACCCCGTGCGCAGCCTGCTGGTGTGGGCCCCCTACGACACCACCTTTCTCCCCGAATACTCCCGGCAGGTCCTGGACAGTTTTCGCAAACTCCAGTTGCCGCACCGGGTTCTGACCCTCCCGTGCGCCCATTACACCACCGGCCACTTTCCCTTCAACTGGATCGACGGCCTCGGCATGTGCCGCTTCGCGGCCCAGTACTTGTGACCCCAATTTCAGCGCTATCCCTTTAGAAGCAAGGTGTTGACAGGTTTTCCGCCTCGTGAGAGGATGAAAGTATCACTGGGAAAGGAGGTGGTCCAGGAAGATGGATAGTCATAAAAGACCGCGGGAGGTGGCCGACTGTTAAAGTCGAGCCTCTCATGCTGAGATCCCGTCTCCAGTATTCGGGATCGCGTTCCTGTGGACCGGCTGCCTCACGCGTCAGTTAGGCCTTCAGGTTTCTAAAGGCACCAGCCCCCGTGGCCCGTTTCGGACCACGGGGGTTTTCATTTGCTATACTGAGTTTCTCGAAAGGATTCCCCGTACCATCATGAAGGCCGGTATTCATCCCGCGTACAACGAAATCAAGGTCATCTGCGCCTGCGGACATGTCATCCCAACGCGATCCACCCACAAAGGCGACATCCGCGTGGAAATCTGCTCCTCCTGCCACCCCTTCTTTACCGGCAAGCAGAAGTTGATCGACACCGCGGGCCGTGTGGAGAAATTCGAAAAGAAGTACAAGGTCTCCCGCGCCGCCAAGAAGACGCCGCAGCCCGTTGCCTGATCCATCTGCCTCCACGGTTGGATCGGGAAGTTTCGGCGGACTCTCCCCGAAATTCCCGGATCACCGCCGGCCTAGTCAACAGGACCCCGGTCCCGTTTTTCGGCCGTGATATCTTCTTCCCATGCTGGTCAAGCGCTTCGCCGTCCCGTTTCTGGCTCTGGGCTGCGGCAGCCATGGCCTAGTCCGCGCCCGAATCCATCGCAGGCCTGTGGGATGCCACGCTCCATAGGGGCGTGCTCGAAGGTCAGTATGCCGGAACGCGGCGCAGGAAAAGGGCCCTTCGCGATTCGAGCCACTCGAGCCACCGTTCCGCCGTCAGCAACTGGATCAGAATCCTTCCGCCGCGTGTTCGATTCCCTTCCAGCGCGGCTCACCGTGGCGGTAGGATTAACGCCCGGCCAGGCTCTGCCCCCGAGTCTCCCACCGCACGCCGCTTGAAGACCGGGCGGGCAGGCCAGTCATCTCGGATCGCCATGCCGCCAATGGGTCAACACGCGCGACTCTGCGGGACGGGGCGCGCCTTCAGAAGTGAAAAGCGATTCCCGCCAGAAACATCCAGTGGTTTCTGCCAGCGGAGCCGAGGCTGGCGCGGGTCACGAAGTCCCGGCCTTCCGCCCGCAGGCTCAACAGGCGCGTCAGGCGAAAGTCGAGCCCTCCGCCGAAATCCAGCGCGGCCGTCGTCGCCCGGTTGCTCGTCTCGCTGACCGAGCCCGGGCTGACGACCGACATCGTCGTGCCCATCGACGCGATGCCGCCCCCCAGGGCCGCATACACAGAAACGCGCGACTGCGGCGAGATCTTCAGACGCGCGCCCGGCGTGAAGAAAACGTCTTTGAAGCTCAGGTCCGAAACCCTGCCGGGAGTGACCGTCCCGCGATCTTGGCCCGTGATCACCAGCGGCAGCTCAATGTACAGATCCACCGCGCGCTGGAGCGCCTGCCACGCATAGTTGACCTCGCCGCTGGCCCCGACCGACCCGGAGATTACCGTCGTGGGCGCCGTCGTCACCTGGCCACGCGGCCCCGAGATCCCCGCCAGGATGGCCAGATCGCTATTCTGTGCGTGCGCCGCGCCCGTCGCCAGCATCAACGTCACCGAGGCCCACCAGATCCGCATGAATGGCATGATACGGCGGAACCGGAGCAGCGGCCACCAATTTCCGGTGACCGGCTGAAATTTCCAGATGGGCGGCTTGCAACCGGAATGCCCCGTGCTGGCCGCTCATTCCCCCGAATCCGCCGCCCATCCGGAAACGGTTGTCGCCTGGCAGCACGGCCCCTATACTGGACTGGCTGTGTGTCCCCACCGAAAGCGCGACCTGGCGCTGCTCCTGGTTTCGTCCCAACTCCTCTGGAGCCAGGGCAATTCCTGGAACAAAATCCGCTACAGCGGCGGCACCGTACCGGCCAAGGTGAATCCGTACGACTGGAACACCACGCTCACCGTGTCGCCCGACCTCATCCGCCTGGTGTTCGCGGGCCGCACGTCGTTCGACTTGACGCCTTCGCAGATTACGGCCTTGAGCTACGGGGAAGAGGCCCATCGCCGCGTGGCCGACATGGTGACGTTGAGCGTCGTCCTGGTCAATCCGCTGGTGCTGTTTGGAATTCTCCACCGGAGCAAGAACCATTTCGTGGGCATCGAGTTTCGCGGCGTGGACGGGAAGAACGGGGCTGTGTTGCTGGAGGCCGACAAGAACAACTACCGCGCCATCCTTCAGGCCTTGAAGACAGTGACGGGGAAACCCGTGCAAAATAGTCCATGACTATGGCGGGCTACGACACGCTCTACCTGCTTACCATGGCCACCATCACCCTGAGCGCCCTGATGTTCTCGGTGCTGGCCTTGTTCTACTGGCGCGAGCGGCGGACCCGTCCCCCTTCGGTGTTCGCAGCGTTCACCGTCGTCTGCGCCGCGGCGTTCGCCCTCAACCTGCTGCTGCGGTTGGTGCCGCGGGCCCAGACGCCGCTGACCGTGGCCCTCGACCTGGCGACCGGCATGGTGCCGCCACTGCTGCTACACCTGGTGCTGCAGGCCGGCCGGCGGTTCGTGCTGGCGGGGTTCTATGCGATCGCCGTCGCCGCCGCGGTGGCCGCCGGTCTGGACGACCTCGACCTCGTCACCGCATCGTCTCGCGATCTCCTCCCCGCCCTTCTGCTCGGCGGCGCGGGAATCCTCGGCCTGCTCTTGGGGAAGGCGGAAATCCGGCCGCTGCGCGCGTGGTATCGCGTTCTGCTCGGGCTGACTGTAGTCGCCGCCGCCAGCCTGCGGTTCTCGAAGGATCCCTGCTGATCATCGAGGTGTGCGACAACGGCCCTGGCTTCCCGCCGGACTTCAACCTGGGCGGTTCCGCCGGCCATGGTCTTCGCAATGTCGCCGATCGCCTCACCGGGTATTATGGCGAGGAGGCCCGGTTGCGTTGGGAATCGAGCGAGGGCCGGACACGAGTGTGGCTCGAGATTCCGCGTCCCTCGGTCCCAGCGAATGGAACAGGATCGCATGCGCGTTCTGATCGCGGATGACGAAGCTCCGGCGCGAGCGCGCCTCCGCCAGTTGCTCGCCTCCCACGCGGACATCGAGATCGTGGGCGAAGCCGAGACCGGAGTGCAGGCCATGGAACTCACCGGCCATCTCAGGCCGGACCTGGTGCTGCTCGACGTTCGCATGCCCGGTTGCAGTGGACTGGACGTCGCCGCCTGCCTCCCCTCCCCCCGCCCCCACATTGTCTTCTGCACAGCCTACGAGGAGCACGCCGTGGACGCCTTCGAGCTGGCCGCGGCCGATTACTTGCTGAAGCCGGTCAGCCGGGCCCGCCTCGCACAGGCGCTGTCCCGCGTGCGCTCGAGCGTGGGAACTGGCCAGGAGCGGGCGCTCAACCAAGTCACCCAAAGCCAGCCGCGCCGCGCTGGCCGATTTCTCGTCAAGAACGCGCACTCCTTTTGCGTGGTCAACGAGTCGCGCGTCCTGTCCTTCTCCTCGGAAGGTGGCTTGACCCGCCTGGTCAGCGACACCGGCGCATATTGGATGGAGCCGACGTTGAACGAGTTGGAACAGCGGCTCGACCCATCGCGGTTTTTTCGAGTCTCGCGCGCAGCCATCATCAGTCTCAACGCCGTAGCCGAAGTGCTCCCCCTGCCCGGCGGGTCGGGCGAAGTCCTATTGAAGAACGGCCAGCGCCTCGACGTCAGCCGCCGCCGCTTCCGCGACCTGCTCGATTCGTTGCAGCGCGGCTGAATTCCCCGCGTCTAGCCGGGCCGGTGACGGCGGGGGCCGCCATCCGAATTCCAGCCGTGCTATCTTCTTCCCATGTCAGTCCAGCGCTTCGCCGTCCTGTTTCTGGCTCTGGCTGCGGCAGCCATGGCCCAATCGGCTCCGGCCTCCATCGCCGGTATGTGGGACGCCACCATCCAGATCAACGGTGTCGCCACGCCGTTTCCGCTGGAAATTACCGGCTCGGGCGCCAACGTCACCGCCTGCTTCTTCAACGGCACGGACCGCTACCCGTCAACCCAGGGCCGATTCGAAAACGGCAAGCTCACCCTGCAGTGGGATTACTACGCGGCCACGCTCGATGCCACGCTCCAAAATGGCGTCCTGGAAGGCCAGTATGCCGGCACGCGGCGTATGAAAGGGCCGTTCGCGATTCGCGCCACCCGGGCTGCTGCGGCACAGGGAGCCGAACCGGCGCCCCCCATCGATGGCCTCTGGGAAATCCCCAACAAGAGCGGCAAGGGCGAATCCGCCTGGCGCTTCATCGTGCAGCAATCCGGCGCCAAAGCCACGGCGACGATTCTGCGCGTCGATGGCGACACCGGCACTATCAGCGGCGCCTTCCAGCACGGCAAGTTCGTGCTCAGCCATTTCGATGGCGCCCGCGCGCATCTGATGCAAATCACTCCCGCCAGCGATGGCACCCTGGACATCCTGCAGGATGCCAACACCCAACTCACGGCCTATCGCCCGGCTGCTGCCCGGGCCAAGGGCCTTCCGGAACCCACCGATCCCGATCTGCACACCACCATGAAAGACGCCTCCCAACCGTTCCGGTTCAGCTACCCGGACTTGCGGGGGCGTACGGTATCCGATACCGATGCCCGGTTCCGCGGCAAGGTCCTGGTGGTCGAGATCACCGGGAGCTGGTGCCCCAACTGCCACGATGAAGCTCCGTATCTGGAGGAGATGTACCGGAAGTACGGCGCGCAGGGCCTGGAGATCGTGTCTCTCTCTTTCGAGGAGGCCGATCAGTTGAAGGACCCAGCCCGCCTGCGTGCCTTCGTGAAGAGGTACGGCCTGGAATTCCCGGTGCTGTTGTGCGGCGAGCCGGAGGGGGCGGAGGCCCAGCTCACCCAGCTGGTCAACTGGAATACGTGGCCCGCCACGCTGTTCATCGACCGAAAAGGGCGGGTGCGCGGCATCCATTCCGGATTCCCCAGTCCCGGCAGCGGCGATTTGTTTCGAGCAGCCGAAGACGAGTTCAACGTTCAAGTCGGACGTCTGCTGGCGGAAAAATAACAGGCGGGTGCCCCGCTTCGCCGCGACTGCCCGCTGCGATGCACTTGTCTACACTCATGCGACTCGCAGCGGGAGACAAGCTCGGCCCTTATGAAATCACCGGACCCATCGGCAAAGGCGGCATGGGCGAAGTCTACCGCGCCACCGATACCCGCCTTGGCCGGCCCGTCGCCATCAAGGTTTCCTCGCGCGAATTCAACGACCGCTTCGAACGCGAAGCCCGCGCCATCTCCGCGCTCAATCATCCCAACATTTGCACGCTCTACGACATCGGTCCCAACTATCTCGTCATGGAGTTGCTCGAAGGCGAGTTGCTGTCGCGCATCATCGATCGTGGTCCGCTGCCGCTCGACAAAGCCTTGAGCTACGCCGTGCAGATTGTCGACGCGCTCGCCGCCGCGCATGCCAAAAGCATCATCCACCGCGATCTCAAGCCCGGCAACATCATCATCACCCGCAACGGCGTCAAGGTGCTCGATTTCGGTCTCGCTAAGCTAGGTTCCGAGCGTCTGCCCGCCGAATCCGCCGGCGGCGAAACCGTCACCGAGCCCATCACACGCGCCGGCGCCGTCCTCGGCACCCTCTATTACATGGCGCCTGAGCAGGTGGAAGGCAAGCCCACCGACGAGCGTTCCGACATTTTCTCCTTCGGCGTCGTGCTCTATGAGATGATCACCGGCCAGCGCCCGTTCACCGGCGATACGCAGCCCGGCGTCTTGGCTTCCATGCTCAAAGACCCGCCGCCGCCCATGAGCCAAAGCCAGCCCGCCACGCCGCGCGCGCTCGAGCGCCTCGTCCGCCGCTGCCTCGAAAAGAAGCCCGAAGACCGCTGGAATTCCGCGCTCGATCTCAAGCGCACCCTCGAGTTGATCGATCTCGACGCCCCGCCCCTACTCACCTCCAGCGCCAGCGTCCCGATCCCCGTCCAAACGCCGCCGCGTAAGCGTTGGTCGTTCCCGGCGCTCGGCGCCTTTCTGCTGCTGCTGATCGCTGCAGCCGCCTGGGTCTTCTGGCTCAAGCCCACACCTCCCGCGCGCGCCACTCGCTTCCAGGTCACGCTCCCCGAGAACGTCCAGTTTGACGTATACGTCTCGGCTCCGCCGATGGCCACAAGCTCGTCTTCAATGCCACGGGTGAGCAGAGCGGTCTCTGGATTCACGACCTCGACACTCTGGAATGGCGCCGGCTCGCCGGCACCGACGGTGCGGTTTCCCCCTTCTGGTCGCCGGACAGCCGCTTCCTGGGATTCGCCGTTGCGAATGAACTGACGAAGATCGAGGTGGCCGGCGGGCCTCCGCAAACCCTCTGCACCGTGAGCAACGCGGTGGGAACCGGCGCCTGGAGTAAGGATGGCGTCATTCTCTTCGGCGGTCGAGGCAGCGGCGTTCTGCGTCGCGTTTCTGACCTGCCCCGCTTTCTCTATCAATGGAAACGAGTGCGGGCCGCGCGGCCTGGGAGTGTGCGGACTCTATTTTGACACCGTAAACCCGTTGAGGAAGTCCATGAAATCCTTCTCCGCCTCGGGGAATCGAGTCTTCTCGGCGTACGTCACCACCTGAACCGTGCCCTGTTCGCCGCCGTAGAAGTAGCCGCCGTAGACCATCGGAACCGCGTCCACGTCGGCCTCGATCTTCAGGAACCGGAGGACCACCCCGTTGACCTTGCGTTGATCCCTGAAAACAATCTTGGCGTTCGGATCGACCAACTGAGCATTGGCCAGGGCAACATCCTCCACCGAGCCCAGCGGCACAGCGATCGGCTCTGCGATGACCAGCGCATGACCGCCGCCGGATGAGCGCGAGAAGAGGAACCGCCCACCGGTGCAAGACACTTGCATCGTACCTCAACGAAATCTTGGGATTGATCTTCAAGAGCCCGGGAACAGACGAGGCCGCGCCCGGCAACGGAGGCGCGTGCTTTGCGTACGGAGGCGATTGAGACCACGCCATCGGACCGATGGGCGACCGGGGGCGATTCGACAAGGAAACCACGGCGGCTGGAGAGGCCGAAGGCGTGTTGGGACCTGACGGGGGCTGGGCCACGACCTTGGCAAAGATCGCCACGTCGGTACAGAACTGCCGGACGAACTCTTCGATCATCCGGTTCGTCGCGCCGCCACCAAAAGTCACATCCGATCTCAGCGCGTTGCAGCCTTGATCGTCGAGGTAGGCCCCGGTGGAGAAGTGCTCCCGGTTCCACTGATTCTGTTTCAGTAAGTCGACGCCGACCCCGAAGCAGGCGGAAAGGTGAATGCCGTTCCGGCGGTTGAGCACCGTGACACTTCGGCTGTTCAAATGAAACACGCGAACGTCATCCCGCCGGCGGACGAATTCTCCTCGAACTCAAACCCCATGCCTCGGAGCAGAGTTCGCATCCTGTCGTCCGAGATGACAGCGAAACGTTCTTCGTTCCTTGCGGGTTGAGCGTGTCCCAGAAAAACCGTCAGGAGCAGGAGGAACAGAGAAAGGCGTGGCCTCACAGGCGGCCATCCCTGAGACGGCGGAACATTACTTCTTTTTCTGCTGCTTGGCGCGCATCTCCGCGCGTATTTTTTCGCGCTCGGCGCGGAACGTCGCGAAGGTGGCCTGCTGTTCGGGGCTGAGCATCGCGTTGATGCGGTCCACCTGCCGGTTCTGGATGCCCTGCCCTTCGGCCCTCATCTTCAGGCGCAACTGGTCGAATTCGCCCCGGGCGCCGTCCAGAATCTCGTTGAGCGTCGCCACCTGCGCGTCATCCAGCTTGGCCCGCGTGCGCAGATCATCCACATAGTGCCGGCGCATCTCCTCCGGCGTCGGCCGGGGCTGGGGCGCGCCCGCGATCACCGTCTTCATGGAATACAGGCGGTAGGAAAAACTCCCCACCAGGGCCCCGCTCACGAACACCAGGATCAGATAAAGAACCGCGGACAATTTGGACTTGGGCATGACTACACACTCACCGGGACGCTTCGCTGAGATCCAGCCGTACCGGCGCTACGATATCGGGGGTGTCGATGCTGTTGGCGTCTGCCAGGGCTTCGACATACGTCATGGAGTAATCGGCCGCCTTGTTGTGAGGCACTGCCGTGTACACTCCCAGCAGCATGGTGGCCGCCAAGGCCGCCGTCACTAAAGCGTTGGCCATCCGCCGGAACGAGAAGGCCGAATTCTGCCGGGCTTCGATCCGCCGCCACAAGTGTGGCATGAAGTTGACATCGGGCTCCGGCGCGGGACACGCGTCACGGTACGCCTGAAACAAGGCATTCAACTGGTCGTCTTGGCTGCCACGAAGATTCATATGCTTCAACCGGCCGTTGCCGGCTCCTTGCCTTTCGGTGACGCCCCGAAGGCCTTCAAAACCCGCTGCCGGGCCCGAAACAACCGGACCTTTAGAGCATTCTCGTTGACCTGATAGATCTTTTCAAGCTCTTTTAACGACAATCCTTCCACTTCTTTAAGCATCAACAGGATCCGATCCGCCTCGGAAACCGCCCCCAGCAGGGCGTCGACCGATTCCCGGATCTTCTTCTGGTACTGCTCCTCATGCTCCACCTTGCCGCCGGCCACCGCATCCGCCATCAGAACCTGCTGTTCCGACAGGTCCGACATGCGGAACTCGGGGCGGCGCCGCTGCTTGCGCAGGTAATCGTACGCCGCGTTCACGGTCAGGCGATACAGCCACGGCTCAAAAACCTCCGGGGTCCGGAGCTGATCGAGGGAAAAATAGAGCCGCAGAAAAACTTCCTGCGCCACATCCTCGACATCCTCCGGACGGGCGATCACCCGGGTGATCGTGCCCAAAATCCGCTTCCGGTAGGCCAGGACGACTTCGTTAAACGCTGCATTATCACCGCCTTGCGCGCGTTTGATGAGCTCGAAATCAACCAGCATGCCGCACCCTGCGTGCCGGCATCCGTCCGCTCATTACCTCAAAACGAAAGGCGTGCCGGTCGTTGGACAGGTTACAAAGCCCTCTAAAGAAAGATAAATGGGAGCCGTTCGCTCTACGATTCCAGACGGCCGAAATGCAAAGCCGTTCCCAAACCCTCATGGTAGCCTGAAACCATGGAGTTCTCCGAGTCCATCTTTGCCTCGCGGTTTCAGATTACCCGGCAGGATCTGGAACGTTACCTGGCGGAAGCCCTCTCCCAAGGGGGGGATTACGCCGATCTTTACTTTGAATACCTGCTCACCAGCTCGATCAGCCTGGATGAATCCATGGTCAAAAGCGCCACCCAGGGCGTTTCCATGGGGGTCGGGGTCCGCGTAATTGCTGGAGAACGCACGGGTTACGCCTATAGTGACGATCTGGCGCCGGAAAAGATCCGCAAAGCGGCGCGGGTGGCGGCCTGCATCGCCAGCGAACCCGCCAAGGTAGAGAAGTTCGATTTGAATGAAGGGGCACGCCACAACCTTTATCCGGTGGTGACGGCACCCACGGAAACCGCGTTTAGCGCCCGGGTGGACCTGGTGAAGCGGGCGGACCAAGCGGCCCGGGCCTACGATCCGCGGATCTTCCAGGTGCAGGCCGTGTACGCCGATAACTTCCGGCACGTGCTGGTGGCCACCAGCGACGGGGTGCTGACGATCGACCGGCAGCCGCTGGCCCGGATGAGCGTGTTTGCTCTGGCCCGGCAGGACGGCGGCGCTCCCCAGCGCGGCCATGCCGGCGGCGGGGGGCGTGTGGAACTGGATTTCTTCTTGAAGGAAAAGACGCCGGAGCACTTCGCCAAAGAAGCCGCCCGCGAAGCAGTCGTCATGCTGGACGCCGTGGATGCCCCGGCCGGCGAGATGACGGTGGTGCTCGGTCCGGGCTGGCCGGGAATCCTGCTGCACGAAGCCGTGGGGCATGGACTCGAAGCCGACTTCAACCGTAAAGGCGTCTCGGCCTTTAGCGGCCGCATCGGCCAAAAGGTAGCGAGCGAGCTGTGTACAGTAATCGACGACGGCACGATGAACAGCCGCCGCGGCTCGCTCAACGTGGACGACGAAGGGCACGCGACGCAGCGCAACGTGCTGATCGAGAACGGCGTGCTGCGCGGCTACCTGCAAGACAAGCTGTCGAGTTCGCTGCTGCACTCGGAATCGACCGGCAGCGGACGGCGTGAGAGCTACGCCCACATCCCCATGCCGCGCATGACCAACACGTTCATGCTGGCGGGGGAGAGCGACCCGGAACAGATCATCCGCTCGGTGCCGAAAGGGCTCTACTGCGTGAATTTCGGCGGCGGCCAGGTGGATATCACCAGCGGCAACTTCGTATTTTCGGCGTCGGAAAGCTACCTGATTGAAGACGGGCATCTGACCCGCCCGGTGCGCAACGCCACCCTCATCGGCAACGGACCGGAAGCGTTGAAGTACGTCAGCATGGTGGGCAATGACCTGCGGTTGGACGAAGGCATCGGCGTTTGCGGGAAAGAAGGGCAGAGCGTGCCGGTGGGCGTCGGGATTCCGACCATCAAGATCGACCGCATGACCGTGGGAGGCACGGCTTGAGCGAGAATCACCTGGGGGAGCTGGCGGCGGACATTGTCAAGCGCGCGCTGGCTCGCGGCGCGACCGACGCGGAGTGCACCATTTCGGAAGGCGATGAATTTTCGGCCAGCGTGCGCATGCGCGAGGTGGAGAGCCTGAAGGAGGCCGGGTCGCGCGGGGCGGGGCTGCGCATTCTGATCGGAAAACATACCGGGTCGTCGTATACGTCCGATTTATCGGCGGAGGGCATCGAGCGGCTGGTGAAACAGGCGATCGAGCTGGCCGATGTCACTACTGAAGACCCGCATGCCGGGCTTCCGGATCCGGACGAACTGGGGAAGATCTCGGGCGACCTGCGCCTCTATTCCGACGATATCGAGGGACTCGAGACGCCGCTGAAAATCGAGACCGCCAAGCGGGCGGAGGAGGCGGCGCTGACGGCCGATCCACGCATCCAGAACTCCGAAGGCGCTTCATTCGACACCAACACCGGGCGGCACATTTTTGCGAATTCGCGAGGGTTCGCGGGGGAGTACCGCTCGAGTTCGTGCTCGCTGGCGGTGTCGCCGGTGGCGAAAGACGGCGAGTCGATGGAGCGCGACTATTGGTACACGATGGCGCGCGGGTTCGCAGGCCTGGAACCGCCGGAACAGGTGGGCCGCATCGCCGCCCAGCGCGCGCTGCGCCGCCTGAACGCGGTGAAAGTGGAAACGCAGAAAGTGCCGGTGGTCTTCGAGCCGCGCGCCGCGCGCAGCCTGCTCGACAACATTTTCGAAGCGGTGCACGGGATGTTGGTGTACCGGCACGAATCGTTCCTGGCGGGGAAGCTCGGCGAGAAGGTGGCGGCGGAGAATGTGACCGTGGTCGACGATGCCACGCTGCCGGGGCTGTTCGGCACCTCGCCGTTCGACGACGAAGGCGTGCCGTCGCGCCGCACGATCGTGATCGAAAAGGGCGTGCTGAAAAGCTATCTGCTGAACTGCTACGCGGCGCGCAAGCTGGGGATGAAGACCACGGGCAACGCCTCGCGCGGGCTGACGGGCAACGCGGGGATCGGGCACGGGAACTTTTTTCTGGAGAAGGGCGTCCAAACGCCGGAGCAGATCCTGGCATCCATCCGGAACGGATTCTACGTGACGGAGCTGCTGGGGTTCGGCGTGAATATTGTGACAGGCGACTATTCGCGCGGGGCGGCGGGGCTGTGGATCCGCAACGGCGAGCTGGCGTTCGCGGTGTCGGAAGTGACCATCGCCGGGAATCTGAAAGAGATGCTGCTCCACCTGGAGACGGTGGGCAGCGATCTGGAATTCCGCGGCGCGGTGGCGGCGCCGACGCTGAAAATCGGAGAGATGACGGTTGGCGGCCGATAGGAACAATCCGGTAGCCGCGGCCGCGCCGGAGAAGCGCGGGCCGATTCCGCCGGTGGCGATCGTGGTGGGAGTGGTGCTGCTGGCCGGCGCGGCCGGGTTCTGGGTTCTGGACCGGGCCTCCAAGCAGCCGCCCCCGCCGCCCCCGCCCCTGACCGGGGACGCCAAGGCCTACGTGCGCAATCTTAAGTTGAGCGATGTGGAGATGAAGGCGCACGCCGACTACTTCCAACACCAGGTGGTGGAGATCACGGGGATGATCGGCAATGCAGGCGACCGCGTGCTGCAGGTGGTGGAGATCAACTGCGTGTTTTACGATCCCTACGGCCAGGTGGTGCTGCGCCAGCGGGTGCCGATTGTGAGCCGCAAAGCCGGCGGTCTGGCGCCTGGCGAAACGAAGCCATTTCGTCTGCCGTTCGATACCCTGCCCGAGAGCTGGAACAACGCGATGCCGCAGATGGTGATCGCGGGGATCGACTTTCAGTAAGGAGTCCTTCGGTCTTCCGATTGGATCCAATCGGCCGAGAGGCAGCCCGCATTGCAATCCAAGGAGTTCGATGCCCAGTCCCGATTGGATCCAATCGAACGGGGGAACCTCCCCAACGGTTTCCTGTGGGCTGCATGAAAAAAGAGCCCTCCCTTCCCATTTCCATTATGAGCCGGGGGGTTCTAGCCCGGGTCTCCGCGGAGTGTGGTCAAATACTGCCAAACCTTTGAATGGATAGGGATTACGAGAAAAGACGAAAGCCGGTGACTGCGATCTGCGGCGAGACATGCGATCAAACCTGAGGACGATGTGGAGCGGGGAAGACGGGCAGGACTTGATTGAACACGTTGTTGTTGGCGTTTGTGGCCCTGGTCGCCGTCGGGTTATTCAGCCAAGCCGGTGTCGCCACCGCCGGAATCTGGAAGGCCGCGAATAGCAAACTGACCGCCGCCAATCTGGCCGCCAGCTAGCGGCGCGGGCCGCTGTGTGAGGCGTCCTCGGTTTGGGCAGCCGTCTCCACAGGCCTGTGCCGCTACCGGTTCCTTTACCCGAAGTCCGAACTGAGAACCCGTGCGCCCGAGAAGGGGATTTCGGGACCGCTTGTCCCCAGGATCCGAGAGGCTCCGGCCAACGACTGCTGCGCGGCGGCTTTGCTTGCCGGCCCACAGGTCTCGCTTACTGCACCGTAACCTTGACGGGGGCGGAGGCGCCTTGGGCGTTGGTGGCGGTCACGGAAACGGACTGGATGATGGTGGTGGCCAACGCGGTGGCGCTTGGATTGGTGATGGTGAAGGGGACCGATACCGAGAACTGGCCGCCAAACTGTTGCGAAGCCGCGCCGTTGAACCAAAGGTTCGCGGCAGAGGAGACATCGAGCACGTACGGCGCCGGGGTGCCGCCACCGGCCGGCGTGAACGAATACGTCAGCGTGCTGAGGGAATGCGGCGTCGAGTAGCCGGAGACGCTGACGGCAAAACCGAGCTGCGTCGCATTGGTGATCTGCACCTTGAGCAGGGCCGGGGCCGAGGCCGGGACGGTGAGCACCACCGCGGGCGGCGCGGCGGGCGTCAGATCGAGGCCGGACTTGGTGGCAAAGGTCGGAGAGATGGTAATGGTGCCAGCGGTGCTGCCGCTCTGCAGCAGGATCTGGGTGCCACTGGCGGGGAACACGGCTTGCGTGGAATTGGCAGGGATGGTGAACGGAACGGTCTTTCCTCCGGTGGCAAACTGCACCGTGGCATCGGGCGTGAAGGCCGAGGAATTGAGGGTGATGGTGAGAACTCCGGTCAGCGGCAGGGGGTACGGGGCGGACAGGGTCAATCCGATGGCAGGCTGCTGGAGCGGGTTCACAGTGCCGCTGGCGCCGGTGAATTGAAAACTGGGGATCGGCGGCGGTAGGGTTCCGGCTCCGGACAGAGTGACCACCTGGGTATCGATCTGAAGGGTCGAGGTCGCAAACCCGGTGGTGGCGGGCGTAAACACCAGGGGAACGGTGACGGTATCGCCGGGGTTCAGCGTGGCGGGCAGGGACGGCGGCGTGAGTAGACTGAACACACCTCTGGTGTCGGCCACGGCAATGCTGGCGATCGTGCCGGCCGCGGTTCCCGAGTTGGTGATGATGAAGGGGGTCTGGGAAGTCTGGCCGACCTGAGTCGGGCTGAAGATGACGGCTCCCCCGGAAGGCACCGTGATCGGCGTGCCGGTCCCATAGGTGAATGTGAACTTGGACCCTAATCCGTTCGCGGCCAGGGTGAACTGGTCATTGGCGACGCGCAGACTGCCGGCGGCACTGCCGGTTTGCACGGGCGAAAACGTCAGGGTGAAAGTGAGGGTCTGGTTAGGGTTCAGGACCGCGGGCAGCACGGGGACATTGGATAAGGAATAGACCGCGGGAGTGGCGGCTATGGTACCGACGGCGGCGGGGGTCGGGCTGGTGTTTTGCACCTGGATGACGACGTTGGTGGTGGCTCCCAGGTTGGTGTCGGGAACGGGGACAGCCTGATTGGGGAGAAAGGGCACGTTACCGGCAGCGGTGACCACGGAGTAGGAGAAGACGGAGAGGACGCCGGAGCCGGCCAGCGTGGCGGTCAACACGTTTCCGGCGAGTCCGAGGGACAGGGTGCCGGTATCGGAGGCCACTTGGGTGGGGGCGTAGCGAATGCCAAAGGCAACACTGGAGTTGGCGGGCACGAGAAACGGCGTCACGAACGAAACACCGACCAACTGAAACGCCGAGCCGATTAACGAGAGGGAATCGATCGAGGCCGGGGACGACGTGGCGTTGCCAACGACCACAGTGGCGGTGGTGGCAGTGCTCAAGGCGGTAGGCGGGAATTGCAGGGTACCCCCGGCGGCGAGCGGCACGGCATTCTGGTTCGTGGGCAAGGTATAGGCGACCGTCAAGGCTGACGTGGTTCCGGTGCCCGACAGAGGCACGGACAAGGCTTGCCCCGTCATGGCGAGCGAAAGAGTCCCCAAATTGTCGCCCACCACAGTGGGTGAGAAGCGCAACCCGAAGCTCACTGAGGCGCCGGGGGCCATGGTCAGGGGAGTGAAGAACGAAATATTGGACAACTGAAAGCCCGCCCCGGTGACTGAGAGGGCGTCAATCGAGCCAGGGGAGGAGCCGAGATTCTGGACCACGATGGTGGCGGTGACGGTGGCCTTCACAGCCGTGTTCGGGAAGGATATTGTGGTTCCGGAATTGAGCTGCACCAAGTTCGCGTTTGCCGGCAGCGTATAGCCGGCGACCAAGTTTTGGGCCTGGGCCGGAAGCGATAAGAGAGCGACGGCGGCGGGTAGTAAGAGCCACGCGGACCGCTGAATCATGACACGCAAGAGTCGCCGTAGGATCATGGCGGTTTAAGGAGCTCCGAAAGTAGGAGTGCCCGGGATCAGAGTGACGGAGGGACCGGAGGAACCCCCGCGCCGGGCCACCAAAAAACCGATGGTCGCGCCTGCACCAGCCAAGACGGCAACCTTCCACCAGGCGAACTTCAGCAAGCCTGATTTGGGTTCGGAGGACGCGGCGTGGAGAGCGTTGGTCTGCCTGATGACGATGTGCCCGACGCGATTGGCGCTGGTGGCGGAGACCTTGATGTTGTAGCGGCCGGTTTCCCGATTCGGCATAAAGGTGACGGTAGCCTGCCCCTGGAGGTTGGTCTTGGCCGTGGCGGTGAAATTCTGGCCGGCAAAGGCCCCCCCGGGGCCAATGGCGGGAAGTTCGAACACGACGTCGGCGCCCTCCACCGGCTGGCCGTTGGCATCGCGGACTTCCACCACCGGAGACGAGGTGACACGATCGCGGATGTCGTTGGAAGAGTCCTGACCTACCAGCACGAGAATTCTCAGCGATTCGACAGGCAAGGGGGCGGGGTTCGGAGTTTGAGCCGGCGCAGCCGGGTTCAAGGTTACTGGCTGTTGAGTTGCCGGCTGGGGGACTGCCGGCTGCTGGGCGCGGGCCTGGGGAGGCAGAGCGAGCAACGAAGCCAAGGCGATGGCCACTGCGCTTTGGAACCCCCAAGCGCGGCGTGCTAGCACGCTCGACACCTCTGCCACGGCCGAGACACCATACGCCTTAAGCATATCGTTTCGGAGTCGAAATTCCAATAGAAAGCAGGTTATAGGTCGTTAGTAACGACGTAATTCAGGTAATTATTCAACCCGCGGCCCGCATCAATAGTAAGCCAGGGTCTCGATTCCCGTGCCGGCGACGAAACTGGAGACGACGCGGCCTTTTTCCAGATCGATTACGGAAATGGAGCCATCGCCGTGGTTGGAGATGAGCGCGGTCTTACCGTCGGGAGCGAAGCCGTACCCCATGGGGTCCTTGCCGACCTTGAGCACGGTTTGCGGTCCATGCAGATCCACGGCACTGAGGATGTTGATGAGCGACTCGGTGGAATTCATGGCCAGCACTTTGGAACCGTCCGGCGAGTAGCGCACTTTGTAGAGACCGCGGGCGTTGTCCTTGAGAGGAATCTTGTCGACGACGGAATCGGTAGCAGTGGCGATGACCCACATGACGGGCTCCGCGTAGTCGGCGACCAACACGCGCTGGCCGTCGGGGGAAGCGCCGATGCCCTGAGTGCCGTTGGGCATGGAGATGCGTCCGACCAACTTGCGCAGCTTGAGGTCGATCACGCTCACAAACGCGCGGTCGTTCTTGAGGGTGACGTAGGCCTTGCTGCCGTCGGGCAGCACCGCGAGCCAGTGGCCGGTGCCGTCGGTATCGATGGCGGCCTCGATGGCGCGCTTCTTGGGATCGATCACGAGCAGTTTGCGACTGAGATCGCAGGTGACGTAGAGGGTCCCGGCGTTATCGACCTGGATGCCGTGCGGGGCCTGGTAGGGGGCGACATCGATGGTCGCGGTCACCTGGCGGGAAGCGAGATCGATGATGGCGATGGTGTGGCCGGGGTGCGGGTTGTTGCCATAAATGCCGTCGCCGTAGACGGGGACGTAGACCGTTTTGTGATCGGGAGAGATCGCGAGATCATGCGGGGCGTTCCCAATCTCGAGGCTGGAGATTTCTTTGAAAGAGGCCGGATCGAAGAAACGCACGTGCGCGCCGCGCTTATCGATCAGCACCAGCCCGGCGGCTCCAGTGGGATTGTTGGGGTCGGCGAGGCTCGCGGCCGCCACCACGCCGGCCCAGGACAGCAGGAGAGCGAGGGCGATGAAGGGGCGTAGTCGCCGCGGAAGAAGCGCGTTCGGGAAAGCCAGGCTTTGCATGATCACGTCCTTGGTAGGCGATTATATCGAAATCTTTCGGAGTAAGGTGGGTAAGGAGGCGCGGCGTGCCGGGAAAAAACGTGGGAGTGATTCATCCGGGGGAAATGGGCGCGGTGGTGGCGACGACCCTTCGAAACAGCGGGCACTCGGTCTACTTCGCCTCGGAAGGACGGAGCCCGGAAACGCTGCGGCGCGCGGCCGAGGCAGGGGTGACGGATGCGGGCACAGTGGCGCGAATGTGCGAACTCTGCACGGCGATCGTGAGCGTCTGCCCGCCGGAGTTTGCCGAGCCTTTGGCGAAGGAAGTGGCGAGCCATTCGTTCCGGGGGCTGTACCTGGACGCCAACGCGATTTCTCCGGCGCGTGCGCGGAGGATGGCGGGTCTAATGACGAAGCAAGGCGCGACGTTCCTGGACGGATGCATCATCGGGATGCCGGCGCGGGCGCGCGGGCAGACGTGGCTCTACGCATCCGGGGAGAACGCGGCGGCCGCCGGAGATCTATTTTCCGGAGGACCGCTGGAGTTTGAAATGCTGGGCTCGGAGGTGGGACAGGCTTCGGCGCTGAAGATGTGTTTCGCGGCGCACAGCAAGGGTATGACGGCGCTGCTAGCGGCGGTGATGGGAGCGGCGGAAGGGCTAGGTGTGCGGCAGGCGCTGGAGCGGCAATGGCGGCGCAATGGCCCGAATCCAGAGCGGGCGGCGGCACAGATCCGGCAGGCGGCGCCGAAGGCGTGGCGGTTTGTGGGAGAGATGAAGGAGATCGCCAAGACGTTTGAGTCGGCCAGCCTGCCGGGGGGATTTCCAAGGGCAGCGGAGGAGATCTATGGGAGGATGGCGGGATTCAAAGGAGGGGAGCCGGCGGTGGGGGCCATTCTGGCGAAGCTAAGAGGCTGACCCGCGGCGCCGGAGCGCCGCGGGTCGGTTTTGGTTTAGAAACTATACTTCAATGCGAGCTGGATCAATCGGGGGTTGCCGACGGTGCTATTGATTACACCGAATAGCGTGGCGTTATTACGAGCCGTGGTGGGATTTCCAAAGACCGGGTGGTTAGCGATGTTGAAGAACTCGGCCCTGAATTGCACTTTCTGCCGTTCCGTGACGGGGATGTTCTTCAAGATCGAGACATCGAAGTTGACTTGATCGGGTCCCCGAAGAATTCCTTGACCGGAGTTGCCGAACGCGGTTGCTCCATCCGGCCCGATGGCGACGGGATTGGTGAAGGCGCTCTTATTGATGAAACCGAGGCCACCACTGGCTCCGCCGAGCCGGGATTCCACTCCACCCGAAGTCGGGATCGAGGAATAGGTCACGCCCGACGCCAGTTGCGCGGTGGCACTTCCGCCTTCTGCGCCACCCGGGTTGGCGCCGCCATAGTAAGCGGTGCCGGCCGCAGTGTCGGTAAAGGTAAGCGGCGTTCCGGTCTGGGCGATGGTATTGCCCGAGACAGTCCATCCGCTGATGACTTTGTTTAAACTGCCCTGGCTGCTCTTGAAGGGCAGGTCATAGCTATAGTTAAGAACGATTCGGTGCGGGCGGGAGAAGTAAGCGGGCGCGTATTGCGTGCCGATCCGGCTGGCATCGTTGACGTTGGTTTGCCCATCTCCGCTGAGGTTCGTTAGGTCCTTGCTCCACGTGTAGGCCACCTGCGTAGTGAACCCGTGCGAGAACTGCTTGCGCACAGTCGCCTGCAGGCTGTTGTAGTTGTAGATCGCGTCGTAGGCGGTGGCTTGCAGACCAATGGCCTGGTAGCCCAGGTAGGGTACGCGGTAGACGGCGTTGGCCACGGTGTTGGTGGTCTGGCCGTTGATGGGGTTGCTGGGGCTGGCCAACTGGGCCAGGTTGATGTTGTGGTTGTAGTTGGCTTGATTGATACCGCTCGATCCGACGAAAGCCACCTCCAGCACCCATCGAGGAGCGAACTGGTATTGGATCCCAAGGTTATACTGACGGGTCAGGGGCGTGTGAATGTTCTCGTAGAACGGAGTATTCAGCGAAGAGCTTTTTCCAGTGGCTGGATCGAACCAGCGGGGAATGAAGCCCAAGGGAGTGGACGGGAAGGGATTGGCCAAGCTGTAAGGCAGAGCAGCTCCGCCGGCGTAGTCCAGAGTTAAAGCATAAGGCACGCCTTGTTCCACCGCGTGCACGAATTTGCTGCTCCCAACGCGGTCATAAAAGATGCCAAAGCCGCCGCGAACGACGAGCTTTCCGTCGGCGACCGGCTGCCATGCAAATCCGATCCGCGGTCCGAAGTTGTCCTTAGGGATGCCGTTCTTGCTGGGGAAATTGGTACCCAGCGTTGTGACGCCGGTAGGTGGCGCGGGATAGTGGCTCGCAAAGTTACCCGGCACCACATAGCCAACCAAACCCGGCCCGGTGGCCGTCGGCCCAGTCGGCAGGTTCGTCACGCCCTGCATGAGACTCGGCCAGACGTTCGTTAGATTGCCGAAATGGTCGCCGAACGCGCCGTCATACTCCCATCGCAAGCCGAGATTCAAAGTCAGCCGATTGCTGACCTTCCAATCGTCCTGGACATACCAGCTCTGATTGCGCTCGCGGTAGCCGTGAATAATGCCGTTGGGCCCGCTGCGGACGCAGAAGAGACATTGGAGAAAGGTGCCAAAGAGCGGATCGTTCATGGTTCCTGGCCCAAAGCCACCCGGCAGTCCAACCAAATAATCGTTAAACCCGGGAGAAATCAGAAAACCTCGGAGAAGGGACGCAAACGAGAGATTCCATTGATCGAATTCGAATTCGTAGCCTGCCCGGAGGGTGTGTTTGCCGTGCGACCAGGAGATTCCATCGCCAAACTGCATCTGGGTGGCCGGCCCATAGAAGGGCGATAGCGTCCCTCCGAGACTGAACGCGCCCACAATGATTGTGGCCGGCGGCTGGGTTTCCTCCGGCACGATTCCCGTGATGCCCACCTGCTGATTGGTGTACGGCGTCGTATCGTGCCCGTTGGCGATGTTGCGCTCCACAGCAGCGTGGACTTCATTCACCAGCGAATTGGTGACCAGCGTGGTGAGCTTGGCACGAGAAATGGTGTTGGCGTAGTAGGTGGAAGCGGGAGTGCCGGGAATGTTGCTGATGCTGAAAGGCGTAGTCTGGGGGTCTTCGGAGAAGAAATAACGCATGGCCAGCGAGTTCTTGCTGTTGATCAGCCAGTCCCCGTTGCCCAGGTACTGATCGCCGATGTAGATGGACGGAATACTGTAATTCGCCTGCTGGAAACCCCCGTTGGTCGAACCGGGAACGTAATAGGCGCCGCTGGGCAGCTTAACCTGCAGGATTTTGAGAGCTACGGGATTGATGTTCGAACCATCGCAGGCGACCTGCGTTGCCGAGCCAATGATCCCGAAGCCGGTCATATAGGCCGCGTTTCCAGGATGATTGGCGGGACACATGGCAGCGCCCAAGGCGGCCTGGAAGCCCGGCGCCGACCGGTCTCCGGCGGGAATTGGGGGCAACACCGGGCTGGCGCTTCCTCCCTGGTATCCGTTGCGCTGCCTGGTCCCCTGATAGCTGCCAAAGAAGAAAAGCTTATCCTTCTTGATGGCGCCGCCGGCCGTCCCGCCGAACTGGTTCTGCTTCAGGACCTGTTTTTGAGTCTGGCTGGCGGGGTTGTCGCGGTTATAGAAAAAACTGTTGGCGTTCAACTTCTCGTTGCGAAAGAATTCAAAGAGAGACCCGTGAATCGTATTGGTGCCAGACCTCGTGACGATATTGACGTTGGCCCCCGGGTTGCGGCCGTAGCTGGCGTCAAAGGTGGAGGTCTGAACCTTGAATTCCTGAATCGCGTCCGGATTGGGGATCGGGACACCGACATAGATGCCGGAGTCGGCGTTATTTCCGGCGCCAAAGGCGTTGACGATCGTCGCGCCGTCCATCTGGATATTGTTCTGGTCCAATCCGCCGCCGTTGACGGCGACATCAGCCGTTGCCTTCCCCAGGTTGGTGGCATTGCCGATGCTGCCAGCCGCGCCGGCTTCGAGGCCCATGAGAGCAGTGAAATTTCGAGTTGCCAGCGGCTGGTTACTGATGGTGGCGCCGTCGACGACTCTTCCCAGGGTGGAATCGGCCGTCTGCAGCGCGGCCGCTTCGGCCTGCACTTCGATTGCCTCGGCCTGCTGGCCGACTTCCAACGAGCGGTCGAGAACCGGGGTTTCGGTGACGTTGACCTTCACCGATGCAATTTCGGCGACCTTGAATCCGGTGGCCGAAAACTTCACGCGGTAGGTGCCGGGCGTCAGCAGACTGAACCGGTAGGCGCCGTCCGCACCGGTGGTGGTACTCCGCACCTGTCCCGTCTCGGTATTCGTGACCGTTACGGCGACATTGGGAACCACGGCGTTGCTAGGATCGGTAACCGTTCCCGTGAGCGCGCCCGTTCCGGCCGACTGGGCCAGCAAGGACGGAACCGACAGGGTGAATAATACAGCAGCAACTACACTCAGGCGCAACAACTGATTGGATTTCACAACTCCCTCCCCGTAAGACTCAATTCGCTGCTCTGGGAACCTCGCAGTTCAGGAATGTGTATTTTTCAACCCGTACACTTCCAGCGACGGCGCCCCTGCAGGTGCATCACGGGGATTCTATATCAGTCTTGCTTTTCAGGAAATCAAAACGGCGTCAAATTTTGGGAGACGCGCTCCGCCCGAAGAACGGGCCGCCGAATCGAGCGATGCCGATGGGGCGAATGGTCGAATTTCACAACATACGAGGCCGCTTTCGGAACGTTTCAGGTCTGACATTACCAAGCCCAGGCCGAATCTTGGCCTCTTTTTAGGCGGGATCAATCCGCTTGGGTGAAACCCTGTGGCTTTCGTGATATACTCCGCTGACCAGGAGTCAAAAGAGAGTCAAATCTGGGGGGAGGGACTATGGCTTCGATTGTCCCTGTAGAACATCTCGCTTTTGGACCGTTTTGCCTCGACTTGACGAATACCCGGTTGTTGCGGGACGGCGTCCCCGTGGAATTGCGGTTGCAGGCGTTTTACGCCCTTCAGGTGCTGCTGCAAAACGCGGGGCGGCCCGTGGATTACGAGCAGATGATCCGCGAGGCTTGGGATGGAGTTCTGGTATCCCGGCACACTGTGGCGGTGACCGTGGGGGAGGTCAAGAAGGCGCTGCGGGAGTATGGCGCCTGGATCAGTTGCCGCCCCGGGCTGGGTTACCGGCTGGATGCGCCTCAATCCGAGGCTCTGATCCGCAAAGGCTGGCATTTCCTGAGCCACCGGACGCGCGAAGGGCTGGACCGCGCGGTCGGCTGCTTCGAGCAGGCCGCCCGGGAAGATCAAGCGGACTTCCGGGCATTCGAAGGTCTGTCACGGGCCTATCTCACGATGGGGACAAGCGGAATGCGGGCGCCGCGAGAGATCTACCCCGCCTTTCTCGGAGCGCATCGCCGGGCGGTCGCGTTGGCGGGTCTGACGCCGGAACTGCGGTCGGATTGCGGTTATGCGCTGCACATGTTCGAGCGGAAGTTGGCGGCGGCTGAGACCGAACTGCTCCAGACGCGGCGGGAACAGCCCTCGCTGGCCAACAACTATGTGCGTTTAACCATGCTGTACACGGCGTTCGGGCGGTTGGATGAAGCGCTCGAGGCGCTGGATGAAGCGTACGCCGCCGACGCGCTCTTGCCAATCCTGCCAGCCACGGAAATCTCCGTACGCTTCTGCCGGCGGGAATTCGACCGGGCTGTCGAATGCGGCAAGAAGGCGGTCGAACTCCATCCCTACGTGCAGTGGGCTCGGGTCTTCTACGCACAGGCCCTGGAGCACTCGGGGCGGTGCGAAGAGGCGCTGGTGCAGTACCGCCATGCCTGCGTGATCTGCCCGAACCTTCCCTGGCTGCGGGCGCTGGAGGCCGCGTGCCTGGCCCGGAGCGGGCGGCGCCGCGAGGCCCAAGAGGTGCTCGGGGAGCTGGAACGAGTCCGCGCGACCGAATACGTCGACGCCTACTACATGGCCCTTCTCCGGGACGCCTTGGGAAACCGCGACGAGGCTTTCGACGAACTGGACCGCGCCTTCGAAGAAGGGTCGGCCGCGCTGTCCATTCTGGACGTGGATCCTAAGATGGATTCGCTCCGCGGAGATCCGCGCTTCCCACGGTTGTCCCAACGCTGCTCGTCGTAGGTTCGGGGAACGGCGGGAGTGTGTTCAGCCATTTGCACTACGGAAATCCCTGATTGCGCAGCCGTACCGTAAAATAGGCAGGCGGGATGGAACGGAGGGCTGCGATGCACCACGTTGGCAAGATCGACGAAGCGACGGCACGGACGCCGAGACTCTACGAAGGCCGCAGCACGGGCTTCCGGCGCGCCACGTACGTGGATCATGGGATGGGCTCGGTGCACATGGGCGTAGGGATCTGCTATCTGGCGCCCGGCGGCACGATCCAGGCGCACGTGCACTCGTTCGAAGAAAGCTTTTACGTTCTGGAAGGGGCCGTCACCGCGGAGATCGGCGCAGAGAAGCGGGCGCTGAACCCGGGCGATTTCGGTTTGATCCGGACGGGGCTGCAACACGGCTGGCGCAATGCGAGCGACCGGCCGGCGCGGTGGCTGGAGATGCAGGCGCCGCAGCCACGCCCCGTGGAATACGGGCGCGACACGTTTTTCGTGAACGCGGCGGCTTCGCTGGCGAGCCCGACGGCGGGCGAGTCATCAACGGCGCTTCTGGGCCACTTCGACGAATCCCAGTTGCCGCGTCCGGGCGGGGCGTCCCAGATGGAAGGCTTCAATCCCACCACGGGGGTGGCGATCCAGATGTTTGTCGATCGCTCGTTCGGGGCCATCCATCAATCGCTGTTTCTGATTCAATACATGCCCGGGGCCAAGATCGACACGCACGATCACACGTTTGAAGAATCGTATCTGATCGTGGGAGGACGGGTGCGCGCGACGGCGGACGGGAAGACGTACGATTTAGGGCCGGGCGACGTGATCTGGACGAGCGTGGGGTGCATCCACAGTTTTGCCAATGAGAGTGCGGAGCCGGTACGGTGGATTGAGACCCAGGCGCCGCTGCCGCCAGCCAAGGAAGTGTTCCGGTTCGAGCGCGACTGGGCGCGGCTGGGATGAGGCGCGCTCGCGGGCGCGGAGTCACGATCTTGTTCACGCAGGCTGGATTTCTGCAAGCCGCGCGGGGACTCGTTCCGGTACGGTGAAAGGTGCGCATACCGTCACGGCATGAAATGACGGGGAGGATAGCCAGTTGAGCAACGAGACCAGCCAGCCGAGGCCAGCGACCGCCGCACGAACCCGTCCGTTGACCGGACAGGAATACATGGAGAGTCTGCGAGACGGGCGCGAAATCTGGATCTACGGCGAGCGCGTGAAAGACGTGACCACGCATCCGGCCTTCCGCAACACGGTGCGGATGCTGGCCCGCTTGTACGATGCCCTGCACGATGAGCGCAAGAGCGTGCTCTGCGCCGAAACCGACACCGGCAGCGGCGGCTACACGCAGAAATTTTTCAAGGCGCCGCGCAATGCGGAAGAGCTGGTGGGCGCGCGCGACGCGATCGCCGAATGGGCGCGGGTGACGTACGGATGGATGGGCCGGAGCCCCGACTACAAAGCGGCCTTTCTGGCCACATTGGGCGCCAATTCCGATTACTACAAGCCGTTCGACGAGAACGCGCGGCGCTGGTATAAGAAGGTGCAGGAAGAGGTCACCTTTGTCAATCACGCCATCGTCAATCCGCCGGTGGACCGCAACAAGCAACTGGAGGAAGTGCGCGACGTCTACATGCACGTGGAGAAGGAGACGGACGGCGGCCTGATCGTGAGCGGCGCCAAGGTGGTAGCCACCACGTCGACCCTGACGCATTACAACTTCATCGCCAACAATGGGGCGCTGCCCATCAAGACCAAGGATTTCGCGTTCGTGTGCATTGTGCCCACCGACGCGCCCGGCATGAAGCTGTTCTGCCGCCCTTCGTATGAAATGCAGGCGGCGGCCACGGGGAGCCCGTTCGACTATCCGCTCTCCAGCCGGCTGGACGAAAACGACTCGATCATCGTGTTCGACAAGGTGTTCGTGCCGTGGGAGAACGTGTTCGCGTACGGCGACATCGACAAGGTCAATAACTTCTTCCCGCGCTCCGGTTTTCTGCCGCGCTTCATGTTCCACGGCTGCGTGCGGCTGGCGGTCAAGCTCGATTTCATCGCGGGACTGCTGCTGAAGGGAGTGGACGCCACCGGCTCCAAGGATTTCCGCGGCGTGCAGGCGCAGGTGGGCGAAGTACTGGCGTGGCGCAACATGTTCTGGGGCCTCACCGACGCCATGGCGCGCACCACCACTCCCTGGACGCCGGGCTATGTGCTGCCCAACCTGGACTACGGCCTGGCGTACCGTGTGGCTTCGAATTTCGTGTATCCCCGGCTGAAGGAGATCGTGGAAAATGTCCTGGCCAGCGCGCTGATCTACCTGCCTTCGCACGCGAGCGATTTCAAAGTGCCGGAGATCCGCAAGTACCTGGATCAGTATGTGCGCGGCTCCAACGGATACAGCGCCGTCGACCGGGTGAAGCTCATGAAGCTGATGTGGGACGCCATGGGCACGGAGTTTGGCGGACGTCATGAGTTGTACGAGCGCAACTACTTCGGCAATCATGAAAGCATCCGGTTCGAGACCCTGATGGTGGCGGATGCCATGGGGCAATCCGCCAAATACAAGGGATTCGCCGAGCAGTGCATGGCAGAATACGATCTGGATGGCTGGACGGTTCCGGATCTGATCAACCCGGATGACGTGAGCGTGGTCATGAAGAAGGCCGGCCGCCAGCCTTAGGAGGCGCAGTGTCCGGTTCCTCATTCGACCCGCGGCAATTCCGCAACGCGCTGGGGCGGTTTGCCAGCGGCGTCACCGTGGTCACCACGCGTTACGAAGACCGTCCGCACGGCATGACGGCGAACGCGTTCGTATCGGTCTCGCTCGATCCGCCGCTGGTGCTGGTCTCGCTCGACAACCGCTCGAACATGCACCGGCTGCTGCCGGCCACGCTCCGGTACGGCGTCAGCGTGCTCGCGGAGCACCAGGAGAAGTTGAGCAACCATTTCGCCGGGCGGACCGTGGAGGGTTTGCATCTTCGCTTCGTCGAGCGGCAGGGCGTTCCGTTGTTGGAGGG
Organism: Terriglobia bacterium; assembly: GCA_020073145.1. Classification (GTDB taxonomy): domain Bacteria; phylum Acidobacteriota; class Terriglobia; order Bryobacterales; family Bryobacteraceae; genus PSRJ01. Next base: position 95,881 of record JAIQFS010000002.1, read on the forward strand.
CGCGGTGGCCTACTTCGTGGTGCAAGTGATCGACGCGCATCCCGCCGGCGATCACACCCTCTACATCGGCCGGGTGGAGCACTTCGAATCGAATGACGAACGCCCGCTGCTGTTCTACTCGGGCCAGTATCAGCATCTGCGTCCGGACCGGGCGAAGCCGACGGCGTGGCCGCAGGACGAATTCTCGCTGTTCTCGATTGGGAGCCTGGATCCGCCGATCACGTAGTGGTGGAGCCGCCCGGACAGGCGATCCCCCGCGGCCACCGGACTAATGGGTGGCTTGATAGTACCGGCAATCGGACGTCACCGGGCACACTTCGCAGCGCGGCCGGGAGCGCTTGCAGAGTTCCTGGCCGTGGCGCTGCAGCAGCAGATAGGCGCGCAAGCGGGCATCGCAATCCTCCGGCAGGGCTTCGCCGAGGGCCTCCTGGGCAGAGCGATAATCCGCCGCATAGCTCTTGTGCGCCTCGCCCCATCCGAGCCGCAGAGGAACGTGCACGCAGTTGGACGGCACGGCCGCGAGCGGCGCCGTCCGGGTGAAGAGCAGGATCTTCTCCGCGCCCGGATCCCCGATCGTGGGGAACCCCTTGAGCGCCTTCTTTGCGTCGGACCAAGGTCCGCGGAGCGCCGCCGCCAGATCGCCGGCGTACTTCCGCTGGACGCGTGCCGCGATCTCCTTCAGCCGCGTGGCGCGCAACTCCGGCACGATCCCGCCGAGTCGCAGGATGGCTGTGAGCTCCTTGTCGGAGGCCGCTAGAATCTGGTCAGGACGGATGCCGACCCGCTTCTGGAGCGCCTCAAACCCCTTCGCGCACGTGGAGTCGTTGGCCGGATAGCCGCAATTGGCATAAATCACCATGGCATACGGATCCAGCGGCGTAACGGGCTTCAGCTTGCCATAGTGTTTTTCCAAACGGTCCAGGATGCGGGCGACGGGCGGCGCGGATCCGCTCATGAGACCTTCCGCAGAAGCCGCTCAGCGTGCAGCGCCCCTTCCGGTGATTCCTCGTGTTTGAACATCAGGTACAAGTCCCGGCCCGAGGCCAGCAGTTCCTTCGAGCGCGCGGCAAACGCGTCGACGTCGTCTTCAGTGTAGTCGGGTTTGCGCAGCCGGTAATAGACGAAGTCGGCCGTGATGACCTCCGGCACTTCCAGTTTTTCCGATTCGGCCACGCACAGCGACACATTGCGCTGCCGTAGCGCGGCGTAGACTTCTTCCACCAGCCAGGAGGTGTGGCGGAACTCGAAAGCGTAGCGAATGCCTTGGGGCAACAGGTCCAGATAGGCGCTCAGCAGGGCGATGTCGCACTTCATCTGGGGCGGCAACTGGAACAGGATCGGCCCCAAGTGGCGCGAGGTGCGCAGCGGGTCGATGGCTTTCAAGAAAATCTCGGTCGCCTGCTCCGCGTTCTTCAGCCGCAGAATGTGAGTAATCCGCATATTGGCTTTCACGGCGAAGACAAACCCGGGGCCGGTCTGGCCCACCCAGCTCTCCAACGTGGAGGCCGAGGGCAGGCGTCGAAAGGTGTAGTTGATTTCCACGCAGTTCAAGCGTTCGGCATAGTGCTTGAGAAACCGCTTGGAGGGGAGCTTGGCGGGATAGAAGCCGGGCTTCCAGGCCGCATAGGCAAAGCCGGAAGTTCCGGCATAGAGGGTCGCCATGGCCTATTATTATAAGGAGTGCTCGCCCCCAAGACTCCGCCGGAACTGGCGGAGGCGCTACAGCAGGCCGCCGCGGGCGGCCGCACGATCACGCTTTCCGGCAACTCGACCAAACGGCGCATGGCTGGGCCCATCGAGGCGGCCGACGTGTGCGTGTCGACCACGGCGTTGAATCGCGTCCTGGAATACGAGCCGCGGGACTTGACCATCAGCGTGGAAGCCGGCCTGCCCTGGCGCGAGTTGACGCGCGTGCTGGCCGCCAACCGGCAAATGGTGCCGCTCGATCCACCCTTTGCCGAAACCGCCACGGTGGGCGGGGTGATTTCTTCCAATGCGAGCGGGCCGCGGCGGCGGCTCTACGGCTCGGCGCGCGACCTGGTGATTGGCATGAAGTTCGCCACGCTGGAAGGCAAGGTGGCGCAGTCGGGCGGCATGGTGGTCAAGAATGTGGCCGGCCTGGACATGGCCAAGCTGCTGATCGGCTCCTTCGGCACGCTGGCCGCGCTGGCGGTAGTGAACTTCAAACTGATTCCCGCCCCTGAGCGGGAACGCAGCTTTCTGCTGGCGTTCGACGAACTGCCTGCGGCCATCGCGGCGCGAGACCGCATTCTGCGCGGCGCGTTGCAGCCCTCAGCCATCGACTTGCTCAATCCTCCAGCCGCGGCCGCGATTGGCAGCCCTGCCTGGACGCTCGCCGTTCGGGCCGGCGGCAACGCTGCCGCCATGGATCGCTACGAGCGCGAACTGGCCGATCTAGCCAACGGCGTGGCCCTGGACGACGCCCGCCAGCAGACCCTGTGGCGTCATATCGAAGAGCTGACGCCGCGGCACCTGGAGAAACACGCCGAGGGCGCCGTGGTGCGCGCGTCCTGCACCCTGAAGGGCGTGGGCGAAACGATGGGATCCTTCCAGGGACCGGCCCTGGCGCGCGCCGGCTCGGGCGTCTGCTACGGCTACTTCGAACGATCCGAAGCCGCGGCGGCGTGGCTCTCGAAGGCAGCACCCAAGGGATCGAAGGCGGTGATCGAGTTCGCTCCCGAAGCGCGCAAGGCCTCGCTCGAGCTGTGGCCCGCGCCCGGGCGCGATTTAGAGATAATGAAACGAATCAAGAACCTGTTCGATCCAGCGAACCTTCTCAACCGTGGCCGGCTCTATCGTCTCATCTAATCAAATCGCCTTCGGACCCCAGCAGGTCGATCTGGACCGGTGCGTCCATTGCGGCCTCTGCCTGAACGCCTGTCCCACGTACCGGGAGTTGGGGCTGGAGATGGATTCGCCGCGCGGCCGCATCTACCAGATGGTGCAGGTAGCGGGCGGCGCGCCCATCACCCAGTCGTATCAGGAGCACATCAGCCTGTGCCTGGCCTGCCGGGGCTGCGAAACGGCGTGCCCCTCGGGAGTCGAGTACGGCCGGTTGGTGGAAGCCGCCCGCGCCGAGATCGAAGCCCGCGTGCGGCGCGGGTTCTTCTCGCGCCTGGTACGCGGTTTCGTGTTTCACAAGTTGTTGCCCTCGCGCGGCGCACTCACGGTGGCGGGCACCCTGCTCTATCTGTACGAAGCCTGCGGCTTGAAGGCGCTGGTGCGTGGTTTGAGCTTCTTCAAACTGCTGGGCGGCCTGGGAAATCTCGCGCGGCTGGCCCCGTCGGCCGAACCGCCGTTCTTCTTCAGCCAGATCGGCCGCACCTTTCCTCCCCAAGATAAGAAACGCCGCTACCGGGTGGCGTTCCTGGCCGGCTGCGTGGCCAATATCTCCTTCGCGCGGCTCAATGAGGCGACGGTTCGCGTGCTTCAGAAAAACGGCTGCGAAGTGGTGGTGCCCGACCACCAGAACTGCTGCGGCGCGCTGCACGTGCACGCCGGGCTGCGCGAGGAGGCGCGTTCGCTGGCCCGTCAGAACATCGACGCCGTGCTGGGAGGCAGGTACGACGCCATCATCACGAACGCCGCCGGCTGCGGCTCGACGCTCAAGGAATACGACGAACTGCTGCATGACGACCCGGCCTACGCCGCCAAGGCCCGGCAGTTCTCGTCGCAGATGCGCGATGTCACCGAGTTTCTGGCCTCGATCGAGTTGAACCCGGCGCTAGGCGCCATCCCAGCCATCGTGACCTACCAGGATTCGTGCCACCTGGCACACGGTCAGAAGGTGCGCAGCGCGCCGCGGCAATTGCTGGCGCGTATTCCGCAGTTACAGTTCCAGGAAATGCCATTTTCCGATATTTGCTGCGGCAGCGCCGGCATCTACAACGTGGTGCAGAACGCGATGTCGATGCAGATTCTCAGCCACAAAATGGAAAACGTGAACCTCACCGGCGCCTCACTGATTGCGACCGCCAACCCGGGCTGCATGCTGCAACTCCAAGCCGGCGTCCGCCAGCACGGCACCGGCCAGCGGGTCATGCATGTGGTCGAGCTGCTGGATCTGGCCTACCGGAATGCGAAGTAGATCGCTTCTACCGGAACAGGCGGTTCACGTAATACGCGCCCAGGCCAACCTGATTGGTAGTGTTCGCGCGCCATGGCGATGTAGTGGTGCACATCGAAATAGCCTCTGAGTGGTCCCCCTTTTCGTCCAGCCAGATGAGCGGGCCCTTGACCACGAAGAATACCTTCATCGGGTCCTTGTGTTCGTAGGCCACCAGGGTGTGCGCTTCGCCCGACGTTTCCTAGATGAAGTCACCGGCGGTAGCCGTCCAGTCGTGCTCCAGATAGCCCCACTTGGCAGAGATGGTGTAGGCGAACACTTCGTGCGGGTGATCGTGCCGGTTGACCAGGCCGGCGTGCTTGGCCATCGGGATGTCGCGCCAGCGATTCTGGCTCGGCGAGATCCACAGCGGGCGGGAAAAGACCATTTCGTTGAACGGGACGTACAGCCGCTCGTCATCGGTGGGAGCGCTGTGGGTGTAGACCTCGGGGAGCGCATCGCGCTGGAAACTTTCTGGATGGGCTTGCAGATCCTTCCAAAACTCGGTGACTGCTTTCTCGGGCATGGCAACCAAGTATCACGGTTGGAGGGCGGAAGGAGGTTGTCGTGAGCAACCCTTGGCTCTTGAGGAAGTTTCGGGGCCCGCTCTCAGCGCGCGACCGGCTTGGCGGCGGCCTTGGCGGCGGCGCCGGGATGCTTCAACTCGCCCTCGAGCACCGGCTTTAACGCCGCCAGCGTAATCGGCCCGTTGTAGCGTTGGCCGTCCAGGAACAACGTGGGCGTGGAATCGACACCGATGTGCTCGCCGTCGGCGATGTCGCGGTCCACCGCCCGTTTGGTGTCGGCCGAGTCGAGATCCGCGACGAAGCGCTTCATGTCCAGCCCGGCGTGCTCCGCCAGCGCCAGCACGCCTTTGCGGGAAAGACGGCCCTGCTGCGCGAAGAGGCCATCGTACATTTGCCAGAACTTGCCCTGATTCTTGGCGGCGAGGGACGCCGCCGCGGCCAGCGGGGCTTGCGCGTGGCTGTCCAACGGAAACTGTTTGAAGATCAGCTTCACCTGCGCGGGGTACGCCTTCAAGACCGATTCCAGTTGAGGCGTTGCGGTGATACAGAACGGACATTGAAAATCGGAGAATTCCACCAGCGTGATGCGCGCGCTGGCCGGTCCGCGGACCGGAGCGCCCGTTACCGGAATCGGGACCGCGCTCTCGAGCAACTGGTTGTGTTCCGCGGGGCCCTTGCCGGCATCGGAAGCTTTAGCGGCAGCGACGGCTTGCGCCGGTGTCTTGCCATGCCGGATGGCGTCGACGATGACGGACGCCATGCCTTTGCTGTACGAACAGCTCGGGTCCTTCATGCGGCATTCCGCCAGTTTCATGCCGCAGCCGCACGAACAGCCCTCCTGTCGCAACAGCTTGAGCACGGTCGCGGTTTGCGCCGGGGTGAGTCCGGAAAGTTCGACGCTGGGCAAGGACGTGGCCGTGGTCCAGTCCTGTGCCAGCAGCAATACGGCGCCGACGATACACAACCCCGCCAGTTTCTGCGCGCGGATCGTCACGGGTCCCCTCCTGATGGTCACCGCCGATAGAGAGCGATAACGTCCTTGATTATACCGCCGCAACCCAGAACCAGCCGGGCACGGGCGGGTCGTGAGCCTCCTGGAGGGCAACTGAAGATAACGGCTGGCTGTTATCTGAAGCGAATCTTGCTTCGGTGAATTCACCACGCTACCTTCACCTGCAGTCTGGAAGCGCCCACCGGAAGATCCGGTAAAAATGCGGTCGCTCCGGCTGGAGAGTGTCCTCATGAACCGTCCTTCGCCTGCTGCCAGCGCCCTCCGCGCCTTCAACCGTTATCGCGAGGTCATCGCCCGCCGCGGCTCCGCGCGCGTTCGTACGGGAGAGTGTCCGGTGTGCCTGGGACAACACGAGGAGGAGATTCACATCGCCACCATCCGGGTCCACCGGTGGTTTCGCGCCGAAGTGACACGCAGTTTCGCCCGGCGCCCGGCAGCCTGAGCCGCGGGGCCGGGGTTCCCGGAGTGACGGTCCGTATTGCGGACCGCTGCAGCCCTCTCTGCCATCTCTGCGTTTGGCCTCCCCCCACGGATTTTCCCCGGGGCCCACTCTTCTCAAATTTCGCCCTCTCCGGACGATACGGAACATGGAGGGCGTCCTCGCAAGCCGCAACCCGAGTTCTATGATTGCTCTGGCCGGAATCGTCCTGGTATTTGCCGCGGTGTTCGGCGGCTACATGGTCGAAAACGGTAACCCCTACGTGCTGCTGCAGCCGGCCGAACTGCTGATCGTGGGCGGCGCGGCGTTGGGGATTGTGCTGGTGGCCAATCCGCCGGCGCTCATCGGCAAGATGCTGCGCGGGGCGCTGACAGCGTTTCGTCCGGCGGTGCACACCCGCGCGTCGTACCTCCGCAGTCTGCGGATGTTGTACGAAGTCTTCACCTTTGCCCAGCGCGCCGGCATCATGTCTCTCGAAACGGACGTCGAGGAGCCGCACAACAGCCGCATCTTCTCCAACTACCCGGAGATGCTCAAAGACCGCGAGGCCCTCCATTTCTTGTGCGATTCGCTTCGCATGCTGGTCATAGGAGTAACCACTCCCCACGAACTCGACCATCTGATGGACCTGGATATTGAGGTGCAGCGCCGCGGCCGGATGGAACCGGTGAACGCGCTGAGCTCCGTGGCCGACGCGCTTCCCGGCCTGGGTATCGTGGCCGCCGTACTGGGAGTAGTGATCACCATGGAAGCCATCGGCGGATCGCCCGAGACCGTCGGCCAGAAAGTGGCTGCGGCTCTGGTCGGCACGTTCCTGGGCATTCTGCTGTGCTATGGCGTGGTCGGCCCGATCGCCTCGCGCCTGGAAAACGTATGCACGGCAAAGACTCACTGCCTGGAAGTCTTCCGCACGGCCACTGTGGCGTTTGCGCGCGGATCGTCCCCCATCCTGGCCGTGGAATACGGGCGCCGCTCCATCCCCACCGATGTGCGGCCGGGCTTCGGCGAGATGGAGACCACCATCCGGCGCGAGGCCAAGATCCCGTCGGTCGCTCCGCCACCGGGCCAGGAGGCGCATGCTCCGGAAACTACCGTCGCCTGAACCCCCGGTTCCGGCCGCCCCACCCACGCGTCGGGGCGGGCCGGAAAAGCACCGCGGCGGCGCCTGGAAGGTCGCGTACGCCGACTTCGTCACCGCCCTCATGGCTCTGTTCATCGTGCTCTGGATGATGAACAGCGGCGCTAAGGTCAAGCAATCGGTCTCCGGCTATTTCAAGGATCCCAAGGGGTATACCCGGAAGCTCGGAGCCGGCGCCGGCAGCTCCGGGGAAGGACTGCCGGTGGACCGCAAGAATGTTCGCGGCATTCAGGACCAGATCGAAACCGTTCTGCGCAAGATGCCTGAGTTCCAGCGGCTGCGCAACAACATCCTGTTCACGGTCACCGGGGAAGGCCTGCGTATTGATTTGCTCGAGAACGAGCAAGGCATGTTTTTCGTGACGGGCAATCCCACGCCGACGCCGTCGGGCGAACACCTCTTGGAGGTTCTGGCGGAAGAACTGGGCAAGATGCCCAACATGTTGGTGATCGAAGGCCACACCGACGCGCGTCCGTTCCGCAACTCGACGCCCTCCAGCCGGTATAGCAATTGGGAACTGTCGGCCGACCGCGCCAACGCGGCCCGCCGCATCCTGCACACCTACGGGGTGCGGCCGGAACAGGTGGTGGAGACCCGTGGCTTCGCCGCCCAACACCTGCTCGACCCCAAGGTGCCGGACAATCCACGCAATCGCAGGGTTTCGGTGGTGGTGCGATTTCAGAATGGCGAAGGGCCCCCACCATAGCGCGGATCCTAGCGCTGAGCTTCCAGCCGCGAACGCATCCGCGTCCAGTAGGCCCTCAAACGGGAGTACGCCCGAAGGGGCGTCACGCTGACTCTGGCCGACGCCGTCATTGCGGCGGTGGCCATCGAGGGACAGCTCACGTTATTGACCGACCATGTCAGAGACTTTCCCATGAAGGAACTCTCCCTCCATCCGCTGAGTCGAGCGTAGAGGGTTGACGAACCGGCCCGCTGGGGCCGACTGCCGGCTTACAGCTTGAACAGTTCCCGCAACCGCCGCGTCTGCACCCGGCTGACCGGGATCTCGGTGTGCTTCTTGTCGTCCATGCGGAGCTGGTAGCTCGACTTGAACCACGGCACCACTTCCTTGATCCGGTTGATGTTCACCAGGTACGACCGGTGGACGCGCCAGAACATCTCACGGTCCAGGCTGGTCTGGAGGTCCTCGATGGTGCGGTAGTTGGACTGGCCTTCCAGGTTGGTAGCCACCAGGGTGATCAGGCCGCTGTCGATGGTGGCATAGATCACGTCGTTGGCGTCCACGATGAAATTCCGGTTATTGGCCCGCACCAGCAATTTGCTGCGCGGGGCTCCGGCGGGTTTCGGCGCGCCGCCGTTGGCAACCGGCGCCTCGGGGGTCTTCTTGTCCTGAATCATGCGGCGGGCGCGCTCAATGGTCGCTCCCAGCCGGACCTTGTCCACCGGTTTCAGCAGGTAGTCTAACGCCTCCAGCCGAAACGCCTCCACCGCATACTGGTCATAGGCCGTTACAAATGTGAAGAAAGGAAGGTCTTCGACGCCCTTTTCGCGCAAGCGGCGAACCACTCCCATGCCGTCCAGTCCAGGCATGTGAACATCGAGGAAGGCCAGATCCGGTTCCAGCTTTTGGATCAGGTCGGCTGCTTCCAGACCGTTCGAGCCCGTCGCCACGACCTCGACTTCCGGGAAGTCCTTCAGCAGGTAGGAGAGCTCGTCGCAGGCCAGTTGCTCGTCATCGACCACAATCGCCGTCAGAGTGGTGGCCGCACGATCTCTCATGGAGTTGGTATTATAGCATTATCGTTCACATGGAGAAACGCTAATTTTGCCGCAGACAGACAACGTCCGAATTGCGCCCGCCGATGGCAAGTTGGGTGTGCTGATCCCTGGCATGGGAGCGGTTACCACTACATTTATCGCGGGCCTGGAGGCCATCAAGCGCGGCTTAGGCAAGCCGATCGGTTCCCTCACCCAGTTGGGAACCATCCGTCTGGGAAAACGGACGGATGGCCGCAGCCCCGCCATCCAGGATTTCGTCCCCCTGGCCCGGATGGAAGACATTGTCGTGGGCGGGTGGGACATCTTCGAAGACAACCCCTACGAGGCCGCGGTCAAAGCCGGCGTTCTGGAGATGTCGCTGCTCGAACAACTCAAGGAGCCCCTGTCGGCGATCAAACCGATGCCCGCGGTGTTCGACCAGCAGTTCGTCAAGCGCCTGAACGGCCCCAACATCAAGCCCAAGGGCTCCAAGATGGACCATGCCGAAATGGTCATGGACGATATCCGGCGGTTCAAAGAGAAGACCGGCGTCTCGCGCATGACCATGATCTGGTGCGCCTCCACCGAGGTTTTCCATCAAGCGGCCCCGGTGCACGCCACCCTGAAAGACTTCGAATGCGGTCTGCAAAAGAACGATCCTGAGATTTCGCCCAGTCAGATCTACGCTTACGCCGCCCTGAAATCCGGCGTTCCGTACGCCAACGGGGCGCCCCACATGACCACCGATATGCCGGCGTTGTTGGAACTGGCGCGGGAGCGGAACCTGCCGGTGTCCGGTAAGGATTTCAAAAGCGGCCAGACCTTCATGAAGACTCTGATCGCTCCGGGGCTGAAATCGCGCCTGCTGGGGTTGAGCGGCTGGTTTTCGACGAATATTCTCGGGAACCGCGATGGCGAAGTGCTGGACGACCCGGGTTCTTTCAAATCCAAGGAAGTGAGCAAGTCCTCCGCGCTGGAGTACATCCTGCAAGGCAAGCTCTATCCGGATTTGTACCGGGACTTCTATCACAAAGTGCGCATCGAGTACTACCCGCCGCGCGGCGATGCCAAAGAAGGCTGGGACAACATCGACATTTTCGGGTGGCTGGGCTACCCCATGCAGATCAAGATTAATTTCCTGTGCCGCGATTCCATCCTGGCGGCGCCCCTGGTCCTGGACATCGTTCTGTTCATGGACCTGGCCCAGCGAGCCGGGATGCGGGGCATCCAGGAGTGGCTGTCTTTCTATTTCAAGGCGCCGATGCACGCGCCAGAGCTTTACCCCGAACACGACATCTTCATCCAGCTCATGAAACTCAAGAACACGCTGCGGTGGATGCGCGGGGAAAACCTCATCACGCATTTGGGCCTGGAATATTACGACTAATCGCAGTATCTTTTGAAAGATGCCCGGCCGCGGGGAAGCGTTCCGCCGCGCCGGTGCGTCTGAGTCTCTAGGAGAAGTATGAGAGTACTGGTCATCGGGGGCACGTTGTTCATCGGGCGGCCCCTGGTGGAAGAGTTGGTAAAAGCCGGCCACGACGTGGCGATCCTGCATCGCAAGCCGAAGCACGATCTGGGCCGCCGCGTCGAGAACCTGGTGGGGGACCGGAATGACGCCGAATCGGTCGCTCGCGCCTTAGCCGGCCGCCGTTTCGACGTGGTGTACGACAACGTCTACGATTGGGAGCGCGGAACCAGTGCCGCACAGGTCGAGGCCACGGTGCGCATTTGTAGCGGCGATTGGCTGAGCCGCTACATTTTCATGTCCAGCGTGGCCGCTTACGGCGACGGATTGAACCACAAGGAAAGCGACCCGCTGGCGCCGGACTATCACGCCAGCCCGTATGTCCGCCAGAAAGCGGGCACCGAACGCCTGCTGTTCCGGATGCACTCGCAGAGCGGCCTGCCCGTGGTCACGTTCCGGCCGCCGTTCATTTACGGAGCCGGCAACCCCTATTACCGCGAGCAGTTTTTCTGGGACCGGCTGCGCGCCGGACGCCCCGTCGTAATCCCCGGCGATGGGCACCGCCTCATGCAGTTCGTGTACGTGAACGACCTGGTGCAAGCCTTGTTGCGCGCCATGGACGAGCCCAGGGCGGTGGGCGAAGCCTTCAATATCGGCGACTCCAAACCCGTGACCCAGGCCGAATTCGTGGAGAAGTTGGCCAAGGTGGTGGGCATCGAGCCGACCCTGGCCCGCGTCCCGCGCGACCTCATCGCCCAAGCCGGCGGCAGCGTCATGGAAGAGCCGTTCTATTTCGGCGAGTATTTCGATGTTCCGCCAATCACCGAAAACATCGGCAAGGTGTCGCGCGTCCTCAAAGTCAAGATGACGCCGCTCGAAGCCGGGCTGAAAGAGACTTTCAAGTGGTACACGCGCAACCACAAGCCGCGCACATCGAGCTTCGAGTTCGACGATAAACTGCTGGCCTTGGCCAAGACGGGCAGCCCGGCGAGCGTGTAAGCCGAAAACGCACAGGCCCCCTTAATTAGCAGGCAGCTGAAAGGGCCTTCAAGTGACCCCCGCCGTGGGCGCGGATTTTAGTCTGCGAGGCCTTCATTTGGCAGCCTGTTAAGCAGAACGTCGCAAGTACTTACGCTCAGCTCTCGCGCCGGCTCGGTCATGAAGAGATCATCCCCCGGCGGACACGGCGAGGCAAACACATTCCTGTTGACTACCAACAGAAAGTACGGGTATACTTCTTTTGGCTACCAACAGGTCTTATGAGCAAAGACAAACCGGACGTTTTGCACGGCTCCCTCGCCTTGATGGTGTTGCGCATCCTGGAGACCATGGGCCCGCTCCACGGATGGGGCATCGCGCGGCGCATCGAGCAGATGAGCGACAACGTGCTCGCCCTGAATCAAGGCACGCTCTATCCCGCGCTGCTGCGCCTGGAGCAGATGGGATGGATTTCCACCAAGTGGGGGGAATCGGAGAATAACCGCAAGGCGAAGTTCTACTCGATTACCCGCGCGGGCAGGAAGCAGTTGTTGAATGAGGCCGCCAACTGGGAGCGCATGTCGGCCATCCTGGCCCGCTTCGTAAAACCCGGGGAGGTCTCATGACCGCGCTACGCGTGCTGTTGTCGCGTTTCGTAAACCTGTTCCGCCGCGGCCGGATGGAAGCGGATCTGGACCGCGAGCTGCAATTCCACCTGCAGATGGAAATCGAGCGCCACGTCCAAGCCGGGATGAGTCCCCAAGATGCGCGCCGCATTGCCCTGAAGCGTTTCGGAGGCATGGCGCAAACCAAGGAGTCCTATCGCGCCACCGGTGGGTTGCCTTTCCTCGAGACCCTCCTGCAGGATATCCGTTACGCCGCGCGCTCGCTTCGCAGGCAGCCGGGGTTTACGGCGGTCGCCGTGCTCACGCTGGCAGTGGGCATCGGGGCGAACACGGCCATCTACACGGTAGTGGACGCTACGCTGCTGCGCAGCCTGCCCTATCGGGATCCGGACCGGCTGATGCGGGTCTCGCTGGTAGTCTATGCTCAGCCCGGCACGCAATTGACGGGCAATGACGACAGCGTCTGGTCGTATCCGAAGTACGAAGCGTTCCGCAAAATGCAGCACTCTTTCGAGGACACCGCGTTATACAGAACCACTGCATTCGACCTCGCGCCGGCGGACCCGCCGGAGCATCTGCTGGGCGAGCGGGTCAGCGCCAGCTATTTTCCGCTGCTCGGCGTTCAGGCGGAACTGGGGCGTACCTTCCGGCCCGAAGAAGACGTGACCATCGGCAAGGATTTCGTCGCCCTGCTCAGCCACAGCCTCTGGGTGAGCCACTACGGCGGGGACCGCGGCATTCTGGGTAAAACCATTTCGCTTGGGCAGAGAAGCTATACCGTGGTGGGGGTGCTGCCTGACGGGTTTCAAGGCCTCGGCGGACCCGCCGATGTGTGGGTTCCGGTCCATTCCGATCTCCCGCAGCAACTGAACCAGCCCTTCCTGCACTCGTTCCAGCAGGTCGCGCGGCTTCGGCCGGGCGTCAGCGCGGAACAGGCCAAGGCCGAAGTGGCAACCCTTGGGCCGCACATCGCGGACGGGTTCCCCGGTCCCGCGTTCCTGAAGAACGGCGGCGCGAAGGCGCGCACTTTCGGCGAAGCGCGCTTGGACGGTTCGATTCGCAAGGCCGTGCTGGTGCTCTTCGGCGCCGTCACCTGCGTGCTCCTGATCGCAACCGCCAATCTGGCGAATTTGCTGCTGGCGCGCGCCAGCACACGGCGGCGCGAAGTCGCCATCCGACTGGCCGTGGGCGCAACTGGATCTCGGATTGTCCGCCATCTTTTGACGGAGAGCCTGCTGCTCGCAGGAATGGGAGCCGCCGCGGGCCTTGTGCTGGCGTATGCCGGCCTATTCGCGCTCAATCGGATCAATCCGGCCAACGGGCACATTTTCGCCATCAACCAGATGCCCGGACTTACCGTGCTCGGGCTCAGCTCGATCCACCTCGATGCCCGGGCTCTGCTGTTTACGTTGGGAGTCGCGCTGGCCGCGGGGATTCTGTTCGGCCTGGCGCCCGCCTTCGAAGGGGCCCGCGCCGATGTCGCGGACAGCCTCAAGCGCGGCGCGGTGCGGCCTGCGAGTGCCGGGTTGTTGACCGGCAAGAGCGTGCTGGTGGTGGCGGAAGTGGCGTTGGCGATGGTGCTGCTGACGGGCGCCGGCCTCATGATGAAGGGCTTTGTTCGCCTGGTGGCCGCGCGCACCGGAGTGAACCCGGACCAGGTTCTCACCGTGCAGATCGATGGGCCGGTCCGCAGGCGGGCGCCGGAACAAGGGCCTTCCTCCGCTAACGGCGGTCTGCCCCGGGATTTCGGAGTGCCGGCGTCCCTCTTCTTCGATCAACTGGAGCAGCGGGTGAGCACCCTGCCGGGGGTGGTCGCGGCGGGTTCCGGCGACTGCCATGCCTTGGCGGGCCGCTGCTCCTCAACCACCATGCGCTTCCCAGATAGACCGGCTGTGGTGGTCCCGGATCAACCCCCGATCGACGTGCACTGGGCTTCTCCCGGCTATTTTCGCACTATGCAGATTCCCCTGGTTCGCGGCCGCTGGTTCGCCGAATCGGACAGCCGGGACGCGCCCCGAGTTGCGGTGATCAGCGAAGAAGCCGCGCGGCGCTACTGGCCGGGTGAGGATCCGATCGGCAAGCCCATGGGCCTGGGCATGTCGGGTTGGGATCGCGCGGAGGTGATCGGCGTGGTCGGCGATGTGCGCTATGGCCAGGTGGATGAGCCGATGCAGCCCGCCGCGTACGTCTCCCATCTGCAGCAACCGCAGACTCGCCTGCTGCTGTTTGTGCGCACAGCGTCGAACCCGCTGTCGTTGGTGGATGCCGTGCGGCGCGAGGTTCGCGCGCTCGACAGAAACGCCACCCTCTATGACATCAAGACCATGAATGAGCGGATTGCGGACGCTACGTCACGAACCCGCTTCAGTGCGATTCTTCTGGCAGTCTTCGCGGCGATCGCGTTGGCGCTGGCGGGCATTGGAATCTACGGCGTGATGTCTTACATGGTCCGCCAGCGCACGCGTGAGATCGGAATCCGCATGGCGCTGGGCGCCCGGGGCGAAGACGTGCGAAGCATGGTAGTCCGGCGGGCGGTGGCTCTGACCGCGATCGGCATCGCTATCGGCCTCGTCGGCGCCTTCGCCGCCACGCGCGTGCTCGGCAACTTGCTGTACGAGGTGAAGCCGGGCGACCCCGCAACCTATCTGTTAGTCTCCACGCTTCTCGGGGCTCTGGCGCTGTTGGCTGGCTATCTGCCCGCGCGGCGGGCCACCCAGGTCGACCCATGCGTAGTTTTGCGAGCGGAGTGATGATGCATATGCGCGTGCTTCTCTTTCGGTTGGTGAATTTGTTCCGCCGGCCGGATGGAAAACGAGATGGGGCAGGTTGCAATTCCATCTGCAAATGGAAATCGAGCGCCATCGCGCCTTAGCCGGCCGCCGTTTCGACGTGGTATACGACAACGTCTACGATTGGGAGCGCGCATCCACAAGCCGCGCACATCGAGCTTCGAGTTCGACGATAAGCTGCTGGCGCTCGCTAAGACGGGCAGCCCCGCGAGCGTGTGACCGGTCCGGCTGGAATCTACTTCCCCAGACTGTCCTTCGCCTCTTGGTTCGTGGGATCGATCTCCAGCACCCGGCGGAACTGTTCCATGGCCTCATCCCGCTTTCCTAGACGCAACAGGGCTTCCGCCAGCCGCGTCCGCGGCAGGGGATCGCTGGGGAGCGCCTCCGCCACCTGCCGGTAATTGGTGACGGCGTCCTCCAGTTGCCCGGCCTTAGCCAGGGCATTCGCCAAGTTGAATCGCGCGCTCGCGTAATCCGGCTGCATCTGGAGCGCCTCGCGAAACTGCTGAACCGCTTCGGCTGAGCGGCCGGTGGTCTCCAGGGAAGTGCCCAGCATGTTTCGCGCATCGGCCCGGTTGGGCATCGTGCGCACGGCCGCGCGCAGCATTCCCACCGCCTCCTGCGCGTTCAGCCGGGAGAGCATTACCGCTCCGAGATTGAAGTTTGCCTCGAAATTGTCGGGATCTTTCTCCAGCCGGTGCCGCAGGAAGGCCTCCTGCAATTCGCGCCGCCGGTCGCCGGCGCCGCGCGGCAACACCTGCAGCCACAGGTGGCCCATTTCGTCGGTGGCCTGATTCCCGCCGCGGACGCGGCGCGGCGGATGGCTCGGGTTCCGGATGTTGGCGGCGGAATTGTCGTAGTGGTAGCGCATCGAGATGGTTGTCCCCTTGGGGAGAAACACCGGCTCGCGATATTCAAACACCGCCTGCCAGTTCGGATCCCAATCGGGAATGCGAATCAACCACCGGCGGCTGCCATCGGGCAGCGTGGCGTACGCCTCCAGTAGCTTGCCGAGGGAATGGGCGTGCGGATAGACCGCCAGGGCATCCACATCCATCGGTAGACGAAAATCGTCGGAAATCATGAAATTCGAGGCCCCGGGCGGAATATCAAGCGCCCGATCATTTTCCAGCTGGAGCAGCAATGGAAACTGGGTCTGCCGTTGGTCGGTGAAGTATAGCGCCAGGGAAGGCCGCGCCTGTTCCGCTTTGCCGGTGGGATGGAAGTGTGTATTGAGCACCAGTTCGTCGCCCGGATCGAGCCGCCACGCCCGGCCCTTCGGTTCGGCGCGCGCCGGGCTGCCTGGTTTCCAGAACAGGAAGTGGCCGTCCGGATCAAACGGACTGCGCATCACGGTAAGGTCCATCCCCGGAAACCCCTGGCCCGGCGCGATCTCCCGCAGGTGCGCCGAACCCGTGCGATCGATCAGCAGGTTGGCGTGATGCACCAGCCGCCGGTCCCCGGGCAGAATCTCGAGGGCCCGCACATATTGTCTCGACTGGACCTTCGGCTTGAAGATGAAGTTCCAGTACAGGTCCGGCCCGGAGTCCGGCACGCGAAACGCGGCGGGCGCTTCCAATACAAGATCGGGAGGGCCTAGCCCGGAACCCTCGGGGAAAGCGGGCGGCGCCGGAGCCTCCGCGGCCGCGCCCTCAGGCGCGCCCTGGCTGACCCATTCGGCGATGGTGCGGATCTCGTCCGTCGACAGGCGGCGGTCGTCCTGGAAGTCGCCATACCCGGCCTCCGGAAGCCAGGGCGGCATGAAGCCGCTGCGCGTCACCGCGGCGATCTGCGGCGCGCGCTTTTTGATGTCGGCGTAACTCAGCAGCGGAAAGGGCCCTGCTTCTCCCGGCCGGTGACACACGGCGCACTTCCGGTACACGATGGGCGCGATGTCGTGGTTGAACGTGACGGGTGGCCCGGCGGCGCTCGCCATTAAGGCCAGGAGGAAGCCGTACGGGATCGCCGACCGGATCACACTAGTATTATCCGCGCCTTCGGGGGGCGTGAGGGGAGTTCGGTCGCCTGATTCAATAGCCGAGTGCTCTGAGTTCCGAACGCGATCTTGCGTCTCCGGTCTTCGAGCCGCCGTCACTGCGCCCGGACAATCGGCCTTCGCAATGCAAATGCAGTAGGATTGAGAGGCAGCTCATTCGACAATCAGCATGGACTCCAAGCGCTTGGGCCCTTACCAGATCGTGGCCCCGCTCGGCGCGGGCGGCATGGGCGAGGTCTATCGCGCCATCGACACTCGCCTGGATCGAACGGTCGCCATCAAGGTGCTGCCTGCTGCTCTATCATCGGACCAAGTGGCGTTGGATCGGTTCACGCGGGAGGCGCGCGCGGTCTCAGCCCTCAACCATCCAAACATTTGCACGCTTCATGACATCGGCGAGGAATCGGGCCGGCCTTACCTGGTTCTTGAATTCCTGGAGGGGCAGACCTTGCAGCAGCGGCTGCACGACGGCACTCTATCCCTGGGCGAAATCATCGAAGCCGCAATCCAGATCAGCCACGCGCTCGATGCCGCGCATCGCAAGGGAATCGTCCACCGTGATCTCAAGCCCGCCAACCTGTTTCGGACCAGCGACGGCCGGATCAAGATACTGGATTTCGGGATCGCCAAACACGTGGGGTCTCTCCCCGCACTACCAGAAGAGAGCGCCACTCTTACGGAGCTGACCCGTGCCGGAGCGTTCGCCGGCACCCTCGTCTACGCGTCCCCGGAGCAGATCCGCGGTGGGGCTTTGGACGGCCGCTCCGATCTGTTCTCGCTCGGTCTGGTTCTATACGAGATCCTCACGGGGCGCCTTCCGTATCCTGGGGCGTCCATGGGAAAGTTACTGGAGCAGGGGGATCCGCCTCCGCTCGATCCGCCCTCGAAAATTCGCCGAGGAGTACCCCGCGGGTTGGATGCGATCAGCGTTCGGCTGCTCGAAAGGGATCCCGCCAAGCGCTTTCAGACTGCGGCGGAACTGGGCGGCGCGTTGGCGCGTCTGCGGCGTCCTGCTCGTTTTGGAATTCGCGCGGCTTTCGCCGCCGCCGCGATTCTGGTGGCGGCGGCCGGTCTGTGGTGGTTTGCCGGCCGTGGCGCTACAAATACGATTCGCAAAGTCGAATATACACGGCTTACCAGTTTCCCCGATTCTGTTCATTCCGCCGCGCTGTCGAGAGACGGGAAGTCACTGGCGTTCGTAAGGGGCCCGATCACCTTTCTGGGAGGCACCAGCCAGGTCTATGTGAAGGTCCTGCCGGACGGCCAGCCGATTGCCCTGACTCAGGATGATGAAATCAAGATGGCGCCCGTGTTCTCGCCCGAAGGCTCGCGGATCATATACACCACGGACCGCTGGTCTTCGTACAGCATCCCGGTTGCCGGCGGGAAGCCTGAGTTGTTCATGGAAAATGCCGCCGGATTGCGGTGGATCTCACCCGGCCGCGTGCTCTTTTCCGAGATCATGAGCGGCGGCTTCCATATGGGCCTGGTCACCAGCACGGAGAGCCGCGCAGACGCCCGCGAAGTGTACTTTCCAAAGTCGCGGGAGGGGATGGTCCACTTTTCCGCGATTTCACCGGATGGCAGGTCGGTCGTGGCGGTGGAGATGCTCAGTGCCGTCTGGCAGCCCTGCCGGATGCTGCCGTTTGACGGGTCCTCCGCCGGCCGGCAGGTAGGCCCGCCCGGCGCGCTGTGCACGGCCGCCACGTGGTCGCCGGACAACCAATGGATGTACTTCTCCGCCGAGGTCAACGGGGAATCGCATCTCTGGCGCCAGCGCTTCCCCAGCGGCGTTCCCGAGCAGATGACCTCCGGCCTCAATGAGGAATGGGGCGTCACCGCGGACCCCGACGGGCGGTCATTGATCACCTCCGTTGGCGGGCGGCAGAGCACGGTCTGGTATCACGACGAGACCGGAGACCGGCCGCTTTCCGTGGAAGGGTTCGCCTACCGCCCGCTGGTTTCTCCCGATGGAAGCAGGGTGTTCTACCTGATTAAACGTGGGGCGAAAGGCGCCTCGTGGATCGGGGAACTGTGGTCAGTCGAACTGGCTTCCGGCCGGAACGAACGCGTGCTTTCGGACTTCCTGGTACAGAGCTATTCCGTCTCTCGGGATGGGAAATCGATCGTCTTCGACACGTTCGATGCGTCGGGACATTCGAGAATCTGGACTGCGACCCTCGATCGAAGCCGGTCCCCTCGCAAGCTGAGCCCCGATGGGGATCTGGAGGAGCAGCGGCCGTTCTTTGGAAAAACCGGCGACATCTATTTTTCGCAATTGCAGAATGGCCGGTTTCTCTACCGGATGAAGTCCGACGGCTCGGCCCGTCAGAAGCTCAGCCTGGACATGGATGCCTACTTGGCGAATATTTCCCCTGACGAAAAGTGGGCGGTGCTTTGGCAGGGAGACAAGGGTTCGCTCCTGTATCCGCTGGCCGGTGGCGCGCCGCAATCGCTTTGCGACTGTGGCGCCGGCCCGATCTTTCAGGACTCTCCCCGAATCAGTTGGACCGGAGATGGCAAGTGGCTCTTCGTCAACGGGGGCGGATCGATGGTGGGTCTCGGCACCACCGTCGTTCCATGGAATGGCGCACCGCCGTTGCCCCCGGTCCCGGTGCCAACGGCCGCCCGGTTGCGCCCACTTCCGGGCGCCAAACACATTCGGGAAATCAGCATCGCACCCGGTCCGGTCGTGGAGCGCTACGCGTTCGCCCGCGTTTCCGAGCAAAGCAACCTGTACCGGGTCCGTCTTCCCTAATGCGCCATCTCCGAACCGTCGTTGGCTCGCTGCCTCTGATTCTTCTCGTGGCTCTCGGCTTGCGCCTGGGCTTCGCCTGGCAGTACCAGCACCAGTTCTCGCGGCAGGCACTCAGCGTCATTCCATTCTTGTTCGAGTCCGGCAACATCGCTCATTCCGTCGCCACCGGCAATGGCTTCAGTTCGCCGTTTCGGGTCGATACCGGGCCCACCGCCTGGACCACACCCGTCTATCCCCTGCTGCTGGCCGGCATCATGCGGCTGTTCGGCTCTTACACGTTCCCCTCCTATGTGGCGGCCGTGCTTCTGAATATCCTGTTTTCGACGCTCGCCTGCGTGCCGCTTTTCCTCGCCGGCAAACGGGTCGGTGGCGTGGCCGTGGCCGCGATCGCCACCTGGCTGTGGGCCGTTTTTCCCAATGCGATCCTGCTCACCTATCAGAGCCTCTGGGAAACCTCGCTCTCGGCTCTGCTGGGAGCCACTCTTCTGTGGGCCACGCTCCGGGTCGCGGAATCGCGGCGTCCCGGCGCCTGGTGCGGGTACGGCCTGCTCTGGGGCCTGACCTTGATGTGTAATGCGACCCTGCTTTCCTTGCTTCCTCTGTTGCTCGGCTGGGCGGTGTATCGTTCCCAGCCGCGTGCCTGGCGCAACGCCCTGCTGGCCCTCGGCGCGGCCTTCCTGTGTTGCGTGCCGTGGACCGTCCGCAACTATGTGGTATTTCACAACATCGTCCCCTTGCGGTCCATTCTGGGCCTGCAGTTATGGGTGGGTAACAACCCCCAAGCGAAGGTCATCTGGCTCGGCGACCAGCACCCGATTCACGACTCGACCGAACGCGACCACTACATCGCCCTGGGAGAAATCGCCTATATGCAAGAAAAGGAGCACGATGCGCTCCGCTATATGGTGACGCATCCAGGCCGGGAGGCGGGGCTGATCGCCGGCCGGTTCGTGTCCCTGTGGGCGGGAGGCAGCGCGGCCCCGATCCACGACTTCTGGAATAACCGATCGGCCTGGTTCCGCTATGTCCTGCTGTTCAACCTGGGAGTGGCCTGCGGAGCCTTGTGGGGTATGGTCCGACTCGGCAGGGCGCACAGCGTCCATCTATTTCCGGTGGCAATCTACCCCCTGGTATTCCCTTGGGCCTATTACCTGACCCTGTCGCTGCCCCGATACCGTCACCCAGTGGATCCCATTCTGATGCTGCTGACCGCCATAGCGGTCGCCGGAGTCCACACCTGTGCGCCCCGCGCACGGGATTGACGCCTCAATTTCAAGGATTTACAATGGAGGGCGTCCGTACAGAGCATAATTAAGCCAGGGCCCTCCTGGAAGCGGTGAGCCGTATGAGAGTCGCACGCCTTTCGATTGGTTCGGGTGTTCCCCTTGTCGTTTTACTAGGTGTGGTCCTGCTGCCTGCAGCAGACCAGAAGCCTGCCACTCCCACGACCCGTGAGACCGTAGCCAAGCCCCTCTCCGAAAAGGAGAAAAAGAAAAAAGAGGAAAAGCTCCGGAAAGAACTGGAAACTCCGTACCGGAAGTGGCTGAACGAGGACGTGGCTTACATCATTACCGATGAGGAGCGCGCCGCCTGGAAACGCCTGAATACCGACGATGAACGCGAGCAGTTCATCGAACAGTTCTGGCTGCGCCGCGATCCGACTCCGGACACCGTCGAGAACGAGTTCAAGGAAGAACACTACCGCCGCATCGCGTATGCCAACGAGCGTTTCGCGTCGGGGATTCCGGGATGGAAGACCGACCGCGGGCGGATCTATATCACCTTTGGCCCGCCCGACGAAAGGGACGAGCACCCCACCGGCGGAACGTACCAGCGGCCTCCGGAAGAGGGCGGCGGCGAAACCACTACATTCCCCTTCGAGGATTGGCGCTACCGGTACATCGATGGCATCGGCAACGACATCATGGTCGAGTTTGTCGATCCCACCATGACGGGTGAGTATCACATGACCATGGACCCATCCGAAAAAGACGCCTTGTCGCGGGTGCCGGGCGCCGGCCTCAGCTTAATGGAACAGATGGGTCTGTCCGACAAGAGCCAGCGCTTTAACAACACCGACGGCACTTTACTGCCCGCGCCCATGGGCGGCCCGACCTCGCGGACCAACCAGTTTGACCGGCTCGATCAGTTCGTTAAGCTGCAGAAACCCCCGGAGGTCAAGTTCAAGGACCTGGAAGCCGTGGTCAATTCCCGCATCAGCTACAACATCCTGCCGATGGAAGTGCGGGCCTACTACTTCCCGCTCACCGAAGCCTCGGTGCTCACCGGCGTGACCATTCAGTTCAACAATCGAGATCTGAATTTTCAGTCGAAGGATGGCGTGCAGAAGGCCGTTGTGAACATCCTGGGGCACATCACGACCATGACCCGGCGCGTGGTCAACACATTTGAAGATACCGTCACGGTGGACAGTCCACCGGATATGCTACAGGCCTATAGTCAGCGGAAGTCGATCTATCAGAAAACGATCCCTTTGCCCCCGGGAACCTACCGGCTGAACGTGGTGGCCAAGGACCTGGTCAGCGGCAATCTGAACAATTACGAAGTGGCGCTGAATGTGCCGCGGATCGAAGCCGACAAACTCGCCTCCAGTACGATGATCCTGGCCGATCTGATTGAGAAGGTCCCCACGCGCAGCATCGGAACCGGCCAGTTTGTCATCGGCGATTCTAAGGTCCGGCCCCGCCTCGATGCCGTTTTCAAACGGGACGAAAAACTGTGGTTCTTTGTGACCGCCTACAATTTCGAGTCGAGCCAGGCCACCCGCAAGCCGAGCGGGCAAGTGCAGTATGAGCTGATGAAAACCGGCTCCACCGACAAGATTTACGACTTCACCGAGGACGTGAACCAGATCCCGGGCGCTTCGACCAGTCAGGTGACCATCGAAAAAGCCCTGCCCCTCAAAGATCTGGCCCCCGGCAAGTACACGCTCCAATTGAGAATTACCGATCAGAACCGTAATCAGGTGCTGACACCTTCGGCCCAGTTTACGGTAAATTAAAGTCAGCAGGGCCCTCCCTGCCAGCGAGCGATTGGCGTCGATGTTGAGAAGCAAGACGCACAGACCGGTAGTTGCCCTGATGGCGGGGTTGGTATGCCTCGCCGTTGCGCCCATTCCCTCCACGGCCGCTGAGCCCGTGCAGCTCTCGGGCGCGATCACAGGTCTGGTGATCAATTCCGCAGGATCGCCGCAAATGGGCGCGGCAGTCATCTTATATAACCGGCAAGATCGCGCGTACCAAAAAGCGATCACCGATGAGCGCGGCGAATTTAAGTTCCTCGGCCTGCTCCCCGACATCTATTCTCTTCGCGTGACCCTGGCCAACTTTGTCCCTGCGATGAAACGAAACATCCAGGTGCAACCCGGGATGCGCAGCGCGCTCGCCGTGAATCTGAATTCTCTGTTCAGTTCCATTCAGTTCGCCTATCCGCCGGTGCCGACTGGATCCTTCATGACGGAGGATTGGAAGTGGATTCTGCGCACGGCATCGGCGACGCGCCCGGTTCTTCGTTTTACCGGTGATGCGCTGGCCCAGCCCCGCGAACCGGCTCCGCGCGGCGCCGTCTTCTCGGACACGCGCGGCGTGCTGCAATTGTCGGCTGGTGACGGTCCGCTGGTGACCGGCATCGGCAGCGAAGCGGACCTCGGCACGGCCTTCGCCCTCGCCACTTCGTTGTTCGGAAACAACCTGCTGCAAGTCAGCGGCAACTTGGGGTATGGCTCCCAGACCGGCGTCCCGGTGGCGGCCTTCCGCACCAGCTACAGCCGCGACCGGACCGGCGGCGGCCCCGTCGTCTCCGTGACCGTCCGCCAGTTGTTCCTGCCGGATCGTTTTAGCGACGGCGCATCCGGCGCGGCTCTTCCCATGCTGCGGTCGGTGGCCGCGAGCTTTGACGATCGCACCGAGATTTCCGAGAACCTCTCGTTGCAGTATGGCTTCACGCTCGACTCGCTTTCTTTCGTGGGGCACCTCAACTCCTTCAGCCCGTACGCCCGCTTGGTTTATTCGCTGGGCAACCATGGAGACCAGGGAGAATTAGCCTTCGCCTTCACCTCCGGCAACGCCCGGCCCGATCTGGCCGGCGGCGGGCCGCAGAATTCCGAACTGCAGCACAGTCTCAGCACTCTCGGCTTGTTCCCCCGCCTCTCGCTGGTGGGCGGCCAGCCCAGGATGCAGCGCGGCGACGAATACGAGTTGAGCTATTCGCGCACCGTGGGCTCGCGCGTTTATCAGCTCTCGGCATACCGCGAGGCGGTCACCAATGCCGCGCTCTCTCTGATCGCGCCGGATGCTCTGTTCGGCGGCGATCTGCTGCCCGACCTGTTTGGCGGAGATGCGATTTTCAACGCCGGCAACTATCAGACTACCGGCTACGACGCTGCCGTTACGCAGAATCTGGGCGACCGGGTCAGCGCCACTGTCATGTGGGGCACGATGGGCACCCTGACCGCCGACCGGCGGGAAATTGCGAATGGCAGCCCCGATGAGTTGCGTTCGATGATCCGCCCCGGGCGCCGGCAGGCAGCGACGGCCCGCATCCAGGCAACCGCGCCGTGGACCGGAACCCACATGATCGCCAGCTATCAATGGGTCGGCGACCCGCGCGCCCTGATGCCCGGGCGGTTGTATTCCACGCAGTCCGTACGCCCGCTGCCGGGGTTCAATCTGTACGTGCGGCAGCCGATTCCCGGTTTGTCCATGTTACCCTGGCGCGTCGAAGCGACCGCCGATCTGCGCAATCTGCTGGCTCAAGGCTACGTGCCGCTGACTGCGGCCAACGGCCAGCCGGTGGTGCTGGTGGAAATGCCCCGCAGCTTCCGCGGCGGCCTCAGTTTCATCTTCTAGATTCCTCCCTTCGACGGCAGGCAGTGCGGACCCAATGGGTATAATGGAGCCAATGACCGCGGCAGGTGTCACGACCACTTCACCGTATCAGTTCAAGCCCCGGCCCTACAGCAGCCACGTCCTGCTGCTGAAAGAGTTTCCCAGCCGCGGGGAAGGACGCCGGGTGCTGGACGTGGGGTGCGCGGAGGGATATCTGGCCGAGATTCTGGCGGCGCGCGGCTTTTCCGTCACGGGCGTCGATCTTCCAGGCACTCCTCATCCGGACTCCATTGAGTTCGCCGGCGCCAATTTGGACTCGGGTCTTCCCGCCTTCCAAGAATCCTTCGAGTTCATCCTCTGCGCCGACGTGCTGGAGCATGTGCGCGACCCGCTCCTGTTGCTGCGACAGTGCCATCAGCTCCTAACCCCCGGCGGCGCGCTCATCGCATCGCTGCCCAATAGCGGCCATGCCTATTTCCGCGCGAACGTGATGCTCGGCCGCTTTCCCCGGCATGACCGAGGCCTCTTCGATCGCACCCACCTCCATTTCTATATGTGGGAGGGGTGGGCCAGTCTGCTGGCCGATGCGGGTTTTCGCATGGAAGCCTTGCGCGTGTCGGGAGTGCCCATGGGATTGGCGCTGCCCCAATGGGAGGGCTCGGCGGGCGTGGCGGCGTTGGAGTGGCTGACCTTTCAATTGGCGCGGACCTGGAAGAGCCTTTTCGCTTATCAGTTCATCGTCCGAGCCCGCGCGGAGCGTGTCGAATGACCTTGCCGAAACCGAAAGTTGTCGTCGTGATGCCCGCCTACAACGCGGCCAAGACTCTGCATATGACCTATGCCGACCTGCCGCGCGACATGGTGGACCTGGTGATCCTGGTGGATGACGGCAGCTCCGACGAAACCGCCAAGATCGCCCGTGAGCTCGGCCTCGAGCTGTTCGTCCACAATCGCAACTACGGCTACGGCGCCAACCAGAAGACGTGCTACCGCGAGGCCCTCCGCGCGGGAGCCGACATTGTCGTGATGGTCCATCCCGACTATCAGTACGACCCCCGGCTCTTGCCCGAGATCATTCAGCCTCTGCAGGAAGGCTTGGCCGACGTCGTGCTGGGCTCGCGTCTGATGGGCCTTCACCCCATGCAACAGGGCATGCCGTGGTGGAAATATTACGCCAACCGCTTTCTCACCATGCTGGAGAACACGGCCTTCGGGCTCCGGCTTTCCGAATACCACACCGGCTATCGCGCCTTCCGCCGCGAAGTGCTGGAGTCCGTGAATCTCGAGATGAATTCCGACAAGTTCATCTTCGATCAGGAAATATTGGCCCAGATCGTCAGCCTCAATTTGCGCGTCGCCGAAGTGCCCGTGCCGACGCGGTATTTTGCCCAGGCCTCATCGGCGAGTTTCGTGGCGAGCACCCGCTACGGCTTGTCCATTCTGTGGGTGCTGGCGCGATACCTGGTGCATCGCAGCGGTCTGCTCCGCCAGCGGCAGTTCGAAAGCCTGGAGCGCCGCTACCAGAGTGCCGCCAAGGTCAAGGCGGCCGGCAAACTCACTTGAAGGCTCGGTGGAAACCTCCGCCCTGGGCGGAGATTCTGCTCGACTCCCTTCTCATTTTCTTTCTCACGGCCGTACTGATCCACCCCCTCTTTCGAGCCGGATATTTCGAAAACTGGAGATCGATCGAGAGTACCTTCATTTCCGATGCGCGGTTCCTGATGGAACACTGGCCGCATCCGCAATGGCAACCGCTCTGGTACACCGGCACTCGATTTGACTACATCTATCCGCCCGCCCTGCGCTATGGGACGGCCCTGCTGGCGAAGGCGTTCGGATGCTTGCCGGTGGAGGCCTACCACCTCTACACCGCGCTTTTCTACTGTCTCGGCATTTCGGGCGTGTATCTGCTTGTGTCCGTGGCAACCCGCTCGCGCGTCGCCGCGTGGCTGGCGGCCGCCGCGTCCGCGCTGGGCTCGCCGTCCTTTCTCATGTTGAAGATCTACCGGCTGGATTCGTTCCGGCATGTGCCCCAGCGGTTGCACGTGCTGGTGCAATACGGCGAGGGCCCGCACATGACGGCCCTGGCGCTGATTCCCATCGCACTGGCCTTTACCTGGCTGGCGATGCAGTCCCACCGCCCGGCTCTGCTGGCTCTGGCCGCGATCGTCTCGGCAGCAGTCGTCTCGAATAACTTTTACGGCGCCACCGCGCTGGCGTTGTTCTACTCGATCCTGGTGTGGAGCTTCTGGATCACCCGCCGGGAGCGCCGCATCCTGTGGACTGCCCTGGCCCTTCCGCTGCTGGCCTACGGAGTGACGGCCGTCTGGCTGGTGCCTTCGTACGTGACGATGACCGCGCGGAACCTGCAGTATGTGGCCGCGCGGGGCAACCCCTTGTCCACCGCGATCGCCCTTGCCGTGGCGGCTGCCTTCGCCTGGATCACGGCCAGGCTGGCCGGGGGAAAGCCCGCACGCACCTGGGCGGTGTTCACCGCGGGATGCACGCTCTTCTTCCTCCTCAACGTGGCGGGCAATTATTTCTTCCACTTTCTGGTGACCGGCGATCCGTTGCGGTGGGTGCCCGAGCTCGATTTGGCCTGCGTCCTGGGGGCTGCTACGGTGCTGCGGTGGTTGTGGAATCGCCCCGGCCGCGTTGGCCGTGCGGCCGCCGTGGTGGTTGTCCTCGCAGCCTGCTACTCCACCAAGGGATATGTGCGCCATGCGTGGCAAATCCTTCCGCCCGCGGCCGATCCCCAGAGCCGCGTCGAATTCCAAATCCCGGAGTGGCTGTGGCAGAACCGTCCCGATGCCCGCACCGTCACCTCCGGCTCGGTGCGCTTCTGGTTCGACGCCTGGCACGACCTGGCGCAAGTGGGCGGCGGCTCCGAACAGGGCCTCATTAACGGCCTCACCCAAAACGCCGGATGGGAACTCAACCTCGGCGCTCAACCCGAGCCTTCCATTTTGTGGATGCAGTGCCTGGGGGTGGACACAGTTTACGTCGCCGGCCAGCGCTCGCAGGATGTTTACAAGGATACGCAGTATCCCCGGAAGTACGCGGGCGTGCTACCGGTCATCTACGACGACGGGCGCGGCGACACCATCTATCAAGTGCCCCGCCGGTACCGGGCGCGGGCGCGCGTGGTCGAGACCCGCCGCCTGGACGCGCTCCGCACCCCGCAAGGCAATCTCGATCTGGAGGCCTTGCGCGCCTACGCCAACACCATCGAGAGAGGACCCGATGCGCCCCCAGTCCTGACCCGCCTCAGCACTGACGCGATGGAGGTCCGGGCCCGCATCGAGCCGGGGCAATCGCTCGTGGTGCAGGAAACCTACGACCCGGCTTGGCAGGCATGGGCGGGAAATCAATCGCTCTCCGTCCGCAAGGACGCCATGGGTTTCCTGGCTGTCGACCCACCTCCCGGGGAGAACCTGATCCGCCTTCAGTTCGTCACGCCTCTCGAGAACCGCGTTGGGGCGCTGGTGACCCTGTTGACCCTGATGCTGCTGCTCGTCCTCTTCGCAAGATCCGTCCGCGGACCCCGGCGTTCGATGGGTTGACGCCCGAGAGCGGGCTCCTACCAGTCTGTTTCGAACTCCCGATGGCAAGTCCAACACCGGTATTTCCCCTCGACGGGGCGCGAAATCTTGTCGTGGAGGAACCGGCAGCGCTGCTGGGCCACTGTTTGGAGCAGGGTGCTCAGGAACTCTCCGACTGGCATCCACGCGGCACGCGGCTTGTCGAGGCACACTTCGGCTAAACCCGTTCTCATACGCTAAATCCTCCAGAAAAAAGACTCAGGAGCCGGAAACCAGCCAACGTTTCCGCCCTACCCTATCGAAGATTATTGCCTGGATATATATCGAATGACAGTACTGCGGGTACCGAAGTCCCGGGTTGCGGAAGCCAAGTTCCCCAATTCATGGGGAAAAAACTTCGGAGTACTCCCCAGCGGGAATCGCGCGGGCGCTCCCGTCCTCCTGGATCTCCCCGATTCCGTTTGGGGACGGCTGGGCCGCTGTAATTCCGGTACTTATACAGAAGGCCCGGTTGGGAGTACGGTTCGGGGAGGGGGAAGTGATGTCGCCAGTTCTGTTGCGCCTGACCAAGATTCTGGCCTTCGTGGCGTTGTTCGCCTTTCTGGATCGGGCTCTGGATGCCACTCACTTCCGGGCGTCACTCCTCAACGCGTTTGTGGATTCGCTCTCGATGTCCCTCGGCATTGCCAGCAAGTATATCGACTGGACGCTCGTCACCCTGGCCGCCGCCGGAATGCTGGCGACTCTCACGACCCTGTTTCGCGCTCTAACCAGTGGCCTGCGCCGCTAGCCCGCCTACCTCTCAACCACCGCCTCGTCCGCTGAAGACACCAACCGTATCCGGTCTGCCCACTCGAGCCTTGCCGAAAACCGCGAGGCACGCGATAATTGGAGGTGCAGATCTTCTTTCAGAAAGATCGCGGAGGATGCAGTGACTGAGCATGGTAAGGAAACGGCCAGGGCGGCGGCCGTAGCAGGCGTAGGCGCAGGTGTCGGAGGAGCCGGCGGCGCCTCGGCCGGAGTGCTGGAGTTGGCGGCTTTAGGAAGCGCGACCCCCTTGTCGGCGGGCGCTGTGATCGCGGGCGGAGCCCTTGCGGGCGCCGCACTTTTCCTCGCGGGATATGGCGCATACCGCCTTCTGACCAAGCCCAAAAAGTAAGTTTCCCGCCCCGCAGGAACCATCCGATTGACCCTGCCACTGGAGTTTCGCGGTGTTGGTGTGTGGAAACGGCCCGCAGGCGTGGAGATGATACACTGAACGTGACCATGGGCGGTTAGCTCAGCTGGTTAGAGCGCCTGCCTTACAAGCAGGAGGTCCGCGGTTCGAGCCCGCGACCGCCCACCATGAAATCCATAATTTACGAGGGCTTTTTCGGGGCTGCTGCGCTGGTTTGGTCCTGACCGTTGGGGATTCCTGTGGGACCCGGTTCAGCGGGCACAGAATTGGGCTTCATTCTAAACGCTTCCACGGCCTGACGTTTCGCATTCATTCTGATGTGGCTGTAGCGTTCCATCATTGCGCGTGACAGTGGGCTACCTCACTCCGTCTCACAAGTTCTACCACCCTCGATCCAGCTACCATGCGCACTGCAAGTTGAAGTCGACGCTATCGCTCCCTGTGCGGAGTGGCGCATCCAATCCTTACTTCTTAGAGGCTTCAAGCATCGTGGAGATCACAACATCCGACAGGCCAGCCTTCTTCAACTCGATCAGACCGTTCACATCTAGGCTGTAGGCCGCAGGTGAGGCCTTGATCGTTGTCAGGATGATATCGTCGCTGAGGCCGGCGGTTTTCAGGGCAATAATCTCTCGATTAGTGAGCATGGGCGCGCTTGCTCTCGGCGTTCCGGTCCGCACAGCCTGCACCGCCCCTCCGGGATGTTGCGTCGCGGTGTACTTGGCGGCGTCGAGCCTTATCTCTCCGTCCGTGTATGCCGTGATCTCAGTTCCCTTCGGAATCGTGGTGTCCTTACCGTGCATGAAAAGAAAGAAGGGCGCGACAGGCCACGCGACAATCGCGGTAGCGACCATCCCGCCCACCATACCTCCTGTGTGACCGCCGCCGCTGGTTTCCTTGACGGCGCGCAATGCCACTTTGTCACCGTTCACCAGCCGCACGTAATCAATTTCCATGTCGAGTTTTCCGCCGCGCGCCATTCGGCGCTTCTTTTCCGCGTCCGTAACCGTGCCTATGGCCGTCGCCCCGCGCGCAATTACTAGCGTGTCACCGATCATCACGTCTTCCAGCACCTCGAGATCTACCGTGTCGCCGGTCTTGCTATCAGCGGATGAGAGGTTGCGGCTGAGGCGTAATCGCACCGGAGTCGCGTCATGGAGTAGGAGCGCGCCCCCATCCGAGGCCGAGGCAGTAGGCGTTGTTCGGGACGGCAAGTTCGCCGGGGCACTCTGGGCCGCACACATAATCGCCCCGAGAGGCAAAAGCAAAAAGGCAGATTTCATTTGGTGTTTTCTTTTCTCATCCCAGGATCAGGCCAACAGCGCGTCGGCTCAAGACCACCAGGGGCACCAACAGTCCCTGGGGCGTACTACGCAAATCCGGGAGAAAGTACCGGAGAGCAGGACCCTAGGGGCGTCCCCGGCGGCATTCTGAGCGACGTACCGGGGCTTCCTTGGTGGTTCGCAAGTGGCACCAGTCGCGGGTAATGACCTGGCCGGCTCCGTCCTCGCTCGCGGCGGAGAAACCGCCGCTCGCTGCGGGGATTTAGCGCTTTAGGTCCGCGGTTCGAGCCCGCGACCTCCCACCTCCCCGCCCCACCCGCCGGATTCCAGCGCGGCTCTGTTACTTCGACTTTTTGAGATCGCCGCAGTCGGATCCGATCCACCGGGCGGTGAACGTCCCCTTGCTATTCATCTGGTTGCCGCCACCGCTGGCGGTCATGTCCATGGTGCCCTTGACATGTTCGGAATCGACCGCTTCCACGTGCACCATCGCCGTTATCTGCATGTTTTGCTGGGTGCACTCCTCGCGGATCTGCTGTTCGCCGCTGGAGGATCGGAGGAGCGTCCCTTTGCAGTTGTTCTTTTGCTCCGCATCGAAGGTCAGCGGCTTATTTAGGTCTTCCGGAGTCACGCAAGACTTGGTGCTGGTGGCTCGCGGCCCCCTGGCCTCCTGATTCTTCATCGCAGCCTCCATGCGGGCGCACTGCTCCGGCGTGAGCCGTGACAACACTTCCGCCGGCACGGGGAGGGCGCCACTCACCTGGGTATTGACGGTAGATTCCCAAAGCCCGGTCTTCACGTTGAGGGGCTTGTAGTCATCAGCGCTCCAAGACGCAAGGGGCAGCAGGAAGCAGAGTCCAGCAAGAACGACGGTTTTCACGCGGAACCTCCTCGGGATCCATCGATCATGTCATGGCCGAGCCGGGCCCTGCAAATGAAATGAGCGACTTTCTTGAGGAGAACTGTGAAGAATCGGCCAGACTTCCCACTCGGATTGATTCCGTTCGACTTGCCAGAGCGACGCCCCAGGCAAACACCTCATGGGCTCGAGCTCGAAACCGCCCCCAATCACGCCTTCGCCCACCTTTACTTCCAGGGAACGACCGGCCTACACTGTGGGGACATGAATCGACGAAACCTCTTCCTCGGTCTAGCTCTGGCTGCGTCGGTCGCCGCCGCCTTCGCGCAAACCCGCACCCTGTCCAGCCGCGAGTTCTTCTATGTCGGCGGCAAGTACACCGGCGCGCCCGGCCATGAGGTGATGATCGGACAGATGTATGTCGAGGTGCTGCGGCCGCAGCGCGTGACGCACCCGTATCCGCTCGTCTTTTTTCACGGCAATTGGCAGACCGCCACCAACTGGCTGGGCACGCCGGACGGCCGCACCGGATGGGCCGATTATTTTCTCGGGCAGGGGTATGTGGTCTACCTCATCGATCAGCCGGCGCGCGGACGCTCCGCGTGGCACGCGTCCGCCAATGGGCCGTTGAGCGGTTTGCCCATCGCCGATATCGAGCAGCGGTTTACCGCCTCTGAGGTGACCGGCACGTGGCCGCAAGCCAAGAAACATACGCAATGGCCTGGCGACGGCCCCAAGAAGGGGCAGAAAGGCGACCCCATCTTCGACGCGTTCTATGCCACGCAGGTGGAAAGCCTCACCAGCGCGGAGGAAACGCAAACCCTGATCCAGGCCGCGGGCACGGCGCTGCTCGACAAAATCGGCCCTGCGATTCTGGTGACCCATTCGCAGGCCGGCACGTTCGGGTGGCTGCTGGCCGATCGGCGGCCGCGGGCGGTGAAGGGCATCGTCGCCATCGAGCCCAGCGGGCCGCCGTTTCAAAACGCGGTAACCAGTGAGAATCCGAACCGCGCGTGGGGCATCACCGACATTCCGCTCACCTACGATCCGCCCGCGCGCGCGGCCAGCGAACTGAAGAGGGTCCGCCAGAGCACCGCCGACGCACCCGGCTTGACGGCGTGCTGGCAGCAGGCCGATCCGCCGCGCCGCCTGCCCAATCTGCGCGGCATCCCCATCGTGGTGGTGACCACGGAATCTTCGAACCATGCGGCCTACGATCACTGCACGTCGAAGTACCTGACGCATGCCGGCGTCGCCAACACCTTGATGCGCCTGGAGGACCAGGGAATCCACGGCAACGGCCACATGGTGATGCTCGAAAAGAACAACCTGGAAGTGGCCGCGCTCTTACAGAAGTGGATCGCCGCGCACGTGCCCTAGGGCGAACGCCGCGCTACCGAGCGCGCAGACGTTTCAGCAACTGGATCTGGCCGGCGTGGTAGAGATCGTGCGCGGCGATGCCGCGAATCAAGGCGGCGTACGTGTACTTCTTCTTTGCGCTCAGAGTGCCGAGCTGCGCCGTAGGAAATGCGGCCACGGCGTCGCGCAACCGGCGGTGTTCTTCGGCCAGCAGCCGCTGGTCGCGCCGCCACCCGGCGGCGTCCACTGCCTCGCGCGGAAACCAGTTGGAGCCCTTGAGTGGGAAAGAGCCGCGCTTGGCGCCAGTGATGGTACGCCGGACCACGTATTTCCAGTACGCCGCATGCACCGCCAGTTCCCCAATGTTGTGCCGGCCGGGCCCGGGGCGCCACACAGATTCTTTCGCGGTAACCCCGCGAAGCGACCCGCGTAGATTCGTGCCGTGCCACGACCGGCTCTGGAAGGCTTCCTCCAGCGCGGCCAACAATAGCGCGATCGCGGGATCAGACCTCTTCATGCCGGCCTTCCGGTGCAGGAACCCTCACTGCTTCGCCAGAAACGCGGCGATATCGGCGCCTTGCGCGGCCTCGCGCGCCGCGCACAGGCGGATGCCTTCCAGCGTCTGCGCGTAGTTGCGCGGGCCGCCCAGATACTGCTTGGAGCGCTCTTCGAAGAAGTCGACGTACTGCTGCCGCGATCGCTCGTCGCAGAACGGCTGGCCGACGGCGAGCAGCGTCGCGCGCGCGTCAGAGCCTCCTCCCACCGGCAGGCGCGCCTCTAATTGGTCGTAATTGGATTTGACGAAAGCGAACGGAAGCCCCTCGGTCTCCGGCGTTCCCAACGGCCGCACCAGCAGCGCCAGAGTTTCGCGCACATCGAGATCCGGTTCGAGCACTAGCACCATCGCGGCCTGCGCCAGTTGCGGATCGCGAAACGATCCCAGAGCGTTGAAGATGGCGCCGCGCAGCCGCCGGTCTTCGGTCTTCTTCAGCTCCCGGACCAGACGGTCGAATAGGCCGCGGTCGCCGGAGTGGGCGGCGGTCGCCAGCACCGCGTTCAGGATCTCGGAGTCAATGCCCTTGCGGTCGCGCAGCCAGCCCTCCGCCAATCGGCGGGCCTCGGCCTGCAGCGCGGCGTCGTCGCCATCCACCGCCACGAAGGGCACCACCCTCACTCGCAACAGGCGCGTTTCCGCATCGTCTGCCGGCCGGGCTGACCAGCCCAGCGCCGCGGCGCGAGCGCCAAACGCATTGCGGATGAAGCGGCGGTAATTCGGCAGCAGGCCGGCCGGAACCATGCGGCGGATGTCGCCCACCACGGTCTCGGCTTCCGCCGCCACCAGCCGCTCCGGCGCGTTCGCGAACCGGAAGACCGCTTCCAGCGCCTGGCTCTGCGGGACTTCGCCGGCATCGGCCAGCGAGTCCAGATCGTGCAGCAGCGTGCGGCGTTCCGTTGCGCTCAGAAACTGGCTGCCGCTGTCCAGCAGTTTCTTCAGCAGATCCGGCTGGTACGCGGTCACATAGTAACCCGAACTGCCATCGTTGCCCGACAGGTACGCAGGGCATTCCGTGGCCTTGGTCAGCGCGAATTCTTCGCTGCTCCGGTCCAGCAGAAAGCACTCTCGCTGCGGGCCGCGGCTGGTCGGATAGCGCACGCACACCGGCGTCTGCCACGTCTCGGGCTTGGCGCCGCTCGATCCGACCGGCAGATGCCGCGTCTGGCTCAGCGCCACGCGGGGAGCCCCGTTACACTTCAAATCGATCGAAATCTCGGGCAGCCCGGGCTGCTCCAAGAACGTGGCAAAAGCGCGGGGCAGGCGCGGCTGGCCCGTGGAGGCGATGGCATCCAGAAAATCGTTCACGGTGGCATTGCCGTTGGCGTAGCGCTTCAGATAGCCGGTCACTCCGGCCTCGAACTGCTTCTCGCCCACCCAGCTTTCGAACATGCGGATGACCGCCGAACCCTTCTGATAGGTGATGCCGTCAAACGCGTTCGAAATGTCGTTTTCGCTTTCGATTGGCTGGCGAATTCTGCGCGTGGAGACCAGGCTGTCCCTCTCCATGGAGCCGAACTTGGCGCCCAGGTCGTTGAGGCGCGTGTTCCATTCCGGCTTCCATTCCGCCAGAATCTTCATCTCCATCCAGGTGGCGAAGGCTTCATTGAGCCAGGTGTCGTCCCACCAGACCGGCGTCACCAGGTCGCCGAACCACTGGTGCGCCAGCTCATGCGCGGCATCGGCGGCGTAGAGGCGTTGCCGCTGCGCGGTGTCCAGCGCCGGATCAGAAAGGAGGATGGTCTGCGCGTAGGTGACCATCCCCGCATTCTCCATGGCCCCGAAACCGAACGTCAGCGGGATGGCTACCTGATCGGCCTTGTCATACGGAAAAGGTATGCCGAAGTAGTTCTCGAGCTGCTCGATGATGGGCGCAGTCACCTCGGCCGCGTACTTCGCCTGGTAGCCCTTCCCTTTGGGCGCGACGATGCGCACGGGCACGCGATTCCTCCCGGCGCGGCCGCCGTCCACGATGTCGAACGGCCCCACCGCGAACGCCACCAGGTAGCTGGGCAGCGGTTTGGTCGGCGCGAACACCACTCTTTTCATGCCGCCGGCCTCGGCGGTTTCCGCCATCTGCTGGGTATTAGAGAGGGCCGTGTCCTCCCGGCGCACATGCAGAGTGATCTGCCACGGAGTCTTGAAACTCGGCTGGTCGAAGCAGGGAAACGCGCGGCGCGCGTCGAGCGATTCGAACTGCGTGAAGAGGTACGTTTGATTCCCGTCACGGCCTTGAAAAATGCCGGCGGTGTCTCTCGGACTGATCTTGCCTTCGTATTGAATGTGCAGGCGGGCCGCACCCGTGGGAACCGCGGAAGGAGCGCGCAGTCCCACGAAGTTCG
This sequence comes from Terriglobia bacterium, assembly GCA_020073145.1. Taxonomy (GTDB): domain Bacteria; phylum Acidobacteriota; class Terriglobia; order Bryobacterales; family Bryobacteraceae; genus PSRJ01. The sequence goes on from JAIQFS010000002.1 coordinate 131,422, forward strand.
CGTCGCCCGGTTCCACCGCAGCCGGCTCGGTCTTTCCGCCGGAGCGGATGCTCGCCTCGCGGATCGTGAGATCGGCGGCGTTGAGCCAAATCAGCGCCGCGGGCTTCGAGAGCTGCACGTCGATATCGACGGCGCCGCTGAACGTGGCGGCCTCGGTCCGCAGGGTGAGGTCGGCCGCGTAGCGCACCGGGCGAACCGAATCCTCCAGCCGCAAATGGGGAGGCTCCGCCGCGCCGGCAACCGCAATCAAATAGCAGGAGACGACGATACTACGGTAAAGCATCCTGCGGTCCATCGTAGCGCAGCTGGAACGGCGGCCGTGGGGCAGGCGATGCGCCAGCCCACACCAGATCTGCCCCACGATCTCACAGGGCGCGCCGCACCACCATTACGGTCAAATCGTCCGCTGGAGGAACGCCGGCGCGGAAGTCGCTCCAGTCGGCCACCAGTCTCTCGGCGAAGCGGCGGCTGCTCGAACCCCCAGCCACGGCTGCCGCGAATTCGTGCAGCCGCTCCATCCCATATTCGGACCCCTCGGGGTTGCGCGCTTCGGTCAGGCCGTCGCTGTACAGCAGTAGGCAATCTCCCCGATCGAGCCGCAGGCAATGAGTGGCAAAGTCTGCGGTACAGAAGAGCCCGAGCGGCAGTCCGGTGGCCTCCACGGGGACCACATCGCCGCCGCGGATTTCGAGCGGCGGGCAATGCCCCGCATTGGCGATTTCGATCGCGCCCGTGGGCAGAGCCCGCCCGCAGACCACGGTGGCATAGTGCGCGCTCAGCGTGCTTTCGCAAAAAACCCGATTCGCCCGGGTCAGGATCTGTTTCACCGGCAGCGGCGTGTCCAACAAGCTGCGAAAAACGGCGTGCAAATGCGATGCGAGAAGCGACGACGCCACGCCCTTTCCCGATGCGTCTCCCAGCAGGAACACCACGTCGTCGCCCGGCGTGAGCAGATCGCAGTAGTCGCCGCCCACCATTCCGGCGGGCTGATAGTGATAGCAGATCTCCCAGCCGCCGTGCGTCACGTCGTTGCTCGGCAACAGTCCCTGCTGGACGCGCCCCGCCAGCGCCAGGTCTTCTTCGAGCGCCTGGCGTTGTTCGGAATCGAGGTGATCAAGGCAGAAGCGGAGCAGTGGATCCGCGGCCAGACGCCTGGGCTCGATCGGATCGTGACAGGTCTGGCAGAGCCCGTAGGTGCCGCGCTCCATGCGGTCGAGCGCGGAATCCACGTCGTCCAGCAGCCGCACCAAGGCCGGGGGCCGGCCCAGGGTTGCCAGCGCCGACTCCAGTCTGCCTCGCCTGGCAAGGAGTTCACCTTCCACCACGGCAGTGGCCGTCCGGTCCATTCGATTCCCCGAACACGCATTATACCGGCCATACCGGAGGAGCGCATCCGGATCCCGGCCGGCGCCGAACGCTGCGCACCACTGTTTTAGGTCCGCCCGCGCCGCCGGCCTACCTCATCCGCGACACGTTGGTCCCCGAAACCCAGGTCGATAGATACGATTCCAGGCTGAGGGCTTCGGTTTCGCGGTCCATCGCGCGCGTGTGCTCGTGCAAGGCCCGTTCGCGAAGCTTCTCGATCACCTGCAAGCGGCGCCTCTCCGCCAGAACCTTTTCCCGCTGCGCGGTCACGGCAGCCAGGCGCGCCTCGCGCTCGCGGTCCAGGGCCTGGCGCTCTCCGGCAGCGCGCTTCCGGTATTCATCGAGAGCGTACAGATCGGCTGGCGACAGCGCCGGCTGGTTCGCAACTTCCTGCTCGATAGCCACCCGCTGGGCCGCCAGGCGGGCCAGTTTCTCGTCCGTCTGGGCCACGTCCGACGCGCGCTGCCGCAGTTGGTCCTCTTCCAGCCGGCAGACTCGCTCCTGCCACTGCAGAACGCGCTGAAGACGGAAGCGAAACTGCTGCATATCGGTTACAACCTCGCAGTAATGGCCCGAAGCTGGTCACCGGTTTCTGCGAAAGAGGAGTTTTCGGACGTCTGCTGGCGCAGGAACGCCGTGATCTGCGGCTGCGCCAGAATCGCCGAATCCAGCTTGGAATTCTTTCCGGGCACGTAGGCGCCCAGGTCGATCAAGTCGCGCGAGTCCTCAAGCACCGCCAGCGCCTCCCGGAGCTTGATGGCGGCGGCCGCCATGTCCGGGGAGGCCAGATGGGATGCCAGCCGGCTCACTGAATGGAGGATGTCGATGGCGGGGTAATGGCCCGCGGCGCCCAGGCGGCGTGAGAGAACAATGTGGCCGTCGAGAATCGCGCGGACGGAATCGGCGATGGGCTCATTGAAATCGTCCCCTTCCACCAGCACCGTGAAGAACCCGGTGATGGAGCCTTGCCGGAAATTGCCGGCGCGTTCCAAAACCTTGGGAAGCAGGTTGAAGACGGAAGGAGTGTAGCCCTTCTGGCTGGGCGGCTCGCCGGCCGCCAGACCGATCTCGCGCTGGGCCATGGCCAGCCGCGTCACCGAATCCATGATCAGCAGCACGCTGGCGCCTTGATCCCGGAAATACTCGGCAATGGCCAGCGCCACGAAACAGGCGCGCACGCGCAGCGGCGCCGGCTGGTCGGATGTGGCGCACACCACCACAGAGCGCTGCGCGCCCTCCGGCCCCATATCCTGTTCCAAAAACGCCCGCACTTCGCGATTGCGCTCGCCGATCAAAGCAATGACCGTGACGTCGGCGGAATTATGCCGCGCCATCGAGCCCAGCAGCGTGCTTTTGCCCACGCCGCTGCCGCCGAAGATTCCCATGCGCTGGCCCTTGCCCGAAAGAGTCATGGAATCGATGGCGCGAATCCCCGTCACGATCGGATCGGTGATGTGCTCGCGGTCCATCGGGTTTCCCCCGCGCTGATACAGCCGGTAGTGGGCCTGTGGCCGAATCTTGGGCTTCCGATCGATCGGCCGGCCGAAGCCGTCCAGCACGCGCCCCACCAGGTCCGGACCCACCGGCACCAACGCCTCTTCCTGGCGCGCGTAAATGCGGTCTTTGAGCTGGATCCCATCGATCTCCTCCAGCGGCATGGAGAGCACCAGCCCATCGCGGAAGCCGATCACTTGCGTGCGAATGCGGCGCCCGGAGGACGACTGCACCTCGCAAAAATCTCCTACCGCGACGTTCGGCCCGCGCGAGGTCACCAGCAGCCCCACCAGCTCCACCACCTCTCCGGACCATGGCAGCAGCTCGGTGTTCTGGACGCGCGCCATGTACGAAGAGAGGTCGAGGCTGCCGGGAGAGGTCATGTTCGTTCCTGAAGGCGATCGGCGAACCCGCGTTCGATTTCCTGAAGCTGCGTTTCCACCGAAGCGTCGAGTGAGCCGCTCTCCGTCTCAAAGAGCGCGCCTCCCCGCGGCTGCGTCGGATCGCTGACCACATCAATGTCGCCGGACCGCCCCATCTGGGCCAGAGAAGCTTGCACCATGGGCGCCTGGTCGGGATGCACACGCACGCGCGAAACCTGTTGAGCGGCCAGCTTCTCCAACGCCGCGCGGATTAAGGCGCCCAGCGCCGCCGGATCGACCGACAACTCGCGGTGTAGAATACGCCGCGCGATTTGCAGGGAGAGCTGGATGATGTCGGCTTCCGCTTGGAGAATGGCGCCCGTGCGCGATGCGGCCAATTCCGCGGCCGTTTGCGACAGCTGGTCGACGGCGCGTCGCACCTCCGCCTCCATCTTTTGCTGAGCGGCCGCCTCGCCCTCTCGGAAGCCCGAGTCGAAGGCGACCTGCAACTGCTGGTGCACCTGCGCCTCCAGGTCCGCATCCGAAGTGACGGGCGCGGGGGAGGCGACCGGCGTCACCGACGTCCAGGCAGCCGTTGCGCTTCGGACCGGCGCGGACAGGCGCGTTCGCGCCACCGCCGAGTTGCTGCTGCGCCAGGCGACCGGCTGGATATCCTCCTCGGCCTGGGGAAGAATTCTACTGAGCATAGGCGCCAGGAAGCGCGGGCCTCATTCCCGCGGTCATTTGGTCTCCTGCAGCCACTGACGCACCACATTGGCCGCCGCCCCTACGTCGCGTTTGGCCACCTGACGGGCCCGGTCGGCAATGTCGGCGTCTTCCTGGGCCAAGGCCATGCCCGGCGAGAGCTGGCGCGCTTCCGCGCCCTGAATGGCGGTCTCGAGTTCTGCCGGACCGCGCGCCGCCTCCAGCTCTTCCGTAGTTTCGACGCCCGCTCCCCGCTTGGGGCCCATCCACTTGAAGATTACGAATAGCAGAAACACCAGCACTGCGATCGCGATACTGATGGGCGCGATCAAGTCGCGGTACTGGTTCAGCAGCTGCAGCCATTTGGGGCCGCCCGCGCCCGGCTCTTTCTTGGAAGGCTCGGTGGAAGGAGTCGGCGGCGGGTTGACCGTGCTCTCGAATGGCAGGCTCTCGACGATCAGCTGGTCGCCCCGTTCCGTGTTGAGTCCGGTGGCCGCGGTCAGCAGGCTCTTGATGCTCTGCACGGTTTCGGGCTTGGGCGGATCGAAAACCCGGTGGCGGGCGGCTCCCGTCCCTTCCCAGCGGGCGGTCTGGTCCAGCAGAACGGCCAGCGACATCCGCTTGAGCATGCCCTGCGGAATGCGGGTGTGGCGAACCGTGCGGCTGCTCTGGTAGGTCACGCTCTCGCTGCGCCGCGCGCTGCCGACGCCGCCGCTGGAGGGTGTCGCGTTCCCTCGCGGCAGGTTGGAGGCCGTGCCCGGGATCCCCGCGGCGGTGGCCCGGTCGACCACATCCTCGGTCTTCTGGGAAGACGCCATCACCGATTTCCCGGGGTCGAAGGTCTCGTCCTGCTGGTCGCCGCTGGTGAGATCGATATCCACAGAGGCCCCCGCCCGAAAGCGATCGGGGCCCAACAGGGGATCGAGCGTGGCGCGAATCTTGGTGACCAGGTCTTTTTCGAACTGCTGCCGCAGCTCCATCGCTTCCCCGGTGCTCTCGGTTCCATCGGCATTGCCCAGCCGGCGGGGGCGGCTGAGCAGGTTTCCATTCATGTCCACCACGGACACGGCTTCCGGAACCAGCCCTTCCACCGCGCTGGCCACCAGGTTGGCGATAGCCACGACATTTTGCGGAGAGATCTGCGCGTGAGGCCGCAGCTTCACCATCACGCTGGCCTTGGCGGGCTGCTGCTGGTCGAGAAACACGGAGTCCTTCGACATCGTGATGTGGACCCGCGCCTGTTCCACTTCCGCCAGCGACATCACCGAGCGCTCCAGCTCGCCTTCCAGGGCCCGCTGATAGTTGATGTGTTCGACGAACTCGGTAGCGCCGAAGTTGGTCTTGTCGAAGAGCTCGAACCCGATACGGCCGGTCTTGGGGAGTCCGGCGGCCGCCAGGGTCAGCCGCGACTCGGCCTGCTTGGCCGAAAGCACCAGAACGGTGGCCCCATTGTCGCCCAGCCGGTATTCCACGCCGCTTTCCCGCAGCTTCTGCACCACCGCCGCGGCGTCTTCCGGCGCCATCGAGGTATAGAGCGGCCGAAAATCGCTTTCATGCCGCCATTGGCTGAACGCGTATAGCCCCGCAACGGTCAGCACCGCCACGGCCGCGATCGAGATCCGCTGCGAGTTGGATAAGTTGGCCCAGAGTTTGTTCACGTCGGTATCGGGTCCGGGACCTTACATCTGCATCTGCATGATCTGCTGGTACGCTTCCACCACTTTGTTGCGGACCTGGAGACCGAGATCGAACGTGATGGTCGCTTTCTGCACGGCCAAGGCTGCCGTGTGCAACTCTTCGTTTTGCCCCGTGAGGAAATTCTGCACGGCGGTGCCGGCGTCATTGCTCGCGCCTTCGATCGTTTGGATGGCTCCGTTGAGTACGCTCTGAAACGCGCCGGGCGTGGAGGCCGAGCCGGGCGTCTGTATGGCCGCCAGATTGGGAATGGACGCGATGGGCGATATGGGTCCGGTCATCAAATTCTCCTGACTCACCGTAAGATGTCAATCGAGCGCTGAATCATATCTTTGATCGAGGAAATCGCCGAAACGTTGGCCTCGTAGCCGCGGCTGGCGCCCATCAGATCCACCATATCCTCGGCCGGGTTCACCCGCGGCATGGCCACGTAGCCGTCTTTGTCGGCATCCGGGTGCCCCGGCATGTACCGTTTTTCGGGCGCCCGCGAATCCACCGAAACTCCCGCCACCGTCACTCCCATCAGCGATCCGCCTAACTGCTCGTCGAGGAGCGACGAAAACGCCGATGCCACCGGCGTGCTGGTGAACACCGCGTCCTTGCGCCGGTACGGGCCGCCTTCGGCTGTCCGCGTGGTTTCCGAATTGGCGATGTTCTCCACCAGCAACTCCGAGCGCGTGCGCTGCGCCGACATTCCCGAAGCGCTGACCGATAGTGCCGATAACAGGCTCATCCCCCACTCTTCCCTTCGTTGATGGCGCTTTTGATCAATTGGATTTGGCCGCGAACCAGCGTGGATGCCAGGGTGAAGCGCAGGTCGTTCTCCGTCAGCATGCGCGCCTCGCGGTCCAGGCTGACGTTGTTGCCGTCGTTCTTCACCGGCAGGCCGGGAACTTCCACCGGCACTGGGTGCTGCAGATAGGCCGCGGCCTGAAACTCGGACTGGAAATCCACGTCCATGGTCTTGTAGCCCGGGGTGTCCGCATTGGCGATGTTCGAAGCCACCACCTTCTGGCGGGCGCTCAGAAGATCCATGTACCGCTCGAGACTGGTCGTGAGTGCGTCGATCACAGCAGGCCCATGGAAGCAACTGGCGTTCCATTGGCCGAACGATGGTATCTGAGTGAAAAGACGAGGCCCGGAGCGTCGGATGCGCCGTCAAGCCGGTGACGCGTCAGGGGTTTGACGGGACTCAGACGTCCAGCCGTAGGTTTGCCGGTATCGCAGTCAGGGCGGGAATGTACCGTTGCGCTCTCGGGATCTGCCGGAGTTGGAGAACCACCGACTCCCGGGCGGACTGCACCATGGTGCGTGTCCACAGCAGCACTTCCTGGGTCATGGCCGCGATCTCTCCGATTCGGAGATCGGCCGGAGGCAGCGCCCGTGCATGCGCCTCGGCGGCCTCGCAGAACGAAAGAACCAGGCGCTGCACTTCGGCATAACGCTGGTTTTCGACCGCGCGCCGCAATTCTTTTTCAATTCGGGACAGCGCCTCCGGCACTTATCCTCCCACCTTGCTGGTGCTGCTTGCGCCAGGGTACATGGTGGCGAACAGGTTGGTCATGTAGGTGACCTGCGACTGCAGAACCGCGATGGTGGCGTCCGCCGCGGAGAGTTGCTGCAGGAGGTTGGTCGACATGGTGTTGATGCGGTCCTGCTCTGCCGAAATAAGATCGTTCTGGTGGGTAACCTGATCCTGGAGCGTGGTGATCCCAGTCTGGAGCATGCCATTGGTGCTGTCGGTGATCGAGTTCAGCGTATTAAAAGCCGACTGCAGGAATCCGCCCGTCGTGGTGCTCCCTAGAAACTGCTGTACCGCCGACGTGCTTTGGGAAGAGAGCACACTCGGATCGAAAGTGAGGTGGCCTGTGGAGTCCAGATTCAACCCGATATCCGCCAGCGTCGTCAATGAGCCCGTGCCCGGTGTATATTGGGTGACCGAGCTGAGGGCCTGGCCGAGTGAAAGGATGAGGCTTTGGCCGGAGAGCGCGCCGGCGTTCTGCCCATGCTGCTTGCCGAGAGCGTCCACCGCGGCGTTGTAAGCGACCGCGAAATTACTCAGGCTGTTGTTCAGCGAATCGGAACTCTGCGCCAACGTGACCGTCACCGGCGACGCTGTTTGCTTGAGCATCGTGACCGTCAGCCCGGGCGCCAGCGTGACTTGCGGTGAATCGCTCGAGAGCGATGCGGGGAGGCCGTTTACCTGGTAAGTCGCATTCGCGCCCGTGGAAAGCGTGGTCATCAAATCCGCGTTGCCATCGTTGAGCTGAATGGTATCCGCCGCCAGTTTGTTACCAGTCAGAGACAGGCGGTAGTCCGGACTGGCATTGCTGCCTACATTGACAACAGTCGCCTGCACGCCCAGAGCGGCGTCATTGATGGCGGCAGCCAGCGAAATCAAGGAACTGCCGGAAGGGATGATGGTGCTCGGTGTCCCGTTCAGCGTGAGCGTATAGCTGGACGAGAGGCTGATGTTCCCGGACGAGGCGTCGGTAACGGGTGGAACACCGGCGCTGCTGATCGTCGTGGTGTGAGATCCCATTCCCGTCACCTGAATGCTATAGGTGCCGGGAAGTGCGTCCGCGGAGGCAGAGGCCTGGATGGAGGAAGTATCCGATACCGAAGCGGACACGCTGGTGACCGCCGACCCCATACTCGTGAGGGTACTTTGCAGCGCGCCAAAAGTGGTGCTCAACCCAGATAAGGCCGATTGCTGAGCCGTCATCGTCGACTCGGCATTCTGCAGCAGTTGCAAGGGGAGCGAGGCGATGGCCACCGCGCGGTTCAGGACTTGCTGAAAGTCGCTGGAGTACTTGCTCTGCCCTTGAAAGACCACGCTGGGGATAGAGGACATAGTCTAACCTTCATTGCAAGATGTGGGCCAAACCCGGTTAGGCTGGCCCACATCGTACTACAGGTGTTTCACGTTACTTCAACAGCGCCAGGACGGCCTGAGGAGCGGAGTTGGCCTGGGCCATGGCTGCCAGCGAAGCCTGCTGCAGGATCTGGGCCTTGGTCAGGTTGGCTGCTTCCGCCGCCATGTCAGCGTCACGGATGCGGGACTGCGCAGCCGAGAAGCTGGTGATCTGCGAGTTGGCCAGGTTCATGGCGTACTGCAGTTTGTTGGAGCCGGCGCCGACGATACCTTGCACGGTGCCAAGGGTCGCGATGGCGTTGTTGATGGCGGTGATCGCGTTGGTGGCCGAGGTGGTGCCGTTGCCCGTGATGGTCGGAGCGGACGAAGCAGCAAACGTGTCGCCGACGAAGCCGCCGGTGCTCGTCCCACCCGTGTTGGTGAACGACGGCGTAAACGCCACGTTACCCTGGAAGGAAATCGCGTTGCCCGCGGTGTTGGAAACCGCATACACGCCTTGCGAGTTCATCGCCTGGTTGATTTCGTTCACCGCGCCGGCCGTGGTTGTGCCAATCGCCAGCGAGACGTTCGTGGTCACACCGTTCACCAGGAAAGAGACCACCTGGGTGTTCACAGCCGTGGGGCTGGTGAACGTCAGGGCTGCCGTGTTGTTCAATGCTCCGTTGAGGAGACCAGTCGCGGCCGTTCCGCTGAAGGCGGCGGCGCCGGTGCCGGCGCTGTCGATCGAGAAGGCGCCTCCCACGAACTCGAGGTGGCCCGAGGTGGAGTTGATACGCGCCGACACGCCGCTGCCGGCGATCTGCTGGTTGATCTCGGCCACCAGGGCGGAGCCGGTTTGCGCCGTGCCGGTGCCGCCGACCGTGGCAACGTGCTCGCCGTTGGCAGTGTTCACCGTGAACGTGACCTGCGTGGCCCCGAGGAACGTGCCGGTCGAGATGTCGGGCGCGGCAGCAAATTGCGCGCCGACGCTGTTCCCGGAGACCGCGGTGCCGGTCAGGCCCAGACCCGTGGCGTCCACCGTCGAGGTGCCGAGGTTGACCGCGACTTGAGAGTTGGCAAGTGCGCCGCCAGCCGGCCCGCCGCCGATGTACACCGACATGTTCTGCGAGTTCGCGCCGCCAGTGACGAGACCGATGTCCGTCGCCTGGCGCGTGATTTCGCCCACCAGCTGTTGGTATTCCTGATCCAGCGTTCCACGGTTACCGCTGAAGGTGCCGCTGGCCGCTTGCGTAGCCAGAGTCTTCATACGGTCGAGCATCGTGCTGATGTTGTTCAGACCGCCATCGACAATCTGCAGGGTGCTGACGCCGTCGTTGGCGTTGCGCACGCCCTGGGTCAGCTCGGCAATGCTGCTGCGATACTGGTTGGCGATCACCAGACCCGCGGCGTCATCGGCCGAAGAGTTGATGCGAAAACCCGAGGTCAACCGGGTAATCGTCTGCGTCATCAACTGCGTGTTCATGTTCAGATTGCTCTGGGCAATCAGGGAGGCTACGTTGGTTTGTACGGTGAGTGACATGGTATAACGTCCTGTTTTTCGATACGTCCCGAGCGTCTTGCTCGAGTTCAGGTTCTCCGGTTGTGGCCGGATGCCCGAAGTATCTTCACCCTTCCATATCGGGGGAGCCCTAGGGCGCTTCTACTGTTTTTCTGCCGGATGGTTCTAGTGGTTCTACCGACCCCGTCCGAGAGTCAACGCTTTGACGGTTCTCTTTCGTTAACTGAGGCGCCAGCTTGCGGCTCAGCCACGCGATCACTTCCGGAGCCGCGCTACGCGAGGCCGTCAGATTTTCGCTGCGCGTGAGAACCACTTCTTTGCGCGTGATCGTGAGGCTGGCGGGTGCCACAATGCCGAGCTTGACGCGCGTGGGGCCGACCTCCAGAATCTCGATTTCAATGTCGCCCCCGATCAGCACGCTTTCCCCGGCGCGCCGCCGCATCACGAGCATGAAACCGTCTCTTTCTCGAGCGGCAGAGGGTGATGCAGCGAATAGGGCGAGGCCGCGGGAATCGCCTGGATCCCCCGCCGGTCCCGCAGATTGACCACCACCGGCGACATTAGGTTGACGGTGGGTCCGGCGTCCTCCGCTACCGTGACCAGCACGAAACAACCCATTTCGCTGCCGATCTGGGGTGTGGCCCCGGAGGGCAGGGCAAGCGCCGCCAGGTCCTCAGAGGACAGGCTCAGGCGATATTCGGGCTCCACGGTCAACGCCGGCAGCGCCAGGAAGCACAAGCCCGGGTTGCGCAGACTCTGCATAAATACCAGAGGCCGCGTGTGGGGCTGTTCGATGAATAAAAACGAGGTCTCGTCCTCGAACCCCGGCAGCCCTCCCGGAAAAGTGAAGACGGCCTCCGGGTCGTATTCCAGTTCGTTGAAGTGAACGGTAGTCAGTTTCGGCATGTTTCCGCCGGATTCCTGTGCAATTCCAGGACCGTTACGGCGTGGGCGGCGCCGCGGTAGGCGGTGCCGGTGCCGCCGGCGGCGGGACTGCGGCCGTGGCCGGGGCCGGCCCCGCGTGTCCGGGCTCCCCAATCAGAGCCTGCTCGTTGAGAATCACGATGTCCACCCTGCGGTTGTGCATGCGCCCGTCCGCCGTGTCGTTGGTATCGACGGGAGCCGTATCGGCGTACCCGGCGATGGCAAATCGGTCCTTGCCCAGTCCGAAGTTCCCCGTCAGCAGTTCCATCATCGCGATGGCCCGCGCGGCGGACAGTTCCCAGTTGGTGCGGAAGCGCGCCGTATGAATGGGAATGGAATCGGTGTGGCCTTCCAGCCGAACGGCATTGGGCAGCTTGCCGATGGTGTCCGCGATCTTCTGGATGGTGGAATACGTATCGGGCGCGATGGTGTCGGTGCCCGATGGGAAGAAGGCGGCCTGCCGCAGGCTGATAACCAGCCCGCGCGGTTCCAGATGGACTTCGATCTTGCCAGCCTTGATGGCGTCTTGGAGTTCCTTGGTGAGAAACTGCATCGAGGGAGCCAGTTCGGCGGCTTTGCCATTGGCGGTCGCGGTATTGCCGGTTCCCGACGGAGGCGCATCCTCCGGCTTCGGCGGAGCCTTCACTTTCTGGATGCCGCCGGGCCCCCTCATTTGAGCGTTGCCCGTGCCTTTTTCGTCGACCGTCCCCCCCAGAACCTCCTTGACGGTGGCTTTGATTCCGCCATTTTCCATCGCCTCTTTGACCGAGTCGGACACTTGCTTGGCTTTGGACTTATCGGTCTGCGAGGACGCGAACATCACCACGAAAAAGGCGAATAGCAGGGTGATGAAATCAGCGTAGGAAACCAGCCAGCGCTCGTGGTTTTCGTGCTCGGGATGGGCGTGCTTCCGCGCCATGTCAGCCCTCGGCGGGCGCCGGCTTGCCGAGCGCGGCCTTGGCTTTCGCCTTCTTCTCGGCGTTCGGCTTGGGAGGCGCGTACGCCTCCAGCTTGGTCTTGATCAATTTCGGGTTCATCCCCTCGACCACCGACAGAACACCCTCCAGCGCCAACTCGCGGATCCGGACCTCTTCCTTGACCCGCGCTTTCAGCTTGGCCGCCGCCGGAAGCAGAAAGATATTCGCCAGCGCCACGCCGTACACCGTCGCCACAAACGCCGTCGCAATGCCGCGCCCCACTTCATCGATATTCGCCAGGTTCTTCATCACCTGCATGAGCCCCAGCACCGCGCCAATGATCCCGATGGTGGGAGAATAACCACCGGCCGATTCGAACACCTTGGCCTCGGCTTCTCCCCGTTGCTCGAGCAGGGTGATTTCCAATTCCATAATGCCCCGAAGCTGGTTCATCTCCACCCCGTCAATCGCCAGATTCAGCGCCTTCTGCAGAAAAGGGTCTTGGATGTTGTTGGCCTGCTGTTCGAGCGACACGATGCCCTGCTTCCGGGCCTGCGAGGCGTAGCCGACAATCTCCTCGATGACCGATGCCGGCGTGTACGTCTTCTCGAAGAACACCGCGCCGATCCGGCCCGCCGCTCGCATCAGCACCGGCATGGGCGTCGTGATCATGACCGCGCCCAGCGTTCCCCCCACCACAATCAGCGCGGCCGAGAACTGCTGGATGTCCTTCATCTTGCCGCCGTCCATGATGAGCCCCGCCAGGATTCCGCCCAGCGCCACCACCAGCCCGCCAATGCTCACCAGGTCCGGACGCTGCCCTGATTTTGGTTTTGCTTTTTCCGGCTTCGCGCCTTTTTCGTCCGCCATGAATGTCGTTTCCTGCCCGCGCCGTCAGCTCGTGCCGTGTTGTGAGGGCCCGGAGTTTTCCAGGTTCTCCGGCACTAGAATGGACCGGCGAAACCGCACCACCCGGTCAATGATCTCATCCGCCGATTCGAGCACCATCATCTTCTGCCCGTTCGTCAGGCTGATCACCGTGTCCGGGGTGGTCTCGACATGCTCGATCAGGTCGCAGTTCAGAACCACGGGGGTATGATTCAGACGTGTGACGTAGATCATCTGCCGGCTCTCTTAACCACATCGAATTTGTGCCGTAGAATTCTAGGAATTTCCGCCCAAATCCGACGATGAGATCTCTGAATGTCACCTGTGGACACCCTGAAGGTCACCCCTGCCCGCCAGGCTGGGCGGATTCTGGCGGCCTGGAACGCCGGCGATGAGCCTTTGCTTCAGATGGAGTTACAGAACAGCCAAGGCCTCCGATGCCCTTCCGGGCAAGGCCTGGACGAAGAACGCCTGGAGTTGCTCTGGGCGGTTTCGGGTAAAATTCTACGCGCGCGCCTTCCCCTGCAAGAGAACCGGAGAGACCCCGCTGTCCGCCGCTGTCTGGACCTGCTCGCCCATCTGGCGCACACGCCACACAACTAACCAGCCTCGGCAAGCACGTGGGGAAGGCGATTCGCCTGCCATCGCTTCTTCCGTTTCCTTGGGAAGCTCGCAGTCTCCCCACCCACCGCCAGGCCCGTCTGCGCCGGGTGAGTGGCACCCTCGGGCGTCTCACGCCATAAAGTCGAACAGATTCATCCCGTTGATTTTCGATCGCGCGGAAAGCGCGGCCTGCTGCTGGACCGAAAGCTGGTTGAGCTCCACTGCCGCGTTGGCCATATTGGTGTCCCGCAGGCCGCTGAGGGTCTCTTGCACCGTGATCAGCGACTTGCTGGCAGAATCCAGCGAATCAGTCACCCGGGCCTGGCCGATCCCGTAGTATCCCAGCTCCTGGTTGAGGTGATCGTCGGCCGCCTTCAACGAGGTGATGCTCGCCGTTACACCCGCCGTGTCACCGGCGTTCAGAGCAATGAGCAGAGAGTTCACCGCACCGAATACATTGTCGGGGGCCGCCGAGCTGTCCGGGTTTCGCGCGTCAAAGATTTCCGAAGCGGTCTTGCCCAGCCAGATCTGCGCCCCGTTGGCGTCCGTGACCACCCGGGTGGACGTGGCCGTAGCCAGTTGTCGCGCCCCCGTCGGCTGCGTCGCGTCCAGGGTATAGAGACCTTGCTGATCCAGGTCGCCGCTAAAGATGTACCGGCCGTTGGACGTGGTGCTGCTCAGCTTCACCAGGTTTTCCAGGATTCCCTGTACCTGCGTCGCCAAAGCGGTGCGCGCCGCTGGAGTCACCGACAACGAGGTCGCCTGGCTGGCGATCGAGAGCGCGCTTTCCACGTTCTGCATGGACTGCTGCAGTGCCGAGTCTCCGGTCTCCAATTCGGCCTTGAGATTATTCAGGTTGGTTTGCGACTGCGTCAACTGACCGATCCGGCTCTGCGCCTGCATGATGCCGGCCACCGCGAAGGGATCGTCAGCCACGCTGTTCACGCGAAATCCCGAGCTCAACTGCTGCGAGACATCCGTCAACTGCTGGTTCATCCGCTGCAGATCAGCCAGATATTGCTGAGTAGGACCGGGTACCGATGGCAGCATAGTCGCTCCTTAGGCTACTGGACCATGTTAATGGTCGTCTCCGTCACGCTGTTCAGGACGCTGATCAATTTGGCCGCGGCCTCGTAGCTCTTCTGAAACTGAGTAAGCAGGATCGCCTGTTCATCCAGAGAAACGTGCGAGATCTGATCTCGCAGAGCCTCGGTCTGCGTGACGATCTGCTGTTGCGAGGTCTGGTTGGTGGTGGCCGTCGAGTTGGCATTGCCGACGTACTGCGCAATCCCCGCGAAGAACTGGCCGAAGGTCTGGCCGCCCACACCGCCCCCGCTGGCCGAAGTGGCCAGATCGGCTAGTTTCAGTGCGTTTCCGTTGGAGTTGCCGGCGCTGTCCACGGGCGCGAGATCCGCCCCGGTGATGCCCGGATTGAGAGCCAGGCTGCTGGCCGCCGTCGTCGCGTCCGCGCCATTGTAGACAAACAGCGGCTTGCCGCTGGCCGCTCCGGCTGCTACCGATACCGTTCCCGAGGTCAGGATGCCGTTTACCGTGTCCGCCAGGCCCTTGGCAAACTGGTTCAGCGAGCCGGCTTGCATCCCGTCTCCCAGGATCGACGCCAGCACGCGGTTGTGCGTGTCCAACAGCCCGGCAAGCTGGCCGCCCTGAATCTGCGACGTGATGGTTTTGCCCTGCGAATCCAGAATCTGGCTGGTCGGCGGCGCCGTCGGGTTGACCGCCCCCGCCGGCAGCGCTGTCGTGGCGCTCAGCGTGAACTGCTGGTCGCCCACCACCAGCGGCGTCCCTCCGCTCAACACCACCGTCACCGTTCCATCGGCCTGTTTGATCTGGCTGAAGTCCGTCAACTGCGAAAGCTGTTCCAGCGCGCTGTGCATCTGCGCATCCAGGCCCGGATCCGGAGTCTCGGCATGCAGTTGCTCAATGTTGATGTGCTGAATTTGAGCGGTCAGACTGTTGATCTGCTGCACCGTGTTGCCAATCTGGCTCTGGATACTCTGGTCCTGCTGCGACAACGACGCCGTCAGGTTCTGCACGCTCGAGGCGAGAGTTCCCGCATTCGCCAAGACCTGCTGTCGCGCCGCCGCGTCATTGGGCGTGAGGCTCCACGAGGAGATGCTTTGGAAGAACTGGTTCAACGCCGCCGGCACCCCGCTGTTTCCGGATGGGTCGAAGTTTGCCGCGATCGCGCTGGTCGCCTGAGCCTGGGCATCGTACGCTCCGAGAGACGACATCTGCCGGCGCACTGCTTCGTCGGCATACTCGTTCCGCGCGCTCTTTAAGCCCTGCGACGCCACGCCTCCCGCCAGTCCTCCCACCACGTCAAAAGGCAGCGCCGAAAGGTTCAGCGACTGGCTGGCAAATCCCGGCGTGTTGGCATTAGTGATGTTGTTCTGTACTGTGTTCAGCGCCTGCTGAAAGACGCCGAGCGACTGGCCGGCCGTCGTGAGATCCGCAAATAGGTTCGGCATGTCGGGTCACCCTTCCATTTCCGAGTGCACCAGTTCTCCGCTTTCGGTCTGCACGGCCAAGCCTCTGCAGAATGCCATAGCCGAGTCGACCAGGCGCGCCAGGCCATCCACTTCGCTCCGCAGCCGCCCGATCCGCATTTCGACGCCGGCCGGCGCCGGTCCCTGGGCCGCTGCCGCACACGCCGCTTCCATTTCCGCCACCGCCCGCCGCAAGGCCTCGGCACATTCGCCGCAACTCGCGATTCGCGAAGGATTCCAGCAACTGCGCGCATCCGCCACGTACTCCTCGGCCCGCGCGACGTGCCTCACCAGTGCGGTATCGGTCGTCATTTTGCGCCGCCTTCGCCTGCGCTGATGCTGTTCGAAACCAGCTTTTGGCTGAGCGCCGCGGAATTGACTTGATACTGGCCCTTGCCATAGAGCGCCGCCAGCTCCGCCACCCGGTTCTCCCGCTGCTTCCCATCCAGCGCGTTGGAGTCGGCAAGCTGTTGGGAGATGCCTGAGATCTGAACCGTGTCTCCCTCGTGGCCGGCAACCGTGCTCCCGTTCGCGCCCGATCCCCCTGGATGCGGCACTCCTTGCGTTCGCCCGGTTTCTAGCGGGTTGGTTCCCTGCAAGCCGTCAGTTTGTATCTTCATAATGACTGATCCGCGCTATTGCACACGGGTTGCCCTAAGCATCCCATGGCGTCAAGCCCACAAACAATACCGTAAATAGGTAAGCATGGCGGTGATAACCAAAGCTAGGAGAATTCTCTAGCCGAGGGGTAGGAAAGGAATGCTTCCCAAATTCGGCCTAGAATCCCGCGCGCCCGGACGGTACAACATGGAGTGCGTTACCTGGACTGCGCCGATTCACCGACACCGACCCCTATGCCCCTGCAAAGAGTTCTATGGCTGGTTGAGAACAATGACCCGTGGACCGATGCCAGTCATGAAAGCTTCCCCCCCGGCCTCGGCATTGCTCAGGTAACCGACCTCACTGAGGCTACCGCTGCTTTCCGCTCCGCCAGAGCCGATTGCATGCTGATCTCCAACGGCGCTCCCGAACCCGGCCGCGAGGCCCTGCTCGATCTCTTCCTTGGACTGGACCCCCAAATCCCGGTCATCTTTTGGGATCGCGATCTTTCCACCCGGCAAGCCATCGATCTGGTTCGCGAAGGCGCTTTCACCTGCCACGGCCCGCGCGATCACTGGCCCGAAGTCCTCGAATCGATCTCGCAGGCCTGTCAGGAAAAACAGCGCCGCCAGCAGACCGGACGCGGCGGGGAGAGTGAGGATTGGCGTCGTAAGCTGGTGGGCGAGAGCCCCGCCATGGAAGATGTCGCCAACACCATCCGCTTGGTCGGACCGTTCCGATGCACCGTCCTCATTACCGGTGAAACCGGCACGGGTAAGGAAATGGCCGCCCGCGCCCTACACGACGCCAGCCCGCGAGCCGCGTTGCCCATGGTGGCCGTGAACTGCAGTGCCGTTCCCGAGAGCCTCCTCGAGGCGGAATTGTTCGGTCACGTCAAGGGCGCGTTCACCGGCGCCACCGGCCACCGCGTCGGCCGTTTTGAGCAGGCTCACAAAAGCACCATCTTTTTGGACGAAATCAGCGACATGCCGCTCGAACTCCAGGCCAAGCTGTTGCGCGTCCTGCAGGAACGCGAATTCCAGAGGTTGGGCAGCTCCGAGACGATTCACGTGGACGTGCGCGTCATCGCGGCCACCAACGTCAACCTGCTCGACAAGGTCCGCCAGGGGAAATTCCGCGAGGATCTCTACTATCGTCTCAACGTGGTTCCTCTCGAGATGCCTCCGCTCCGCAAGCGGCCCGATGACATTCCACTGCTGGTGGAGCACTTCATCTCCAAGTTCTGCCGCTCGGAGGAGATTCCCCAAAAGAAGGTCACTCCCCGAACCATCGAACGCCTCTGCTCCATGCCATGGCCGGGCAACGTGCGCCAACTGGAGAACGCCATCGAAAAGGCTATCGCCCTGAGCGGCTACCGCGATACCCTCTATCCAGTCGATTTCGGGCTGGCCGAGTCTCACCGCCTGTTGGCCTCCGAACCCGCCACCGCACCCGTCTTATTTACGGGCCGCGTCGATTTCGCCGCCGCCGTCAGCCAATTCGAGAAATCGATTCTACAGCAAGCCCTCGTCAAGACCGGCGGCAACAAGACCGCCGCCGCCGAACTGCTCGGCCTCAAGCGCACCACCCTCATCATGAAACTGCGCGGCCTGGGCGACCCCAGCCTCGCCTCACCGTCGCAGGCCGTGTCGTAGGGCTCCTCTTCGGTAGGGGCCGATTCGTTCGGTCACCCCGTTTTGCGCGAACTGAATGAGCCACTTACGCTCCGAGACTCTCCGCCCTCCGTTACGCTGGTAAGAGAGGTTCCACCCATCTCGGATTAGCCCGTCGTGTTCGGCAATGGGATTGGCTTCGTTTCGCATCAGACTCCCCACGGCCCGCCGCGCCCTGTGAGTTGGCTTCGTTTCGCCAATCGGACCTTCCTCCCTCATGCCCGGCTTTCGCGTCGCTCCGCTGGCGGGCCGTGACGGTAATTCAGACAGGAGTGTCTGATATCCCAACACGCTGCGGGGCGCTGAGCTCGCATCTCCTTTCTTTCCTGCATGGCCTCTCCCGTGCATTTACACCCTCGGAAAGGAGAGACCCCCAGTGAATGACCCATCTACTTACTGGCTGACAATGACCAACCTCGCGTTGGGCGTCGTGGTCCTGATCTGTTGCGGGGCCGTGGCGTTCGGCGTCTTGCAGGAACTGATCGCGCGCAAGAGGAAGCGCGCGGCGGAATCGACGCTCGACCGCGAAGTGGCCGACCTGGCCGCCACCTATACCGGCGGACATGCCTTCCACCTGCCCGGCCTCGGCGTCACCATGGCCGATGGCGGCGAAGAGCTCAACAAGAAAGAGGAGCGCAAACCCCAATGACCTGCCCGTTCCTCAAGGAAGCCGAGGTCGCGTATTGCCAGTCAGCGACAGTGCGGACGCTCATCCCGCTGGCCCAGGCGACGGCGGCCCTGGAAAAATGCGCTTCCCCGGAACATGTCTCTTGTTCGATGTACCAGGCCCAGGCGGAGCAAAGCGCGGAGATCGCAGCCTGTCCTCATCTGCGGCAGTCTCTGATGCAATACTGCGCCGCCTCGCCTGTGACCAAGTTCATTCCCTACAGTGAATCGCTGACATCCCGCTGCAACGAGAACTTCCGCTATTGCGAGGCCTATCTGAAGATGGCCCATCCGCCCACGGGTCCCGGATCCGGTGACGAACTGCCGGCCCCCGATTGGCTGCTCTACTCCGCCAACCACATGTGGCTCGACCTGGCCGGTGACAACATCTGCCACGCCGGCATCGATTCCTTCCTGAGCCGCGTTCTGGGCAAGATCGATGCCGTGACTTATGTCCACCAGAAGGGGCGGCAACGGCCCGCGGCCGTGCTGACCGTCCACGGAATCGATGTGGACGTGGTGTTTCCCAATCCGTTCCGCCTCACCGCCTGCAACCTGAACCTGCGCGCCAATCCTTCGCGAATCGCCACCGAACCCTACACCAGCGGCTGGCTCTTTGAAGGAGTTCCCGGGCCCGAGACCACAGCCCACCTGCGGCAAGGCGCGGAGGCCCGGGAGTGGATGTCTGAAGAAGCGCGCCGCATGAACCAGTACCTGCAGGAATTTGCGAGCGTGTCCGCCGATGGCGGCATGTTCTCGCGAGATCTGGCCGCGCTCTTGCCGCGCGCCAAGATGCTGGCCTTATTTCATGAATTCTTCTCGCCGTTTGCGAGTCAGGAGAGCGAACTGTGAAACATCGAAGCACCTACGTGTTTCTGTCGGGAGTCCTGATCGCGTTGGGCGCGGGCTGGGCTGGATTTCCCTACGCCATCTACGAAAGCCGGCCGCAACCGGTCGACTTCAGCCATAAGGTCCACACCGGGGCCGGCGGCATGAAGTGCGACGACTGCCACCAACTGCGCCCCGACGGCACTTTCGCCGGCATCCCGCGCCTCGAAAAGTGCGCGGGATGTCATGCCGCCGCCATGGGCTCGACCGCGGAGGAAAAGCAGTTCATCGATGGATACGTCACCCCCAAGCGGGAGGTCGCGTGGTCCGTGTATGCGCGCCAGCCCGGCAACGTCTACTTCCCGCATGGCGCGCACGTGAAGCAGGCCGGTCTATCGTGCGAACGCTGCCATGGCAAGCACGGCCAGACCGAAACCCTGCGGCCGTACCAGGAAGACCGCATCAGCGGCTATTCGCGCGATATATGGCGAGGCCTGACGATGGGCGATTGCGTGGCCTGCCACGAGCAGCATGGGATCGGCCAGCAAGGTTGTCTGGACTGTCACAAATAGAGGGGGCTGTATGCGCAAGACCACTCGCAGAGACATCTTCAAGTTCGCGGCCGGCTCCGCCGCGGGCCTGGTGTTCACCCCGGCGCCCTGGCGGCTGATCACCGATACGGCCTTGTGGTCGGAGAATTGGCCAGGCATTCCGCGGCCGGCCCGCGGCCAGACTCGCACCCGCTTCACCCATTGCGCCTTGTGCTCCGCGGGATGCGCGGTGCGCGCGCGTTGTGTGAACGATCAACCGGTGTCCCTGTCCGGATTGGCTGGCAGCCCGCTGTGCGCGTTTGGACTGGCGGGCCATCAACTGCCGTATCACACCGGCCGCGTCAAAACCGGAGCCATCGAAGAAGCACTCGCGGCAATCGCCCAACGGCGGAGTCACGATGCAGTGGCAGTGCTCGACCTGCGGCCCGGCCGTACCGCGTCCTGGACCTACCGCCGCGCCATGGCCGCGCTGCCGCGTGGGTTTTATCTGGCCGCGCAGAGCGCCATTCCCGCGGTCAATCTGGATCAGGTCCGGACCCTTCTCAGTTTCGGCGCACCGGTGCTCGATGGCTGGGGTACCCCCTCCACGGTCCTCGCCGCCCGAAGCCATTTCCGGCTGATCCAGGCCGAGCCGCTCGAATCGCACACCGCCATGCTCGCGGATCTCTGGCTGCCTCTCCGCAAGGGCTCCGAGCAAGCCCTGGCGCTGGGGATCGCTCACGTGCTGATGCAGGAACAAAACGCGGGCGCCTCGTTCCCCGCCGAGGCCACCGCCTATTCGCCCGCGAGAACAGCGCAGCTCACCGGTTTGCCCGAAGCGCAGATTGTGTCGGTCGCGCGCGAACTGGCGCCCGGCGGCGCCCTCGTGCTGGCTTCCCAGGAATGGCCCGAGATCCTGCAGTTGAACCGGCTATTGGGTAGCGTCGCGCATACCATCGTGGGACGGCGCGAGACGCCGGTCCCGGCGAGCTGGAAAAAGGCCGCGCCGGTGACCGCCATCGAGGCTGTGCCGGACGGGTCGATCGGCGTGTTGCTCATCGACGAATCCGTTTGCGACGGATACTTGCCGTGGAACGCGATTGAACCCAAGCTCGCCCCGGCACCCCTGGTGGTGACGTTCGCTTCCTCGCGCGCCGGCTACGGCCGCTACGCCCGGTTCACCCTGCCCACCGCGGTGTACCCCGAGATGACCGACGACATCCCTCCGGCGCTGGACTCGGCGGCCGCCACGTTCCGCCTCGCGACCCCGCTGGTGGCTGCGCCCGCGGGTGCCGTCGAGCCCGCCCGCTTCATCGCGCAGCTTGCAGGACTGCCTCCCGCGGACGCCCTTCGCGAGCGCACCGACGCCATCCAGTCCTCGGGACGTGGGGTGTTACGAACGTATGCCGACGGAAAATCGATTCCGGTGAAAGGCGTGAAGCCCGATGACTTCTGGAAGGTGCTAAACGAAGGCGGCTGCTGGGTGGACGCGCCGGACCCAGTCGAGCCACCGGCGTCGGCCTGCCAGTCCTCCAGCGCTGCGGTGGTGGCGATGACGTGGGAGATGCGTCTCGCGCGCGGCCCGATGTCACCGCTGCTGTCGAAGCTATATGAGGAATCCAATCTGAGGGTGCGCTTATGACTGGCAAACGGTACGGCATGTCGATCGACATCGACCGGTGCACCGGTTGCGGCGCGTGCATGGTGGCCTGCGCCGTCGAGAACAACGTTCCCCCCGCGCCCGAGGGAGCCACCGACCGCAAAGGCATTACCTGGATGCGCGTCTTTCCAGTCGACAACGGCAGAGACGGTCCGGACCGGAAGTCGGTGTTCGTGCCGATGCTTTGCCAGCAATGCGGCCAGGATGCGCCCTGCGTCAGTGTCTGCCCGCAGCAAGCCGTGCAGGTGGATCCCGCCACCGGAATCGTGGGCCAGATGCCGGAGCGCTGCCTCGGCTGCCGCTATTGTATGGCGGCGTGCCCGTACCACGCGCGCTACTTCAACTGGTGGGACCCGGCGTGGCCGGCCGGCATGGAGAAGACGCTGAATCCGAACGTCGCGCCCCGCATGCGCGGCGTGGTCGAAAAATGCAATTTCTGCCACGGCCGCTGGCACGCCGCCAAAGAACGCGCCGTGGGGCGCGGCGCTCGCGAGATCGATCCCGCCGACTACGTGCCCGCTTGCGTGGAGGCCTGCCCTACGGCAGCCATCCGGTTCGGCGATTTGAACGACCCCCGCAGCCCGGTGGCCCAGGCGGCGCAGCAGAGCGGCAGTTTCCGCCTCCTCGAGAAGCTGGGCACCGAACCCAAAATCTACTACCACTCCGCCAGGGAATGGGTCCGCGAAATCGGCAGAGCGCCCGCGGGAAAGGAGCAGGTCCATGGATAGGCAACTCATCGCACGCGGTGTCCGGCGCTGCTCGACGCCTCAATTCCTGCTGTGGATTCTGCCGTGGGCGGCGCTGTTCGCGTTCGGGCTGTACTGTGCCGGCCTTTGCCTGGTCAAGGGCTTGAACCAGACCAACATGGATAACCGGTTCGCCTTCGGCCTCTGGATCTTTGTCGACCTGACCATCATCGCGCTGGGCGCGGGCGCCTTCTTCACCGGGTTTCTGCTGTACATCCTGAAGCTGAAAGACCTCGACGCCGTCATCAACAGCGCCGTGGTCATCGGTTTCGTTTGCTACAGTGGCGCGGTCGCGGCCTTGTTGGTGGATGTCGGCCAGCCACTGCGCGCCTGGTTCACCTTCTGGTATCCGAACGTTCACTCCATGCTGACCGAGGTGACGTTCTGCATCACTTGTTACCTCGCCGTGCTCCTGATCGAATACCTGCCCATCGTCTTGCGGAACCGAAAGCTCCGGGAGGTGCCTGGGTTCCTGGTCTTCGAATTCGAATTGCACAAGCTGATTTATGTGCTGGCCGGAGTGGGCACGTTTCTCTCGTTCTTCCATCAAGGGTCCCTCGGCGGTCTGTTCGGCGTGCTGCGCGGCCATCCGTTTGCGTTTCGCGAGGGCTTGGCGGTGTGGCCCTCCACGTTCTTTCTGTTCATCCTCTCCGCCGCCGCGGTCGGCCCCAGCTTCATCCTGTTCACCACCTGGCTGATCTCGAAGCTCTCTGGCAAACGCCTGGTGCGGCCGCAGGTGTTGCAACTGCTCGGCCGCATTTCCGGCCTCCTGCTGGGCGTGTACGTTCTGGCCAAGACGGTCGACACCCTCATCTGGATCAACCGCACCTCGCCCGGCGCCGGCTTCCCGGCACAGGAATATTTCGCGTGGCAGCCCTTTGGCACCTGGATTCTGTTCGCCGAGATCGTCGTCTTCGGCCTGGCCCCCGCGCTGATTCTGCTCACCCCGCGGCTGCGGCTCCGCACCAACTGGCTGGTTTCGGCCGCCGTGCTGGCTTGCCTGGGCGTGGCGCTCAACCGCTTTGTCATGACCCTGCAGACCCTGGCGCTGCCCACGCTGAGCTTCGACCGCTACCTTTCCTATTGGCCCAGTTGGCAGGAGACCGGCACGTTCCTGGCGGTGGTCGCCTTCGGCGTGCTGGTGTACTCGTTCTCGTTCCGCTACCTGCTGCTGTTTCCGCAGGAGCGCGAGTTCCGGCAGGAGCCAGCTGCCCAAGTATCCGAAACCGCGGTCATGGATCCGGTTGGGAGGTCTTAATATGTTCCCCTGGAATTACGGCTTTCACTGGAGCACCGGGAACGTCCTGTTCCTGGGCGCGTTTTACACCGTCTTGGTGGTGGTGGCGACCACCGTGGCGTCCGCGATCTTGCGCGCGCGCCGCGCCGTGGCCGCCCAGCAGACGGACGCGATTCGCTGGCGCTCCGACTTTCATGACCTGCCGCCGCGAGACCGCGTCTGCCGCCATGTATTGACGGGAGAATTCCAGGTCCGGGAATGCCCCAACGCCTTCGACTGTCGGCAGTGCGAGACGCACGCCCGACTGGTGGCTCTCCACCCGCCGGAAGCGCCGCCGGAATCGGGAGAGGAACTCCTGGGCATGTCCTTTCCGCTAGACCGTTTCTACCATCGCGGCCACACCTGGGCCCGGCTGGGGCCGGACGGCGCCGTCACCATCGGGCTCGACGAGCTTGGACGCCGCGTGCTGGGAGTGCCGGATGCCGTGGATCTGCCGGCCCCGGGTACACGTCTGCGGGTCAACGGACCGGCCTGGCACATCCATAAGCGCAACCGAGACGTGCGTGTGCTCTCTCCGGCGGACGGTGAGGTGGTCGAAGCCACCGGCGGTATCGGGGGCGATGGGTACCTGCGCGTCAAGCCGGTCGGCCGCGGATTCGATTTCCGGAACCTGCTCGCCCCGTGCGAGGTCAAGCCCTGGCTGCTGCGGGAAGTGGAGCGACTGCAAGGGGCGCTCTCCGCCGAAGGCGTCCCGACGTTAGCCGACGGCGGCGTCCTGCTGCCCGATCTATCCACTGCGTACCCGCAAGCCGACTGGGACGCGGCCTGCGACGCCATGTTCCTGCAGGCGTGACCGGATAGCTTCGGATTCGTCCCCAGGCTCACACCGTGAAGGGGCCCGTGGGCGAGCCCGAACGCCGGTCTATAATCGGTGCTTTGGAGTCGCACCCAGGAGGAGGCACCGTGAAGTTCCGAAGCTCGGCTTTTCTCGTATCCGCGTCATTGGCGTTCCTGAGCAGCGCGTGGGCGCAGGATCGCATGCCGCCCATCCCCGCGGACAAGATGTCCGAAGCGCAAAAGAAGGCGGTGGCGGACGTGCAGTCCGGCCCATTCCAGGTGACCGGGCCGCTTATTCCCTTGCTGCGCGATCCGAAACTCGCGGGCGAGGTCTATGCCCTTGCGACCTACTTCCGCAGCGACAACCCGCTCGGCACCCGATTGACGGAGCTCGCGATTCTGGTGGTGGCGCGCGAGTGGACGCAGCAGTTCGAGTGGAATTCCCACTACCCGCGCGCGATCCAAGCCGGATTGAAGCCGGAAACCGTCACCGCCATCGCTGAGGGCCGCCGCCCCATCGGCCTGCCCGAGGACGAGGAGATCGTCTACGACTTCTGCACGGAATTGCGCCAGAACAAAGGGGTGAGCGATGCCACCTATGCGCGCGCTCTGAAGAAGCTCGGCGAGGCCGGCGTGGTGGATCTCACCGTGCTGAACGGCTACTACGTCACGCTCGCGATGGTTCTCAATGTATCGCGCGCGCCCGTGACCAGCCCGCAGGCCCCGCCGCTCCGCGTGCTGCCGTAACGAGTCCAGTTCGAGACGCCAGGCGGCGGCCTCGTAGGGATTGCCGGTGGTTCCCGCCTACCGCGGGATTTCGTAGCGCTTGATCTTCTCGTAGAGCGTCGAGCGGTCGATGCCCAACACCGAGGCGGCTTCCTTGATGTTGCCGTGCGTGTACTGGATGGTGGCCGCGATGAGCCGCTTTTCCATTTCCTGCAGCGGCATGCCCGCCGGAACCGCCCAGCCTTTCGCCAGGGCGCCGTTCTCATGGAGAAACGCGAAATCCTCTTCAATGAGGCTGTGGCCGCGGCACGTCACCATGGCGCGCTCCACCCCGTTCTCCAGCTCCCGCACGTTACCGGGCCAGTTGTAATCCATCAGGGCCTTCATGGCGCCGTCGGAGATCTCGCCGATTTCCTTGCCCGACTCGTGCGCGAAGCGCTCCACGAAATGCTGGGCCAGCAGCGGGATATCCTCGCGCCGCTCGCGCAGCGGCGGGATGCGGATCTCGATCACGTTCAGCCGATAAAAGAGGTCGTCACGGAACTTGCCGTCCGCCACGGCCTGCTGCAGGTTCACGTGGGTGGCGGCAATGATCCGCGCATCCACCCGCACTTCCTCCGATCCGCCCAGCCGGTAGAACGTGCGGTCTTGCAGGACACGCAGCAGATCCACCTGCAGCTTGGGGGAAATATCGCCGATCTCGTCCAGGAATACGGTGCCGCCGTCGGCCTGCTCAAACTTGCCGAGCTTCTGCTGGTCGGCCCCGGTGAACGCGCCTTTCTCGTAGCCGAACAGTTCGGATTCCAGCAGCGTTTCGGCCAGGGCGGCGCAGGAAACCGCCACGAATGGTTTCGAGGCGCGGTCGCCCGAATTGTGGATGGCCCGCGCGACCAACTCCTTGCCCGTGCCGCTCTCTCCCAGGATCAGGACCGTGCTGCGCAGGCTGGCCACCTCATGCGCCAGGTCCAGGATGCCGCGCATGCGCGCGCTCTTGCTGATGACATCCTGGAAGTGATATTGGCGCGTCAGCTTCTTGCGCAGGATGGCGTTCTCGCGCTGCAGATTCTTCACTTTGATGGTGCGGCTGACCAGGAGGGAAATCTCTTCGGGGTTGCACGGCTTGACGATATACTCCAGCGCCCCTTCCTTCATGGCGGTAATGGCGGTATCGACGGTGGCGTAGGCGGTAATGATGATGATGGCGGCTTCCGGGTGCAGGCGGCGGATCTGCATCATGGTCTCGATGCCGTCCATGCCGCCGGGCATTTTGAGATCGATGAAATAGATCGCGTAGTCTTGCCGGCTCGCCAGCTCCACGGCGGCACGTCCCGAGGCCGCGGTATCCACCGCGTAGCCATCCTCGCGCAACCAGGCCGCGAGCGATTCGCACATCACCTCTTCGTCATCCACCACCAAAATGTGCCAATGGGTTTTCATGCGGTCACTCCATGCTCCAATTGCCGGACACACGCCGGGCAGAAGGCGGCCTGCTTCTCGTCGATCTGCTGCACCCGGGTCGAGAGCGCCATGGCGCAGCTACGGTCGCCGCAGTGCACCAGGCCGAAGGTATGGCCGGTCTCATGCAGCACCTCCTTGCGGACGCGGTCGAGGAAGATGTCGCGGTTGGGCTCCAGCCCATAGAACTCCTGGCGTAGCCGAGCTAGCGACACCACCGCCACGCGGCCCTGCAGTTGTGCGTGGCCGAAGACGAACGTCAGCACCGGAATAAAGAGGTCGCGCTCGGTGAGCCCCACCAGCTTGGCCGCGTCGGGCGGACAGAGCCGGGCCAGCATGTCGAGCACCGCACTCGATCCATACTGATTGCGCCGTGGGTCGAAGGCAAAATCCACTCCCGGCAGCTCGGTCTCGCGCACCGGCAGACCGAACTGGGCGGACAGGAACTCCCTCGCGGCCGTAAGCGCCTCGCGGTCGGTGTCCGCGGTGGCGCCTACGTACAGGGGCTTCATCCCAGGCGCGCCAATTCGAGCAGCGACGGCTCGGCGGGTGGTGCGGCCTGCTGCAGCGGCAGGGCAATGGTGAAAGTGGTTCCTTCGCCCACCTTGCTCTGGACTTCAATATCGCCTCCGTGGGCCTGGACGATGCCGTACGAAACCGCCAGCCCCAATCCCACTCCCTTACCCTCGGGCTTGGTCGTGAAGAACGGGTCAAAGATTTTCTCAAGGTTCTCCGGCTGGATGCCCTCGCCGTTATCGGAAACCCGCAGCACGACAGCGTCGGATCCGGTTTCGGTGGTGACCGTGACGCGGCCGCCGCCCTTGGGTTGTGCCGCTTCGGTGGCGTTCAGCACCAGGTTCAAGACCACCTGCTGGATTTGAGACTGGTCGCAGGACACCGCCGGCAGTCCTTCGCGCAGGCGCGTTTCGACCGCCACGTTACTGAGCTTCATCTTGTGCTGCACCAGCGAGAGGGTGGTGGTCACAATCTTGTTCAGGTCGGCGGGAGCGCGATGCGGCGTCGAGCGGCGCGAAAAGGCCAGCAGGTCGGAGACGATGCGGCCGACCCGCGTGGTCTCGCTGATCACCTGGGACAAATACTTGCGGAAGTCGCCAATGCGGTCCGGTGGAATTCCGTCCTCCTTCAACATGCGCTGCAGGAGCATGCTGAGGTTCAACACGCCCGACACCGGGTTGTTGATCTCATGCGCCACGCTGGCGGAGAGTTGGCCGAGAGACGCCAGGCGGTTGCTTTGCAGCAGCTTCTGGTGAGCCGTTTTGAGCTGCTCGGTGCGCTGTTCGACCTTGGTCTCGAGGTTCTGAGTGAACTGATTGATCTCCCCCAGGGCGGTGCGCAGGCGGTCGCGCATCACGTCGAAAGACCGCGCCAGCTCATCCAGGTCTTCGCTGCCGCTGCCCCCCATGTCGAGAGGCTTGTCGAGCTCCATCTGGCTGATGGCGTGCGTGCCTTCGATCAGCCTCTCAATCGGCCGGCCGAGGAAACGCCGGGTGAAGTAGATAATGAACAGGCTGATGAGTGCGATCTCCACGCCGGTCACTTTCAGCACGCGCAGTTTCACGGCGGCCATCTCGGCGTCGACACTCTCCAGGCCCAGCGACAGGTCCAGCACGCCGAGCACTTTCATAGCTTTCGGATGGGCGTGGCACGCGGCCTGGCTGCACGAAGGCTCGTTATAGATCGGGGTCACCATGGCCAGCCGGCGGCGGCCGTCGTTCCCGCTAAAGACGCGGACCCGCGAGGGCAGGTCCAGCCGGTACTTCGGCGCGCCGGGCGCGTGGCACACGGCGCACGTTTCGCTGTGCAGGTCCGTGGTAGCCGTCCGGTCCTCCTGGCTGGTGGAGAACATCACCTGCCCGGCGCGGTTGAACATGCGGATGCGGTCGATGCCTTGCTTGAGCGCGATGGTCTCCATGATCTGGTACACCGCCTCGCGATGATCATCGCGCATGGCGTGCCAGGTGGCGCTGGTGATCCCCTTGGAAAGCTGATCGGCTCCCAGAACCATCACGTTCAGAAGCTGACGTTCCTCGCTCTTCACGTTGACCAGCCCAGAGACCGCCGCCACGATGATAACGATCACCGTGATCGAATAGATCAGCTTCCGGGCGAGACGCCTCGGCATCACAGAGTTTAAGGCCCGATTTCATTGTAACTCGCTGCGGGGCTTGCAGCGATTTCAGCCCGGGCGGGTTTAGGACAACGTCAGTTTTCCGCGCAGAACGGCCAGCAGGAGGATCCCCACATGGTGGGAAAGAGCGAACTCACCCCCGGCGGTAGCCTGCCAGAGCTGGTCCAGGGAGAGGGTCACGACCTCGATTCCGGGTTCCGGCCGGTGCCCGGCGGCCGGACGGGCTCCGCGGGCCAGGTAACTCCAGATCCGGTTATTCAGCCGTCCTGAATCCACGAAGAACGATCCCAGCAACTCCACATCGGCCGCGTACCCGGTTTCTTCGAGCAGTTCGCGGCGCGCCGTCTCGGCCGTCGGCTCCCCCGGGTCGACCAGTCCACTGGGAAGCTCCAGGGTGTACTGCTCGACGGCCGGCCGGTACTGGCGGACGAGCAGCACGCGCTCGTCCTCGGTCAGCGCCACCACCGCCACATACTCCGGGAGCCGCAGCGAATAATAGGGCGCTTCCCCCGGCTGCATGGTCTTGCCCACCACGTCAAACCACGGCGTGGCGAACGCCACCTCGGTTTTGAGCGGCTTCACGGGCGTTTCTCCAGAATCCGCGGGTTTCGCTCCAGAAAATCCAGCGTGCGGAGAATGCCCTCGCGAATGGTCAGGTGTGGCTTCCAGCCCAGCGCGCGCATGCGGCTGCAATCGAGGAAGATCCACGGACTGTCGCCCACCCAGCCGCGCGCGCCGCCCGCGTAGCGCAGTTCAGGGGAAACGCCCAGACGCTCCGAGATCCAGCGGATCGAATCGTTCACTTCGCAATATTCGCCGGCCCCCAGATTGAGGATGTTGACGGGCTCGGCGGCCTTCTCAATCGCCAGCAGGATGGCGTCGAGGCAATCCTGGACATATAAATAAGACTTGCGCTGGTGGCCGTCCCCCAGGACATCGAGCCGGTCCGGGTGCGCCCGCAGTTGCCGGTAAAAATCGAGCACGTGGCCGTGCGTGTAGCGCTCCCCGAGGATGGAAACGAAGCGGAAGATCCACGCCTGGAACCCGTATGCGGCTGAGTAGGCGGAAATCAGCCCCTCCGCCGCCAGCTTCGAGGCGCCATAGAGAGACGTCTGCACCGGAAACGGCGCGGATTCCGGCGTCGGGAAAACCTCGGCCTCGCCGTAGACCGAGCCCGTGGAAGAGAAGACGATCCGGCGCACCCCGTGCGCGCGCATGCCCTCCAGCACGTTCGACGTAGCGATCGTGTTGTGCTCCAGATCTTTGCGGGGATGCTCCGGACCGTGGCGCACATCGGCGTTCGCAGCCAGGTGAAAGACAAAGTCCACGCCGGCCAAGGCTCGTGCCAACACGCCGGTATCGAGCAGGTCGCCTTCCACCAGCCGGAAAGCCGGACAGCGCCGCGCCGCTTCCAGGAATTCGGGAGCGCCGCTGGAAAAATTGTCGAAGCCAATCACCTCGTGGCCGGCGGCCAGGAGGCGGTCGGTCAAGTGGCTCCCGATGAATCCCGCCGATCCCGTCACCAGTGCCTTCACGAAAGCCTCCCGCGGAGCCGGTGTTGCAGGCTGATGCGAAGAATATCACGCACGTTGCGCAGGTTGCCGGCCACCAGATCCAGGCGGCTATCGGCGTCGTCCCGCCAGCGGACGGCAATCTGTTCGACGCGGTACCCTAGACGCCGCGCCAACGCCAGC
This sequence comes from Terriglobia bacterium, assembly GCA_020073145.1. Taxonomy (GTDB): domain Bacteria; phylum Acidobacteriota; class Terriglobia; order Bryobacterales; family Bryobacteraceae; genus PSRJ01. The sequence goes on from JAIQFS010000002.1 coordinate 162,056, forward strand.
ACCTCCACGTCGAACATATAGCCGTCGATCTGCTGCCGCCGAAACAGCTCCGCGGCGGCGGCGCGCTGAAAGAATTTGAACCCGCACTGAGTGTCCCGGATTCCAGGAAGCCCCACGGCGGTTCGCATGAAGAAGTAAAAGCCTTGCGACCCGACGCGCCGGTACAAGGGCTGGGGACGCTCGATGAGCGCGCCATGGCGAGAGCCCATCACCACTTCCACTCCCTGGTCGAGCCGCGGGCGGAACTTATCGAACTCCTCGATGGGCACTTTATTGTCCGCGTCGGCATAGCCGATGATCGCCCCGGTCGCCAGGGCCACTGCCTCGCGGATGCCACGGCCCTTGCCGCGGCGGGCGTCTTCTCCGATGGCGCGAAGCGCCGGATTGTCGCGGGCCATGATGCGCACCACCTCGCGCGTGCCGTCGGCGCCGTCGGCGGCGACGATGATCTCATACCGAAGGCCCCGGGCCCTAAAGTATCGGACCGCGTCGCCGACGGTTTGCGCGATCACGCGCGCTTCGTTATAGGCCGGCAAGATTAGGCTGATATCGGGATCGGAAGTCATCGGACGCTGCGGACAAAGTCCTATTGTAGCGTCGCCGCTGTCCAACTCCGGCCGGCCCGGCGCCGCAATTGCGTGCTGGCGGTTATACTAGGGTTTCCTCATGAGTTCCGCCGTCGCCTCACCTCTTGACAAGGCCGTAGGCTTCTACCAAGCGCCCATCGGAAAAAAAGCGGTCATGGCGGTCACCGGCGTAATCTTGTTCGGGTACGTGGTGGCGCACCTTCTGGGAAATCTTCAAATCTATTCGGCGGACCGGCAGCAGATCAACCAGTACGCCGCATTCCTTCACGATCCCAGCCACGCCGGGTTCCTGTGGGGGGCGCGCACGTTTCTTTTGGCCGCCGTGCTGCTGCACATGGTTGCGGCGACCCAACTCTGGATTCAGAACCGCTCCGCGCGGCCCGTGCGGTACGTGAAGAAGGATGACGTGCCCACGGCCTATGCCGCCCGAACCATGATCTGGAGCGGACCGATCATCGCCGCCTTCGTGGTTTTTCATGTCCTGCACCTGACCGCGGGGACGGTTCTGCCGCTGCAGGAGTTGGGGCCCAACCGGCCGGACGTACGCGCCAATGTGATCGCCGGCTTCCAGCACCCGGCGGTGGCGGGCTTCTATGTCCTGGCCATGCTGCTGCTCTGCCTGCATCTCTACCACGGGGTGTGGAGCATGTTTCAGTCGGTGGGGGTGAGCCATCCGCGATACACGATCTGGCTGAAGCGCTTCGCGGCCCTCAGCGCGCTGCTCATCGCGCTTGGGAATATCTCGATCCCGGTGGCGGTGCTGGCCGGGCTATTGACGAACTGACACTCGAATGGAACTGAATTCCAAGACGCCCACGGGTCCGATTGAAACCCGCTGGGACCGTCATCGCTTCAGCCTCAAGCTGGTGAACCCGGCCAACAAGCGAAAGCATACGGTGATCGTGGTGGGTACCGGCCTGGCGGGCGGATCGGCGGCCGCTACGCTCGCCGAGCTGGGCTACAACATCAAATGCTTCTGTTTTCAGGATTCGCCGCGGCGCGCGCACAGCATCGCCGCGCAAGGCGGCATCAATGCGGCCAAGAACTATCACAACGACGGCGATAGCGTCTACCGGCTGTTCTACGACACGGTGAAGGGCGGCGATTTTCGTTCGCGCGAATCTAACGTCTATCGCCTGGCCCAGATCAGCGTCAACATCATCGACCAGTGCGTGGCCCAGGGCGTGCCCTTCGCGCGCGAGTATTCCGGCTATCTGGATAACCGGTCCTTCGGCGGCGCGCAGGTCTCGCGCACCTTCTACGCGCGCGGGCAAACGGGCCAGCAGCTGCTGCTGGGCGCTTACCAGGCCCTCGAACGCCAGACCGCCGCCGGTCGCGTACAGATGTTCCCGCGCACCGAGATGCTCGACCTGATCGTGATCGACGGCCAGGCGCGCGGCATCGTCACGCGCAACCTGGTCACCGGGGCCGTCGAATCGCACATCGCCGACGCGGTGGTGTTGGGCACGGGCGGCTACGGCAATGTGTACTATCTGTCCACCAACGCCAAAGGCTCGAACGCTACGGCCATCTGGCGGGCTCATAAACGCGGCGCGCTGTTCGCCAATCCCTGTTACACGCAGATCCACCCCACCTGCATCCCGGTCTCGGGCGACTACCAGTCGAAGCTGACGCTCATGAGCGAATCGCTGCGGAATGACGGGCGTGTGTGGGTCCCCGTCAAGAAAGGCGATCACCGCGCGCCCAGCACCATTCCGGAAAATGAGCGCGATTACTACCTGGAACGCCGCTATCCCAGCTTCGGCAACCTGGTGCCGCGCGACGTGGCGTCGCGCAACTCCAAGGCGGTCTGCGACGAAGGCCGCGGCGTGGGCGAGACCGGCCTGGCGGTGTACCTGGATTTTCGCGACGCCATCGAGCGGCTGGGCGCCCACGTCATCAAGGAGCGCTACGGCAACCTGTTCGACATGTACGAGCGCATCACCGGCGAGAACCCGTACACCGTCCCCATGCGCATCTATCCGGCGATTCACTACACCATGGGCGGCCTCTGGGTGGACTACAACCTGATGTCGACCATTCCCGGTTTGTATGTGATCGGCGAAGGCAATTTCTCCGACCACGGCGCCAACCGTCTGGGAGCCAGCGCCTTGATGCAAGGGCTGGCGGACGGCTACTTCGTCCTGCCCAATACCATCGGCGACTATCTGGCCTCGCACCGGTTCGACGCCGTGGAAGCCGGCCACCCGGCGGTGCGGGAGGCCGAATCGCAGGTGGCGCGCGTGACCCGGCGGCTTCTGGACGCCAAGGGTAGCCGCTCCGTGGATTCGTTTCATCGCGAGCTCGGCAAGTTGATGTGGGACTACTGCGGGATGTCGCGCACGGCCGGCGGGCTCCAGGAGGCGCTTTCCAAAATCCCGGGACTGCGCGATCGGTTCTGGAGCGAGGTCAAGGTCCTCGGGAACGGCGAGGAACTGAACCAATCTCTCGAGAAGGCCGGCCGTGTGGCTGATTTCTTTGAGCTGGCGGAGCTCATCTGCATCGACGCGCTCCACCGCAACGAATCGTGCGGCGGCCATTTTCGCGAGGAATACCAGACCCCGGACGGGGAAGCGGCGCGCGAGGACAACGCCTGTTCCTACGTGGCGGCGTGGGAATATCGCGGCGCCGGCGTGGCGCCTGAGCTGCATCAGGAGCCGCTGTACTTCGAATACGTGCACCCGTCGCAGCGGAGCTACAAGTAATGCGGCTCATCCTCCATATCTGGCGCCAGCGGAACGCCGCCGAAACAGGCCGGATGGTGCGCTACGAAGCGCCCGACGTCAACCCCGACATGTCATTCCTGGAAATGCTGGACGTCCTCAACGAAGGCCTGATCGCCAAAGGCGAGGATCCGGTGGCCTTCGATCACGACTGCCGCGAGGGCATCTGCGGCATGTGCGGCTTCATGATTAACGGCGTGGCCCATGGCCCGTTGCGCGGCGCCACCATCTGCCAGCTCCACATGCGCCACTTCCGCGACGGCCAGGAGTTGTATCTAGAGCCGTGGCGGGCCCGCGCCTTCCCCGTGATCCGCGACCTGGTGGTGAACCGCAGCGCCTTCGACCGCCTGATCGCCGCCGGCGGCTTCATCTCGGTTTCCACCGGCAGCGCTCCCGACGGAAACGCCATCCTAGTCCCCAAAGAGAGCGCCGACCGCGCCATGGACGCGGCCGCCTGCATCGGCTGCGGCGCGTGCGTGGCGATGTGCCCGAACGCTTCCGCGTCGCTATTCCTGGGCGCCAAGATCGCGCACCTTGGCCTGCTCCCGCAAGGCCAGCCCGAGCGGGCCGGGCGCGTGCAGAAGATGGTCCGACAAAGCCTCCAGGAACGCTTCGGCAGCTGCACCAACATCGGCGAGTGCGAGGCGGTCTGCCCCAAGGAAATCAAGCTGGAAGTGATCGCCCGCATGCATCGCGATTTCCTGAAGGCGGCCTGGAGCGGCCACAGCGCGGATTAGGTGGCACCAGGCTCCAGTGGACAAGGCGTCCCGGCGGTTACACCTGTTTCGAGAGTTCTTGATTTTGGGCCGGGAGTTAGCCGGGATGAGTTCGCTCGGGGCCCCCAACGACGGCGAACCTGAGCACACTTAGCCAAGCTGAACGACTACTGCTTGGCCGGCGCCATCAGATGTTTCAGGTCCAACAGGTGCTGCGGGTGGAAGGCTTTCTTGGACCACCGGGAGGCGGAATCGAATTCCACACCCGTGAAATAGCCGATTTCCCGGTATTCGCAGTACCGCACCACTCCCGTGAATTCCTTTTTCGCGCTCCGGGGTTTCGCACTGGGTTGGGAGGACACACACCAGCGAACCTGCACGCCGACTGGAAGCGGCGTTTCCATCTGCAGACAGGCCCCGGTCACCGAGATGTCTTCCAGAAGGGCCGAGGCCCTGCACCGTTTGCCATCGGGATCTCTCCAGAAGACCTCGACCAAGTCCGCGCATAACATGCGCGTTTGCGAGCGTCGTTCCTGCATGTCCTCCTATCGGCGGAAGCCCGCCGGAGCTTTATGGCCGACATAAATTGCGCCCTGGGGGACGCGCGGGTTAGCATGGCCCCAGATGCGTACGGTTTTCGCGGCCGTGCTGATCGCCGTCGTCCTGTCCGGATGTGGACACAAGACGAGGGCCTCCCGCATCCCGCCGCCGCCCGCCGCCGTGCCGGTGGGGTATACCGAGACCGGCTTAGCCAGTTGGTATGGGTATCCGTACCACGGCCGACGCGCGGCCGATGGTGAGATTTACGATATGGAGCAGCTCACCGCCGCGCATCGGACCCTCCCGTTCAACGCCTGGGTGCGGGTTTTCAATCTCGACAATCACCGAACTGTCGATGTTCGCATCACCGACCGGGGACCGTTCGTGGAGGGCCGCGTGATCGACCTGTCCCATGCTGCCGCGCAAGTCATTCAGATGATTGGGCCTGGCACGGCCCGGGTGCGCCTGCAGGTGACCCGCCTGCCCGACACGGAGGCCGCGGGCCTGTTTGCCGTGCAAGTCGGCGCCTTCAGCAACCGGCGCCGGGCCGAGCGCCTGCGCCACCGGATGGAATCGCGCTACGGCCTGGCGCGAGTGGTCGAGCGAGACGGCACATCCGGGCTGTGGCGGGTCCTGGTCGGTTCGGAACCCACCGAAGACAAGGCGGCCGCTCTGGCCCAACGCATTCGAAAAGATTCTGGTGAGAACACCCCGGCTTTCGTGGTACGAGTAGATGCCGCTTGAGTAGGGCCCGCTATGACCCCGTGTGCTCCGGATTGTACGCATGGCCTGGTAGGCCAGTCGCCCCAGATCGTCTCTATCCGCCGTCTGATTCAGAAGGCCGCCTGTAACCGGTTGCCGGTGCTGCTGTTAGGCGAAAGCGGCACAGGCAAGGAAGTGGTCGCCCGGGCCATTCATGCGGCCCATCCCCGCGGCCAGTTCGTGCCCATCGATTGCGGCTCTCTCGTCGGCACCCTCATGGAGAGCGAGCTCTTCGGCCACACCAAGGGGTCCTTCAGCGGCGCCATCGAGACCAAGAAAGGCCTGGTTGAGCTGGCCGACGGCGGCACCGCCTTCTTCGACGAGATTGGCGACCTCCCGCTCGACATGCAGGTCAAACTGCTGCGGCTTCTCGAAGCGCGCGAGTTCCGGCCGGTGGGCGCGCTCAAGTGGCACACCGTGGACCTGAGAATCATCGCCGCCACTCACCGCGATCTCAAAAGCGAAGTCGCGTGCGGCCGCTTCCGCCAGGATCTCTACTACCGCCTGAACGTCTTCGCCATCCACTTGTCTCCCTTGCGCGAACACAAGGAGGATATCCCTGTGCTGATGGAGCATTTTTTAGAACAGGGGCGGACCGCGGGGCTGCCGGAGTTCCACCCCGGCGAGGCGCTGCTCGCGACCCTGCTTTCCTACGAGTGGCCGGGCAATGTGCGCGAGCTCAAGCACTGCCTCGACCGCATGGCCGCGATGCATTCCGAAGGGGCGCTCCAGATGGCGGGCCTGCCTTCCGCCCTGCAATACCATCAAGCCGCGGCGGGCGCGGAGGTCCCGCCGGATGCGGCTGGCTTGGATTCCGGCATTGAGTTTACGCGAGCGCCGCAATCTCCGGTCATCTCGCTTCCCGACTGCGAGCGGAAGGCCATCGCCCACGCTCTGACGGCCACGCAAGGCGAGCGCGGCAAGGCGGCACACATGCTGGGCATCGGGCGCACCACGCTCTACCGCAAGATGAAAGAATACGGGATGAAGTGACGGTCGCCCTCGACGCCACCTATAGCTTGGGAGACGACCTTTCCGGAGTGGGCATCTACTCGCGCGAACTGCTGTGGGGACTCGCGCAGGCCCATCCCGGGATGCACTTCGACTTCTGCTACCGGCCGCACCGGTATCTGCGCTCCTGGTCCGAGGCCCTGCCGCGCAACGCACGCCGCCGGATTCTCGCGCCCCCCTTCGGTCCGGGCGGCGCGGACCTTTTCCATGGGCTCAACCAGCGGCTGCCCGAGGGGCGGCTGCCGCGCGCCGTGGCTACCTTTCACGACTTGTTCGTGCTGACCGGGGAGTACTCCACGCCCGAATTTCGCGCGCGTTTTGCGGCGCAGGCGCGGGACGCCGCGGCGCGCGCGAGCTGCCTCATCGCGGTTTCGGAGTTCACCCGCTCGCAAGTCATCGGGCTACTCGGCGTGGAGCCGGCGCGCGTCCGGGTGGTGCGCCATGGCATTCGCCGCCTGGCGCCGCGGCCGGTCGCGCGAGAGAAGGTCATCCTCCACGTGGGCGCCATCCAGAAGCGGAAGAACCTGGAGCGCCTGGTGGACGCTTTCGAATCGGTGGATCCGGCGTGGAAACTGGTGCTGGCCGGCTCTTCCGGCTTCGGCGCGGACCGCATTCTGACGCGCATTCAACAAAGCTCCGCGCGCCCTCGCATCCAGGTGACCGGCTATGTCTCGCCGGAAGAATTGGCCGGCTGGTACTCGCGCGCCTCGCTGTTCGCGTTCCCGTCTTTGGATGAGGGCTTCGGGATGCCGGTGCTGGAGGCCATGGCGGCAGGAATTCCCGTGATCACCTCGAATCGCTCGGCGCTCCGGGAGGTGGCCGGCGAGGCTGCCCTGCTGGTTGACCCGGAGCACACCGAAGCCCTGGCCGAAGCCGTCAGGGACTTGACGCAAAGCGAAACCCGCAGGCAGGAATTGACGCAGCGCGGGCTGGCGCACGCCCAACAATTTACGTGGGAAAAAGCCGTCCGCGAAACCTGGGACGTGTATCAGGAACTACTCGGCTGATCAGCGGCCTTCGTCGTCGACGGCAATCTTGAGCGCGCGCAGGAATCGGTGATCCTGCGTGGTGAATTTGATCTTGCCGGTGGCTTCGAAACTGCGCTTGGGCGGCTCGGCTTCGTTCACCACTGACTCGTCTTCGCCTTCTTCCTCTTCACCGCGCCGGTTGAATCCAATGGTGGCTTCCAGAACCAGGAAGACGTCGTAACCGGCCCGCTTGATTTCGCCAATGGCCTCCGCGATTCGGTCCGACTCGGACAGGGAATCGTTGATCGCGTTCCCTAGTTCCTGCATCAGGTGCTTCAATGGTTCGTCCACAGACTTCCCCCTTTTAGTGGATGTACCGGCGACGCAATTCGTTCCACGGATGGACCTCCCACCCGCTTCGATTGTAGTGGAGCCAGAACGTGTTCACAAGTTTTCTATCGGCAATTCACCCGCCATTCTGCACCCTAGGGCGATCCCTCCCGTTCGTTTGTTACGATGAGGTCAGTGAAAGGCCAGATTCTCCACCAGGGACGCGAGTTCCTCAAGTACGTGGTGCCCGCTGTCCTGAAGCCGGCACACACTCTCTGGAATGAGGTTATTGGCTTTCTTTTCTTGTGCCTAGCCGTTATTTTCGGGTTCAATGGCGTGCGCGCCTACCTCAATCATGAGGGAGCCAAACTGTTGTTGGCCGCGCCCATCACTTTAATCATGGCCTGGTTTGGCGTCACCTCGTTCCTGAAGGCCCGCAAAATCTCACGCTCATGAGCGACCGGCTGGGCAATCCGGGCGGGTTTCCTTACACCCGGGGGATCTACCCCGACATGTACCGGAGCCGCCTCTGGACCATGCGTCAGTACGCCGGCTTCGGCACCGCCGAAGATAGTAACCGCCGTTATCATTACCTCCTTTCCCAAGGCACCACCGGTCTTTCGGTGGCCTTCGACCTGCCCACGCAAATGGGCCTCGACGCCGATGACCCCATGGCGGCCGGGGAAGTCGGACGCGTGGGTGTGGCAATCTCGTCGCTGGCCGACATGGAAGCGCTGTTTCGCGGCATCCCGCTCGAAACCGTTTCGACTTCCATGACCATCAACTCGACCGCCGCCATCCTGCTGGCCTTGTACGCTCTGGTAGCCGGGCGGCAAGGCGCGGACCGGCGCAAACTCTCGGGCACGATCCAGAACGACATCCTCAAGGAATACATTGCGCGCGGCACCTACATCTACCCGCCGCGGCCGGCCATGCGCCTCATCACGGACGTGTTTGCCTGGGCCGGGCGCGAGATGCCGGAGTGGAACACCATTTCGATCAGCGGATACCACATTCGCGAAGCCGGGTCGACGGCGGTGCAGGAGGTGGCCTTCACCTTCGCTAACGCCATCGCCTACATCGAAGCGGCGATCGCCGCCGGTCTGGCGGTGGATTCTTTCGCTCCGCGCCTCTCGTTCTTCTTCAACGCGCACAGCGACTTTCTGGAGGAGATCGCCAAATTCCGCGCGGCCCGCCGTCTCTACGCGCATTTGATGCGCGACCGCTTCGGCGCCCAAGATCCACGCTCGCTCACCCTGCGCTTCCACACGCAGACCGCCGGCTCGACCCTCACCGCGCAGCAGCCCGACGTCAATATCGTGCGCACGGCCATTGAAGCCCTGGCCGCGGTACTGGGCGGCACGCAATCGCTCCACACCAACTCACGCGATGAAGCCTTGGGCCTGCCCACCGAGGAATCGGCGCGCCTCGCGCTGCGCACCCAGCAGATCATCGCCTACGAAACCGGCGTCATCAATACAGCGGACCCGGTGGGCGGCAGCGAGGCCATCGAAGCGCTGACGGACTCGATCGAGCAGGGCGCGCGCGACTACTTGCAGCACATCGACGAGGCAGGCGGCACGCTGCGCGCCATCGAAACCGGGTTCATTCAGCGAGAGATCCAGAACGCCGCCTACCAGGATCAGCGCGCCGTAGAGAGCGGCGAGCGGATCGTGGTGGGGGTCAACCGGTTCCAGCAGGAGAGCGACGGCCGAGTACCGGCGTTTCGCGTCGACCCGGCGCTCGAGCAAGCGCAGATCGAACGGCTACGGCAGGTGCGCGCCACCCGCAGCCAGAGCGTCGTGGAGGAGAGTCTCGCCGCGCTCACCGAGGCGGCGCGCACGGGCGCCAACCTGATGCCGCCGATTCTCAAGGCCGCGGACGCGTATGCGACCGTGGGCGAGATTTCCAGCCGGCTGAAAACGGTATTCGGCGAATACCGCGAGGCGTAAAGACTCTCGGTAGCGCGGCGTCGATTCCGCGACCCAGGCGCTCGACATCCGATGGCCGGGGCCCGGGCTTCACAGGAGTGATCGACCGGCTCATTGCGCTGCGCGGATGACCAGGATACCCTGAGGGAGCTGTTTTCCGACGACGCCGTGAGCAATCGCCGAAAAATAGAAAAAGTTGGTCACAAATGGCGCTGCTCGGGCGTCAAACAGACTCAGGAGTTCGCGTATGAAGAAGCTTGCTTCGCTCTGCCTGCTGGCGACCCTGCCCGCTCTTTCCCAACAGCCGAAATTCGACCTCGCGGATGTCCACGTCAGCACCACGCCGCGCTGGTTTGCGCAGAATAACGGCGGCCTGCTCCGGGAGGGCCTGTATATTAGCCGGGACGCCACCCTGCTCCAGTTGATCGAGGCAGCCTACGGCGTCACCGAGGATGCCGTGGCCGGCGGGCCCACCTGGCTCAGCACCGACCTCTACGACGTGATCGCCAAAGTACCCGGCGGCACCACGCCGGCGACGGCCAAGCTCATGCTGCAGGCGCTTCTCGCCGAGCGCTTCGCGCTGGTGGCGCGCCGCGATACGCGCCCCATGCCCCGCTATGTCCTGAGCGTGGACAAGGGTGGATCGAAATTGAAGCCCGCGGCAAAATCGGAAGACTCCGGCTGCACGCAGCAAATGGCCGGGCCGATGCCCGCCGGAGGTGGTCCGATTACCGCCGCTCAGCTACCGGATACGAAGGCGATCTGCCACAACCTGACGTCGCAGCAGATTGCCGAAAACCTGCGCCAGATTGCCGGTTTTCAGATCAACTCGTATTTGCCCCGCGACGTGTTCGACTCGACCGGGCTCGAAGGCAAGTGGGATTTTGAGCTGGTGTTCACGCCCATCGGCGTTGTTGGGGATAAAGGCCGCGACGGCATCACCCTGTTCGACGCCGTAAAGAAACAGTTGGGCCTGGACCTGGAGTCGAAAGACGTGCCGGTGCCCGCCCTGGTGGTCGAGAGCGTCAACCGAAAGCCGACTCCCAATGCCCCGGCCGTGAAGACGGAGCTGGGGCTGGCGGCCGCCCGGTTTGAAGTGGCGTCGATCAAGCCCCTCGATCCCAGCCAGCGCATGATGCCCAACCGCGTTGGCGGCAGTGAGATCCGGTTCGCGGGCACGCTGCGGAATCTGATCGGGCAGTCCTTCATGATTAATCCCAATGCGGCCAGCGACGTGATCCTCGGCCTGCCGAAGTCCGCGGATTCGCAGGTGTGGGTCATCACCGCCAAATTGCCCAGTACGGGGGAAGGCGCGCCCATCGCGGGCGGCGCCCGGCCGCAACCACCCCCGCGCACCGTAGTTTTTGAGATGGTGCGCGGCCTTCTGGCCGATCAGTTCGAACTGAAGACCCACACCGAAAACCGCGAGGTGACGGTCTACGCCATGACCCTGCCCGGTAGGCCGAAAATGACCCCGGCGGACCCAACCGAACGGATGGGCTGCCCGGCCGACCCGACCGCGGTCAAGCCGTTCCCGAACATGGGGACGATGGTGAGCTGCCGGAACATCACGATGGCTGAGTTTGCGGAGAATCTGGAGCAGGCCACCGGTTTCTTCGATCATCCGATTGTCGATGAGACCGGTCTGCAGGGCGGCTGGAATTTCAAGATTGGCTGGTCTCGCGCCAACCAGGGCCTGCCGCCTGCGAATGCGAACCCGGCGGGCGACGCCCCGGAACCCATTGGCCTCACTTCGTACGAGGCCGTGGAGCGGTTTCTCGGAGTGAAGCTGGTGAAACAGAAGCGATCCATTCCGGTAGTGGTTGTGGATCACGTGGCGGAGAAGCCGATCGAGTAACTTTCAAAACGGGGCGCGGGCGGATTGAATCCGCAATCGGCGCGATTCTCGAACGGGTGCAGATTCATCGTGGGAGCCCAGCGTGAGGGGGAGCCGTTGGATCCGGCGCCGTTTCCGGGAAACGCGGAGAGGAACTACTGGGCGCCGCGTCCTTGCGGCTCCCAAAGCTCAATCGGATTGCCTTCGGGATCTTGCAAATGAGCAAATCGTCCGTTTGGATAAACCTTCGGATCGAGGTTTACGGTGATGCCAGCGGTGCGTAACTGCGCCGCCATCTTGTCCATGTCCCGAACGCGAAAATTCACCATCCACTGCTTCGTATCGTTGCCAAAGTAGGTTGTTTTGTCCGGGAACGGTTGAAACGCAGTGGGTCCCGCTTCCTGTCGCCATGGCGAATCGTTGTAGTTCGAGGGGACAAGGTTGATGCCCAGGTAATCGGAATACCATTTGGCGAGAGCTTTCGGATCTTTCGCTCGAAAGAAAAGGCCGCCAATGCCAGTTACCTTTTCCCTGTCCGCCGCTTTCGATCTGGTCGCTGTCAAGGCGCCCACCGCGCCCACAAAAACCCGCCGCGTCGTTTTGCTCGCCATGGGAACCTCCGGGGCGATTGTAGCAAGAGATGCGTAATCCGGGGGCTGACCCTGAAACCTTGCAACCGCCTCCGCACCCAGACCGAACATCGAGCGGTCTGTTCCGCCCGGGTCACTCAAAGATCGGTGCGAGCCGCGCCAGCACTTCGTCCATGATCGGGGCCGGCACACTCTCCAGTTTCTTGCCGCCACGGGCGGCGAGGTCGAGCGCTCTGGGTTGATCGCACCTCACCACGCCGGTGGTCTTGGTGCCCGCCCCGGTCAAGGGCACCGCAAACCCGGCGGTCCGCGCGAAGCTGCCGCCGCTGGTTACCGGAACGACGACGGGCACTCGGGTCACCCGGTTGAAAGCTTCCGGCGATACGATGAGCACCGGGCGACGGCCCTTTTGTTCGTGGCCCGCCGCCGGATCGAGCGCCACCAGCCAGATTTCGCCGCGTTTCATCAGAGCAGCTCGCGGCCGACCGGTCTGGCCCGGAGCCAGCCGTGGTCTCTCCGGGCGCGAGCGGCTTTCGGGTTGCACCGGGCCAGCAGTTCGTCCAGGGTGTAATGAGGGCGCTTCTGGGGCGCCACGACGAGCCGTCCGCTTTCGACCGCCAGGCCGACCTTGGCCCCGGCGCGCAGCCGCAAGACGTCGAGAAGCGCAGGCGGAACCGCAAGCATCACCGATCCCCCCACTTTGCGCAAATTCGTGGTGTGCACCATCACCTCCAGCAGTTATATTTTAGTATAATCGCTCGCGAATCGTGAACTCGGGCACAGAGCCGGTGGTGCGTTGCGCGAGAAATCCGGGGTAATCCGGGGACGGACGGAACGCTACCGTCGCTCAATGAGGAGCCTCACGCGCCGGGGCACCCGGTTTTCCATCCCGGCCCTTCCCCAGCACACACGGGCAAGATTTTTCTTCACCCGGTGCGAACACTTCTCCGCGTGCGACGCTCTTATCAGATGTAGGTCCATGACAGAGCCTGAGAACGTCGACGGCTTGGTAGTGGCGCGCGCGATCGCAGGTGACCGGGAAGTCCTGGACGGTATCCTGACTGCTCTGCAGCGTCCGCTCTACCGGTACATTTCGAGGCTGCTCCCCCATCGCGAGACGGTAGAAGACGCCCTCCAAGAGGTGCTCTTTCGCATCTGCAAGAAGATTGTCTGGCTGCGGGATCCCGAACTTCTCCGTCCCTGGGCATTTCGCATTGCCAGCCGGGAATGTTTCCGGCAGTTGCGCTCGGAAAAACGCCGCGGCGAGGAAGTGCTGGACCTGGACACCCTGGAAACGGGCGCCGGCGAGAGCATCCCGCAGGAATGGGAGCCCCGTCTCCTGGATTGGGTGGATGACCTGCCGCCCGCGAGCCGCGCCGTCATCGTGCTGCACTACCTGGAGGAGATGAGCCTCCAGGAGGTCGCCGCCGTACTCGAGATTTTGCCGGGAACTGTGAAGTCCCGGTTGGCCTATGGTCTGGCGGGGTTGCGCAGGCATACGGCCGGTCCGCAAAGGAATGCCGAAGGAGGAACTCACACATGACCGAATTGCCATCGGAGACCGCTCGTCAGAAAGCGTTGGACCGGGTTGACCGTTCGGAACGGGGCCGCTACAAATTTGTGATCGCGCTCTCCGCAGTGGAGCTGATCTTTATTTGGGGGTTTGCGCAATTGGCGGATTTTACCAATCGCGTGCACGTCCTCATGTTCTGGTCGCTTCTTTCCATCGATGGGCTGATTGTGGTTGGAGTCGGGCTGCTATGGGCCCATGTCAGCCAGAGTACGAGGCTCGTGCTGAAGGCCATCGATCTGTCCACCAGAAGGGTCCCCGTAGAAACGGCGCGTGCGCCCGGACCGCTCGGACTCGACCCAGACCGGTGACGGGCGGCGCTCAAGCGCAGACGCTACGGCGCGTGCGCACCACCCGAAGCCCGCGCGGCGTGGAGGAGAGTCTCGCCGCGCGGGCCGAGGCAGCGCGCACCCCTAGCTACTGGAGTGCCGCCAATATTGCAGGCTGCCCGCGCTTACGCGACGGTAGGTGAGACTTCCGGACGGCTCAACACCGGGTTCGGCGCAAACCGCGAACCGAAGACCGGCTGTTCTTCCACCCTGCGACGAACGCGCATGCGCTCCCGCAACCCCAGCCGGTGCATGATGCGGCCGACGTGGTCGGGATCGTAGCGGACGCCGAAGCGCGCGAAGATCGCTTCCGCGAACCGCGCCGTGGTCCAGGTGTCCGAAGTGAAGCCGGCAACCCGCGGCCCGGCCTGGTAAATCTCGGCCACGCCTTGGAGCTGATCCGGTTTCAGACGGCTGGGACGTCCGGGCGCGCGCCTCTTGCGCAGGCCCTCGATGCCCGTGCCGGTTAATGCCCGGCACCAGCGGGAAGCCGTGGTGCGGCTCACGCCGAATTTCCGGGCAACTTGAGATTGGGAGAGTCCCCTTTGCAGGTCCTGAGCAGCTTCCAGGCGCCTGCTCTCCATTTCATCGCGAGTCAGAATGCCTTGTGTGACGGTATCCATACCCCTCGCGCGGATGTTCGATTGGCCAGAGCAACATCAGGATAGCAGAAAACAATCGTGGTGCAAATTGTTTTCTGCAGTTTTCCTCAAGTTTGTAGAGGACTTCTACAATAGTTGGGGGATGGTCCGAACTTCAGCATGACACCGCGACTCGAACTCCGCAGAGTCTCGAAGACCTATCGCAACGGAGGCCAGCCGGTGGAGGTGTTGCACGAGATCTCGCTGGCGCTCGAGCCCGGCACGGTGACCGCGCTGGTCGGCCGCAGCGGCTGCGGCAAGACCACGCTGCTGAACCTCGCGGGAGCGATGGATTTCCCAACAGCCGGAGAAGTACTGATCGATGGCCGCGCCACATCGGCGCTCTCCGAATCCGAGCTGACGGCGTTGCGCCGCCGCCGCGTGGGATTCGTCTTCCAGTTCTTTCAACTGTTGCCGACGCTCACGGTGCTGGAAAACGTGGAGCTGCCCTTGCTGCTGGCGGGGAGCGGCGCCCGCGCGACGGAAGCCGCGCGCGACCGTCTCCGCTGGGTGGGCCTGGAAGAGAAAGCCGCGTCGATGCCGTATCAGCTCTCGGGCGGGCAACTGCAGCGCGTCGCCATCGCGCGCGCGCTGGTGCATGGCCCCGACGTTCTGCTGGCCGACGAGCCGACCGGCAATCTCGACACCGCCAGCGGCGACCAGGTGCTCGGGCTGCTGCGCGAGAGCGCGACGCGCTTCGGGGCCACGGTATTGATGGCGACACACAGCGCCGAAGCCGCCGCCATCGCCGGGGCACGCGTGCATCTGCGGGACGGCCGCGTGGAATCGGTGGACTAGGAGGCGGGCTGTGCGCCCGCAGCCGGGATTCGATCGCGCGGAGGGCCCCCCGATTGACTTTGGCGTCATTCGTCTGTAGCATCACCACGAATAGCAGGTTCTGGGAAGTCCGACGAGTTTGGGGGGGGACCATGCGCCATTACTGTTCCGCCGCCGCGGTGGCGGCTATCTGCGTGCCGGTATTGCTGATGTCCGTGCCGGCTGCCGCGCAACCGGCCAAACCGGCTGCGAAGACGGCTCCGGACAAGAGCAAGGCGTGGACGCCTCCGCGCACCCCGGACGGCCAGCCCAATCTGGAAGGATATTGGACCAACAACACGCGGACTCCCCTGGAGCGGCCGAAGGGGCTGGGCGCGAAAGAATTCTATACCGAAGCGGAAATCACGGATCTGATTGCCCGCGAAAAGAGCCGCGTCGCCGTGAGTGAAGAAGAAGGCCGCCAGACCGAGCCGGGAACCGACGCCGACGTCCATTACGATTTTGCGCAGTTCGGATTGGATCCCGGCCAGACGAAGCTTTCCTGGAACCGGCGGACGTCGCTGATCATCGGGGCCCAGGGGACGCTTCCCCCGATGCTGCCGGAGGCGCGTCAGAGGAACGCCGCGCTCGCCGCCAAGAATCGCGGCCACGAGTCCGATGGCCCCGAGAACCGCCCTCTCAGCGCGCGCTGCATCCAGCTCGGCCAGGAGTCCGTGCCCCTGCTGCCCGGCGGCTACAACAACAATCTGGAGATCGTGCAGGGGCGCGGAACCGTGGCCATCCTGCATGAGATGAATCACTCCGCGCGCGTCATCCCCACCGATGGGAGTGCCCATCCGCCGGACAGCCTCCGCCAATGGCGCGGCGACCCGCGCGCCCACTGGGAGGGCAACACGCTGGTGATCGACTCCACCAATTTCGATCCGCGCAACCCCTTCCGCGGCTCCGGCGACAAGCTGCATGTGGTGGAACGCCTGACGCCGGTGGATCCGGACACCATCTTGTACCGCTTCACCGTGGAAGATCCTACAACGTGGGACCAACCCTGGACGGGCGAACTGGCCATGACCCGGGTGGAGGGCCCGATCTACGAATTCGCGTGCCATGAGGGCAATTACGCGCTGGCAAACACGCTACGGGGCGCGCGCGTGGCGGAGCAGGAAGCCGCCGCCAAGAGCACGGGGAAGTGAGAGGGATACCGATGAGAACACGACTGTTGGTTCTGATGACCGGCGTGGGCCTGCTGATGCCGGCCGTGCCGGTGTGGGCGCACCACGCCTTCGCGGCGGAATTCGATGCGAGCCGGCCCGTGAAGCTGCGCGGGACGGTCACCAAATGGGAATTGGTCAATCCCCATTCCTGGATTCACATGGACGTGAAGGGCGATGACGGGACGGTGACCTCCTGGATGGTCGAGGTCGGCAGCCCGAACTCCCTGTTCCGGCTCGGCTTCACCAAGAACTCGTTGCCGGCGGGAACCGAGATCCTGGTGGACGGGTATCAAGCCAAGGACCGTGGAAACCTGGCGGTCGGCAAGAACCTCACCTTTCCGGACGGAAAGCGGCTGTTCCTGGGCGGCTCGGCCAGCGAGTTGAAAGACGGCTCGGCGGGAGCCGAGAAGAAGTAGCCGCGGTTCCTGAGGCGGCATCGGGCCGCCTGCGTTGTGCCCAGGGCGCAACGCGGTACTGCCGCGCCCTCCGTGCGTCCACGGCGATTCGAGCGAGGGGACAGCTTCCGCCGCCCTCTGCGTATAATAACGATCGGTGTTCCCCTACGATTCCTCGCTTCGCGCCGCGGTCCAGGCGCCGCCGCGGTCCATCGACGAGGTCCTGGCGGCCATGCAATCCATGGAGACGCTCCTGGTCGATGGCGACGGCCTCCAGTGGTTCCACCAGCTCTATCGGCAGGTGACCGAGGCCGTGAAAGCCCGGCTGGCGTCCGGTGGTTTTTCGGATTCGGCCTGGCTCGAGGAACTCGACGTGCAATTCGCGGCGCTCTATTTCGACGCCCTTGGGAAATGGCTCTCCGGCCAGCCGGCTCCCGGCTGCTGGCGCGCGCTGCTGGAACGGCGCGATCAGGCGCTCATCGCGCGCATTCAATTCGCGCTCGCCGGAGTCAATGCGCACATCAATCACGATCTGCCGCTGGCGATCGTCGCCACGTGTCAGGCCACCGGCTCCGCGCCGCTCCGGGATTCGCCTCATTACGCCGACTACACCGCCGTCAACCCGACGCTCGACGCCTTGATCGAAACCGCCAAGCGCGAGCTGCGGGTTCGGCAGCTGGGGGACGCCCTGCCGCCGGTGTCTCATCTGGAAGACACGCTCGCGGCCTGGAATGTGGCAGCCGCGCGCGAAGCCGCCTGGACCAACGCCGGGATTCTCTGGGGTCTTCGCGGAGCGCCGCTGGTTTCCACGGGCTTTCTGGATGCGCTCGACGGATCCACCACGGTCATCGGCAAGGCGCTGTTGGTTCCCGTGCCGCTGTCGTAGGTCCATCTCCGACAAGCTGGTGACTGCGCCGGCCGACTCTCAGTTCCAGGAGCCCGGCGCGATTTGCTGGATGTACCAGAGCGAAGTGTCGTAGTAGCCCTCGATAAACACAGCCAGCGTGCCAATGTTAATTCCCCCGGCAGTGGGGCCGTTCGCCAAGACTCCACCGAGAGACGACCACTGGCCCCAACTTCCTCCCGCAGAGACTTGGGGGATGTGCCAAAGCGCGGAATCTCCGCCGCGCACGAAGGCCTCCATTCGCCCGTCGGTATTGAGAGCAACCGATGGATCGCTCGAGATGACCCCGTTGAGAGAAACCCAGCTCGACCAGGGTCCGCCGGGCGCCGTTTCCGGAAGATCCCACAGGGCGTTGTCGGTTCCGCGTGCGAGCACTTCGAGGCGCCCGTCATTGTTGCGGCCCGCAGCCAGATTCCCCGTCATGCCGCCGCCCAAGCTCTGCCAGCCGGACCAGCTTCCACCAGGCGTGGTTTGGAAATTGTGCCACACCGCTTGATCACCGCCGACAACGAAAACCTCGAGACAGCCCGCGAGGGTCCCTGTCGGCGCGTTGGTGACCACGGTGGGATCGCTGATGATCTGGCCGCCGAGAGAACTCCAGTCGCCCCAACCGCCGCCGGCCGATGTTTGCGCGATATGCCAGAGGGCGTGATCACTACCAACCCCGAACACCTCGAGCCGCCCGTCCTTGTTGGTGCCGACTGACACATCCCCAAGCAGGGAACCGCCCAGGCTGGACCAGGAGGACCAGGTGCCGGGTCCTGTGGTCTTAATGTGCCAGAGCGCGCCGTCATTGAATACGGCGAACACCTCGGCGGGTACAAAGCCGTCTCCGGTATTGGGATCGGCCATCGCA
Organism: Terriglobia bacterium; assembly: GCA_020073145.1. Lineage (GTDB taxonomy): Bacteria > Acidobacteriota > Terriglobia > Bryobacterales > Bryobacteraceae > PSRJ01. The sequence goes on from JAIQFS010000002.1 coordinate 180,734, forward strand.
GGATCGCTGGCCAACGTGCCCCCGAGGTTTTCCCACGCTGACCAACTGCCGCCTTGGGAGGTTTGCGAAATATGCCACAAGCTGTTGTCCGAACCTCGAGCGAACACCTCGGCTAGATCGTTTCCGTCGAAAAAGCGCGTGATCTTGCCGGTGATGCTTCCATCCAGATCGTTCCAGGTCGAGGATGATGCGAATGTCGTTCCACAGGTGGTCGCGGCGCCCGCCATGTTCGTCACCTGAAAATCCACCTGGGAAGTCTGCGCTGTATCGGACTGCGTAGCGGTGACATGGATCGGTACGGTCGCCCCCTGCACGAAGTTCGGGATATTCACCGTGGCATTGGTCGAATCCACGAGCGTGATGCTCTTCAGGCCCGAGTTCGTATCCTGCATGGTGAAGTTGGCCTGCGCGGGCGGGCCTTTGCTGATGCTGGAAAGCGAGCACGCGGGAGGCGGCGCCGTTCCCGTGACGGACACGGCGATTATCCCTGGCGAACCCGGCGCGCTATCCCAAAACGTAAACGTGCCGCTTTGGGCTCCTGTCGCCCGGGGAGTCGCCGTCACCGATAGGGTACAGTTCGCGCCCGGATCCAGACTGGCGGTGTGCGTAGTCGGGTCCAGGCAACCCGAAATCGCGAATCCGTTGCCCGCCGCGTCGATTTGGGCGATATCGAGGCGTGCGTTGCCGGAATTGGTGACCACTACGGTCTGTGGCGCGCTGGTTTGACCCACGGGCGTGGGGGCGAACGTGAGATTGGTGGTGGAGAGAATGATCTGCGGTTCGCCCGGCAGCGGGGTCATGATGTGCCAGCCGCCAACGACGACTCCGCTGTCGTTGATCCCCTGCACGATCGCATTGCCTCCCAGGCAGAGCATTCGAGACTTGACACCGGACGTTGGGTCCCAAGAGTACCCGTCGCCGCCGAATCCGTATCCCACCACCGTGGCCGCGTTGTTCAGACCGCGCGCGAAGGGTATGGTCGTGTCCGCGTCGTTTCCGCTGGCATCGGCAAGATGCGTGGTGCCGCGGATCTCGAGTATCTGCCCGGAGTTGTTGAGTGAACCGAGGTAGAATTGCAACCCGTCGGTTTGGCCGGGCACCAGAGTCACGCTGCCGTCCGGGTTGATGATCGCAAAGGAATAATTACCCGGAGAGCCCACTTGGAGTGACGCAGAAAGCGCGCCGCTGTCATTCATGCCATAAATCCCCAGGAGAGTGTACGGAGCCGGAACGGTCACCGTCTTGAAATTCCCCGCGGCATCCTCGGTGAACCAGACTGGTGTCTGGCCGTTGACGGATCGATTCGCCACTCCGGTTGCGACGCCATTGACGTTGATTGTGAACAACTCTGTGGTGGTTGCCCCCGGATAATCGACGGTCGTGAAGTTGCCCGACTGATCGGCCCGGAAGCCATGAGAAAACGTCCCAGTCGAAGTGTTGATTTGGTAAGTTCCGACCAAGGCTCCGGAGTTAGTGATCCCGGAAAGGTTGGTGGCGTTAGATCCGGGTATCCAGAAGAACGCACAGTTGTAACTCGTGGCACTGAGAACCGTGGCAAATGATACGCCACAAACAAGGCAGTGCGAGAGTGATTTAGACATACTGTGGAGATCGTAGGGTGGTTGTCCGGATTGGTCAAGAGCCGGGTACACGGCCAGCGTGTCCGATGTCACTCGACGGCAAGATGGTCTGTCCCTCTCCGCACAACTGGCGGAACGGTCTCAAGAAAAACGGCGCAGACATCACCAGCCATGCGGCGTTTCTCCTGACCTTAGTTAGGGCGGGACCTATAATAGCCATGTGACACCATCCCTCTTGTGTGCTCCTTGGATGCGATGCGTCGTGCGGCGGCGGCCGCCGGGAAGACGCTAAAGACTTCCGTGCCGCGATGAAGCTGCTCCGCACCCTGATTCTGCGCCCGCTTCGCCGCGATCCGCTGCGCACTGCGCTCACCGTTCTCGCGGTGGCGCTCGGAGTCGCGGTGGTCGTGGCCATCGACCTCGCCGGCGACGCCGCGACCGGATCGTTCCGCTCATCGATGGAGACACTGGCCGGCAAGACCGATCTGGAAATCCTGGCCAACGGCGGTATCGAGGAAACCTGGATCGGCCGCCTGGAGGCGCTGCCGCTGAATGCCCGCTTCGCGCCCGTCATGGAGGCGCAGGTCGAGCTTCCTTCCATCGGATCGGTAACCCTATACGGCCTCGACCTGCCGGGCGCGCCCGAGGATGCGGTTCTGGTGTCGAGCGCGCTGGCCCGCCGTCTGGGGACTGGGTTGCACGGCCCCTTAACCCTGCCGGTCGGCCGGTTCCGCGTCGAACGCATCGTCGATGCAGACAGCGCCGAGTTTCTCGCCGTCGACATCGCGGCTGCCCAGCACGCCCTCCGGCGGTACGGCAAACTGGACCGCATCGACGTCACCGTGGCTCCGGGCGAAGACTTCGCGCGCGTCGAAGCGGCGGTGCGGAGCCTCCTGCCGTCCGGATACCTGATTGAAAAACCCGGCGTGCGTAATGAGGAGAACCAGCGCATGCTGCGCGCCTTCCGCTGGAATCTCCGGGTGCTGAGCTACATCTCGCTGGTGGTGGGCGCGTTTCTCGTCTTCAACACGATTTCCGTGAGCGTAGTGCGCCGGCGCGCGGAAATCGGAATTCTGCGCGCCTTGGGCGCCAGCCGCTCCGCCGTGTTCTCGATGTTTCTGGCAGAGGCGCTGATCCTCGGGCTGGTGGGGGCGGCGCTGGGAGTGGTGCTGGGGCGCCTGCTGGCGGGCGGCACCGTGGGGCTGATCGCCGGCACGGTGAATGCGCTCTACACCACCAGCCGCCCGGCGCCGGTCGAACTCACCGCCGTTGAGGTGTGGACCGGCATCGTGGCGGGCGCGGTGGTGGCGTTGCTTTCCGCGTTTGCGCCCGCGCGCGAGGCCATGGACGTGCCGCCCACCGAAGCCATGGGCCGCGGCGCTCACGAACATCACGCGCGGCTGCGGTGGCGGCGCGCGTTGGCGGGCGCGGTGCTGCTGGCGGCGTTGGCGGCGCTGGCTTCGCAGGCCGCTCCTCTGGGAGGCAAGCCGGTGGGCGGCTACATCGCAGCGCTGCTGGCGGTGGGCGCGGCGGCGCTGGCAGCCCCGGCGGTGGTCCTGACCGTCCACCGCGCCACCAGTTTCGCGATCGGCCGCCGCGTCGAAAGCCTGCTGGCCGGGCGCAGCCTGGCGGCTTCGCTCTCGCGCACGTCGGTGGTGGTGGCGGCCCTGGCCACCGCGATTGCCATGATGGCCAGCGTGGGGATCATGGTGGCCAGCTTCCGCGAGACCGTCACCGTGTGGCTGGACGTTCAACTCCGTGCCGACCTCTATGTCAGCCCGGAGCAGCGCACCGCCGCCGGGGAATATCCACCGCTTCCGCCCGAGGCCCCGGGCATCCTCGCTGCGACGCCGGGAGCCGCGGCGGTGGATTTCTTTCACGCGCTGGAATTCCACTACCACGGCGAGCGCGCCACGCTCGGCGCGGGCAATCTGGAAATCGTCCGGCGCTTCGGCCGCCTGCGCTTCCTGCCGGGAGAAGATCGGGATTCGATTCTGCGCTCGCTCGCCGGGCAGGATCGCGCCATTGTCAGCGAGCCCTTCGCCAACAAACACGGCATCCGCGCGGGCGACCGCCTCACCCTGCCGCTCGGCCCGCGCAACGTCACCGTCACGGTGGCCGGCGTCTATTACGAGTATTCGAGCAGCCAGGGCTTTGTCCTGCTGGACCTCTCCACCCTGCTGAAGTACCTTCCCGGACAGCCCGCCACCAACGCCGCCGTCTACCTGCGGCCCGGTGTGGACTCGGCCACCGTGCAGCGCGAGATGCAGCGGCGCACCGCGGGGCTGGGGGTGACCGTCGGGCTCAACCAGTCGCTCCGCCGCACCGCCATCGCCATCTTCGACCGCACCTTCGCTATCACCTGGGCCCTCGAAGCCGTGGCCATCGTGGTGGCCATGCTGGGCGCCGCCAATTCGTTGCTGGCCCTGGTGCTCGACCGGCGGCGCGAGCTCGGCCTGCTGCGCTATCTGGGTGCCTCGTCCGGACAACTGCGCGGCATGATTCTGGTGGAGGCCGGACTTCTCGGCCTGCTGGCCACCGTGGTCGGATTGGCGTTAGGGTTCGCGCTTTCGCTATTATTAATATTCGTAGTCAACAAGCAGAGCTTTGGCTGGACCATCCAGTTTCATCCCCCTGTAGGCCTGCTGGCAGGCGCACTCTTGTTGGTGTGGTGTGTAACGGTGCTAGCCGGACTGTACCCGGCGCGGGTAGCCGCGCGACTCAGACCGATCGACGTGATACATGAAGAGTAATGCTGGAAACTGACACTCCGCGCGCGTTGGAACAAGCCGTTCGCGCCCTCGAGCGCCAGTTCACCGCCCTGCCGGACTTTCCCGCGGCGGGCGCGGAGCGGATCGACGCCGTCATGGGCGAAGTGGCCGCGCGCCTGGGCGACAACTATCCGTACTTCCATCCGCTCTACGCCGGCCAGATGTTGAAGCCGCCGCACCCGGTGGCGCGCGCCGCCTATGCGCTGGCCACGTGGATCAATCCCAACAACCACGCGCTTGATGGCGGGCGCGCCAGTTCGGAGATGGAGCGGGAGGCGGTGGCGCAGATCGCCGCCATGTTCGGATGGCAGCAGCATCTCGGCCACCTCACCGGCGGCGGCACCATGGCCAACCTGGAGGCTTTGTGGGTGGCCGGCCTGCTGCAGCCGGGGAAGAAGATCGTGGCTTCGGCGCAGTCGCACTACACCCACCAGCGCATCAGCGGCGTGCTGCGGCTGCCGTTCGCCAAAGTGGGAACCGACGCGCGCGGCCGCATGGACCCCGCGGCGCTCGAGTGCCTGCTGAAGGCGGGCGATATCGGCTGCGTGGTGGCGACCCTCGGCACCACCGCCACCGGCTCGGTCGATCCGCTGCCCGAAATTCTGGCGCTGCGCCAACGCTATGGCTTCCGCGTTCACATCGACGCGGCCTACGGCGGCTACTTTACCCTGGCCGACAATCTCGGGCCGGAAGCGCGCGCGGCCTTCGACCACATCGACGAAGCCGATTCCATCGTCATCGATCCGCACAAGCACGGCCTGCAGCCCTACGGCTGCGGCTGCATCTTGTTCCGCGATCCGGCGGTAGGCACGCTGTACCAGCATGATTCGCCGGCCACCTATTTTTCTTCGCGCCGGCAGCACCTCGGCGAGATTTCGCTGGAATGTTCGCGCCCCGGAGCCGCCGCCGTGGCCTTATGGGCTACCATGCGGCTTTTGCCGCTGGTTCGAGGCGGCGAGTTTGCGCACGGTCTCGCGGCGAACCGGCGGGCGGCGCTGGCCTTGCACGCGCGCTTGGCCGAAGACCCACGCTTTTTGACGCCGTTCGAGCCGCAGCTCGATATCGTGGTGTGGGCGCCCCAATTGGGATCGACGCCCGGATCGGCTCAGCGGATTTTCGACGAGGCCGCGAAGCGCAATCTGCATCTGGCCCTGGCCCGCCTGCCGGGAGCCTTCTTCGGCAGCACCGAACCGGAGATCCTCTCGCTGCGCTCGGTGCTCATGAAACCCGAACACGAACAATGGATCGACCGCATCTGGAAGATCCTCGACGAAGCCACTCAATCATGACCAGTTCCAACTCATCAATTCGCAATATCGCCATCATCGCCCACGTGGATCATGGCAAGACCACGCTGGTGGACGCCATGCTCAACCAGAGCGGCATCTTCGGGTCTCACGAAGAACACGTCGAGCGGGTGATGGATTCCAACGAGCTCGAGCGCGAGCGCGGCATCACCATCCTCGCCAAAATCACGGGGATCCGGTACCACGGCGTGAAGATCAACATCGTCGACACTCCCGGCCATAGCGATTTCGGCGGCGAAGTGGAGCGCGCGCTCAAAATCGTCGACGGCGTCATGCTGCTGGTCGACGCCAGCGAAGGCCCTCTGCCGCAGACGCGCTACGTGCTCATGAAGGCGCTGGAAGCCAAGCTGCCCCCCATCGTGGTGATCAACAAAATCGACCGCCCCGACGCCCGCGTGGCGGAGGTGCTGGACGAGATCTACGATCTGTTCATCGATCTCGACGCCGCCGAGGACCAGCTCGATTTTCCGGTGCTCTACACCGTCGCCAAGACCGGCGTCGCCAAGAAGTCGATGGAAGATTCATCCACCGACCTGCGCCCGCTGTTTGACGCCATTGTCGAACGCATCCCCTGCCCGGGCGGCGACTTCGAAGATGTGCTGCAAATGCTGGTGGCCAACCTGGATTACAGCGACTACCTGGGACGCCTGGCGATCGGCCGCGTCTTCTCCGGCACCCTGCGGCTGGGCGACGAGGTGGCCATCGCCAAGCGCGACGGGTCGCTCCACAAAACCAAGATCACCAAACTCTACTCCTTCGAGGGTCTGAAGCGCGTGGACGAGACCATCGGGCGCCCGGGGGATGTGCTGGCCATCGCCGGAGTGGAAGGCATCACCATCGGCGAGACCGTGACCAGCGCCGAGACGCCCAAGCCGCTGCCGCAAGTCCATATCGACGAGCCGACCATCGCGATGGCCTTCACCATCAACACCTCGCCCTTTTCCGGCCGCGAGGGCCAGTGGGTCACGTCGCGGAACCTGCGCGACCGGCTCGACAAGGAGCTGCTCACCAACGTTTCGATTCGGGTGGAAGAAGTGGGCCACGACACGTTCAAGGTGATGGGCCGCGGCGAGCTGCAGCTCGCCATCCTCATCGAGATGATGCGGCGCGAAGGGTACGAACTGGCGGTCGGCAAGCCCGAAATCCTCACCCGCACGGTGGATGGCAAAGTGCAGGAACCGGTGGAGCACCTGACCATCGACTGCCCCGAGAATTTCATCGGGGTGGTGATTGAGAAGCTCGGCCAGCGCAAGGGCAAGATGATCAAGATGATCAATCACGGCTCCGGCCGCGTGCGCCTGGAATTCCACGTGCCGTCGCGCGGCCTGATCGGCCTGCGCAGCGAAATCCTCACCGACACCCGCGGCACCGCCATCATGAATTCGCTATTCCACGGCTACATCGAATGGCAGGGCGAGATTCCCACGCGCCCCACGGGTTCGCTGGTGGCCGACCGCCCCGGCAAGGTCACCGGGCACGCCGTCTTCAACTTGCAGGAGCGCGGCGAGATTTTCGTGGCGCCGGGTCTCGAAGTCTACGAGGGCATGATCGTGGGAGAAAACGCCCGCGACGCCGACCTGGACGTGAACATCGTGAAGGAAAAGAAGCTGACCAACATGCGCGCTTCCACTGCCGACGACGCCATCCGCCTGGTGCCGCCGCGCATCCTGAACCTGGAGCAGGCCATCGAGTTCATCCGCGATGACGAATTCGTCGAAGTCACCCCGCAGTCCATCCGCCTGCGCAAAAAGGTGCTGAAAGCCAACCAGCGGTGACCATCGGCCCCTACCGCGCATCCCCTCGGACACCATTCCTGGTCACTGCCGGCTTCCCCTCAGGCTGAGAAGAACGGTGTCCGCAAGGACGGCGTTCGGCAGATTCGCAATCGCGCGCGCGTGTTCGCGAACGATCGCTCGGGTTGCCTCCGGGACCTTCAGCCAGGTGAAGTCGATCAAGCCGGCGTCGAACACGCCTCGCCCGTTGGCCTGAACCTGCAGTCCATTCCGGCGGCGAAACGCCGCTTCGAAGCTGCGTTGCACCTCGCGGATTTCCGGATCGGCATCGGGCCGGTAGGGCTCACCCGCAACCGTCGTATAGACCTGACGCGAGATCCAGCGATATTCGTCAATCGACATGGACTGCTCCCGCAGCGCATCCACATGAGCCCGGCTGACCTGTTCGGGCAACCCGGTCAACGCCGACAAAAAGCTTACGATGCCCTCGCCGCTTTTCACGGGAGCCATGGCAGTATCGACGGCCTCCCTCACCTTCAAATACCGGGAAAACCGCTCCGGGGATAGCTTTCCTGCCGCCGGAGGCGTGAACGGGAATTCGCGGTTGCTGTCCGCGTACCGGTCTTGCGCATGCTGGATGCCCTGAGAGACCTCGCCGGCGCGCCCGGCAAAATAAAATCCCCCCAGAACGACCGCTCCCACACCGACAGCGGCCAGCGCCCCGCAGCCGATCCACCAATCTTTCGCAGCCATGAATTCTCCTCGACAGTCAAGACGCAAAGCCCCGAGCGTTCGTTCGTAATCGGGATCGACTTCTCCGCGAGGCAGATGCGACCAGACCCGAGAGTACCCGAATGGGCCCGCGGCAGCAACCCTTGACGCGGCAACCCTGGGGCGGGCTTCCGCGTCAATGTTATCATTGGCCTAGCCGGTGACGACCGTGACGCGCGAAGAGGTGCTGGCGCAGCTGCGTGAAAGGATTGTCCGGTTCGCGGCATCCCGTGTATCGAGGGAGACTGCCGAAGATCTGGCGCAGGAGGCGCTCATGCTCCTCCACGAAAAATACGCCCACCTGGAGAACCCCGCGGACCTGCTGCCCCTGTCTCTGCAAATCGTTCGCTTCAAGATGATGAGCTGGCGGCGGAAAGCCGTGCGGCACGGCGAATATACCCAGGTGTCGATTGAAGACATCCCGCTGCCCGACCTGGATGCGAGCCCCGCCGATTCTTTGGAGCGCAAGGAAATGCTGGAGCGGCTGGAGGCCGCCATGGGCCAGTTGGGCGAGCGCTGCCGCGAATTATTCCGCCTGAAACTGGAAGGCCGCAGCTTTCCGGAAATCCAGAGGATCCTGGGAGTGGGCGCGATCAACACCGTTTATACATGGGACCACCGCTGCCGGAAACACCTGCTGGAGTTGATGGGCGGCGATTGGGGGCAGGGAAAGCGATGAGCCGCGAAGACATCGAAAAACTTTTGGGCGGCTATGCCACCGGGACCCTCACGCCCGAGGAACGCGAGGCCCTCTTCACCGCGGCGTTGCACGATCAGCCGCTGTTCGAAGCCCTGATGCGCGAGGAACCGCTGCGCGAGTTGCTGCAGGATCCGGTCGCCAAGACCCGGTTGATCGCGGCGCTCGAGGGGACACCCACTCCCTGGTATCAGGGCTGGTTGCGTCCCGCGGCGTTGGTGGCGGCCGTGGCGGGTCTCGCGGTGGTCGCGGTGGTCGCGGTGGTGGTGCAGCGGCGGACGGCCCAGCCGGCGCAGCCGGTGCTGATCGCGCAGGCGCCGCGGATCGAGCCTCCCGTGCCGGTGCCGTCACCGCTCCCGCAGGTTTTGGAGACCAAGAAAGTTCCTGCGCGCCGGGAAGCGCCTCCGGCGGCTCCGCTCGCCCGGCTGGCGAAAACCCCGGCTCCTCCACCCGCGGACTTCGCCGCGCCCCTGGCGGCGCCCCAGCCCGCTCCGCCCCCCGCACCCGCGACCGCTCTGGCGGAACAGGTGGAAGTCGCACCCGCCACCCCTGCGCCGGCGTTCGCCGCCGGAGTAGCAGAGCCGGCACGGCTCAAGGCCGCCAGCCAACCGGGCGTGGGCGGCGCCCTGCAACTGTCGGACGCGCGCGCGCTGTTCTCGGCGGCGCCCCTCGTCATCCCCACCGCCCGCGCCGACTTCTTGAGCGCGGAATCCCAGAACCGCGAGTCGCCCAGGGCGGTCACCGCCACGGTCGCGAATGCCATCATGATCCCTGCCCCTCACCTCGGCGTCCGCTACACGGTGTTGCGCCGGCAGACCACGGGATCGTTGGCGGCCCTCGCGCCGGCTGAGGAACTGGAAGCCGGCGCCGAGGTCGCCCTGCGACTGGAGTCCAACGACGCGGGCTACCTGTCGGTTTTCAAGCGCGCCACCGACGGAACCTGGATTCTCCTCGCCGCCGACCGCGTGCAACGCATGGCCGCGTTGACCGTGCCTCGAACCGGCGGCCTGTCCTTCGGCGATGCGGCAACCCTGGAGTTCTTCGTGTTCTTCTCGCGGCAGCCGCTGGGCGAGGCTGATCGCGTGTTTACGCCGCGCGACGATCAGAAGCTGAGCGGCAGCCCGGCCGAGCGGGCCACCTACGTGGTCAGCACGCTCGACAATCCGGCTGCGCAAAAGATCGGCTTTCCCGTCACCGTGAACCACCGATAGCGTCGAGGAATAGACCCGCCACGCGCGCGGCATCGAACTGCTCCACCCAGCGCGCGCCCTCAGCCGCCTGACCGGCGCAAGCCTCGGGCGACCGATGCAGCGACTCGATCCCCGCCGCCAAGGCTTCCACGTTCTCTGGCTCCACCAGAACGCTGTGCGGCGCCACCTCGGGGATCGCCGCCGCGCGCGACGCCACCAGCGCCTTGCCCGCGGCCATGGCTTCCAGCAGCACGATCCCGAAACCTTCCTGCACGCTCGGCAGGCAGAACACCTGCGCCCGGTTGTACTCCGCCGCCAGCGTGGCGCGCGGGACGTCTCCCAGCCAGGTCACGGTCCGGTTCAGTGCCAGATCGCGCGAAAGCGCGTGTAGCGTCGCCGCGCACGGGCCGCTACCGACCATCCTCACCTCGAGATCCGGTATGCGGCTCCGCAGTGAAGCGGCCGCGCGCAGCAGCACCTCGACGCGCTTGCGCCGGTAGAGGCGGCCGACGAACAAGACGGTGAATCGCGCCGATGCGGCGGAATTGGCTTGCAGCAGGCTCCGCCATTCACCCAGATCGATTAGCTCTGGGACGACCACTGGAAGATCCGGCAAGCCATACAACGCGCGCGCCCGTTCCGCCGAATACCGGCTCGTGGTCAGCACCCGCCGCGCGCGCTGCACATGGAGCCGTTCGCAGCGCGCTTGCATCCCCATGGTGAGACGAGTCAGGCCCGCTTCGAATCTCACCTCATCGGCGATGACGCCCTTCAGCGCCGCCACGTCCGCGATGCGATAGCCATCCATGTCGAACCCTACGCTGACATCGAAATCCGGCGCGGGCCGTAGGAAGCGGTTGAACAGGAGCCGCTCGGCAGTATAGACCGGCAGGTGCAGACGCGGCGTGACGAACTCCACCTGGTGCCCCAAGCTCGTCAGGGCCCGCGCCAGCACGTGAATTCCCACGTAGGTGCCGCTGCCGCGCCGGATGTCCAGCGGAGTGGATGTCACAAACCGGATGCGCACTGAAGCTACCATACTAATTGGTGAAGAAAGCGGTTTGCTTACTGAGCGGAGGACTCGATTCCGCGACGTGCCTGGCGCTCGCCCGCCGCGACGGCTACGTCTGCTACGCGCTCTCGTTCGACTACGGCCAGCGCCACCGCGTCGAACTCGACGCCGCCGCACGCGTGGCCACCTCTCTGGGAGCGGAGCGCCATCTGGTGGCGCACATCGGCCTGAACGCGTTCGGCGGCTCCGCGCTCACCGCGGATCTGGCTGTCCCCAAAGCTCGCTCGCTCGACGCCATAAGCCACGGCATCCCCGTCACCTACGTGCCGGCGCGCAACACCATCTTTCTTTCGTTCGCGCTCGCCTGGGCCGAGGTGCTGGAGAGCTCCGACATCTTCATCGGAGTCAACGCACTCGACTATTCCGGCTATCCCGATTGCCGTCCCGAGTTCATCGAAGCCTATGAGCGCATGGCCAACCTGGCCACCAAGGCTGGGGTGGAAGGGCGCACCCGCGTCCACATCCACACGCCGCTCATCCAGCTCAGCAAGGCGCAGATCGTCAAGCTGGCGGCGGAGTTGGGCGTCCCGTTCGGCGTGACCCACAGTTGTTACGACCCGGGGCCCGACGGCCGGCCGTGCGGCCAGTGCGATTCCTGCCTGCTGCGGCGCAAGGGCTTCGAGGAGGCCGGCATTGAAGATCGCTGAGCTGTTCTACTCGCTGCAAGGCGAAGGCGCGCTGGTCGGCGTGCCGTCGGTCTTCATCCGCACCAGCGGCTGCAATCTGCGCTGCGGGTGGTGCGACACGCCCTACACCTCATGGAACCCCGAGGGCGCCGAGCTCTCGCTCGACCGCATCCTCGACGAAGTCCAAGCTCATCCGGCGCGCCATGTGGTGGTGACCGGCGGCGAGCCGATGATCGCGCCCGAGATCATTCCGCTCACCCAGCGCTTGCGCGATCGGAGCCTGCACATCACCGTGGAGACCGCGGGCACGGTCTTCCAGCCCGTAGCCTGCGACCTGATGAGCATCAGTCCCAAGCTCTCCAATTCCACACCGCGCGGCCCCCAGGCGGCCCAGCACGACCGCCTCCGCACCAACCCCGGCGTGCTCCACGATCTGATGTCGCGCTACGACTATCAGCTCAAGTTCGTCATCGAGAAGCCCGCCGACCTGGACGAAGTCCGCGTTTTGCTGAATTCGTTGCAAGCCGATCCGCAGCGCGTCATCCTGATGCCGGAAGGCACGGACCGCGACGTGCTGCGCGAGCGCGGCGTCTGGCTGGCCGAGATCGCCAAAGCCGAGGGCTTCCGCTTCACGCCGCGCCTCCATGTGGAGCTGTGGGGCAACCGCCGGGGCGTTTAGAATAGGTTCGAAATGGCTGCAAAAACCGCGCTTCTGGCCGATCCCCTCTACCGCGAGCATCTCCTGGGCCGCCAGCATCCCGAGCGCCCCGAGCGCTGCGACGCCGTATTGGCGGCCTTCCAGCAGGCCGGCCTGCTCGACCGCACCGTGCGCGTGGCCCCGCGCGCCGCCACCGAAGAAGAGATGCTCCTCTGCCATACGCGCGACTACTTGCGCATCGCGCAGCACGATGTCGAGGCCGGCTATTCCTCTCTCACCACCGGCGACACCGACGTCACCGCCAACTCCTGGGAGGTCGCGCGCCAAGCCGCCGGCGGTGTCCTGAACGCCGTGGATGCGGTGCTCACCGGCCAGGCGCGGAACGCGTTCTGCGCGGTGCGCCCGCCCGGCCACCACGCCACCCCCAATCGCGGCATGGGCTTTTGCCTGCTGAACAACATCGCCATTGGCGCGCGTTATGCGCAGCAGAAGCACGGGGTCGAGCGCGTCCTGATTGTCGATTGGGACGTGCACCACGGCAACGGCACGCAGGATATTTTCTATAGCGACCCCACCGTTTTCTTCTTCAGCACGCACCAGTGGCCGCTTTATCCCGGCACCGGCCGCGCCGATGAAACCGGAGCGGGCCCGGCCCAAGGCACCAAGATGAACTTCCCGTTTCCCGCCGGTTCCGGCCGCAAGCAGATTCTGGGCGCAGTGGAACATTCGCTGGACCCGGCCGCGGCCCATTTTCGCCCGGACCTCGTCATGATCTCCGCCGGCTTCGATTCCCGCGAGGGCGATTTACTCGGCGGCTTCACCCTGACCGACCGCGATTTCACCGACCTCACCCACGCCGTGATGCACATGGCCGAGCGCCACGCCGGCAGCCGGGTCGTCTCCGTCTTGGAAGGCGGCTACACACTCAGCGGCCTGGCCTCAGCCGCCGTGGCGCACGTAACAGCGCTCACGCAAGAACAGCTTCATCAGCCGCGGCCGTAAGGCCGCGGGTCCGCGCCAACGACCTGAGAAAAAAACGCCGTCACAGCCACTTCTCCTGGTGCTCTACCTGCTCACCTTCACGTGTTACGGCACGCATCTGCCGGGAGACCCCCGAGGCAGCGTCGATTCCGTACGCGCCGGCGTTCATCGTTCCCTCCCACCAAACCCGAATCTGGAGTCCTACTGCCGCCGTCAAATGCGCCAAAAAGCTTACCTCCTTTCGGCACCGAAAGCTCGCACGTTAGTGAAAGACTCCATCCTCGAAGTCTGCGAGTTACGCTCCTGGTTCCTCTACGCCCTACACGTCCGGACGACACACGTACACGCTGTTGTGGAGGCAAATTGCCCAGCCAGCCGAGTACTCAACGACTGGAAATCCCATGCCACCCGAGAGCTACGGGCTGCTGGAGAAGGACCGCCAGATCGGCTGTACTGGACCCACGGTGGCAGCACACGGCGCATCCTGACTGCGGAAGACCTGAGCCGCGGCCGTAAGGCCGCGGGCCTCCTCGTTATCGCACCGTAGCGTCCAACTCCCCTTGCGCTAGGCGCACGTGAATGCGCGTAGCAGCCGGTGCCTCTGAAGCGTCCTTCAGAATCCCCGCCTCGTTCGAAACGATGGCGTACCCCCGCTCCAAAATGCGCAGCGGGCTCAACTCGGAGAGCTTGGCCGCCAGTTGATCGAAGGCGCTGCGGCGCCGTGTCAGTTGCGCCGTCGCGGACTGAGCCAGTGAAGTTCGCGCGGTCTCCAGCCGCCGCCGGTCGGCCGCCAGCCGGGGCCTTACGTCGAATCGCTGGAGCCGCAGATCGAGCGCGCGCCGCCGCCGCTCCCGCGTGTCGATGGCCGCGCGCAGCCGCTCGCGCAGGCGGTATTCCTGTTCATCGACGCGCTGCAGCCCGCGCCCGATCCGCCGGTGCAGCGCGCCCAGAGCCCGGTCGACGCCCTGCTGCCGCAGGCGCCGCTCCAGCATCGCCAGCCGGTAGCGCAGCACTTGCGCCGATTGCGCGCGGGCAGCGGAGATGCGGTCGAGCAGATCCTCGCGCGTGGGCACCACCAGTTCCGCCGCGGCCGAGGGCGTCGGCGCGCGCAGATCGGCCACGAAGTCGGCGATCGTGACATCGGTCTCGTGCCCGACCGCCGAGACCACCGGAACCGCGCAGCCCGCAATGGCCCGCGCCACCGCTTCCTCGTTGAAGGTCCACAAGTCTTCGAGCGAGCCCCCACCCCGGCCCACGACAAGGACCTCGGCCCACCCCGACCGGCTGAAGTAGTCGATGCCGCGGCAGACTTCCTCCACCGCGCCCTCGCCTTGCACCAGCGCCGGAAAGAGGCGCACATGCACGCCGGGAAAGCGGCGCGACAGAATCTGCACCAGGTCCGCGATGGCGGCGCCGCGCGGCGAAGTGACGATCCCGATCCGCCTCGGAAAGCGCGGCAGCGGCCGCTTTCTGGCCGCATCGAACAAACCTTCGGCCGCCAGCTTCTTCTTGAGCTGCTCGAACGCCAGTTGCAGCGCCCCCACGCCCTGCGGCTCGAGCGTTTCCACCAGGAGCTGATACTCGCCCCGCGCTTCGTATACGTCCAGGCGTCCCCGCGCCAGCACGGCCAGCCCGTCCTGCGGCTTGAACTTCCAGTAACGGTGCGCCGAGCGAAAGGCCACGCACCGCACCTGCGCGTCGCGCTCCTTGAGACTGAAGTAATAGTGGCCGCTGGTCGCGAGCTTCACGCCCGAAATCTCGCCCGAAACCCAGACGTCCCGAAACTCGGCGTCCAGCACCGCGCGCACCGCCGCATTCAGCTCACTGACCGTGAGGATGCGGCGTTGGGGCAACGGTTGAAATTCGAGCGCGAATTGCTCCACCGAGCCATGGTACCGCGCGCCTCTGCCCGGAAGAGCGCCGGGCCCTAGTGTCCCGCCAGCGGCGTCCCGTCGGCCAGGTCGCCCGGAGGCAGCGACGAAAACACCGGGAAGTCTTCGGCGTTAATCGCCAGGCTCAGGATGGGAATCGTCGACGTGACTTGCACCGAGCCGGTGAAGCTGGCCAACCCCAGCGCGGAACTGACCAGGGACGATCCGTGCACGCCCGGCGCGACCTGGACATTCGTGCTGCCCAGAACCGTTCCCGTCGCACTCAACGCGGTGATCGTAACGGTTGCCGTTTGTGTCGTAGAGGGGTTCGCGTACGTGACCCCCGTCAGCGTCTGCGCGAAGGTGACGAACTCGGTGGCGGCCGCCGTTACGGCGTTCACCCCAGCCTCTCCCTGCGGCGTGCCGCCGCTGTAGAAGCGGAAGATCAGGCTGGCTTTCACTGGGCCGGTGCACTGCGCCTTCGCCCAGCCTCCTACATTGGCGGAGTTCGGGTCGGCCTGCGACTCCTGATGCAGGTCCTGCCCCGGGCCCAGCAGATCGGTTCGAGTGGCCGAGGCAGCCGCTCCCGCAAACGGAATCGCCAGAGGCGCTCCGCTGTCCCCAAAAAACGAAGTCTGGCAACTCACGCTGGTCTGCCCGTAGTTCACGAGCGTCAGAGTGGTCTGCCACCCGCCGCCCAGGGCCAGGTGCGGAAAGTAATACGTATTGGTCACCGGCCCCGACGCTGCCGTCGGGGCTCCGGTTCCGGAGGATAGCGGCGTCGCATCCGGCAAATCGCCCGGAGGCAGAGAGGAGAACACCGGGAAGTCTTCCGCATTGATCGACAGGCTCAAGATCGGAACCGTTGAGGTGACCTGCACCGAGCCGGTGAAGCTGGCCAACCCCAGCGCCGAACTGACCAGGGACGACCCGTGCGCCCCCGCCAGAACCTGGACATTCGCGCTCCCCAGCGATGGCCCGGGGGCTGCGCTCTGCCCCTTGATGGTGACTGTGGCCGTTTGTGTCGTAGACGGGTTCGCGTATGTAACCCCCGTCAGCGTCTGCGCGAAGGTGACGAATTCCGTGGCGCCGGCGGTCACCGCGTTCACCCCCGCCTCGCCCTGCGGCTTGCCGTTACTGTAGAAGCGAAAGATCAGGCTGCCCTTGACCGGCCCGGTGCATTGCCCCTCCGCCCAGCCTCCCACGTTGGCGGAGGCCGGAGCGGCCTGCGATTCCTGATGCAGGCTCTGACCCGGCCCGAGCAGATCGGTTCGCGAGGACGCCGTCACCCCGTTGAACGGAACCAGCAGCGGATTTCCCGAGTCGGCATAGAACGTGGTCTGGCAGGTCACATTCACCTTCGAATAATTCACATAGGTCAGCGTGGTCTGCCAGCCCCCGCCCAGGGCGAGATGCGGGAAGTAGTACGTATTGCTGAATGTCAGAGCGCCCGCCGGCGTGAGCGTGTAGGTCTTCGTGTAGATGTGGTCGCCAGTGACATCCACTAAACCGTTGGCGGCGTTGCCCGCCACGTAGATGACAATGTTACCCACGTTCGTGGACGGCGGGGTCCACGTGAAAGTGTACGTTCCCGAACCCGGTGTTTTGTTCAGAGTCGCGTAGTAGCCGGTCTTTGCGATTGGGTCGCCGCTGTGCTCAATGTACGCGAGCGGTTGACCGGATGGACAATCCTGAGAACCTGGGAAATTGAGAACAGGCTGAATGCTATTCGGGTCCACGGACGGAATACTGCAGATCACCTGAGTATTGGCATCCACGGACGCGAACGTCCCGGCCATGGTTGTGCTGCTGCTCGCCGTACGCGCTGTCGCTTGGAAGCCCCAACCCTTCTGCGCTGGGTCGCTGATGGTCACCGTGAGCTGCTGTTTCACTCCGGGAGTATAAGAGAGCCCATTCGGAAAACTGATCGAGACGCTGCCTCCGCCCCCGTTCAACGCAGTTCCGACGTGACAGCCCGCCGAATTGCACGCGCCCAATTCCCCCGGAACTCCGGCGTGCCCGGCCTCCGGACCGTACTCCCACGCCAACAGCGCGATCGGGACTGCCCCCAACAGCACCGCGGCCTTCGCCACAACCAGCTTCCGTTTGCGCTCCATACTATTGGGTCGAACCCCTCTCTGCCCCATTCGACGCGCTTCTTGAATTATTCGGTTTCGGATGGGCCATTACAATTAGCGAAGGTTAACGGACTTCCCCCCCCGCCCCCCTTCGTAGTCCAGACAGTATACACCGGCCCATTTGATTTTTTTCGTGGCTCGTTTCATTCGCAGGCGGAATCCAGTCCCGTCTCAAGACCGCTAGAAGTTCTAGTACCCAAGTCCTTTGAGCAGCGGAGGGTAGGAGGAAGATCGGAAGTCCGGATGTCGTCCATTGGGTGTATACTTTTATCCATTCCTGACGGCCGGTTGGCGGTCGTGTCATTGTTCAGAGGCATAGGAGTGGACTGATGGGCCGGGGGGTTTTGTTACTGGCAGGATTGGCCGGGCTGCTGCTGCGCGCCGGCGACACCAATTGTCCAGCCTATCCGTATTCGGATCGCGTCGCCGACGCGCAGCACCGGGCGGCCGAGCGAACGTACGCGCACTTCTCATTGGAAGCCCGTTCCCGGCCCGCTCCCCGCACCACCGTGACCGTCCCTCCCAGCGTCAACTTCATCGACGATTTCATTTTCGGCCGTATGGCCCAGGATGGCGTTCAGCCCGCGCCGCTGAGCTCTGACGCCGAGTTTCTGCGGCGGATCTCGCTGGACTTGACCGGGCGCATTCCTACTCCAGACCAGGTGACCAGTTTCCTCCAGAACGCGGATCCCACCAAACGCAGCCAATTGATCGATCAGTTGATGGCGTCGGACGCCTTCATCGACCATTGGACTCAGTTCTATGCCAACCTTTTCCAGGTAACCTCCGCTTACTACAATTTCATCAGCATCCCCGGGCGGAATAAGTTCAACGGCTATCTTCGTGATTTCATCCAGAACGATCGGTCGTACCAGGATGTCTCCCGGGAGATCATCTCGGCGGCCGGGGATGCCACCGCCATCGGACCCGCCAACTTCAGTGTCCGCTCGGTCCAGCAGGGCGACCCCATCCAGGACACCTGGGACACGCTGACCGACGCCATCAGCGTGTCGTTCCTGGGCACGAAGACGATCTGTATCTCCTGCCATGACGGCCGCGGGCACTTGGAACAGATTAATCTGTTCCTTTCCACCCATAAGCGGGTTCAATTCTGGCAGCAGTCGGCATTCTTGTCCCGGACCCAATTCGACTTCATCCCGCTGGATGCCTTCCACCAGGAGAACCGCTCGGTGGTCGTGGACCGCACCGCCGGGGATTACAGCTCGGTGGTCAACGCCAACAACCCCGGTCCGCGTCCGCCCCGGTATGGCGGCCCCTATACTCCGTCTTATCTCTATACCGGCGATACGCCGCAGACCGGCAACTGGCGCTCGGAACTGGCGCGCCTGGTCACCAGTGACCGCCAATTCGCGCGCGCGGCCACCAATTATCTTTGGGCCGCCATGTTCACCTACGGGATTGTCGATCCACCCGGCGCTTTTGACATGGCCCGCATCGACCCCAGCCATCCCCCCGCCGACGGCGTCCTACAGCCGACCGATCCCAAATTGATGGAGGCGCTGGCCACCGAGTTCATCAAGAGCAACTACAGTATTCGCCACATGATCCAGCTGATGGCCAACTCCAATGCCTATCAGCTGACCAGCAACTACGGCCCGAGTTGGAACGTCGCCTACCAACCCTACTTCGCCAAGCATTTCTCGCGGCGTCTCAGCGCCGAAGAGCTCTACGACGCGGTGACCGATGCGACGCTCAGCACGGTGCCGATGTATCTGGATGGCTACGATCAGCCGCTGTATCACGCCGGCCAGTTGCCCGACCCGACCGAGCCCCGCAATAACTATCAGATCTGGACGTTCCTCCAGAATTTCGGGCGGGGCGATTACTGGAACGTCACGCGCAATTCAACCAGCACCGTGCTGCAGGTCCTCTACCTGATGAATGATAACTTCGTTAATTTCCGGACCTTCGGAGCACGCAACGGAAGCTGGAACACGCGTGTGGCGCAACTGCTGCAATCGACGCCGGACGATCAGACGGCTGTCCGCCAGTTGTTTCTCGCCACGCTCTCACGGCCGGCCAGCGACGCGGAACTGGCGGCGGCCATGAGCGCTCGAAACCTCAATGGCCGCGAGCAATGGCTTTCCGATGTCCAGTGGGCCCTGCTCAACAAACTGGATTTCATGTTCAGTTACTGAACGGAGGACTGAGAAAGCCATGGTTTACGGTTGCCAATCCCCCGAACACAGAATTTCCCGCCGCCGGCTTCTATTCGGTGCGGCCTCCTCGGCCTTCCTGGCGGCCGCGCGCCGCGCGGACGCCGATGTGACCAGCACCGGAGTGACCATGCGGAACACGGCGCGGGCTTGCATCTTCATCAACATGGCGGGCGCTCCCAGCCAGCTCGACACCTTCGACCCGAAGGATGGCCCGTGGAACCCCTCCGATGCCAATCTGCAGCAGCACGGGAAAATCGTCCTTTCCCAGACCATGTTTCCGAACCTTTCCAACATCACCAACGACCTGTGCGTGCTGCGCTCGGTCAAGAGTTGGGAAGCGGCCCACGACCGCGGCCAGTTCTATACCCAGACCACTCACCCGGCCAACCCCGCGTTCGTCGCCGAGACGCCCAACATCGGATCGGTGGTCGCTCTCGAAAAAGGCGGAAGCGGCCGCGTCCCGCCGTTCATGGCATTAAACGCCGGTGGAATCGTCTTTCAAGGCGCGAAATTTCTAGGCGGCCTGGACGAGCCGTTCACTCCCTCCATCAACGATGGCAGCGGCCTGACCACCTTGCAGCTTTCCGGCTTTGGCTCCAATAGCCAACCTCGGTTTCAGCAGCGCTACAATCTGCTGGCCGCCCTCGACACCAACTTGCGCAGCAATCCCTACGATCCCATCATGGCCAGCCACGCCGCGTATTACACCGCGGCCCAGCAGCTCATGTACGATCCGGCCATTGCCTCCATCTTCCAGTTCAATACCAGCGACGACACCCGCTACGGCGCTACCCCCTTCGGCCGCTCCTGCATCGTGGCCCGCAATGCCATTCAGGCCAAGAACGGCACCGTCTTCGTCACTTTGCTGCTCAACGGATGGGATACCCATCAATCGATGTTTGACCGCCGCTATGCCCCCAATATGTACACCCTCAACGGCGATCTGGACCGCGGCCTCGGGAATCTGGTTGCCGATTTGAAGCAAAGCGGCGACTTCAGTCAAACCCTGATCGTGGTCATGGGCGAATTCGGGCGCACGCCCGGCGACCTCAATCCTCGCGGCGGCCGCGACCACCATCAGGACGCACAGAGCGCCTTGCTGCTGGGCGGCGGCGTTCGGGGCGGCAAGGCCATTGGCGCCACCGATTCCCAAGGCGATCAGATCATCGACCCCGGTTGGTCGCAGAACCGCGTCATTTTCATGGAGGATATCGCCGCGACGATCTACTCCGCGCTCGGCATCGATTGGACCAAAGCCCTGACCAACACGCCCTCGGGACGCAAGTTCGAATACGTGCCCTTCGGCTCGGTAGGCACGTATGTCCCGGTGGAGGAAGTGTTTGAGTAAGCTCGGCCCCATCGCGGTTCTGCTGAGCGTCGCGTCGCTCGGATTTGCCCAGCGTCCTTCGACTGTGTCGCTCAGCGCCTCCGCGTCCTCGCTCATCTGCGGCAGCCAGTTGCAGGTTTCGGCGCTGGTTCAGGATCAATCTTTCAATGTCATTAGCAATCCCCCACTCACCTGGGCCAGTAGCGATAAAACCATCGCCTCGGTCGATTCTTCCGGTAATGTGACGGCGCTCTTACCCGGCATCGTTTCCATTACCGCCACCGACTCCGGAGTGAGGGGCACCTTGCAGCTGCAGACCGTGCCGCTGCGCATCGATGTGACGCCGGCCAATCAGACGCTGACCATCGGCAGCCGGTTGCAATACACGGCGACAGTATTAGATATCAATCAACAGCCGCTTTCCGCGCCCGTGACGTGGCAGTTGGCTGGCGCCAACGCCTTCAACACCTCTGAAGCGAACCTCAGCCCCAGTGGCATGCTTACCACCTCCGCGGCGTCCAATCTCACGATCCGGGCCCTGATCTCTTACAACAATTACTACCCCAATTTCCTCCCGGCGTTTGTCGGCGAGACCACCGCCACCGTGGTGCCCCCGGCCGACTACACCATTCGCTCGCTGCTCACCAGCAACGAAACCCGGCAATCCTTCCAATTGCTCGCGCGGCGCGGCGGCATTGCGGTCAATGACAGCGAACAGGTGGCCCTGGTGGCGTCGCTCGATGGCTTGTCCGATGGCGTGCTCCTGGCGGACCATGGCAGCTACCAGATCCTGGCCTCCGGCGGCACTCCCACTCTGATGCCCGGCGGTAACCTGATCGATTTTGAGGACCCTGTCATCAATAACAGCGGCACCGTCGTGCTGCGCGGTGATACCTACGGCAGCTCCGGCGGATTGCTCTCCCTTTCCAAGACTCAGTTTCAATACCTGCTGACCGACGGAACCACCTCGGCCTATACCGATTTGGAGGGAATTCGAGTCAGCCGATTCGCGCTGAATAACAACGGCGCGGTTGTATTCACAGCTACCTATCTGCCCACGGGATCGACATCGCGCGCGGTCGGGCTCTTCGACATGCAGCGGGGTCTCATCAACCTGGATGTTTCATCGCCTGGCACTGTTCTGCCGGGCCTCCAAGCCAGTTTCACCTTCGACGGGTATTACGGCATGGATAGCCAGGGGAATCTCTATTTCAGCGCCAGCGATGGGCACTACCGCGGCGTGTACCAGGTGGCTCCCGACGGCACACTCTCGATGGCCCTCGGCACCGGCAACCATCTGCGCGGTTCCATCGTCAGGAATATTTTCGGTTTGGGAATCGGGTCTTCTGGCGATCTGGCCATCGGCTGCGACCGGCCTGACGGGAGCCAGTTCGTGCTGCGCTTCGCCAACGGCGACCTTTCCTCGGCGCCGGAGGTCCTTTCGCTGAACTGGGTCGGTCAGATCTACACCGTCAACGCTGCCGGAGTCCTCTTTTACGGTGATGCCGGCCAGGGCGCGGGGCTCTACCTGTGGCCGCCTAAAGCCTCAACTGCGAACCCGATCCTTCTTCAGGGAGGACCGGCTCCTTCCGGCGATCCGATCGTGGAGATTCAGGCCGCCGCCATGACTTCGGCCGGAACCGTCTTTGCCAAGGTGCGCACCGCGAGCCAGCCCCTTGAGTTGCTCCGGATTGCCGCCGGCGGCGTGACGATGCTTCTTGAGAGCGGCGATCAACTGGCCGTCACGGCCAACCTCACGTTGATGGGCCTGGTTCAAGGCGCGGCCGTCGGAGACCCCCATCCTTTGATGGGTGGGTTTCAGGCCAGCGTCTTCCAACTCAACGACTCGCAAGGACTGATTCCTCGCGTCCTGGTAGGCGACCGGCTCAGCACGGCTCCCTTCTCCGGCTACCAGCCTGCCCGCAAGGCCCTCGATGGATCCTTGTATGTCGTGCCCGACGACGGCATCTTCCGCGTCGGCGCCGGCGGCAACAGTCTCGTCTTCGGCCTGCCGCACACCGATGCCGATGGCGTCGTCCAAAATGGCTTGGCCGGAGGCAGTTTGGGGCTGAGTGGCGGTCTGGCCGCGAACCAAGATGGCGCAGTCGCCTGGATCTCCAATACCAACCAGAATCACCAACGGCTGTATCTGCTGAGCGGCGGCACCCTCCGGCTTCTGGCTTACATCGGCGGCAATTCGCAGTACCGTACCAACAGCCCCGCCGGGGGCTACTTTTCCAACTGGCAGGAACTAGCGTTGGACAATACCGGGCGCGTCATGGCGCGATTCTCGGTCACGGGCGGACCTTCCGGCTACTTCCTGTGGGCTAACGGCCAGTGGACTGCCGCCGCCCTGTTCGGGCAGACCACCGTGGCCGGCCAGGTGGTGGACGGAGCCGGCCAGATGAAGGCCTCTGCCGCCAATTTCTATGCGACGTTTACCGCGCACGGGGGCCCCCCGACCGTGCTGGCCCAGTACACCAGCGGCGGCTGGAATCAACTCGCCGCGGCAGGATTGGCGCTCCCCGATGGAGCTGAGTTGAATTCATTCACCAATCTGGCGGTCGATCGCGCCGATGAGGTGGCTTACAGCGGCTGGTCCAGCGGCGGTTCTCCCGAAATTGTGGTGATGACGGGCACGACTGCCCGCATAGCCCTCTCCGGCAGCCAGCCTCTCTCCGACGGCTCCTTTGTTCAGAACATCCAGCAGATCGACTTTCGCGACGACCATCGCGTGTTCTTTGTGGCTTTTGACGTGTACGACCGGATGAACCTGTATGTGGCGGAACCCAATTTCTGATCGGCGCTTCTGGCGTGCGGCCTTGCTGGCCGTCTGCGGCCCGCTGCTCGCTCACGCCGCCCCTGGCGTCGCCACCGTCGCGGTGTTCTCTCCGCAGAACGTCCTCTTGTGCGGGCGGTCCCTGCAGCTTCACGCCACGGCCTGGAATTGGTTCGGAGGGACAATCGCCGGGTTTGCGCCGCACTGGCAGTCCCTCAATCCCGCGGTCGCCACTGTCGATCAGAGCGGCAATGTACAAGGCTTGCTTCCCGGCCTGGCGACCATCCAGGCCTCGGATCCGGCTTCGGGCCTCCGAGCCGCTTACCTCCTGCGCGTGCAACCGCTGCGCATCGCCATTACCCCGCCGCATCCGGTCCTACATGTGGGCAGTTCCCTTCAACTGGCCGCCTCCGCGCTCGACGCCAACGGGAAACCCATCGCCGGCATGCGGTTCATTTGGACCTCCGGCGTCACCGACGTCGCGACCGTGGCCAGTAGCGGAACGGTTTCCGCGCTCAAGACTGGCGCGGTCACGATTTCCGCGGCCCTCGATACCGGTTCGCCTGGGCTGAATTTCAGCGCGGGCGTCCAAGTGGACGTCCTCCGCAAGCCCGACTACCAGTTGACTGCCTTGATTTCCAGCGATGCGCCCGCTGCCGCTCCCACTCTGGCCCTGCCCACGATGATCAGCGGCTCCGGCGACAGCTTCATGGCCGCCATCGGGGATCTATCCAACGGAGGGCAGGGTCTCATTCTCTCCTCCCGCGGCGTGCCCCAGCTTCTCGGCAGCGCCGGCCAGGTGTTGCCCGGGGTCAACAAAATCATCAACCGCTTTGCCGGCGTTTCCGTGAACAGCGCCGGAGACGTGGTGGCCGTGGCTCAGTTTCCGTCCGGGTGTGATTCGGCACTCCTGTTCTATCACCAGGGGCAGCCGCCGGCAGTCCTCGACACTGGTTGCGGCATCAATATCACCGACCGGGCCTTGGCCAATAACGGGGATGTGGTCTACGTGGTGTGGAACAACGGCCAGCATTGTTACATCCATCACGCGGATGGCACGCGCACTCAGGTCGTGCAAACCGGCGATACCTTATCCGGTTCGCTGGTCGTGGGGAACCTGGGCAGGGCCATGCTGACCTCGGCCGGAGCCGCGATTCTCGAGATCACTCCCGCCGGAGCCTCCGACCAGCTCTGGAAGTGGGACGGCTCGTCTCTCCAAACCATGATGGCGAGCGGAGGCCCGATGTCTTCCGGCGCCCAGAATTTTAACTTCCCCGTGGAGTCAGCCACCGGAGAAATCTATTGCCTCGACTATTTGTCCAATGGTCCGGTGGTGCTGCACTATTCCAAAGGGACCTGGAACATCGTGGCCCAGGCCAATACCACCGTCGGCACGACTCAGCTCTATTGGCTCTACCAGATCGGCGCCGCGGGAGCGGATGGTTCGATCGCCGTGCTGGCCGATTCCCCGAACGGTACGGGCGTGTTTAGCCTGAATTCGGGAAACGCCCAACTCCTGCTCTCCGTTCAATCCTCCAGCAACGTCACCCAGTTGGCCGGCGCCGGAAGCGGCGTCTACGATGCGGGCCGCATGTTCGGCACGCCGGGGGTCTATCGGCTGACTCCGGGAGGCCCTCAACAGGTGCTTGCCGCGGGATGGCAGCTTCCTTCTTCCGGAACCGCTAGTTTGCTATGGGACAACATACCGGAACGCAGTTCGTCATCCAATCCTGTGGTGCGCCAGCCTGGTGACAATATCGCGCGGATCGTATCGGGAGCGCTGCAGCCCATCGTGACTCCGGGCAGCCGCGTCGGCGGTGACCTGGTTTATTGGCTGGGCTCCGCGGTCACCAGCCCGGATGGAAAGAACGTGGTCTTCAGTGCCAATACCGATGGGAATAATGCTTTCATGAACGCGCACGACGGCCGTGTGGACCTGATTGGCGATATCAGCAACCACCTCATCCCCGTCGCCGGCCAGACCATCAATTGGATCGATCCGAACTGGTCGGGTCCCTTCGCCATGAACGCCAACCAGCAGTTCGTGGCCATGGGCAATACGGGTTCGACTACATCGCTGTTCCTCCTCGGTCTGACAGCGTCCCATAACCAGGCCATAGCCGCTACGGGGCGTCCAAGCCCCGGCGGGCCGGCATACAACTGGTTCAACCAGGCCGCCATCGACGCGGCCGGAGATGTGGCGTTCCCGAGCGGCTTGGCGGATGGCACTACGGGGTTGTTCCTCTACAAGAACGGCCAGGTCCAGCAGTTGCTTCGCACCGGCTCGCGCCTTCAGGGTAAGGTGCTTTCGGGAATCGGCACGGTGCAATTCGCGGGCAGCAAATTGGTCGACTACGTCTGGTATCAAAACGGCGGCAGCGCGATCCAGGCCTTCGACGGAACCGCTTGGACGCCGGTGGTCTCGCAGGGCGATCTGCTGGCATCCGGACGATCGATCGATTATTTCTTCGGAAACCTTGCCGCCAACGATACCGGAGACGTGGCTTATGAGGCCCAGACCCAAGGATATGCATCCCTGCTGGTACGAAGCCATGATGGCCGCGATCTCTTGGTCGGTTCCGCCGCGGAGCCTCTGCCGGACGGCTCCTGGCCCATCTCCTTTTTTGGCTTCAACATCACGCCGCAAGGCAATGTGATCTTTGCTACCGAGAGTTTCAGCGCCGGGAAGCTTCGTTTGACTCTTTTCAACGCCGCGCCCACCGCCCCGTAACCGCTAACGGACTGCCACACCCGCAATCTCCAGTGCCTTGCGCGCCGTGGTGCTGAGCGGAATCTTCGTCAGGTCCGCGGGAGCGAACCATCGAAACGGCTTCCGGCTCGCGGACGCGGAAGCCGCAGTCACCGCAAACCGATAGTGGTGGTGCGTGATGGTGTGCCGAAACTCGCCCAGCCGGCGGCCCACCCGGGCGCCGGGCAGTTGCTCGGGCGTCGGCAGTTCCCAGAAGCCGGCCATACGGCGCGCCGCGGGCTCCCGCTGCCGCAGCAGAATCTTTCCGTGCTGGCGCGCCACCAGCAGCACGCTCTCCACCTGGACCGGGACCACGCGGCGCAGCTTCACCGGCAATTGGTCCACTGTCCCTTCCGCGAAGGCCTGGCACTGGGAGGACACCGGGCACAGCAGGCACAATGGATTCTTCGGCAGGCACACGGTCGCGCCCAGCTCCATCAGCGCCTGATTGAAAGTTCCGGGGTCGCGCCGGTCGAGCCACTCCTCGGCCACCGCGCGGAAGCGCTGCCGCGTGCCCGTCGCTCCGATGTCGGCCGGGTCGTTCTCCACCCGCGCCACCACCCGCAGCACGTTGCCATCCAGCACCGCGTGCGGCAGCCCGAAGGCGATGCTGGCAATGGCCGCCGCCGTATAATCGCCGATGCCCGGCAGCGCGCGGATGGCGGCATACTCGCGCGGGAACCCGTTCGCCGCCACGACGGCTTGCGCGGCCCGCCGCAGGTTGCGCGCGCGGCTGTAATATCCCAGACCGCTCCACGCCGCCAGCACCGCCGGTTCGCGGGCCGCCGCCAGCGCCTCCACGGTGGGAAAGCTCTCCAGAAAACGCTGGTAGTACGGGAGGGCCGCCTGCACGCGGGTCTGCTGCAGCATGATCTCGGAAACCCAGATGCGGTACGGGTCGGCCGTGCGCCGCCAGGGCAGGTCGCGGTGGCCTTCGCGATACCAGGCTAGCAGAAGCTCGGTAATGTCGGGCCGCTTCACTCGAGAACGCGCAGCCACTCGGCGACCACCGCGAAATCCTGCGGCCCCGCGTCCCAGGCTTCGAATTCCGGGTTCAGCGGCTCGAGCCGGATCCGCTCGTGCTCCCACTGATCTTCGCCGGTCTGGACTTTTTGGCTGGTGTAGCGCTTCACCGTGTAGCGCGCCGTTTCGTCCACCGCGCCGAATCGCTGGATGAGCAGGATCTTGCCTTGCCGCGATCCCACTGGATGAAAACGGAACAGGTTGAGGCTGCCATCGGGAATGCGCGGCTCCATGGAGCGCCCGGTCACGTGCGCGACGAATACCTCCGCGTCCAGCCGCATGCCTTCCGGCGCCCGCACCCAGTCTTCCTCGGCCGCTTCCATTTCCTCGCCCAGCTTGCCGGCCGCGGCGCGCAGCGAGTAGAGCGGCACGTGCGTCACGTAGGGTTTCACTTCCAACGGTTCCACGGTCTCCGCGTACAGCCGGTCGAGCACGCGCGTGAACGAATCCACCGCCACGGCCTGCCGCTCGCCCACCCGCACCACGTTGGAAAGCGAATCTTCGAGCGAAGCCAGGTAGGCCTCGGCGCCCATCTCGGCCACGCGGGCGCGGATGTCGTCTTCGAGCGCTTCGAGCACCTCGGCGTCTTCCGGGTCGGCGATCTCGTCGAACCTCGGCCGCAGCCGCACCCACGCGCGATCGGCGGCCGGGTCGATCAACAGTACCCCGATGGCTTGCCGCGGCCGCCCCGGCAGCGCGCACTCCAGCGCCACCCAGGTCCCCCGGCGGCTCGCCGTGATCGGAATGACGCTGGCCGGCATTGCGCTTCTTATCCTATCGTGCTTATCGGTGGAACACTACCCGGACCTTAGCCCGGTTCCGAATCGAGGATTGGCCGCGCCCGACTCTGGCGGGACAGGCTATCGGTCGGCGGCCGGAGGCAGCGCATTGGGGTAGTATCCCGTGCGCGCCCGGATGATCACGTTGGGCAGGTTGTTGATTTCCACTTTGATGTTGTGGAACACCCTGGGCTTGGCTTCCGGATCGACGTCGGGCACATAGCGCAGCACGTACTGGGTGTCGATATCGCCGTTGATCGCCCCGACCGACCGGATGATGTTGGAGGAGATCTCCGCCTCGTATCCCCCCGTCCCCACCTTGTAGGCATAGCTGCCTTCATCGGAGGGCTGGGCGAAGTAGGTGTTGGCCGACAAGTCGCGGTACAGCGTATTGAGGGGATACACCACGCGCCCGCCGGTCTCCGACGCCAGACGCTCCAGCACGCCCCGGTCGGGGTTGTCGAACCCGTACGCCATGGTGCTCATGCCGTAGATGGTGACCAGGTTGCGCTGCGCGATTTCAATCACTTCATTCAGCGTCTTCTTGCTGGCGCTGTCGTGCCCATCCCCCACCACCACGATCACCCGGCGCGGCTCGAAGGGCTCGCCCTTCACCAGTTCGCGCCGCGTGCAAGCCATGTAGATCGCGTCGTAGAGCGCCGCGCCGCCGCCCGGCTTCATGTTGCGAACCTGATCCGTGATCTTGTCCGAGTCCGTCGTGGTATTGACGACCAGCTCGGCCTCGCTGTTGTACGAGATCAAATAGCCGCTGTAGCGCGGCTCGCCCGGGAGCAAGTTCCACACCATCTCCATCACCGCATCCTGAAACCGCTTCCAGTGCTGCTTGGTGTTGTTGCTCATGTCCAGCAGGAACCCCACCACGATGGGCTGCTTGGAGTTGTGGCTGAAAAATCGGATGCGCTGCGGCCGCCCTTCGTCGAGCACCCGGAAATCCTTGGCTTCCAGGTTGGAGACAAAGCGGCCTTTGTCGTCGGTCACGGTCACCGGCAGAATGACTTCGTTGACCTGCACCTGGATCCGGGTATTGGGGGTTTCCTTCCCTTGCTCCTGCGGAACCGCCGGAACACAGCCCAAGCCGCAGACCAAAACAGCCAGAGTGCGTTGAGCCCGGAAGGTCATGGCGTTGGTCTTATTCTAATCCTTCACCGCCACCACGTCCACCGCGAAACCGGCGTCCAGGGACGAGAGGCCCTCAAACAGCACCAGGCTCCCCGCTGGGGGGTGGGCGGCGTCGAAGAAGTCCATGCGAATCCGCCGGACCTGGTCGGCCATCTTCTCGGAAAGCGGATAGAAGCGCGCGAAGGCCATGTCCCGCGCGGACAGGCCCTCTTGCTGCAGTTCCTTCTGTACCCGTTCGAAGGCCAGGCGCGCGTCCCGCTCCTCGAAGCCGAACGACACCTGGCTTCCGGTCAGAAGCAGGTGGGCCGCTCCCACCACCGCAATCTGCGATTGCCCGGGCGGCCCCGGCAGTCCGTCCGGATTGAGGAACCGGAGCCGGCCGCTCGAGGCTCCCGCCAGCCCGGCCACCGCCTCACAGCCCGCCACGGCGCGGACCGGCTCCCGCTGCGTCTGTACAAAGTCGAGCGCCGCCCGAGGGTAGGCGGCGGCCGCCATCCGGCGCGTGGGCTCCAGGTTGTCCAGTGAGCTCAGAAAGCAGGTGACCCGCAGCACCCGGTCCGGCGTTGCCCCCGCGGCCTGGACAGCCTGCTGCAGGCGGTCCAGCGATTTCTCCGCCAAGGGCGCCACGGGGTCCCTGGGATTCTCCGACGAGACCATTTGCGCGGAGACCCACGCCAACCCGCCCGGAGATTGGTCGTTGCGCCCGCTGGCCACGGCTTCCAGAATGACTTGCGCGCCCGTCAGCGGGAGGCCTCCGGTCTGGATGATGCTGACGGTGGGAAGCGGACGGCGCCGCTCAGTGAAGGTCTCGCTGATCAGGTCCCGCACCCGGCGCAGGTCGCCCGAGCCAGCCAGAAAGGCCCGAATCTGCAGCACCGTGTTGTCCCGAGCCTGGCGGTCCAAGGCCTTGAGCGCGTCCTTGACTTGCTGGGACAGCAGGCCCTTGGCCGAAAGCGGGGTGACGTAGAAGACCAGCCGGCGCGTCTCCCCCAATACTGCGTTCGGCAGCTCCTTGGGAAGCTCCAGGATCTGGGTCTCGTCCTCGTCCTTGTTCTTTTTCTTGGCCGGCCACGCCGCCCCCGCGCAGAGGCACACTAACGCCGCCAGCGCTGCTGCGTTTCGGGTGTTGCGCGACCAAGCCACTCGAATCTCCGCCTCGTGGGGGAACCTATGGATTGTATCAGATGCCGGATTCAGCCAGCCATAGGCCAGCCAATATGGTATGCTTTGGATGATGGATTTGGACCCCCTCAACCATCAATCCGAAGCGCCTTTGTACCGGCAACTGTACGAGCAGATCGCCCAGCAGATCCGTTCGGGCCGCATGGGTCGCGGGACGCGCTTGCCGGCCACTCGGGAATTGGCTGGCTTGCTGGGACTCAACCGGGCCACCATCTCGGCCGCCTACGAGATCCTGGAAGGCGAAGGGTTGATTTCGGGGCAGGTGGGCCGGGGCAGCTTCGTCACCCTCCAGCCGGAGCCCGGTGTCGCGGGCGTGGACTGGTCCACCCTGCTCGAGCGCAGCGACGCGCCTCTCGCCAGCCATCTGCCGGCGTCCGGCCGGGAAGCCATCCGATTCGTGATGTCGCAGCCGTCGCGGGAATTGTTCCCCCTCGACGCCTTTCGCGCCAGTTGCGCGGCGGTTCTGGAGCGGAAGGACCTGGCCGACGTTCTGCAATTGGGTTCGCCCAGCGGGTATGAGCCGCTGCGGCGGCGTCTGCTCGAAGAGGCGCGGCGGCAAGGCGTGGCGGGAGTCGGCGACGACCTCATGGTGACCAATGGCTGCCAGCAGGCGCTAGACCTGCTCGGCCGCGTCCTGGTGCGGCCGGGTGACCCGGTCGCCGTGGAAGACCCCGTCTACCCCGGTCTCAAAAACCTGCTGGCGGGCATGGGCGCGCAACTGCTCGGCATCCCCGTCGGCGCGGACGGCGTGGACGTCGAAGTTGCCGGTCGCGTGCTGGCCCGCGAGCGCCCGCGATTCCTGGTGGTGACCTCGAATTTCCAGAACCCTACCGGCGCCACGGTGCCGCTTTCGTCGCGTCGCGCCCTGCTCGCGGCCGCCCACGCATCGGGCGTGCCGGTGATTGAGAACGACGCCTACGGCGAGCTGCGCTATCGCGGCGACGCGCTTCCCTCGCTGAAACAACTGGACGAGCGTGGCGGCACGGTGCTGCTGCGCAGTTTCTCCAAAGTGAGCTTTCCGGGCCTGCGCGTAGGCTGGGTGGTCGGCCCCAAACCCCTGATCGAACGTCTGCGCAATGCCAAGGAGGCCTCGGACCTGCACACCGATCAATTGTCCCAGGCCGTGCTGCTGGAGTTTGCCGAATCGGGACGCCTGGAGGCCCACCGGGCGCGCGTGCTCGAAGCCGGGGCCCAGCGCCTGGCCGCCACACTGGACGCTTGCCGCGAATATTTGCCGGCGGGCGCGCGCTGGACGCAGCCGGAAGGCGGCATGAACGTCTGGGTGCGGCTGCCCGCGCCGCTCGATGCCGGCGAACTGCTGCCGCGCGCCCAGAAAGAGGGCGTGGCCTATCTCCCCGGCCGGTATTTTGAAGTGGCGCGGCGTCAATCGGGCGCGCTGCGATTGAGTTTCGCGGGGCTGGACCCGGAGCAGATCCGGAAAGGCCTCGAAATCTTAGGGCGGGTGGTGGCGCAGGAAATCGAGAGCGCCTCGGAGGGGCTCAACCCCGCGCCCGCGATGGTTTAAGGAGTCACGACATGTTTCAATTCGCGAACGAGTTTTGGACCGTCAACGTCGGCCACGCCGAGATGCTCAAGGGCGGCGTCATCATGGACGTCACCAATGCCGCGCAGGCCAAGATCGCCGAAGACGCCGGCGCTTCCGCCGTGATGGCGCTGGAGCGCGTGCCCTCCGATATCCGCAAGGAAGGCGGAGTGGCCCGCATGGCCGCCATCTCGGTCATTGAAGAGATTCAGAAGACCGTCTCCATTCCGGTGATGGCGAAGGCGCGGATCGGCCACTTCATGGAGGCGCGCGTTCTCGAAGCTCTGAAAGTCGACTACATCGACGAGAGCGAAGTGCTCACCCCGGCCGACGAGGAGCATCACATCGATAAGAACGATTTCCGCACGCCGTTCGTGTGCGGGGCGCGCAATCTGGGCGAGGCGCTCCGGCGCATCGCCGAAGGCGCCACCATGATCCGCACCAAGGGCGAGGCGGGCAGCGGCAATATTGTGGAGGCGGTGCGGCACATCCGCACCATCATCAAAGAGATGAAGCAGCTTACCGTGCTGGGCAAAGAAGAGCTGGTGCACGAATCGAAGAATCTGCAGGCGCCGCTCGAGCTGGTGCGGTGGGTGGCCGAGCACGGCAAGCTGCCGGTGCCGAACTTCTCGGCCGGCGGCATTGCCACCCCGGCCGACGCCGCTCTGGTGATGCAGTTGGGCGCGGAGGCCGTCTTCGTAGGCTCGGGCATTTTCAAATCGGACGATCCGGAAGCGCGCGCCAAGGCTATTGTCAAAGCCGCCAAGAACTACGACAACCCGGGCAAACTGTTGGAAGCCAGCCGCGATCTGGGCGCCGCCATGCCGGGCCTGGACATCAGCAAGCTGCCCGAAGCCGAACTGATGCAGACGCGGGGCTGGTAATGAAGAAGGTGGGGGTGCTCTCGCTCCAGGGCGATTTCGCCGCGCACGGCGCTGCGCTGGAACGGGCGGGCGCCGAGCCGGTGTATGTCCGGGATCGCGAGCAGCTCGAAGGCATCGACGGCCTCATCCTTCCGGGCGGCGAAAGCACCACCATGCTCAAGCTGCTGCGCTATGAAGGGCTGTACGAGGCCATCGTCGAATTCGGCCGCGCGAAACCCGTGTTCGGCACCTGTGCGGGCGCCATCCTGATGGCGAAAGAAGTCACTCACCCGGCTCAGGAAAGCCTTGGTCTGATGGACATCGCCATTGAGCGCAACGCCTACGGCCGCCAGATCGACAGCCGCGTGGCCACCCTCGAGCCCGCGCCCGAGTTTCAGCTCCGCACCGCGCCGGGCACGATGGAGGCCGTGTTCATCCGCGCGCCCATCGTCCGGCATGTGAATGGCGGCGCCACGGTGCTGGCCGAATACCAGGGCGACCCGGTGTTGATTGAGCAGGGCCGTCACCTGATGGCCACCTTCCACCCCGAGTTGACGGCGGACCCGCGGGTCCACGCCTTGTTTCTGGAGAAACTGTGAAACGGCCTCAGCGAGTCTTGTTCGTGTGTATTGGCAACTCGTGCCGCAGCCAGATGGCGGAAGCCTTCGCGCGCGCCTATGGCAGCGATGTCCTGGTGCCCTCAAGCGCCGGCGTCTATCCGGCCCACATCATCGCGCCCGACACCGTGCGCGCTATGGCCGAAAAAGATCTGAAACTGGAGGGCCAGTTCCCCAAGAGCATCGAGCAGGTGGACCGGCCGGGCTACGACTGGATCATCGATATGAGCGGCGGCGGGCTGGAAGCCGAAACCGGAGAGCCGGTGCGGCGCTGGGACGTGCCCGACCCCATCGTCATGGACTACGAAGACCATTGCAGAGTGCGCGACCAGATCGAGAAGCTGGTGATGGATCTCATCCTCGAGCTGCGCACCAAACGGAAACGGAAGCTCGCCATCGGCTGGTAGTGGGTGGCCGGAGTGGCAGCCGACGCTGGGTGAATCACTGCGCGAGAATATCCTGATGCGATGGCTAAGCCGCTTTCTCGCCGCGGCGGTATTGATCTGCCTGCTCGTACCTGGCCTCGCGCCCGCACGATCCCGCAGGAGGAGGCCCGCCGCCTCGCCGCAATTCTCGTATTACCTGCTGGTCCTGTCCGATGCGCCGGACTTCTGCGACCAGTCCCCAGGCAGCAAAGATCCACTCGAGTGCGGCGCTGGACGCCGCGTCGGATTTGTTGTACACGGCCTCTGGCCGCAAGCCGAGACTGCGCGCGGACCGGAATCCTGCGGCCCGGCCAGCCCCGTTTCCCAGGCCATCGTCCAGGCAACCTTGCGGTACATTCCCACCGAGAGCCTGATCCAGCACGAGTGGGCCGCTCACGGAACCTGCAGCGGCTTGAGCGCGGCCGATTACTTTGCCGCTCTCCGCAAGGCCCGCGATGCCGTCACGTTGCCGGCTGACCTCAACCAGCCCTCGCAGAAGATGCAGTTCAGCCCCGCTCAGATCGAGTCGAAGCTCGCGGCCGCGAATCCGCGCTTCCCGAAGACGGCCTTTCGCACGTCCTGCTACCGCGACGGCGAGCTTCAGGAGATCCGAGTCTGCTTGAACAAAGATCTGACGCCCCGGGCGTGCGGCCCGAGCGCCGGCGAGTGTACCGCCGCCACCGTAACGCTTCTGCCGGTCCGCTAGCCTCCTCCCGGCAGCGCGCCTGTTCTGATACCGTGAGGTCATCGCGCATGTGCCGGAACATCAAACCCCTTTTTAATTTCGATCCGCCCGTTTCCGAGGCGGAGGTGCGGGCGGCGTCGCTCCAGTTCGTGAGAAAGATCAGCGGCTTTCACAAGCCGTCACGGTCGAACGAGGCCTCGTTCCTGGCCGCGGTGGATGAGATCGCGGCCGTCTCCCAGCGTCTTCTCGATTCGCTCGAGACCGCCGCCACACCCAGGAATCGCGAGGAAGAAGCCGCCAAGGCCAAAGCCCGCGCCGCGGAACGATTCGGCGATTGATCCGGACCGCGCTCCGAATCGCAATCTCTGCGAAACTGGCCATATGGGCTGCTGCCTTCTGGTCCTGTTCCTGGCATTCCCGCGCGTGGTTCTGGCGGTATTGTTTTTCTTCTCCACCTACCTGGAACGCGCCTACCACGGCCTGCTGATTCCACTGCTGGGGTTTCTGTTCCTGCCGCTCACCACCCTCACGTACGCCTGGATGACCAACGCGCACATGCGGATTGAGGGCGTCAACCTGCTCATTCTGGTCGCGGCGGCCGTGATTGACGCGGGCGGCCTGGGCGGCGGAGCGTATCAGAAGCGGCGGCAATAGCGCACTGGGCCGGATTTCGGGCCTGGGCAGGCGAATCGCCTGCCCCACGTCGAGACGCTAGCAGCGCTCGAGCACCATGGCGATGCCCTGGCCGACGCCGATGCACATGGTGCACAGGGCGTAGCGGCCGCCGGTTTTCTGGAGTTGGTACATCGCGGTGGTGACGAGCCGCGCGCCGCTGGCGCCGAGCGGGTGGCCGATGGCGATGGCGCCGCCGTTGGGATTCACGTGCGCGGCGTCGTCGGGCAGGCCGAGGTCGCGCGTCACCGCCAGCGCCTGCGCCGCGAAGGCTTCGTTGAGCTCGATCACGTCCATGCTCGAAAGCGGCAAGCCGGTTCTGGCAAGAACTTTGCGGGTTGCGGGCGCCGGAGCGAAACCCATGATCCGCGGCGCGACGCCGGCCGCCGCCGTGCCCACCACTCGGGCGCGCGGCGTGAGGCCGTGCTTCCTGGCGGCTTCCGCCGACGCGAGCAGCAAGGCGCAGGACCCGTCGTTGACCCCCGAGGCATTCCCCGCCGTCACCGTGCCCGTGGGCCTGACGATGGGCTTGAGGCGGGTCAACGCATCCAGCGTGGTATCGGGCCTCGGATGTTCGTCGGTGTCGAACTTCTTGGGGTCGCCCTTTTTTTGCGGAATGGACACCGGGATGATCTCGCAGGCAAAGAAGCCGGCGGCGTGCGCTTGCGCCCAGCGCTGCTGCGTGCGCAGCGCGAAGGCGTCCTGGTCGGCGCGGGACACGTGGAAATCGTCCGCCACGTTTTCAGCGGTCTCCGGCATGGAGTCGGTGCCGTATTGGCTCTTCATGAGCGGATTCACAAAACGCCAGCCGATGGTGGTGTCAAAGATTTCGGCGGTGCGGCTGAACGCGGTGTCCGCCTTGCCCAGGACGAACGGCGCGCGCGACATGCTCTCGACCCCGCCGGCCAGCATGAGGTCCGCTTCGCCGCACTTGATGGCGCGGGCGGCAATGCCCACCGCATCCAGGCTCGATCCGCACAGCCGGTTCACGGTCGCGCCTGGGACTTCCTTGGGGAGGCCCGCCAGCAGCAGCGCCATGCGCGCCACGTTGCGGTTGTCTTCGCCCGCCTGATTGGCGCAGCCGAAGATCACATCGTCCAGGGCCTGCCAATCCACCTTGAGATTTCGCTCCATCAGGGCGCGGATCGGAACGGCCGCCAGGTCATCGGCGCGGATCGGAGCCAGCGTGCCGCCATAGCGTCCAAAGGGTGTACGAACGGCATCACAGATGAAGACGTCAGGCATAAAAGAGGTTGATTTTTCATTTTACCCTTCCATGCGGCATAGTAGAGTGATGTCCTCGACCCTACTTCCCACCACGCTGGTGGGCTCTTACGCTCAGCCGGACTGGCTCATCAACCGGGAGATGCTGAGCCATCAAATGCCGCCCCGGGTGCGAGCGCAGCAACTGTGGCGCGTGGCCCCGGAGTGGCTGGAGCAAGCGCAGGACGATGCCACGTTGCTGGCCATTCGCGATCAGGAGCGCGCGGGGATCGACATTCTCACCGACGGCGAGATGCGCCGCGAGAGCTACTCGAACCGATTTGCTACGGCGCTGGAAGGCGTCGACCTGGATAATCCCGCGACCATCACCAGCCGGAGCGGTCATCCCGTCTCGGTGCCGCGCGTGGTCGGCAAGATCCGCCGCAAGCACGCGGTGCAGGTGCGCGACGTGCAGTTCCTGCGCGCCAACACGGATCGCCGGATCAAGATCACGGTGCCCGGCCCGTTCACCATGTCGCAGCAGGCCGTGAGCGATCACTATCCGGATTCGGCCAGCATGGCGCTGGACTATGCGGACGCGGTGAACGCCGAAATGCGCGACCTGTTCGCGGCCGGCGCGGACGTGGTGCAGATCGATGAACCGTGGATGCAGGCCTTCCCGGATAAAGCTCGCGAGTTCGGCCTGGCCGCGCTCAACCGGGCCCTGGCCGGCATTACCGGCACGACCGCGGTCCATATTTGTTTCGGCTACGGAGCGCTGGTAGCCGGACGCCCGGCCGGGTATGCGTTTCTCGCCGAGCTGGCGGATTCGCCAGTGAAGCAGATCTCCATCGAGACGGCGCAGTCGAAGCTCGATTGCTCGGTGCTCGACAAGCTGCGCGGGAAGACCATCATTCTAGGAGTGCTGGATCTGTCCAGCAACGAGGTTGAAGCACCGGAGACCGTGGCCGGGCGCATCCGGAAGGCCTTGCCGTTCGCCGCTCCGGACCATCTGGTGATCGCTCCGGACTGCGGCCTCAAGTATCTGCCGCACGACGTCGCGTTTGGCAAGATGAAAGCCATGGCGGACGGCGCGCAACTCGTCCGGACGGAGCTGGGCGCCGCGGCCGGGGCTCGGTAACGCTTCTCCCTGGTATCCGGAATTTCGCTCTGCGATTTGGGACGGGCGATCAGGCAAGCCGGGCGGCGGGCTGCTAGATTCGATGGAGGAATGGACGCGGATTCGAAAGAGGCAGCGCGGCTGGCGGGTGTAGTGGGGAATTCGCTCGACGACGCAGCCCGCGCGGGCGACTTGGCGCGGAAGGCCTACCAGAGCCGGACCCAGTTTTACCGGGTG
This sequence comes from Terriglobia bacterium, assembly GCA_020073145.1. Taxonomy (GTDB): domain Bacteria; phylum Acidobacteriota; class Terriglobia; order Bryobacterales; family Bryobacteraceae; genus PSRJ01. Next base: position 218,653 of record JAIQFS010000002.1, read on the forward strand.
TTTCAGGCTGTGATCGCCGAGAGCCCCGGGGCGATGCGGCGGCGCCTGCTGCTGGAACGCGCGGCATGGCAACTGACGCGGACGCGGGTTCCGGTAACCGAGATCGCGCTTGATGCCCACTACGGGTCGCTCGAAGCGTTCACGCGCGCGTTTCGCAAGGCGTTCCAGGTTTCGCCCAGCCTCTACCGGCGGATGCGTCCTTCCCACATCTGGCTTCCGGCGCCGAACGGGATTCATTTCGGCGCGCCCGGGGAGCCACTCAAAGGAGCAATGGCGAGTATGGACCTGTTTGACCGTTTTGCCGGAACCGATTCGTGGTACACGCGGCGGCTTCTGGAGCACGCGGCGACTCTGGCCGACGAACAACTGGATCGCTCTTTGAACACCACCGCGAAGGTGGACGGCTTCGGTGCACCGGATCGAAGTCTGCGCGAAATCCTGGAGCGCGTCGTCATGACGAAGGAGATTTGGACTGCCGCACTGGTGGGTGGAGAGATGCCGCCGACCGAGAACCTTCCAGCCACCGAGCGCACTCCGGCGGCGCTGCTGCGCCGTTTCGAGAAAGCCGAAGCCGAGTTTCAGCGGGTGCTCGGCGATGTGCGCAACCGTGGGGCATGGGATGACACGTTTGTGGACGCGTTGTGCGAACCAGCCGAGACGTTCACTTTCGGAGGCGTGTTTGCCGACGTCATCACATTCAATACCTACCGGCGGCTGATGGCGCTCGACGCCCTTCAGCGATTGGGGGCGCCGATGCAGGGTTTCGGCTCTCCGATCGAGTACGAGGCGAGTCTGACGGCAAGGTAGAGCTACTGGCGGAGGCTCATGGTTCCATGCGGCGGCCGGCCGGAATCGCGGCGGCAACGAGCGGCGCCGGAGTAGAATTGTGGGATCTATGCAGACACGGCTGACAGGACGCGCGTATCGGGCGGTCGTATTCCTGGCGGCGGTCACGCTGTCGGGACAGGCTCCGGAAGCTCCCGTCGAGGCCCGGATTCCGGCGCCACCGGCGCCGGTGCGCTGCAATGGCGAGACGGTGCTGGTTTACGAACTACACCTCACCAATTTCCGGCCGCGTGACATTACGCTGAACCGCATCGAGGTTTTCGGCCAGGGCAGCAACGGGGCGGCGCCGGTGAGCATCTACCAGGACCGCAAGCTGGCGGACGCGATGGTCCACCCCGGCGCGGCAGCGGCGGTTGCGGATCCGCGGAAGATTGCCGGCGGCATGCGGGCGGTGGCCTACCTGTGGCTCGCCTTCCGGGACGCGTCAACGGTCCCGCGCGCCTTGCGTCACAAACTCTACTTCACAGCAGTGGGCGCGGACGGAAAGAACGATGACCGCAGCCTGGAGATCTCGAACCTGCCGGTGTTGCAGACGACGCCGGTGGCGATCGCGCCGCCGGTGAAAGGTGGAGTTTGGATCGCTGGGAACGGGCCTTCGAACGGCTCGGAACACCGCCGCGCGCTCGCCGTCTTGGGAGGACAAGCGCTCGTCGCCCAACGGTTCGCCATCGACTGGTTGAAGCTGGACGAAGGCTACAAGGGGTTCCGGGGCGCACCCAAAGACAACCGGAACTGGTACGGCTACGGCGTGGAGGTGGTGGCGGTGGCGGACGCGATGGTTGCCTCGGTGCACGACGGCGTGCCGGAGAACACGCCGCTCGCGGAGTCGCGCGCGGTTCCCATCACCGAGGAGACGATTGGCGGCAACACCGTGATCCTCTCGCTCGGTAGCGGCCACTTTGCGATGTATGCGCATCTGCAGCCGGGCAGCCTGCGGGTCAAGCCCGGAGAGCGCGTGCGGCGCGGCCAGGTGCTCGGACTTCTCGGCAATTCCGGAAACTCCGATGCGCCGCATCTGCACTTTCAGATCACCGACCGGAATTCCGTGCGCGGCGCGGAAGGGTTGCCGTTTGTGTTCGATTCGTTCGAGTTGTTGGGGACGGCGGACGCGAACGAAATTCTCGAGAAGGGCTGGACACCCCCGGCCAAGCCGGTGCGGCGTCAGCGCGAGATTCCGGCCGAGAACGCGGTTGTGCGGTTCGAGTGAAGCTGGAGCGTAGGAAGGTTGTTGCCTGGCCCCGAAAAAATAGGGCGCCGATTAGCACCCGGATAATCGGCGCTGGTAGAAGGCGCTTTCACGCCCCCGGTCCCGGCCTCTATGCGCTGCCGGCCGCGCGCTTACGCCACACTGCGGCCAGCGCCAAGCCGACTAGCCCGACGCCGACCACCGGGGCTGACGATGGTTCCGGAACCGCGGGGTTCATGGCCACATCGAAGACCACTTTACTTCCCCCGATGGCGTCGTAGATGAAGGTAGGAGTGCCCGTGAAGATGGCATCGGTGCCGTTCCAGGACACATTCGAGAAGTTTCCCATGACCAGATTGCCGGACGCGTGCGTCACGCCGGCGATCGTATCGCCGTCGGGAGTGACGAAATTACCGAGATCGATGTCAAACGAACCGGAGGTCAGGAAAGTGCTTCCGAAAAAGGTGAATGTGATTGTCGAGAGAGTCGGAGTGATGTCCTGGAACGCAAAGGTTCCGGAAAGACCCGAACCCGAGGCACACGCGGTAGGCGGCCCTACGCAGAACCCGTTCGAGCCGGTGATCTGCGTTAAGCCGGTCACCGATGTGGCTTCCGTATAGGTGCTTCCCACGAGGTCTGCCATCGCGGTGGAAGCGAAGGCGAGGGCAAGGGCCCCCGCCAGATGAATGGATCGGACCCGCGCAAAGCGGGTCCATTTCGTTTTGTCCATGTTTGCTCCTCTCAGAGAGTGAGTGACCGAGTTCTGGCGCAAGGGCGCCCGAGTTGGAGAGTGGGTCCGAAATGCCGGGCCCGTTGCTGGAGAAGGTGCCGATGAACGCGCCGAACCGTAGTCGCTACCGGAAGTGTACCCTTGGAGAAGCGCTGAGCTTGTACGACTCTTTCTATATAGGAGCATGGCAGTCGTACCACTCCCGCTAAATGGGCTAGAACTTCTGGACCAGCGTGCAAGCGCGTTGCGGTGAGAAACATGACAGTCACGAGGATCCATCATTTTGCGCGTGAGCGCGCCAGAGCTGGATGCATTGCGAGGGTTCTACTGTGATGTTCTTGGGCTTTCTGTCGGCGCGCGTCCCTCGTTTCAGTCCGCCGGCGTGTGGCTCTACGCGGGCGAAAGCCCGGTCATCCATTTGACTCAAATGAACAGCGGCGAAGTGGCCGCACCGGGATCGCCCCAGTCGCTGCCCGAGGTGGAGGCGCGGCGCTCCGCGATCGACCACATCGCTCTGGCATCCGAAGATCTGAACGAAGCGGTGCGGCGTCTCACCAGCCATGGCGTTGCCTACACCCGGACAGAGGCGCCGGCCGCCGGAGAGATCCAGCTATTTTTTCGAGATCCGAGCGGGAACGGCATTGAGTTGATCTTTCCGATGAGGGACGGGGGCTGAGCCGGGCTGGTACGAGTCACCCGCCACTGCGCCAGGGATCGCGGCATGGGTGGCGCAGTGAGGCCTGCCGGTCTTTTTGCGGAACCAGCCCGCTCCGATCTTCGTACGGATTGAGGATGACCATTGTCTCCGGCGCAGGAAAACCGGCCGCGGCGGCGCCCTTGCGATCCCTGGAAGAACAGCGGCTTATGGTTACCGATGACCTGGATCGTTCAACACTGGATCGGACTGGCTCATGGCGTATCCCGGACGGTGCTGGTGTCGGCGGCCTGGTATGTGTTTCCGGCCCATCGGTTTGTGGCGATCCCGGTGGTGATTGTTGGGGTGTATCTGGTGACCATCGTGATCCTGGCGCGGCGGGCGCGAACCTCGTAGGGTCCGGATGGGAAAAAAATTAGGCGGGAAAGGCACGCCTCAGCTCTTCAAGCCTTCGATGAACCTTCGGGCTTCATCCAGCTCTTCGGGGCTGACGACGTGCGGCCGGCCTTGGTAGATGCGGAGGGTCACTTCGGCGCCGAGGGTGGTGAGCTGGCCGGCGGTCTGGCGGGTGCTGGCTTCCGAGATCCAATCGTCGGCGTCGCTGCCGGTGAGGAGGACGCGCAGGCCATTCAACAGGCTGGCGGGGAATGAGCGCGGGTGTTCGGGACCGCCGAAGATGCCGCCGGTGAAGACGACGAGCGCGCCGACGCGGCCGGGGCGGCGAAGGCCGTATTCAAGCGCGAGACAGGCGCCTTGCGAGAAGCCGACCAGGAAGATGTGACGCGGGTCGAGGCGGCCGCCTTCGCGGGCTTCCTCGACGACTCGATCGAGTTGCTCGATGGCCTGTGAGAGGTGCGGCTCGTTGGCTTCGATGGGATCGAAAAAACGGCCGGGATACCAGCTTCCGGCTTCGGCGGCGGGGGCGAGCCAGCGGACGCCGTCGACGTCCACATGGTCGGCCAGCACCACTTTTTCTTCGCGAGTGCGGTCGCGCCCATGAAGCAAAATGCCGGCCAACCGCGCTTTTCCGCGCGGCTGGCCGGCTTCGAGAACATGGGGAGACGCGGAGGATGCGCCGCCGTCGTCCATCAACTACTACTTATCGCCGCCGATGAAGGTGGCGTCGCGGTGGGACGGGGTGATTCCAGAACCCGTTCCGGTTTTGGACGCTGCCGCGCCGGGGCCTACGCCGGGAGCCGCCACACCCATTTTGACCGGGCCATTGGCTTCGGGAACGCGGATGGGCTCGAGCATGGCCACGATTTCGGCGCGCCGCTCTTCGAACCACGGCGGCAGCAACAGCGACGTGCCGAGCTGATCGAACGGCTCATCGCGCGCGAATCCACCTTCGGCCGTAGCCGCGCACTCCACCAGAATCCCGCCGGGGCAGCGGCAGTAGATCGAGTGGAAGTAGTTGCGGTCTTTGATCTCCGAGCAATCGGTATAGCCGAGCTCGTCGTAGATGCCCTTCTGCTCGGCCAGAGCCTCGTCGCTGGCCACGTTCAGCGCCACGTGGTGCGGCGTTCCTTCGCCGAAGATCCAGCTTCCCGCCGCCTTTTCCGGTTCGTGAAGCAGGACGATGGTCTTGGCGGCGCCACCGACGCCCGTCTCGAGCCGCGTGTACGGGCCTTCGTTGCCGGTCTTGCGGAAGCCAAGCGCATCGACGAAGAACCGCTCCGTCTCGCCGGTTTCCCGCACCGACAGAACCACGCCGTGGAAACCACGCACGGACACGTCCTGGCTGATCTCGGGAGTTACCCACCCCACGCGCTTTTCCGCCGGGTCTTCCATCACTTCGAACTCCAGGCCGGACGGATGGGAGAAGCGAATGAACTTTTGTCCGAAGCGTTCCTTGAGGCCCTGGTTCTCAATCTTGTGCTTGTTGAGATGATCGAGCCAAAACGACGCGGTCCCTTTGGGCACCGTGTAGGTGGTGGCTGAGATCTGGCCGGAACCCTTCCGGCCCTTGATCCGCTTGTACGGAAAGGTGGTCATCACCGTACCGGGCTCGGCGTTGGCGTTCGAGTAGTACAGGTGATAGTGGGCGTAGCGGCCGTCGAACAGGATCGTCTGCTTGATCATCCGCTGGCCGACGACCTGCGTGAAAAAGTCGATGTCTTGCTGAGCCGCGCCCGCACATGCCGTGACGTGGTGCAACCCCGTGGCAGGATAGTTCATCCCCTTCCTCCTGGGGGGCGATTATATCAAAACCGCACCCGATGACTGCTGTCTAAAGATCCAACGTTTGCGCTGGACGCCCCATTCCACGGGGCGATCGCGGAAGCGACGCCGCGAGAGTAGGGACGTCCCCTTATGATACGGGACCGCCCGGCCCTTCTGCAATCAAGGGGCGGCAGGTACAATGACTAGTAGGCAGCGCTCCCGGAGGGACCATGGCGAAGTTCGTGATCGCACCGCATATGCGGCTACAGGAATGGGTCGCGGAAGAAAAAGGATACTTCGCGGCGGAGGGGCTGGACTACGAATTCCGCGATGAGATCCTCTCCAAGGACGGTAAGAAGCACGATCTGGGCGACAAAGTGGGCGCGTACCAGACGTTCGAGAAAGGCCGTTCCACCGACGTGAGTTGCGCCTGCCACTGGACGGTGAATGTGGCCGCCTCCAACGGGCACGGCAAACTGTACGCGGACGCGTACTCGGTCTCGCCGGCGGGGATTTTCGTGCCGGCGGAATCGGCCATTCGCGAGCCGGGCGACCTCGCGGGCGTGCCGATTTCGGTGGGCTACCAATCGGGAAGCCACTATTCCACCATCCAGGCCCTGGAGCAATACCTGAAGCCGGAAGAAATCAAGCTTTCGTTTTCCGACGGCCTGCTGTTCAAACGGATGGAACTGCTGATCGACCGCGAAGTGCCGGCCGCCTCTTTGTTCAGCGGGCCCTATTACTTCATGGAACAGTTGGGATTCCGCAAGATCATCGATCAGACGTTCATGATCGCGTCGATGATTACGGGTGATCCGGACCCGGAGGACGTGCGGAAATACTTCCAAGCGCTGCGGCGGGCGCAGCGGGACATCGACCTGCGGCCGGACCTGTACACGCATTATTACAAGAAGGAGTTTCCGGAGCGCTTCCTGGAACAGATGGACACGCGCCGCTGGGGGCCGGGGGAGCGGATCGTGTTCGAGCCGTACACCAAGGAAGTGTACGAAGAATCCTTCGAGTGGATCGCGCAGCACCGCATCTTCGGCGAGGGAGAGATGGGCTCGGGCCGCTACGAGCAGGCGGTGCTGTCTCTGCCGGTGAAATAGTAGTGCCCTGGCCCGGCATTCATTAACGGTTTCAGCTGTTCGAATGATTTACCGAGAAGGCGCGGCGGACCCTTTTCTTCGGCCGCTATGAGGCGAGCCAGGTCGGGTCCCTGTACATCGAGACGGAGCATCTGCTGTTGGGTTTGCTGCACGAAGACAGGATGCTTCGGCGGTTGCTGCCGGCGGCCGCCGAGCAGGACATGCGCCAGGAGCTTCAGAAAAAGCTGCCGGGGTCCGAGGTGGTGGCTTCCGCCGCACCGGCGCGCGAGGCCTCAGCGATCCCCTGGCTCCCTCGCTCAAAGACACGATTGCGAACTGGACCAACTGGTGGAACACACCGAGGAGCCCCTGAGCCGGCAGCCGGAAAGCTACGGCGATCAGCGCCGGAAGCGAAAGCCCTGGTCGCGGCGGGAGGCGCTCGGCCACCTGATTGATTGGGCGACCGCTCACGACCACTGGTTCGCGCGAGCCCTGGCGGACCCGAATCTGGCGGTGAGCGGGTATCCATCGGACGACTGGGTTACCGCGCAACGGTACGACAGACTTCCCTGGGCCGCGCTGCCGCCCCTGTGGTGCTCAATGAACCGCCTGATCCACGTGCTGGCGCAGATACCCGAAGAGAAACTGAAAACACCGTGCCGCATCGGGGTCGCCTCGCCGGTGCCGTTGGGGGATTTGATCGCCGGCTACGTGGACCACTGCGAGGACGTGGTGGGCCAACTATTGGCGCGCAGGCCAGGCTGAGGCCGGCGCGATTGCTGATTCTCGCGCCGGCCCGGTGGTTACGGCGCTACGGCGATGTCCACTTCATCGGTAGTGGCGTTGGCGGTGGAGATCACCAGCGGCAGCGCAGTGGCTCCCGCGGGAATCGTCGGGAGCTGAGCGTTGATCTGATAGAGTCCCGGATACGCCGACATGCCGCTGAACAACACCGTCGCGGCCTGTCCACCCACCTGGACGCCGGGCTGGGCGACGGTCAGATTGAGGGGATTGCCGGTGCTTCCCGCCCCATCGGCTAAAGCCGGGCTTACCGCGCCCAGGCCGGTCAGATAGATGAGGACGACCTCACCCGAATGGGCGGGATTATCGGCGGTGACCACGCTGTAGTCGGCGTGGCGAATGGCGCCGAGGCCGCTGCCGTTCTGCGACTGCGAGAAGATTCCCGGGGCGGTGGCGGCCACGGGAACGAAGACGGCATTGGAGGTCACGCCACCGCTCAGCACCTCGATGCTGGCGGTGGGGCCGACGGTGGCATAGGGCACCAGCACGACGAGCTCGGTGGGGGAAACCAGATAGATGGGGGCAGCCGCGCCGTTGATGAGCACCGAGACGCCGCCCAAGGATGACGGATAGGGCGGAGTTGCGGTCTGTGTGGTCACGGTCAAGCCCGAGACGTAGAGATAGATTAATTCGCCGGGAGCGATGGGATTGCCGGTGGGGGCGTAGCTGGCGACGTTCTGAACGCCCTGCGGATTGAGCGACAGGCTGCTGCTGCTGCCGCCCTGGGTCGTGAGAACGCCGGGCATGCGAACGCCGAAATAGATTTCGTAGCCGCTGGCGTCGCTGTTATCGATCGAAGAACCCAGGAAGGCGTTGCCGCCGGCGCCCAAGCCGACCTGAGCCAGCGCGGACGTGCCGGAGCCATCGGCATTCAGCGAGTAGGGATCGACCTTGGTCAAATCGAGGTTACCGGTACCGAGGATCTTGAGCCTCTCGGTCACATACAGACTGCCGGAGCCGCTGGCCACGGCTGAGCCGGCAAATCCGGCGACGGCGGCACCGCTCTGGCGCAGGCCCGCAGTCCAAAACGCGCCGGACCAGGTGGAGTTGGTGGCCGGGGCAGCGGCTTTGATCCCGATCATCATCTCATGCGTGCCGCCGTTGGCAGAGCCGGCCAGGAAGACATTCCCATCCTGGGAAAGGTAGACGGTTTTCAAGCCGCTCAGCAGGTTGGAGGCAACGCCAAAAATGGCGGTGCCGGTTCCATCCCCAGCCATGGAGTAGATCGCGCCGGTGATGGGCTGGGTTTGCACCTGGCCGCCGGCAATATAGGCCGCATGCCCGCTGATGGTGGTGTCTTGGAAGGTACCGGCGCCCGAGGAAGTCAGGTTGACCATCGAGTTCTGCGCATTGGTGAACGACGAGCCCGCGAACTGAAGGTCGGCGGTCCAGTACGATCCGCTGAGAGAGCCGTTGGAGGTCCCCGTCGTGGGCGCTGGGATGGCGGCAAACATGTCATACGCCAGGTCCGCCGATTCGGTCGTGGAACCCACGATCGCCTCCGCGCCGTATCGGGCACTGATCTTATCTCCGGCGCGCACGGGATTGTCCAGGGACAAGATGCCAGCGGCATCCAGGCTGTAGGTGCCGCTGCCGCTTTGCGGGGTGGGTGTTGTGTTGCCCTGGATGACTTGCGCGTTGAAACTGTAGTGGCCGGCGCCGTCGAAAGTCATGGTCCCGTACATGGTGCGGGCGTCGGTCAGATTGCCCGCGCCGTCGGTGCCCAAAGAAACCTGGCGGAAGAAATACTTGCTGTTCAGCGTCTGGTTGCTGAAGGTCTGGAGAACCACGCCCGACCCCGGGGTCAGATTCAGAGTAGCCGTTTGCGAGCCTCCGTTGAGGGTGGCGGTGAGAACGACCGTCTGATTCGAAGCGACGGCCCCGGACAGCGCATTAAAGAATGCCGAGGTTGAGCCGGTGGGCACTGAAACGCTGGCCGGAATGGTCAGAGCCGGGTTGTTGGTGGAGAGAGCGACGGCGACGGCGGTGGTCGCCGGTGCGACCGTCAGCGTAACGGTGCAGACGGCCACCCCCCCGGAGCTCAGCGAGGCGGGATCGCAAACCAGGGAGGTCACCTTGGGTTGCCAGGCCAGTTGAATCGTGGCCGTTTGCGATGAGCCGTTGTACGTTGCCGTCACCACCGAGGTCTGGTCGGCGGTCAGCGAGCCGGCGCGGGCCAGGAAGGAGACCGTGGTGGATCCGGCAGTCACCGCCATGGTGGCCGGCACGGTCAGCAACGCACTGTTGCTGGAAAGCGAGATGACTGAGCCGGCCGCTGGAGCCGCACTGGCCAGCGTTACGGTACAGGTGGTCGTGTCCGAAGAACCGATCAACCCAGGACTACACTGCACGGAACTGATGACAGGCAGGGTCACCAGGGTGAGAGTTGTGGTGGTGGATTTGCCACTCAGAGTTGCAGTCAGGGTTGCGGATTGAGCAGCGGTCACGGTTCCGGCGGCGGCGGTGAACGACACGCTGATCGATCCGGCGGGCACCGTAACGGAAGCAGGCACGGTCAGCAAGGCGGTGCTGCTGGAGAGTGAGACCAATACGCCACCCGCAGGGGCATTCGCGGTCAGAGTGACGGTGCAAGTGGTGGAAGAGGTCGCGGTGACGCTGGTAAGCGTACACGACACTCCGCTCACGGTGGCCGGTCCGGTCAGGGTGACGGTCGCACTCCTGGAGGAAGCGTTCAAGGTCCCGGTGACCGTTACGGTCTGATTGCTGACGACGGTGCCGGCAGTGGCCGTGAACGTGACCGTGGTGGCTGCCGCGGGCACAGTCACCGACGTCGGCACGGTCAGCAAGGCGCTATTACTGGAAAGCGAGACCAGCGATCCGCCGGCCGGGGCGGCGCCCGAAAGCGTCACGGTGCAGGTGGAGGCGGCGCTACTGGCCAGACTGGCGGGCGCGCAGACCAGGCTGGTCAGGGTGATGGTCGGCGCCACCAACGAAATCGTCGCGGTCTTGGGAACGCCGGCTAAGGTCGCAGTCACGGTCGCGGCCTGGTTGCTGGCGATGACGCCGGCCGTGGCAGTGAACGTGGCGGTGGTGGCTGCCGCGGGCACGGTCACCGACGCCGGCACGGTCAGCAAGGCGCTGTTGCTGGAAAGCGAAACCAGCGATCCGCCGGCCGGCGCGCCGCTGGAAAGCGTCACGGTGCAGGTGGACGCGGCGCTACTGGCCAGACTGGTGGGCGCGCAGGAGACACCGGTCAAAGAGGCTGGCGCGAGCAACGAGATCGTCGCCGTCTGGGGGACGCCGGCCAGGGTCGCAGTCACGGTCGCAGTCTGGTTGCTGGCGATGACGCCGGCCGTGGCAGTGAACGTGGCGGTGGTGGCTGCCGCGGGCACGGTCACCGACGCCGGCACGGTCAGCAAGGCGCTGTTGCTGGAAAGCGAAA
>JAIQFS010000068.1 GCA_020073145.1 Terriglobia bacterium
CGGCCCGAACCCCCACCGCCGCGTTCGCTGCCAGTGAACCGCGCGTCGGCCGTTGGCGGCGCGACTTGCGCCGGGACATAGAACCACTAGAAAGCGGCCGACTGACTTACGAGAGGTCGCTTTTCAGCAGCCTGCTAGAGGGCGCCTCCGCTGCTAAACACTCCTCCTGATCCTCGAGTAGAGTGCAATGATGTATCGATGACGCCAAAAGGGGCCCGGACTTACAAGTTCGCGAGCATCCCGCGCGGCTGGTACGGCTCGGCCAGCGACTTCAGCTCGGCCTCGTCCAGCTTCAGGCTCAGCGCGGCCACCGCGTCATCCAGGTAACTCAACTTGGTGGCGCCGATGATCGGCGCGGTGATGCCGGGCTGGTGCAGCACCCAGGCCAGCGCCACCTGCGCGTTGTGGACGCCTCGTTTCTTGGCGATCTCGGTGACACGGTCGACTATGGCGAAATCGGCGTCGTGGTAGTACTGCCAGCGCGAGAATTCGTCGCTCTTGGCGCGCGCGGTATCGCCGAGGTCTTCCTTGCGGCGGTTGCCGGCCACGAAGCCGCGGGCCAGCGGGCTGAACGGAATCACGCCGAGGCCTTCGGCGCGACAGAGTGGCAGCACCTCGCGCTCTTCCTCGCGATAGACCACGTTGTAGTAGTTCTGCATGGTGGCGAAGCGCGCGATGCCCATTTTGTCGGCGGTGTAGAGCATCTTGGCGAGTTGCCAGGCGTACATGGAGGAAGCGCCGGTATACAGCGCCTTGCCGGCGCGCACCACGTCGTCGAGCGCGCGCAGCGTCTCCTCCACCGGTGTCTGCGCGTCGAAGCGGTGGATCTGGTACAGGTCGACGTACTCGGTGCCGAGGCGGCGCAGGCTGTCGTCGATCGAGTGCATGATGTGCTTGCGCGAGAGGCCCTTATGATTCGGGTCTTTGCTCATCGGCATGTAGACTTTGGTGGCGATCACGATGCGGTCGCGGCCGGGAGCGAAATCCTTCAACGCGCGGCCCAGGACCTCTTCGCTCGCGCCGACGGAGTACATATCGGCGGTGTCGAAGAAGTTGAAGCCCAGATCGAGGGCGCGGCGGATGAAGGGGCGGGCCGGTTCTTCATCGAGGATCCACGGCCGCCAGGTGCTGGAGCCGTAGCTCATGGCGCCGAGGCACAGGCGCGAGACTTTCAAACCGGTTTTGCCGAGATTCACGTAGTCCATAGGAGGCTGGTGGAAACCTCCAGTATGGCATCGCCAGCCCGGAACGGGCCAAGCCCAAGAGGCGCATCTCCCCTGAGAAGATCGAGCTCATGAAGCTGATCAAAGATCCGACCGTGATCGCCGCGGCCGGCAACCTGCCGAAGCGGATCGCCGAATACGTGGGCCGAGTTAATTCCGGGACGGCGGCCCTCAGCATCGCCCACATGACCAGTCCGCCCGGTTGGAAGGAACCGGGCCAGACTTCCGGATTCGACGAATATACTGTGGTCCTACGTGGTTCGGAGACCCGGTCGGCCATCACCGATGTGCTGCGGGACAGGCCATCGTCTCGCCTAAAGGCGAATGGGTGCGGTACAGCACGCCCGGCCCGGAAGGGGCCGACTACATCGCCGTCTGCATGCCGGCCTTTTCGCCAGAAACGGTGCATCGCGACGCCTGATGAGGGTTCTACCCGCTGCGCTGGATTGAATGGCCGCAATGATGATAAGGTGGTGAGTCGCGCGGCGACATTGGGCCCTGGCACTGCCACGGCGCTGGAGCGTGTCGCCTTCGCAATCAAAGCGAGAGTGAGGGAAACCCCATGAAAGTCGGTGTGGCAGGACAAGGCGCGTTCGGCGTGAAGCATCTGGAAGCAATGGCGAACATTCCAGGGATCGAGGTCATTACCCTCACGGGCGGGAATCAGACGGCCACCGCAGAAGTCGCGCGGCGGTTCAAGATTCCGCATTACACCGGCGACCTGGCGGAGAGCCTGAAGCAGCCCGGCCTGGAGGCCATGATCCTGGCTACTCCCACCGGAATGCACGCCGCCCAAGGGGTGGAGTGCATGCGCGCGGGCAAGCATGTTCACATCGAGATCCCCATCGCGGATTCACTGGCCGATTCCGAAAATCTGGTGAAGGTCCAAAAGGAAACCGGCGTGGTCTGCATGGGCGGCCATACACGGCGGTTTAATCCCAGCCACCAATACGTGCACCAGAAGATTCAGGCCGGCCAACTGAAGATTCACCAGATGAACGTGCAGACCTACTTCTTCCGCCGCACCAATATGAACGCGGCCGGTAAGCCGCGAAGCTGGACGGATCACCTGCTCTGGCACCACGCCTGTCACACCGTGGATCTGTTCCAGTATCAGACCGGGGAACTGGTTTCGGATTGCTACGCCGTGCAAGGGCCGATGCATCCGGAGCTGAAGATCGCGATGGATATGGGGATCCTCCTGAAGACGCCGTCGGGCGCGGTGTGCACGTTGTCGCTTTCGTTCAACAATAAAGGGCCCCAGGGCACGTTTTTCCGCTACATCGGGGACAGCGGAACCTATGTCGCCTATTACGATGACCTAGTGGATGGCGAGCAGAACAAGATCGACCTTTCGACGGTGGCGGTCTCGATGAACGGCATCGAACTGCAGGATCGGGAGTTCTTCGCGGCCATCAAAGAGAAGCGCGAGCCCAATGCCGACGTGCGGCAGTGCTTCACCGCCATGCAGGTGCTCGACCGGCTGGAGCAGATCCTGAATTCCAGCGCCAGGGCGTCGGCGCGGTAGGGGCCTCAAACCGCGCCTCCCGCGGTGCGCAAGGTAGAGTCTTACGCCACCTTTCCCGTTGATATAATTGGGGAACTTTTGGCGCGCGGCAGTGGGCGCGCGGACGGTGTAGTGTGAACTTTTCCGAGATCTTCATCCGGAGGCCGATCGCGACCAGCCTGCTGATGCTGGCGATCGCGATGTTCGGAGTCATCGCGTACCGCGGGCTGGCGGTGAGCGATGTCCCACAGATCGACTTCCCTACCATTCAGGTGCAGGCAGGGCTTCCCGGCGCCAGCCCCGCCACGATGGCCTCATCGGTGGCCACCGTGCTGGAACGCCAGTTCACTACCATCGCGGGCGTGAACTCCATGATCTCCTCCAGCACCATGGGGGCCACCAGCATCACCCTGCAATTCGACTTGAGCCGGGACATTGACGGGGCCGCGGTGGACGTGGAGACCGCCATCGCTACGGCCACGCCGCTGCTCCCGCCGGGGATGCCCACGCCGCCCACCTTCCGCAAGCAGAATCCGGGCGACCAGCACATCATCACGCTGGCGGTGGCATCGCCGACCATGCGGCTGTCCGATCTGGACGATTACGCCGAGAACGTCATCGTTCCGCGCATCTCGACGATTCCGGGCGTGGCCCAAGTGCAGATCTTCGGAGCGGCCAAGTATGCGGTGCGGGTGCAGGTGGATCCGAGCAAGCTGGCGGCCCGCCGCATCGGATTGAACGAAGTCAGCAGCGCGGTTCAAAACTGGAACGTCAATCTGCCCACTGGGACCCTGTTCGGGCCGCACACGGCGTTCAACGTCCTGGCCAACGGGCAATTGCAGCGAGCCCTGGAGTACCGGCCAATGATTGTGGCTTACCGCAACGGAGCGCCGGTGCGGTTGGACGAAGTGGCGCGCGTGATCGATAGCGTCGAAGACGACAAACAGAGCGCGGCCCTCTATGGCGGTGAATTCGGCACGGCCGGCATGCCCGCGGTCGTGATGGGGGTGGCCCGCCAACCGGGCGGCAACACCATTCAGGTGATCGATGCCATCCGGCGGCTGCTTCCCTCCATCCAGAAGCAACTGCCGCCGAGCGTGCGTCTGATCATTCGCGGCGACCGTGCCCAGACGATCCGCGAGGCCTTCAAAGACATCCAGTTCACCATGGCCGCCACACTGGCGCTGGTGGTGCTGGTAATCTTCCTGTTCCTGCGAAATCTCTCGGCCACCCTGATCCCCGCGGCCGCGCTGCCGTTCTCGATTCTCGGCACGTTCTCGGTCATGTACCTGCTCGGGTTCACCTTGAATAATATCTCGATGATGGCCCTGATCCTCTCGATCGGGTTCGTGGTGGATGACGCCATCGTGATGGTGGAGAACATCACCCGTCACATCGAGAATGGGGAGAAGCCGCTCGAAGCGGCCTACCGCGGGTCGAAGGAGATCGGGTTCACCATCGTTTCCATGACGCTCTCGCTGGCGGCGGTGTTCATTCCGATCCTGTTCATGTCGGGAATTCTCGGCCGGCTCTTCCGCGAATTCGCGGTGACCATCTGCGCCGCGATTCTCATTTCGGGGCTGGTGTCCATCACCATGACTCCGATGCTGTGCAGCCGCCTGCTGCGGGTTCCCAAGCCCGAGCGGCATGGCTTTGTGTATCGCGGGATCGAGCGCGCCTTTGAGGGAACGCGCGACGTGTACGGCCGCAGTTTGGGCTGGGTACTGCGGCATCGACCGGTCATGTTGGTGATGTTTCTCATGGTGGCGGGAGCCACTGCCTATTTGTACGTGGCGGTGCCCAAGGGCTTCCTGCCGGAGACCGACAATGACCAGTTCAATGTCAACCTGCTGGCGGAACAGGGCACTTCGTATTACCAGATGCTACGGTACACCGACCGCGTGTCGAGGATCGTGGTGACGGACTCGGATGTGACCGCGCTCTACAGTCGGGCCGGCGGCAACGCGGGCGCGGCTAACAACGGCAGCCTCACGGTCAACCTCAAACCGCGGCGCGAGCGCCGGGCGACCGTGGTCGATATCATCAACCGAGTGCGGCCGAAACTTGCGAACCTTCCCGGGGTGCGCGTGTCGATGTCCGTTCCGCAGCCGATCCGCTTCAGCGGGCGCAATTCCACGGCCAGCTACGATTACACCCTGTACGCGCCGAACACCGACGAATTGTACCGGGCGGCTCCAGATCTGGAGCGCGCCGTCTCGCGGCTGCCGGCGGTGGTGGACGTGACCAGCGACCTGCAGATTCGCAATCCGCAGATCCGCATTGCCGTGGACCGCGACCGGGCCGCCGCGCTCAACGTGGATTGGGACGACGTCGCCGGCATGCTGTACGACGCCTTCGGCCCGCAGTTGGTCTCCACCATCTACGGAGCCAATAATCAATACCGAGTCCTGCTCGAGGTGCTGCCGCAATACCAACGTTTCGAGGATTCGCTCAAGCTGCTCTACCTGAAATCGCATTCGGGAGATCTGGTGCCGCTGTCGGCGATTGCCCGGGTTGACCTGAACGCCGGGCCGAACAGCGTTCCTCATTCCGGCCAGTTGCCTTCGGTGACGCTCTCGTTCGGATTGCGGGCCGGGTTCTCTCTCGGCCAAGCCACCGATGCCATCGAAGCCGCCGCCAAGGAAACTCTACCGGCCGACATCATCGGCACCTTTCAAGGCTCCGCCAAAGTCTTTCAGGACTCCACCCGCAATATGGGCTTTCTGCTGCTGATTGCGGTTCTGGTAGTGTACATCGTGCTCGGGGTACTGTACGAAAGCTACATTCATCCGGTGACGATCCTGTCCGGTCTGCCCTCGGCCGGATTCGGCGCCTTATTAACCCTCCTGCTGTTCAAGATCGAGCTCAGCATCTATAGCTTCGTAGGTCTGATTTTGCTCATCGGGATCGTCAAGAAGAACGCCATCATGCAGATCGATTTCGCGCTGGAGGCGGAGCGGGGAGGCAAGGCGCCGCTGGACGCCATCCATGAAGGCTGCCTGATCCGCTTCCGCCCGATCATGATGACCACCATGGCGGCGCTCCTCGGCGGAGTCCCGATGGCGCTGGGTTGGGGCTCCGGCGGCGAGGCTCGCCGGCCGCTGGGGATGGCGGTGGTGGGCGGCCTGCTTTTCTCCCAACTCATGACGCTCTATCTCACCCCGGTGGTTTACACATACATGGCAACGTTCCTGGCCCGCTGGCGGCCGCTGCGCGGTCCGCGAGGGGTCCTGCGCCCCGTGGCGTTATCCGGAGACTGAGGGATATCAAAGAGACTGACTATCTTTGTATGTTTCCGCTTGCATGCCAATCCGGGGGTATTGTACACTCGGTTACCAATGAACTAAGGCGCCAATTAGAATTGGGCCCTATTGAATTGCGTGGCGGTGGAGGTAATGATGCGGATGCGGCTTAACCCTTGGTTCCTTCTGGCTCTGCTGGCCCTTGCGTCCTTCGGGCAGTCGGCCTTAACGAACGATGCGATCATCAAGATGGTCAAGGCGGGTCTGAGTGACGACATTATTCTGAGCACAGTCAAGGCTCAGCCAGGAAAATACTCGACAACCGCGGATGACTTGATTGCCTTCAAATCGGCGGGAATCAGCGACAAGGTCATCGCTGCGATCGTCGAGCGCGCGGCGTCCGGCGGCGCAGCCTCGACACCTGCCCCTGCGGCTGCAGGTGCGACGACTGGGCCGGTCAGCGAAGTGGGAGTGTATTTCAAGAAGGGTGATGGCTGGGCTGACGTTCCACCCGAAGTCGTCAATTTCAAAACGGGTGGCGTCTTGAAATCCATTGGCACTGCCGGCCTGGTGAAAGGCGACGTCAACGGGCACGTCAATGGCTCGCACAGTTCCACTCAACTGAAGACGCCGGTGGACCTGCTGGTTTATACGCCGGATGGCACCGCAATTACCGAGTACCAACTCTTGCGGCTGCACGATGAGAAAGATGGCCGGGAGTTCCGAACGGTCACCGGAGGCGTGCTGCACGTCTCGGGCGGGGCTACCCGTGACCTGATTCCCTTCGAGAATAAAAAGCTGGCGCCTCGCACCTATGAGATCGTGCTCCCGAACATCGGGGCCGGTGACTATGGGCTCTTGCCGCCCGCTTCCTCCGACGCCACCTCGAGTTCCGGCAGGATTGGCAAGGTCTATTCGTTCCGCATCATCGAGTAGCTACTGCCGCTCGATCCAGCCCAGGACGGGGTCGCGGCCGGCCAGGAAATCCGCGGCGGTTAGGTCGACGCGCTGATCCGGCTCCCAGTCGGGTGGATCGGCGTTCTTCGCGAAGCGATAATAGCGCGTGGAATAAATCACTCTGAGCCGCGAATTGGGTAAGTCGAAGAAGCGCTGTTCGCCGAAACTGTTGGGCTTTTCCGCCGTGGGTTCGCCGACCAGCTTGGCGCGCGCCCGGTCCTTCAACTCGACCATGGCGAACGCATTCACGCCACGGTGCCCGCGCGTCCGGCGCGCAGTGAATGGAAGCGCCGTCCATCCCGCATCAATTCGAAATCAGCGGATTTTCCCGGAACGGGCAGACCGGCCGCTTCCAGCGCCCTCGGCAAGAGCAGCAAGCTGGCCATCGCGTCCTGGGTTTGGATGGGGTTTTGTTGAGCGATGAAGGGCAAAAGCCGCCGCGTAGCCTCTTCGACCGGAATACCCGCAACGGAAATCAACCGCGCGCCCACCGCTTCGGCCATGTCGTCTCTGGCCTCCGTACAATACCAGCCTTCCGGAAACTGGCGAAACCGAAGCTCGAACGGTTTCCCCTGGTTGAACGCCAGAATCCAGGAGTGGGGATCGTCCACGGCCGCCATGATTCGCGTCAGCCCGGCTCTCATTTCAATATCGGAAGCGGTTGCGGCGGCGTCCTCGAGCCGGCTGATCTGCTGCTCGAACTCCGCTCTCGGGAGGTGAAAAAAGAGATCCTTGTGGCGCGCCGCCAGTTCGCGCCCGAAATTAGCGACGTCCTCCCGCCATTGGCCTGGGGACAGATGCTCCGGCGGCGGTGACACGGCCTGGCCTGAAAGGAGCACAGCCGCCGCGAGCAGCGCGGCCAGTTTGAGGATGCGACGGCTCAAATATACCTCCAGGTATTGTATTCAACGTTCCCCGCGGAATCCAGGTTTCCGATTTCTGGGTGAAGCCGCCCGCAGCGAACCTGCGCCCCAATCCGCGCTACACTCATCGAAGATGAAGTCCGCCGACGCGCACACGCCCACTTTGCTCATCGCCGACGACCAGCCGGACGTGCTGGAGGCGCTGCGCTTCCTCATCAAGGGCGAAGGGTACCAGGCCGAAGCCGTCACGTCGCCGGCGGCGGTGCTGGACGCCGTCGAAGGCCGCGAATTCGACGCCGTGGTCATGGACCTGAATTACACCCGCGACACCACCTCCGGGCAGGAAGGCCTTGACCTGCTCTCGCGCATCCAGAACCTCGACACGACGCTGCCGGTGATCGTGATGACGGCCTGGGGCTCGGTGGAGTTGGCGGTGGAAGCCATGCGGCGAGGGGCGCGCGATTTCATCCAGAAGCCGTGGGACAACGCGCGAGTGTCGGCCATTCTGAAGACGCAAATCGAACTCGGCCGCGCCTTGAGGAAAGGGCAGCGGCTTGAGGCCGAGAATCGGGCGCTGCGGGCGGAGCGATTTCCGCAGCTAGTGGCGCAATCGGCCGCCATGCGGCCGGTGTTGGACGTGATCTCGCGGGTGGGGCCGTCGGACGCCAACGTACTCATCACCGGCGAAAACGGCACAGGAAAAGGCCTGGTGGCGCGGACGCTCCACTCGGTGTCGCTGCGGTCTGGGCGGCCTCTGGTGACGGTCAACACGGGCGGCCTGGCCGAAGGCATCTTCGAGAGCGAGCTGTTCGGCCACGTCAAAGGCGCCTTCACCGATGCCAAGACCGACCGCGTGGGACGGTTCGAGATGGCCGACAGCGGCACTCTGTTTCTGGACGAGATCGCCAATATTTCTCAGAACCTGCAAGCCAAGCTGCTGCGCGCGCTGGAGACCGGCGAATTCGAGCGCGTCGGCTCCTCGAAACCGCGGCGGGTGGATGTGCGTATCTTCTCTGCCACCAATGCCGATCTGCACGCGGAAATCGCCGCCGGCCGCTTCCGGCAGGATCTGCTGTTCCGTCTGAACACCATCGAACTCCGGCTGCCTCCGTTGCGCGACCGCCGCGAAGACATCGCACCGCTGGCGGGCCATTTTCTCCGCCAGCATGCCAGCCACTATCGCAAGCCCATCACGGGATTCGATGAATCGGCCGTCAAAGCTCTCCTGGCGCACGGCTGGCCGGGCAATGTTCGCGAGCTGGACCATGCGGTGGAGCGGGCGGTCCTGATGGCGCAGGGGGATACGGTTCGTGCTTCCGATCTCGGCTTGCGCGTCGGCCGAGAAGGCGCACCGCGGCTGGAGGACATGAGCCTGGAAGACGTGGAAGCGCTGCTCATCAAGAAGGCGCTGGCCCGTTTCGACGGCAACGTCAGCCACGCCGCCAACGCGCTGGGCCTCAGCCGCAGCGCGCTATACCGAAGGCTGCAGCGGTACGGGTTATAGGATTGCCCGGACTTCGGTTCTCCTCTTATGCTGTTGTCCTTGAGCACAGTTACACATATACTGTGTTCATGAAGAACATCACGCTCAGCGTCGATGAAACAGTCCTGGCTGCCGTCCGCCGGCGCGCGGCGGAACGGAATTCCACGGTCAACGCCATGGTCCGGGAATATCTGACCAATGTCGCCGCGCACGAGGGCCGTGCGGATCGCGCCCGGGCGCGACTGCGACAATTGAGCAAGAGTTCGCAGGGGAGGCTCGGCAGGAAGACGTGGTCCCGGAAAGAATTGCATGACCGCTAGCGTCTTCTTCGACACCAACGTCCTGGTCTACGCGGCCCTGGGCTCGGGCAACGACGAACGCAAGCGAAAACGGGCCCTGGATCTGGTCGAATCGGAAGACTTTGGCACCTCTGCGCAGGTCTTGCAGGAATTCTTCGTGATCGTCGTGAAGAAGGCGGCGCGCCCGCTTTCCGCGGTGGAAGCCCTGGATTGGATCAGTCAGTGGACGGTATTTCCATGTCAGGCGATCGATCATCAACTCGTGCGGATCGCGATCGAACGCTCCGCGCGATATGGAATCTCTTACTGGGATGCGGCCATCCTCGTGGCGGCTGAAGCGTTGGGCGCCCATACGGTTTACTCCGAGGACCTGAACGATGGACAGCATTATGGGCGGGTCCGAGTCGTAAACCCGTTCCAGTCTAGCCGCTGAAATGCAGAAGGTCTCGGGAGAGCGGCTCCAGGACCACACCACGGCCGCGAGAGGGAACTCCGAAAGCCCGCCAAACGTATAATCAGAGTTACTCCGTAACCGTGACTCGCACCCATCAGGCCCGTCTCAGCTATGAAGGCCGCGTGCTGCTTCTGGCGCTACTGGCCGGCCTGCCGGGGGCGGCGACGGCGTTGATTATTCTGTGGACGGGCGATTACACACCTCGAACGCAGTGGACCCTCACCGTGATCATCGTGGGCGGCTGGTGGGGCTTCACCATGGCGTTGCGGGAGCGCGTGGTCTTCCCTTTGCAGACTCTCTCCAATCTGCTGGCCGCCTTGCGCGAGGGCGATTTTTCAGTGCGCGGGCGCGCACCGCGGCCCGACGACGCGCTGGGCGACGTGATGCGCGAAGTGAATACGCTGGGCGGCACCCTCCGCGAACAGCGGCTCGGAGCGTTGGAAGCCACCACGCTGTTACGGACGGTCATGCGCGAAATCGACGTCGCCATCTTCGCCTTCGATGAGCATCGGCGGCTGCGCCTGATCAACCGGTCCGGCGAACGGCTGCTGGCCGCGCCGAGCGAACGGCTGCTCGGCCAGACCGCCCATGAGCTGCGACTGGCGGGCTGTCTGGAAGGCGAATCGCAGACCACCTTTCAGGCCGCCTTTCCCGGAGCAGCCGGCCGCTGGGGCATGCGGCGCACACGCATTCGCGAACACGGGCTGCCGCTGGAGCTGGTGGTCATCTCCGATCTGACGCAGGCGTTGAGCGAGCAAGAGCTGCAGGCCTGGCAGCGCCTGGTGCGCGTCCTGGGCCACGAACTGAATAACTCGCTGGCGCCCATCAAATCGATCGCGGGAACTCTGGAGAGCATTCTCGGCCGTGAGACGCTGCCCGACGATTGGCGGCAAGACATGCGCCGCGGCCTGCACGTCATCACCTCGCGCTCGGAAAGCCTGAGCCGCTTCATTGGCGCCTATGCGCGCCTGGCGAAACTGCCGCGGCCGCAACTGCAACCGCTGGATGTGGCTTCGTGCGTGGGGCGGGCGGTGAGCTTCGAAACGCGCGTGACGGTGCGGGTGGAGGCCGGCCCGCCGATCACCGTGCGGGGCGACCCCGATCAACTGGAGCAGGTGCTGATCAATCTCCTCCGGAACGCCGCCGACGCGTCGCTGCCGGGCGGAACTCCGGCGCGCATTGGCTGGCGACGGGATGGCGCCATGATCGAAGTGTGGGTCAAAGATGAAGGCCCGGGCCTGGCGGCCACCGCCAATCTGTTCGTTCCGTTCTTCACCACCAAGCCGGGCGGCTCAGGCATCGGCCTGGTCTTAAGCCGCCAGATCGCCGAAGGCCACGGCGGGGCCTTAACCTTGGAGAACCGCAGCGACGGCCCCGGCTGCGTCGCGCGCCTGCGGCTGCCGGCCTGACCACGCCGACGTTATCCTTAGTGGACTTTCGAGAGTGAACTTTCCGCGCCGGCAGGGAATCCTCTACGCTGGTGGGATTCACATGTCCGAGATCCAGAACCTCATCCCTCTGCCCGAGCCGGAATCCATCGAAGAAACCGGGCTCGGCGAAACCACCATCGAGCACCTGATCCTCAAGATTCTCTATTTCCGCGGCGAACTGTATGGCCAGGACTTATCCAACGCCATCGGCCTGAAATTCAGCGTGATCGGAGAACTGGTGGAGTCGCTGAAGCTGACTCACCAGATTGTCGTCAAGCGGTCCATGGGAATGGGCGGTGTCGGCGCACTGCTGGCGTTGACCGAGGCTGGCCGCGCCCGCGCCCGCGAGCACCTGGAAAGCAACCAGTATGCGGGCGTGGCCCCGGTGCCCGTGGCGCAGTACGTGGAAGTGGTCCGGCAGCAGAAGCACCAGGACGGCTGGCTGACGAAAGAAGGGCTGACTCGCGCCTTCAGCGGCATGGTGATCACCGAGCGCACGGTCTCGCAAATCGGACCGGCGATCGCCGCTGCCAACTCGCTGTTGATCTACGGCCGCCCGGGCGACGGCAAGACCTTTTTGATCGAGTCTTTGGCCAACCTGGAGACGTCTCCAGTGTATCTGCCGCACGCCATTGAGTGCCAGGGCAACATCATCCAGGTGTTCGACCCCATCTATCACACCGCCATTGACGACCCGCAGCAGGAGCCCTCGGTGCTCACCGTGAACTTTGAGCGCGGCCACGACAAGCGTTGGCTCAAGTGCAAACGCCCGTTCATCGTGAGCGGCGGCGAACTATCCCTCGATATGCTGGACCTGCGGTTCAACGCCACGTCCAAGATTTACGAAGCGCCTTTCCAGTTGAAGGCCAACAACGGAATCTATCTCATCGACGACTTCGGCCGGCAGCGCGCCACGCCCGCCGAGGTCTTGAACCGCTGGATCGTGCCCATGGAGCGGCGCGTGGATTACCTCAGCTTCCTCACCGGCGGCAAGCTGACGGCGCCGTTTGAGACGTTCCTGGTCTTTTCCACCAATCTGAACCCCGCCGATTTGGGCGATGAAGCGTTCCTGCGGCGCATTCAGTACAAGATGCTGCTGCGCGGACCGGCCGAAGCCGAGTTCGTCCAGATTTTCGAGCGCTTTTGCGCGCAACGGCAGATTCCCTGCCCTCCAGGCCTGCCCCATCGCTTCATCGAGCGATTCTATCGCCCCACGGGGAAGGCCTTCCGGCGCTGCCACCCGCGCGACGTGCTGACACACGCGATGAATTTGATTCACTTCGAAAAACTGCCGCTCGACTTGAACGACACGATCCTCGGCCGCGCCTTTGAAAGCTGCTTCGTGCAGGAAGAGGAAGACGGGTCTCTATCGCCCGCCGCGCCCGTGCCGATTCCCTCGCCCTCCGTGCAAACGATGCCACCGATTCCGCAGGCCGCGTCGTCGGAATACACCAGCCTACAGCAGGCCTGAAAGCGCCGGTTCGTCGAAGCCCAGTACGATCTCGCGCCCCTTCACCAGAATGGGACGCTTGATCAGGTTGGGATTCTCGGCCATTAGCTGAAGCGCTTCGGAGCGCGAAGGCGGGTTCTCCTTCATACCGCGTTCCCGGTAGAGCTCGTTCCTGGAATTGAGGAACATCCGGTAATCGCGAGCGCCAATCAGCCGGTCTAACTCCGCCACGGAAAGCCCGCGGTTGAGATCCACTTCCTCAAACTCTGCTCCTTGGTCGCGAAGCCAACTCTTCGCTTTGCGGCAGGTGGTTCAGGTGGGCTTGAGGTAGAGTTTCAACATAGGGACGATCCTGAAAACAGTGTAGCGCGCAGTGGGTTTGGTGACGAACCCGGGCCCTCACGGGGCCGGCTGGAAGAGCGGGGGCCAAGCGGCGCTCCGCCCTGCTGGTCCGGAATGTGTCACACTACGTGGTTTACGCGATTGCGCATGGGGCCGGTACCCGTCTACCTTTTTGAACCGTGGGCGCGGAAAATGCGTATCTTGTATTTCGAAGCGTCAGGAGGATCTTATGTTCTGCCACCATTGCGGGGCTCAGGTAGACGCGGGCTCGCAGTTCTGCCGAAGTTGCGGGAAGCCTCTCGCGGGTCCTCCGGGACCATCCGCGGCGGCTCCCCTGCCGCCCTGGACGCCGCCGGCCCGAGTGCACGCCTCAGCCGGCCACTGGCTGGGCGCGGGATGGAACCTGGTGATGGCGGATCTGGGAACCTACGTCCTGCTTGCGCTACTTTTCTTCGTGCTGGGCACCGTGCCTCTGATCGGGGGCGCGCTGATCGCCGGCTTCCACATCTACACCATGAAAAAGCTGACGGGCCGCAACCCCGACATCGGCGATTTCTTCAAGGGGTTCAACTTCTTCATCGCCACCTTGGTGGCCTCGATCCTGATCGGCCTGTTCACCTTCCTGGGCACGCTGGCACTGATCATTCCGGGACTGGTCATCGCCGCCATGTACAAGTTCACGTACCTGTTCATCGTGGATAAACGCATGGACTTCTGGCAAGCCATGCAGGCCAGCCACGCCGTCGTGCGCCAGGATTACTTCGGCTTCACCATGTTTCTGATCCTGGCGTTCCTGGTCAACGTGCTCGGCTTCTGCTGTCTGCTGGTCGGGCTGCTGGTGACAGTGCCGATGACCTTCGCCGCCGTCACGATCGCGTACAAGGAACTCGTCGGCTTCGAAACGAGAACGCTGGACTCGCTGTAGAAGGGCATCGAGAGGCGGCCCCAGGATTCGGCCGGGAAACAGCGAGTTGCGCGTCGGCCCAGGGCGGGAGCCGTAGGCCCCTACTCCAGCCGGTAAATCGTCAGGCCGGACAGCAGCTTGGGATAAAAGTCGGTCGACTTCTGCGGCATCACGCCGCCGCCAAATGAGGTGTTGGCCACCTGCTCGATCGACGTCGGCTTGAGCAGGAACGCCATCTGTACTTTTCCCTGGCGCGCTTCCTCGAGCGCGGCATCCATCCCGCGGATGTACCGAAGGTGCTTTTCGTCGCGCACCGCTTCTTCTCCGATCCCCAACTCTTTGCCCAGAATCCGCTGGTGCAGAATCTGGACGTCGAGCGCGCCGCGGGCTTCCCGCGCTTCCATCAGGTAGAGACGCATACCTAGCGCCACACCAATGATCGTGCGGTCCGGCTTTTGGCTCCAGGCCTGCTGCAGCCGGTCTGGGGAGCCGATTTCCTCCACCTGAAAATCGTTGGCCGCGGCCTGCGGAAAACCGGGCACGTGCACGCCGGTCACCAGGCGGTGCGTAGCTAGGATTCTCAGTCCGGGCGAGTGCATGTTGACGAACGTCATCATCACGCGATCCGCTCCCGCGAGCCGAGGGTTCTCGTTGTGGAACGCCAGCGCGGTCTCGTAGCGGTGGTGTCCGTCGGCGATCAGCAGCTTCTTGTCCGCCATCAGTTGCCGGATGCGGCCAGCATCCGCGATCTTCCACATGCGGTGGATGGCGCCGTACTCGTCGGTGACTTCGGCCAGCGGCTTGGCGCGCGCGGCCTCGTCCAACAGCGCATCGATCGACCCCGCGGGGTCCGGGTAGAGCATGAAGATCTGCCCGAAGTGGGCATGAGTATGGCGGAGCAGCTCCATCCGGTCCTTCTTTGGACCCGCAAGTGTCTGTTCGTGTCGATGCACCACGCCCGCGGCGTAGTCCTCGACAGCGCCAAGCGCGATGAAGCCTTTGCGCAGCAGGCGCTCTCCCGTATCGGGAACGGTGAACTCCTGGAAGTAGGGGAAGACGCCGGGCTGGTTGTCGCGCGCGAGAATGCCGGTGGCGATCCAATCGTTCAGATAGGCGGCCGCGCGCGTGTAGACATTGTCGGTTTCCGAATCCCCGGCCTTGCGTTCGCCCAGAATGATGCGCACGAGGTTGTGCGGGCTGAGCCCCAGATATCGGCTCTGCATGGCCGGCGAGATCTTATCGTAAGGCTGCGTGACCAGCGTGTCCGGCCGGCCCGCTTGCTCCGTGTAGCGAATGGGGTGGAACGGGTAGACTTGTGCCAAGCTTCAGGATAACAACTGGCACGCAGGCCGCCCGAGCCGCGGCGCCGGACCCGTTCCTTTAGGGCTTGGAAACGGCAGGAATCGGATCCGGCTGGCGTTTGACCGTGCCGCTCAGAGCCTCGTCGATGCTCACGTCGTAATCCTTCAAGACGTCTCCCAGAACAGTCTCCAGGTTGATCTTGGAGTGAACATACTGATTCAGAGCCTGCACCTCGGCCAGTTCGCGGGTGGTGGCGTCGCGCTGGGTGATCACCACGTCGAGAATAGTAGCCGTGCCGAGCTCGTACTTGCGGCGCGTGCCGGCCAGCGTCTGATCCTGCAACTGGCGCGCCTCCACGCTGGTGTCATAGGCGGCGCGGGCCTGCGTAAGCGCCGTGCGCGTATTCACGATGTTCAACTTGATGCTGTTGTGCAGCTGCTTATCCTGGATCTGGGATTGGCGGTAGTTCAGCTCATCGGTAATAAAGTCGGCTTGCGCCGAGCGGTTACGGATCGGGATGCTCAGCTGCACACCGACAGTGTAGTTCGGGAAGTTCCGGCTGAAGATCTGGGCCAGCGCCGTGCCGTAACCGCCGAGAAAAAAGCCGGGCACGTCGCCGGGACCGCGGACAAACGTAGTGGTGGTTCCGTTGGGAAGAGTGACCGGAACCGGGATCTGGTTGGGCTGGCCGCCCAGGCCGCTATTCTGCAAGTTCACAAAAGCGGTAAGCTGCGGCAACATCGCGTCCTTGGTGCCCTTCATGTTAATGCGGGAATCCTCCAGCCCGATCGTGCTCTGCTCGACATCAGGACGGTTGGCTGCCGCTTCCGCAACCAGGTCCTGGATGGGGCGCACCTGCTCCTGCACCGGAACGTCGAAGTGGTCAGTCGGAATGACATGTGCGTCGATGAGCGCCAGATTGTCCAAACCGCCGCGCGTGAGCACGCTCTTGAGGATCATCTCCTGCTGTAAAACCTGGGTCTGGGCATTGGTCACGTCCTGCTGGCTCGACTTCATTTCCGCCTCGGCCTGGATGATGTCGATGGGGGCGATGGCGCCCAATTCGGCGCGCCGCTGGTTGTCCTGGTAGAGCCTGGTATTCAGATCGAGCGTCTGCTGGCGGACCTTCAGGGCATCGATGAAGGAGACCAGATCCCAATACAGGCCCACGACGTTGGCCACCGTCGTCATGACCTGATTCTTGAAGGTCAGATCGGAGATGTGGCGCTGGTTCTTGGCCACGCGAATGGCGCGATTGTTGACCGAAGGGCGGAAACCCTGCAGCAGATTCTGCTGGATTCCGACTTGAAGGTTGGCCTGCGAAAAGGGGTTGAAATTATTGAAGGGCGCGTTTTGCGTGACGCCAAACTGGCTGCCCATTCCCACGCTGACGTTGGTCCCGGTCAGAAAGCCCTTGGAGAACCCATAGCTGGATGACTTGTACTGATTGACCAGAAAGCTGGTGCCGGTGATGTTGGTGGCGGTTTCGATTTGCGTCTGGTGGATGAATTGGCCGTTGGCAAAAAAGCTGGGGTCGAGGTTGGGGATGGCGGTCCCGGCCAATTGGACGCTCAGGCCGCTCAAGACTCCGCTCTGGGCGCCGCCGCCGCCGCCGAGACCGGCCGAGCCCACTTGGGCGCCCGTGCTGACCCCGATCGCGGCCGAGGACGGTCCGTTGGCAATGCTGTTCGACACGTTGCGCAACAGGGTACCCGCCGAAGCCCGGAGCATGTTGGCATCGGAAAGGCGGGGATTGTAGCGTGCATTCTCGATGTCGAGGTTGTTTTCCAGAGCCAGCGCAACGGCATCGCGCAGCGACAGGTAGATGCTGCCGGCCCGCAGCAGGCTGTCAATCCGCGGAGAGTCCGCGAAACTGGTGGAGGCGACCGGCCGCGGCCGGTAGTTCCGGGTCAGGCTGGAGAGGAATCCCCCCTCCGGACTGGCGGTGATCTCCGGCGTCTGTCCGAAGCCGGGAGCGGCCACCAGGCCGCACAGGGAGATGGCAACGATCGATTGCACTCGTAGCATAGGATTGATCAGGACCTCGCGTCAACACTCCGGAAGGGCAAGCCAAGGGCCGCACACGCCCCACCGCTAAATTGCATCGTAACAAGTTACGAAGAGAAGGACGGTGGAGTTCGGTCAAAGTTAGCTGTTCGATTCTGAGACACACCGTCCGTCAGGGGACAGGAAACCCCTGCCGGGGGTACAGTAGTCACTAGAGATATGCGCCGGATTCTGTGGATGTTGCTGGCACTGGCCCTAGCGGCTTGGGCGGCAAATCTCAAGTTGTACTTGAAGGACGGGACCTTTCAGCTCGTCCGCGAGTACCAGGTCGAGAGCGACCGGGTGCGGTTCTATAGCGTCGAGCGCAGCCAGTGGGAGGAGATTCCCCTCGACTTGATCGACCTCAAGCGGACCGAAACCGAAGCCTCCACCCGCCAGGCCGAGTTGGACAAAGAAACCAAGATGGCCGCCGAAGAAGAACGCGTGGAGCGGCAGACCAAACGAGACATCAGCCGCATCCCGCAAGACCCCGGCGTCTATTGGATCGAAGGCACCGAGACCAAGGTCCTGAAACAGGCCGAATCCACGGTTCACACCAACAAGGGGCGCTCGGTGCTCAAGCGGCTCGCACCCATCCCCATCGTTCCCGGAAAAGGCACACTGGAATTAGCCGGCGCCCACTCGGCGAGCGTATTCACCAACCAGGAACAGGAGTTCTACATCCAGCTCTCGGAGGTCGAGCGGTTTGGGATTGCCCGGATCAAACCCAAAGGCAGCCTCCGGATCGTTGAGGACATCACCTTCATGCCGGTGACCAACGAAGTGGAGGAGGAACCGGAGATGGTTGATATCTTCCAGCAGCAGCTGACTCCCAACGGCCTCTATAAGATCTGGCCCAAGGCGCCGCTGGCTGCCGGCGAGTATGCGGTGATCCAGTACACCGCGGGCAAGCTGAACATGCAGATCTGGGATTTCGCCGTGAAGCCGACGAAATGACCGCCACTCGGCGATACTAGTCCTATCCCAGGCGGCCCAGAGCTTCCTTGATTTTGGTCGCCAGGTCGGCGGAGGGCTTGGCGGCTAGAGCCGCTTTCAGCTCCTTCATCGCCATGTCCTTGCTGCCCGATTCGAGCAGCGCCAGCCCATGATGGAACCGGAAGGTGGGGTTGGCCGGATAGTGCTGGGCCAGCCCACCAAACACCTGCAGGGCGCTGGCGTACTTCTTCTGTTTGAGATAAACGAATCCGAGCGTGTCCGTCAGGTTGGGCTGCTGTGGAACCTTCTGCGAGGCCTCGGTGATGAGCCGCAAGGCCTCATCCAAGTTGGTTCCGGCGTCGGCTTCCAGATAGGCGAGATTATTTAAAGCCTCGATATTGGCAGCGTCTAACTTCAGCGCAGCCAGATAGCTCTGTTTGGCGACATCGAACCGCCCCATCCGGTCCGCGGTCTCTGCCACCAGCAGCAGGGGCTGGGCGCTCTGGGGCGCCAGGTCGCGGGCCTTCTGGAAGCTGGCCATGGCGGGCTCCAAATCGCCCTTCGCCGCCTGGAGCTTCCCTAAACTCAGCTGGGCCTGGACGTTCTCCGGATGAGCCGCCACGATTTGTTCCAGGGTCGTTCGCGAAGACTCAGCGTGGCCGGTGAGCGCATAGGTATTGGCCAACAGGAACTGGACCGACGTTCGACCCGGGGCCTTCGCCAGGTCTGCGCCGAGCAGCCGAACCGCTTCGTCACCCCGCTTTTGCATCAAAAGGGCGTCCACTAATCCCGTCAGCGGCCGAAGATTTGGCTGTCCGGCAGTGTACTGAGACCGCAGGATCTTCTCGCCTTCGGCAGCCTGGTTCTGACGCAGCTTGAGAAATGCGAGCTCGACTTCCACCTCGGAATTGCCGGGCAATCGATTGTGCAAGGTGGTCAATACTGTCTCGGCCTCCGCCATTCTCTTCAGACCCTGCAACGCCAGGGCACGCAGCATTTGGGCGCGGAAGTTGTTGGGAGCGTCGGCGAGGATTTGTTCGGTCAGGCGCTGGGCCTCATCATAGTTCTTGAGATCCAACGCATAGCTTGCCAGGGCGATCTTCGGCTCTGGATATGACGGACTGAGTTTGAGGGCCTCCTGCCACTTGACGCTGGCCTCCTTCGCCTGTCCTTTCAGAAGGAGCGCACGCCCGAGATGAAACTTCACCACTGGGTTGTCTTTCTGCTCTTGTTCCAGGGCCTGGAACGCCGCGACGGCGGGGTCGGCCTTCTTCTGGTCCAGCAAAAGCAATGCCCGCGCCATGCGCAGTTCCGTATCTTTGGGGTTGGCCTGCAAAGATTGATTCAGTTGCGCCATGGCGGGATCCGAGCGTCCTAATGCGACCAAGGCGCCGGTCTCGCGCTTCTCATACACCAGCTTTTCATTCCCTGTGGCAGCTTGGGCACCGGCCTGGTAATACTTCAGCGCTTGTTCTCGGTCTCCAGCCTGATTGTAGAAGTCGCCAACTTGCAGGTTCGCCAGGGGAAAGGACTTCGGATCGTCGAGGAGGCTGGCGACCAGAGCCTTCATTTCCGGCTCTTTGCCCGCGCGACGGTAGTGTTGCGCGAGCTCTAGCACGTAAATTGCCTGCTTGGGATTGGCATCGACTTTCGACTTGAGGATGTTCTCGGCATCCACAGGACGCTTCACACTCGTGTAATAGCGGTACAGGAAGTCGTAGGCTCCGCCGGCATCCTTTCGCTTTTGGATCAAGTCGAGCAGCAACTTCTCGCCTTCCCCCGCGCTCCCGGGATCTTGAAAGAGAACCCCCGCCAGGCTGAGGGTCAGTTCGGTGTCCAGGGGTTTGGCCTGGAGCGCTTTCCGAAAATAGCCGATCGCAGCATCACGCTGATTGTCGTTGAGCGTGATGTACGCTTTGAGGCGCAGGCCGTCGTAGGATTTCGCGTCGTGAGCCAGAAACTGCGCCGCCAGTTTGTTCAACTCGTCGTAAAGGTTCTTGGGGTGGCGCCGGTCGGAGAGGTAGCCCGCTAGTGCCAGATCGGCAAGCTTCTGCTTGGCCTCCAGATTCTGCGGCGCCAGTTCCACCGCACGGGACCAAGCAGCATAGGCCTGGGGTGCGTTGCCTTTCTGCAGCAACACTTGACCCAGGCCGAAGTACGCGTCGGCAAAATTGGCGTCTTTTTGAATTGCCTTGCGAAAGTCGATCGAGGCCTCATCCAGTTTGTGAGCTTTGAAGGCTTGATTGCCTTGCTCCACTAGGCGGGCGGGAGATTTGCCGCAACTAACCGCAAGCAAGATGAAGACGGATCCGACGAGAATCGATACACGAACACGCCAGCGCATAGCAGGATCTTATCGCAGGTCGGTTCAGGACCATAGTCCTAGAGGCTCTGGTACCGGCTGGAGAGGCGGTTTCCATAGACCTACTGGGGCCTTCATAATCCACTCATAGCACATAAGTTATAAGCAAAATGCGCTTACTCGGAGGCCCGGGAGTGAGGCGTCTGCACGCCGGAGAGACGGGCCAACACCGCAAAGATCACCGCGAAATCCTTCTCGGCGAGGCCCAAGCCCCGTGCGGCCGTCAGAAACTCGTTGGTGGCAGAGGTGGTGGGCAGGGGAACGTTGACCTGACGCCCTAATTCCAACGCCAGGAGCATGTCTTTCTGCATCATATTGACGTTGAACCAAGCCTCGTCGGGCATTTGGAGCACGAAGGGGCCACGGTACTGCACCATGGGCGAACCAATCACGCTGTGAGTGAGGACGTCCACCGCGGTTTCGCGTTCGATGCCACTCTTCTCCGCCAGCAGAACTCCCTCCGAAAAGGCGAGCATCTGGACGGCCAGGCTGAGGTTGGTGGCAATTTTCATGACCAGCGCCAGGCCATTGTCGCCCACGTGCGTAACTTTGGGACCGAGATCGAGCATCAGCGGCTTAATGCGTTCGAAGGTTTCCGCCCGTCCGCCTACCATGACCGACAGTTTGCCCTGCTCCAGCGTGATCACGCTGCCCGAGACTGGCGCGTCCATCATATCGCCGCCTTGTTCGCGCACCTTGGCGGCGAGGGCGCGACTGACCGCTGGACTGACGGTGCTCATGTCAACGTAGACCTTGCCGGCGCTGATTCCCGCCAGCACGCCGTTCGGCCCGGCGGCGACGTCTTCGACAGCCGCGGAATTGGTCAGCATGGAGAGAGTAACCTCTGAAGCTTCGCAAACCGCGCGGGGTGAATCCGCCCATCGCATGCCCCGATCGATCAGCCACTGCGCTTTCGACCGGGTGCGGTTGTACCCCGTGACCGTATGTCCCTTATCGAGCAACCGGCTCACCATGCGGCCGCCCATTACGCCTAACCCGATGTATCCGAGGTTTGCCATCCCTGATAGTCTAGCCGGAATCGTACTGCGAAAGAGGATTGATTACTCCGCACGCGAATCGCGGCGGCGCTTTGAGCGCGCGGCCGCGACCGCTTCCGCGACGAGCGCCCGCATCCCGGCTTTCGGTCCGTCGGCGGTGTCCGCTTTTCTGGGAACAGGCTTGGGCTGCGCCGGGCGCCGGAACCGGGAACGCACGTAGTGGAACCGAACCAGGTAGATCTTCTCGCCTTTCCCGTGCTTGGCGACCTTGAGCAAGTCGACGACGCCCAAGAACCCCGATTCTCTGGCGAGTTGGGGCGTGATATCGGGAAGACCGATCGGCCGGATCGAATCCACCTCGATTTGCCCGTCCTCCATCGGATACCGGGAGCCCACTTTGACACGGGGACGAGTCCAGATTCGGACGCTGCACGTGATTTCTCCGCGCCGCACTCCCTCGCGTAAACGCTTGGTGAAGACCATGAAAAGAGTCTATACCCGGGCGAAATCGACGGCAGCTACGGGGCTTCGACACCGCCCGCCCGCGGCTTCGCTCAGAGCAGCTCTTCCAGGTCGTTCCGGGACGGCGTAGCCGGGTGTATGGGCGCATGCACCGGCTCACGGCCGGTTCCCAACCGGCAGATCAACAGCTCGCGTTCGTAAACCATCTCGGCGGGCAGATGATCGTGGAGCATTAGGAACAGCTCCTCATGCGCCATTACTTCGCTGCGCCAGGCCACCCGGTCGAATTCCTGCAATTGCTCGAAAGTCTGCCGCGGAAGCGATTCCAGGCCTTGCCACTCGAGATCCTCATAGCACGGCATCCAGCCGATGGGCGTCTCCTGACCCAGGGCGCGCCCGTGGGAACGGTCGACGATCCACTTCAGCACGCGCATGTTTTCGGCGAATCCAGGCCACAGGAACTTGCCGTCCCCGTTTTTGCGGAACCAGTTCACGTGAAAAATGCGCGGGGTCTCGCTGAGGCCGTGCTGCATTGAGATCCAGTGCCGGAAGTAGTCCCCCATGTGATAGCCGCAGAACGGCAGCATGGCCATGGGGTCGCGCCGCACCTTGCCGACCGTGCCCACGGCCGCAGCCGTCATCTCCGAGCCCATGGTGGCTCCGACGTATACGCCCGAGGTCCAGTTGAAGGCCTGATAGACCAACGGGATGTTGGTAGCGCGGCGGCCACCGAAGATGAAGGCGCTGATGGGCACGCCGTGCGGATCTTCCCACGCCGGATCAATGGTGGGGCACTGGGACGCCGGCGCCGTGAACCGCGAGTTGGGGTGCGCCGCCTTGGCTCCGGTCTCTTTGCCGATCTGCGGCGTCCAGCGGTTTCCCTGCCAATCCAGGCATTCGGCCGGGGGTTCGTCCGTCATTCCCTCCCACCACACACCGCCTTCCGGGGTCAGCGCCGTGTTGGTGAAGATGGTGTTCTTGGACAGCATGGCCATGGCGTTGCGATTGGTCTTCAAGGAGGTGCCGGGCGCCACGCCAAACAGCCCAGCTTCCGGATTAATCGCCCGCAGCCGGCCGTGCGCGTCGGGCCGGATCCACGCGATGTCGTCTCCCACGGTCCAGACTTTCCAGCCAGCGAACGCCGGCGGAGGGATCAGCATTGAGAAGTTCGTCTTGCCGCAGGCGCTCGGAAACGCCCCGGCGACGTAGGTCTTTTCCCCGCTTGGATCTTCCACGCCAAGAATCAGCATGTGCTCCGCCATCCAGCCCTCGTCCCGCGCCATATTCGACGCAATCCGCAAGGCGAAGCATTTCTTACCGAGCAGCGCATTCCCGCCGTAGCCGGAGCCGTAGGACCAGATCTGCCGCGTTTCCGGGAAGTGAACGATGTATTTCTCGTTGTTGCACGGCCAAGGCACATCCTTCTGCCCCGGAGCAAGCGGCGACCCCACGCTATGCACGCAGGGCACCACCCGTTTGTTGTCCTTATCGATTTCCTGGAAGACCGGCAAGCCAATGCGCGCCATGATGCGCATGTTGACCACCACGTACGGGGAATCGGTAAGTTGCACCCCAATCTGCGACATGGCCCCGCCAACCGGCCCCATGCTGAACGCCAGAACGTACATGGTCCGGCCGCGCATGGCTCCGCTGAATAGCTCCTTCAGCTTGCGGCGCATCTCGAAAGGATTCACCCAATTATTCGTCGGGCCGGCGTTTTCCTTGGAGAGCGAGCAGATGAAGGTTCGGTCCTCCACCCGGGCGACATCATTGGCGTCCGACCGGGCGTAATAGCAGCCCGGCCAAAGTTCCTGATTCAGCCTGACGAACGTGCCGCTCTCCACCATTTCAGCGCATAGCGTGTCGTTTTCCTGCTGCGAGCCATCCACCCAGTGGATGTGCGCAGGCTTGGTCAGCTCCGCGATCTTCGCGACCCAGCGCAGCAGGTGCTTGTTCTCGCTCAGGGGCGTCGAAGGCTCGCGTGTAGATTGGAGGTTGGCGATCGTCATGGGGTTCGTGTGTTGTGCGGTTTCAGGGAAATTTCCGGCCGGACGTTGCCAGAAAACCGGACCGGAGGTGAAGGATGCCGTGGAAGTCCGGCCTGACGAAGCGGTATTCCGGGCCGACGCAAGCGGCCGAGGGAACTCAGCGCCTGGCACAGGAAATGTTGTTGGCGTCCTGTCGTACTCGTATCCTGATAAGTGCCCGATTGGCCCAAATCAGTGATTCTATCATCCCCTCCGGTCCCCCTGCAGAAACCGGCTCCGTCGCCTGCTGGCCGGAATGCGGAACCCGGTCGTTCGTGAACAACCCAGCGGCGCCCCGGTGAGGGCCGCGTCCGGCACCTGCGAGCGAGCGCTCAGAAAGAGAAGCGCGCACTCACCTGAAGCTGCCGGCCGGGAGTGGACGATTCCGTGATGGTCCCGAACTGAGCCGCACCGCGCTGGTTTCTGCACTCAGCGCCCGCATCCGGGCGCCCGGGACTGCGTTGGTGCCCGGGTCGCAGATCAGTCCGGCGATCGCCGCTAAATTGGTCTGGGCGTGGGCCAATAAGACGCCCGCGAGGAACCATAAGATCACCCGGATCTTCGACCTGCGGATCGTATGAAGGTGCGGTTGGCGCGCGGTGCTTGAATGGGTGATCGCCGGTTTGGGCGGCATGTAGCAGCTCAGTATTTACCCAGCCGCCTCTTGCGGTTTTAAGGCTGAAAACCCGCCGGCCAACTCAACGCTTCGTCTGTAACTGATGATATCCGTGCTGCTTGCGGGCTTCGGTAAGGGTCTTGCCTTCCTGAACGGCGCGGCGGATGCGGTCTTCTACGGCGTCGATCTCTTCGGCGATTCGGAGCACCTCGTCTTCGTGATGCACTCGGTCCTTGCCGGTCCGCATGGAATAGCTGCGGCTATAGATGGGGTAACCGTATTAGCGCAGACGAGTACTGGAACACGAGATCCAGTTGCTCGAAGGTTGCTGGATGCCAATCGATAGCCCGGTTGCAGAACTGACGGAATTTCGTGGATTTACAGAGCCTACGAGGCGCCTGAGCCGGGGCGTGCGGACTGCCGCCCCAGAACGCCGCGCATCGAGGCCATGCAGGCAAGCATAAGAGCCGTCAACAATCCCGCGCTTCCAAGAAGCGGGATCGGCTTCGGCATAGCGACGGCGGAGAACACCGTCGCCGCCGCGAGTGCGCTGGCGAATAATCGAAACCGGGACGGTGACCACAAAGATAGCCCGATCCAGAGCGACAGCAGCAGCAGGGAGGGATCGTAGTACAGGACATGCGGCGCGATAGCTAATGACGCCGCAGGAACCACTACAAATAACTCATGCAGGCCACGCTGCCGAACCGCAAAGAGTGAGAGCCCTGCAACGCCTCCGGCGACCACGTACATGATCGGACCAACACCGATATGGAGATTTGCCCAAAGGCCTGAGATACCGTACTGATACAGCGGTTCCGGTGTTGCGGGGGAGAGACGCCCGCCTGCGAGAAGGCGGCCATAGCTGGCTAAGCCGCCCACACCAACTAACGAAATGGAAATGACTACCGCTGCCATGGCGGTCGCGATCAATCCGGCCAGCATCTTCCACCTGCGCTGAACGATGAGCGCCGCAGGCCATAGCAGGAAGAGATGAAATTTAACTACTCCGAGGCCCAAAGCTAATCCCGCCAATACCGGGCGTTCGCTTCGCGAAAACGCGAATGCGGCGACAACGGCTGCCAGCATTACCGCGGAGTCCTGGGCGTGGCTGATCCCAAGCAACATCGGAGGGAAGAAACACGAGAGCGCCGCAGCCCACCCTATCCAGTCCTGCGCCCACCACAGGCAACCGCCAAACACCAGCAGTTGCACCCCGACCCAGAGCCAGAACGCAACCGGAAAGGAAAGGTAAGTGAACGGGAGGATCAGCAGAGCATACGCCGGAGGGCGAACGAAAGGCTGCTCCAACGGTGAATTCAACTGTTCGCGATACAATTCGGCTAAGCCACTAACGCGTAAGGCGTGCCCACCGCTGTAGAAGCTGGCAAAGTCGTTTTGCTCAGGATGGACGAAACAATAGCGGGCCGCGACCGTCGTGACCAGCGCAGCGGCGGTGAAGGAAGCCAGCAGCATGCCAAGCGGCCTCATATCCCGCTCAGATTAGCTCGCAATCGGTCTGCCTCTCCGGTCGAACCCCGAAGTCTGTCGGCCCTAGTGATGTGCGTCACAGGTTTTGAACAGGGGCCACACCTTACGCGACGCAACGGACCGTTTCGAGGATTTCGTGGGAAGATGCCGTGCAGACGCATGCTCATCGCCTTCCATGGTATTCGATGTCTTTCGACACGGCGCGGTGTTCCATCCTGAGAAGAAGTCCCCCGCCCCGCTCTGTTCGGCTTCAACGCTTCGTCTGTAACTGATGATATCCGTGCTGCTTGCGGGCTTCGGTAAGGGTCTTGCCTTCCTGAACGGCGCGGCGGATGCGGTCTTCTACGGCGTCGATCTCTTCGGCGATTCGGAGCACCTCGTCTTCGTGAGTAGATGGGGTAGCCGAGTTCGAGCGAAAGCGCGGTATCGCGGCAAGCGCCGTCGATCACGGTGCCGGCCACGCCGCGCTGGCGGGCTACCCAGGTGAGAATGTCGCCCCACACCGTGGCGTTCTCGCGGCCGCCGTTGTCGAGCACCACCACGCCCCCCGGGGGCACATCGTCGATGTAATCGCCCACCGTGCCGGGCGGCTTGCCGGCCGGTCCGTACAGGATGGTGAACGCGCGGCCCGTCAGGCGAAAGCGGGAATCGAGCGGCTTGATCCCCAGACACTGGC
The DNA here is from genome assembly GCA_020073145.1 of Terriglobia bacterium. GTDB lineage: Bacteria > Acidobacteriota > Terriglobia > Bryobacterales > Bryobacteraceae > PSRJ01. Next base: position 27,071 of record JAIQFS010000068.1, read on the forward strand.
CGGCGATGCCCAGCCGGTCCATGGCATCGCTGAGCGCGGTGGTGTCCAGCTTGGACGCCCGGTGGAGGTTTTGATCTTCGTTTGCCATGTTGATTTGTGCCGGCCTCTACTTCTTCAGCATGCGCTCGTAGTTGGCGCCCATCACCTGGCTGATGGGCGTGCCGCTCCGGATGGCGGCGGCCATGGCTTCTTCCCGCTGTACGATGGTTTCCGCGGCTTCGAGCACGCGCAGCACGTCGGCTTTCGGAATGAACGCCACGGCGCTGGCGTCGGCGACCACGTAGTCGCCGGGTGAGACGGTCACCGCGCCGACTTCGATCGGTTCATTGGTGGCCACTTCGACAATGCGGCCGCGCGCCGTGCGCGCCGTGTGGTCGCGCGCGAAGACCGGGAAATCGAAACGGCGGCTATCGTCGAGATCGCGGACCGGGCCCTCGACAATCACGCCGGCGACGCCGCGAACCTGCGCGCCAATGGAGAGATTGCCGCCCCAGGAGGCCGCGTCGACGCCGGTGCGCTGCTCAACCACGATGATGTCGCCGGGATTGGCCGCCTCAATGGCGGCCGTGCAGAGATGCCGGGACGAGCCCGGGCGTCCGCCCGCCAGGGCCAGGGTGACGGTGAGCACGCGGCCGGCAATCCGGCGGTCAGTCGAGAGGCGGTGAATGCCGCTGACCGAGCCCGGCAGCTCCAGTTTGTCGAGCGCGTCGGAAACCGCGCAGGAATCCAGCCGGCCCAGCCGCGCGACCAGTTCGTCCATGTCGCCGCTCATCGCTCCGGCCGCCAGCGCGAGAAGTGCCCTTCCAGCCGCTCGGTCAGCCACGTGAGCAGGATGCCGGCGAAGGCGATGATCATGACGCCCACGAACAACTGCGCGGTGTCGAAGGTCTGCGACCCGTAAGCCACCATAAACCCGATCCCCTCACTGCCGCCGAACATTTCCCCGACCACCACGCCGATGAGCCCGAGCGCCACGCCCTGGCGGATGCCGGTCAGGATGAACGGCACAGCGCCCGGAACCGCCAGCGTTTTGAAAATCTGCCAGTCGGAGGCGCAAAACGCGCGGGCGGCCCGCAGCAGATCCGGGTCGGTCGCCCGAATCCCGCCGATGGTGTTGATCAGGATCGGAAAGAAAGCCGTCATGAAGACGATAAACACCTTGGACCAGATGCCGATCCCAAACCAGATGATGATCAGCGGAATCATGGCGACGCGCGGAATGGCGTAGAGCGAGTTGACGAAGGGGTTCAGCAGCATTTCGACGCGGCGATACCACCCGATGATGACTCCCAGAATCACACCCGAAACCAACGCCATGGCGAATCCCAGGACAAAGTTCAGGCCGCTATAGCGCATGTCGCTGCGCAGCCGGCCGTGCAGCAGCTCATCCCAGAAACGCTGCACAATCGCCGAAGGACCGGTGAAGAACAGAGGAGAGATCCAGCCCGCCGACCAGCACGCCTGCCACACGGCGAAGGTGACCAGCACCGCGCCGCCGCCCAGGATCAGCGCCTCATGCCGCTTATAAAAACTCCGCTGGGGCGGGAGCGCCTGGGCCGCGGCGGCAGCCGCTTCGGTCTCGACAATGGGGGCATGGGCCATACTTAACTTGTCACCGTCATGCCGATGCGCTCGGGCTTCTCTTCCACCAGTTGCCAGATCTTGTCCTCGATTTCGAGGAACCGCGGGTCCCGCTTCAGGCTGAGCGTTCGCGGGCGGGCGAAGGGGATTTGGAAAACATCTTTCACGCGCCCGGGCCGCGCGCTCATCACCACCACGCGATCCGCCAGATAGATTGCCTCATTGATCTGATGCGTGATAAACAGCACCGTCTTGCGCGCCTGCGTCCAGATCTTGAGCAGCTCGGCCTGCATAAATTCGCGCGTCTGGGCGTCGAGCGCCGCGAACGGTTCGTCCATGAGCAAGACCACCGGGTCGGCGGCCAGGGCGCGCGCCAGGTTGACGCGCTGCTGCATGCCCCCGGACAGCTCATTGGGGTAATGCTTTTCGAAACCCGCCAATCCGACCATCTTGACGAAATGCTCGGCGCGTTCGCGCATCTTGGCCTCGTCGAACCGGCTTTGCATCTCCATACCGTACCGGACGTTACCGGAGATGGTCCGCCACGGCAGCAGGCTGGCGTTCTGAAAGACCACGGCGCGGTCGGTCCCGGGCCCGGCGACCTTCTTGCCGTCAATCGCGACGGTCCCATCCTCATACGGCAGGAGGCCAGCGACGATGTTGAGCAGCGACGTCTTCCCGCAGCCGCTCGGGCCGACGATGGCCAGAAACTCGCCGTCGTTGACCGAGAAAGAGACGTCAGACAGTGCCAGCACGTCGCGCGTATCGCGCCAGTACCGCTTCGAAAGGTGGGCGATCTCCAGCTTCACCATGTCCGGGCCTTGGCCGGGCAGCCTGAATGCCTGCCCTACCTTTACGAACTCGCTCCCTTTTGGCTGGCGGCGCCCACGTCGAGCTTAAAGACCTTCCTGGCATTGTCCTCGAAGATCATCTTCTTCTCGGCCCCGCTCAGCCAGTCGAACGCCTCAATCAGGTGACGGGTCTCGTCCAGCCATTTCCCGGTCTTGGGATCCTTCACCGTGCCGATTCCGGGCCGTTCAGTGCCGAACAGGCACCGGTCCGCTCCCACGGTCTTGATGAGCAGGGCAAGCGAATCGCTGGAGTACAGCACCGTGTCGTAATACAGGTTGCGCATGCGGTCGGAGAAACGCTCCGACCCCGGCCGCCGCAGCGAGCTGGCCTCGAACCGCGCCCACTGGTACGGAATCGCGCCCCCGCCGTGAGAAACCAGGATCTTGAGCGTCGGAAATTCCTTAAACACTTCCGAGGTCAGCAGCGAAACCACTCCGATGTTTTCTTCGTTGATGAAATGCAGCGAGTAGGTCAGGCGCTCCGACTTGCAGCCCGTGGAATGAATGTGGCCGGGGATATCCAATTCCACCATTTTTTCGTAGAGCGGGTACCAGTAGCGGTCGCCCAGCGGAGGCGTCTCCACGCCGCTGCACTCGCCCGGGTCGGGATTGAGCAGGCATCCGGCAAATCCATCCTGCTTGATGCACTTTTCCAGGTAAGGCAGCACGCTCTGGACGGAAATTCCGGGTGTCAGCGGAAGGCCGCAGACCCCGCGAAACACGTTCGGGAACATCTTGGCCTCGCGGGCGATGATGGCGTTGGTCTCTTCCGTGAACCACTGCACCAGCCGCGGGCTCTCGCTGGTCATCATCTGATAGGGGCGGGGCGAGATCAGCTGCATATCGATGCCTGCTTCCTTCAGCTGTTCGAGATGGGAGGATCCCCCGAAGACCGGCGCGTTCAACGCCTTGGCAATATCCTCATCGGTGACGCCCGCGCTGCCGCGGCCGTGGCCGCCGCGGTGTGCGAGGATTCCCGACTTGTACACGTACAACTTGTCCGGCGCCGTGACATGCGCGTGCGCGTCGATAACCATGAACTGCCTCCCTCGATCCTGCCGCGGCCCTGCCGCCATCGAAGACGGCAGCGGGTTCTGTTAATTATGACGAATGAGGGAGAGACTGGCAAGGCGCGGCCGGAGGTTGGCAGCCGGTGAGCCAACGGATAGAATAAGATTTTAGAAGCTGTTGATCTCGTTTCAGAGGCTGGAGGTAGATGCCATGTCTGCTCTGTACGATGCCGTCTTGACCGGCGACGCCACCGCTGCCGCCGAAGCCGTGCGCCAGGGACTGGAAAGCGGCGCCGCTCCGCTCGACCTGGTCGAGCGGGAGATGGTCCCGGCCATGGATGAGGTCGGCCGCCGCTTCGGCTGCGAAGAATACTTCGTGCCGGACCTCCTGCTGGCGGCCCGAGCCATGAAGACCGCCATGGAACAGATCCGGCCTCTGTTGGCGGCGAGCGGAGCGCATTCGGCCGGCCGGGTGATCGTCGGGACGGTCAAAGGCGACCTCCACGACATTGGTAAGAACATCGTGGCGTCCATGCTGGAAGGCGGCGGCTTCGAGGTCATCGACCTCGGCATCGATGTCCCGCCGCAGACCTTCGTGGAAGCCGTTCGCCGCAGCAGTCCCGACCTGGTCTGCCTGTCGGCCCTGCTCACCGTCACCATGACAGCCATGAAGAGCACCATCGAGGCGCTCCAGGCAGCCGACCTGCGAGACAAGGCGAAAGTGCTTGTGGGCGGAGCCCCGGTCACCCAGCGTTTTGCCGACGAGATTGGAGCCGATGGCTATGGGGAGAACGCCGTGGCCGCCGTCACCCTGGCCCGCAGACTGATGGAGGCGCGTCAGCCGGCTTGAACGCCGCAACGGAGGCAAGCCAGCCGGGGCGATTCCGATGCGCTTGAAACTGATCTCGTGCGAGGTGATCCACCGCGAGATGTCCGCGGCCATCGCCTGTTCGCCCCACCAGGTAGACGCGGAATTCCTGCCCAAGGGACTGCACAGCCTGGGCGGCCGGGCGATGCAGGCCCGGCTCCAGGAAGCCGCCGACCACGCAGGCTCCACCCCCTATGACGCGGTTCTGTTCGGGTACGCCCTCTGCGGCAACGGCACGGCGGGGCTGGCCAGCCGGACGGTACCCTTCGTGATTCCGCGCGCTCATGATTGCATCGCCTTGCTGATGGGCGGCGACGAGCGCCATCGAATCTACCGCGAGGACCACCCCGGCGTCTACTATCGTTCCCCCGGATGGCTGGAACGCGGCCAGGAGTTGGAGCAGGCCGCCCTCGAACAGGTGCGGCAGCGCACGGGATCGGGCTTTTCCTTGGAGCAACTCATCGCCCGCTATGGCCCCGAGAACGGCCGCTTTCTGTTCGGACAGTTTCAGGGATATGAGCGCAACTACGAGCAGTTGACTTACATTTCGACGGGTCTGGAACCGGACGCCAGCTTCGAGGCACGCGCGCGCCGGGAAGCAGGGAGCCGAGGCTGGCGCTTCGAATCGGTGCCCGGCGACCTCAGCCTCTTCGCCAAACTGGTGTCGGGCGATTGGGACGAGGCCAACTTCCTGATTGTGCCTCCCGGATGGCGCGTGAAAGCCACCTACGACGGCGGAATTCTGGAAAAGGAACTGTCGGATCCAGCAGGCCGCGCCATTGTTTGAAACCGGCGCCGCGCCCGGCGGCGGTATGATCGTACGGAAGGCGGCACTTCCAGCCTCAATCCAGGTCCTGATGTGGTGAGACTCACCGAGTTGGCGCTACTGGCAGCCCGGCTCCTCCTGGCTTCTGTCTTTCTCTTGGCGGGAGCCACCAAACTGGTTGACCCGGTCGGATTCCGCAAGACCTGGATCTCGTTTGGTCTGCCCCGGATCCTGGCGCGGCCCATGCTGCTGTTGCTGCCTCTCGTGGAACTGGCGGTTGCCGCAACCCTGATCCCCACAAGTCTGGCCTGGTATGGGGCCTGGGGCGCGCTGGCGCTGCTCACTAGCTTTGTGATCGTGACCGGAATTGCCCTCGCACGCGGGCGGAAACCGGATTGCCGCTGTTTCGGCCGGGTACATTCCACGCCTGTAGGCTGGCAGACGTTAGCTCGCGACGGCGCGCTGATCGCGTGTGCGGGCGGGCTGGCTGGGCGCGACAACCTCCACTCCGGTCCTGACCTGTGGGCGTGGCTGACCGCACTCAACAGCGACGAGCGCAAAGCCGCCCTGATCGCCGCGCTGGTCGCAGCCTTCCTGTTTTTCCGGGCCCTCGACCGCTCACGTCCGCAAAGCCAATCGATCGATTCGCAGAAGCTCGCGGAAACGGAGGACGACGATGAGGTCCTGGAGGAACGGCTGGCGCCGGTGCGCAGGACGATGCCCGTGCGGCGTCCCGCGCCGGCCGAGCGCCGGGTTCCCGCCGAGGAAGCCGCGGAGATCAGGCCCTTCGCCCAGGGTATCGGCCTCCCGATCGGAACGCCGGCCCCCGAGTTCGAACTGCCCGGAATCACGGGAGAGAAGCGATCCTTGCGATCGCTGCGAGAACAAGGGACGGATCTCCTGCTGGTCTTTTCCAGTCCGTATTGCGAGCCGTGCCGGGCGCTGGCGCCGAAGCTGGTTCGGTGGACTCGCGAGTTGGAGGGAGTCCTGAATATCGTGCTCGTCAGCCGCGGCGGCGTGCGGGACAATCTCGCCAAGCTCAAGGAATTCGATCCGGCCCGAGTCCTGCTGCAGCGTGACTTTGAAATCTCCGAGGCCTACGACTGCACCGCAACTCCGACGGCGCTAGTAGTGGGCGCCGACGGCCGGATCCGTACCGAACTCGCGGTCGGCCGGGAAACGATCGAGGAACTGGTTACGGCTTGGGCGAAGCGCGGGACGTCTGGCGGAAAGCTGGAACTGGCGGAGAGGGGGGGATTCGAACCCCCGGTAGAGCTTTAGACCCTACGACGGTTTAGCAAACCGCTGCTTTCGACCACTCAGCCACCTCTCCGTCGGGAAAGCAATGGTCTGCTTGAATCGTATCACAACCCGCGGGGTGGGTCTGTTCTACAATAGAAGGGTCGCACTGTGCGCCCGTAGCTCAGCTGGATAGAGCGTTTGCCTCCGGAGCAAAAGGTCGGTGGTTCGAATCCACTCGGGCGTACCAATTTCTCAAGGACTTGCGGCGAGGGTCGCGAGAGACTACCCACACAGAACCCCCACAAATCGATTTATGGGCTGCGCTGATCGGTCGGTGGGGGCACCCATGAGAGCTTACATCTTGGGCGCCGGATCATCTCTCCACGCTGGGTATCCACTCGCGTCTGCGCTCGGCCTTCGGCTAGCAGAAGGCTGTTGACCAGGCGGGTTCCTTTAGAGTTCGGTAGCGGGTCCAGACTTCGCCGAATGTGGGGTTATCCGGCAGGGGCCCCGCTTGGCCGCGCGCGATCGCAATCTGTCGGATCAGAGCCTGTTGAGCGTCGCCCTTCGACATTTCGGCGCATGCTCCCAGGATCTTCGCGCGCTCCCGGCGCTTCTCTTTCCCATCCGACAGGGTCGCGTAGACGTGAAACCTACGCTGACCTTGCGGCCCCTTCATCGGATATTGCGCCGTGAACCATTCCGGGAAGCGGTAAACAACCAGGCCGCTACGGGGATCGCCAGGTCGACGAATCCCACCCAGCCAATCGCCATCTCGCCACGCGCGGGCTACAGCGGGGCCCGCTCTGCGCCGGGCCGCGTTCCTAGAATGGTTCCAGGGGAATGGGTGCTCGCGTAGTCTTAAGAGCACTGAGCCCTTGGTCTCGGGTATAGATTTGCGGCAACAGATCATCGGCGCCATGAATGCGGTCTTGCATAATGGCTTTGATCACAAGCGCCAGCTCGTAAGCATGATATCTGGCTGCAATCGCGTACCCCTGGTGCTGGTTGGGCAAGTGGACGAGTACCACCGGGCGGGAGTCAAATCCCCGTTTCGACGCCGCTTCGTCTTCGGCCGTCCAAAACCCCGCCTCCTGCCAGATCCAGGGCCGCCAGGAATGATCGCCGCTGATGATCAGCGTTGTTTCCGGCCACTCGGGCGATCGAACTAGTTCATCAAGCAATTCGCCAAGAGCCAGGTCCGCCAAGGCCAGATTGTCTAGATACGAACCGCGACCCGAAAAGGTAGCAGCCTTTCGATCATACACGGCGGGGAAATGTGGTACCGGCAGGTGAATGAACTGAAATCGAATCGAACTGTTCCGAATCAGGGCATGAGCGTGTTCCATTGCTAAATGGTAGTTCTGCTCCCGCAGGGACACCCAGTTCTGCCGGTATCCTTTGTCACCGCCCAGCATGGGCATCCACATCTGCAACCCTTCGAGCGGTAGCCTGGCGGCGTTAGCCACGATTCCCCGGCCGGGATCCATGGCGCTCTTGCTGATGATCGGGTTGTCATAGGGCAGCCAGTAGCAGTCATCTAACCAAGCTCCCATCAAACGGCAATACGGATTCGCCCATCCAACAACCCCGCTATTCCAGCCGAGGCGCCGGGCCTCAGCGAAGACGGTTGCGCTCGGGTCAAAGCGTTCCCATTTTTTCGTGTCGTCCGTGTAAAGAAAGAGGTCACCTGTGCTGGAACTGTGAAACCGCGATGCGGGTCGGCCTAGTAACATCGAGGGGATCGCGACATTTGTGTAGTTCGCCGCAGGCTCGACATTGCTGAACGTGACACTTTCAGCCGCTGCGCGGTCAAAGTTGGGCAGAGCCAATCCCGGCCAACGATGCTCATAGGTCTGATCGTAGGAAAGCTCGTCGAATAGTACCCAGACGACCTTCGATTGGCCCGGGCTGTAAGGCTGTTGCGATGCCTGGACGGCGGGTGGTTCGGGTCCCGACGTGCGCAATGCTGTGTACGCAAGGTTGGTCGCAAGAACGAAGATGGCAAAACCACAGACGAACAAACTCCATCCGATGCCGCGGAGCGCCACGTCGAACACGGATCGAGCTTTCCACCGGAGAGCGGAAACGAACAGCACCAGAAGTCCGCCTGCCAACGCCCAAACCCCTCGCGAGAAATCGAAACTGTCGTGAGAATACAGATAAACAAGACTGCGCGTCTCCAACAGGAGAATTCCGGCCATGAGAAGAGGCAGCGACAGACCGGCTCGATCGAATCGCCGGATCCACAGCCAGCCCAAAGCGGCAATAAAGCTGACTCCCAGAAGATCGAGCAGAACGGCAAGATACACATCGGCCAGAGGGAACCGATGGTAATACACGACTTGACGGCTAGGCCCCAGGAGTCTGGTCGTGTACCACAGGGTCAGGAGGACACCGCACCCGGCACCCCTGATGAGAGTCCGCGTATTCATTTGACCCGGAACAGATGCAGGGTTCGCCCGTTGGCCAAGGCGGTGCGCCGGACCGGTACAAAATAGCGGCTGAAGCAGGCAAGGAACCGCTCTTCAGTCAAGTGGCTGAACAGCGAATCGCGTCCGTTGCTCAGAGTGCGGAATTTCTCGTCTTCCGGACCGACCCACTCGATCAGCAGCCAGCCACGAGTCAGTTCTCGCGTCAGGCTCGCCACATGTTCGATGGGGATCTGCGCCTGAACAAGCAGATGGTGCAGCACCGCCAGCATCATGACCATATCGAAGCGGCCGCGCGATCGGGCGAGCAACGATAGCATCTCTGCGTTGTTCCACCCGGCCGCTGGAGTCGGCCGCGCAAAATCGGCCACCAGCGGCAAGACGTCGGCTTGGGCTTCACGGGTGTGCAGCCAGGCCTGCTCCGTAGTCGCGACATCCGCGTCCCACGCAACCACGCGAGCGCCCGACTCGGCGGCCACGCGCGAGAAGAAACCGGTATTGGCCCCAATGTCCAATACATTTCGCGGTCCGGCGGCCAACAGACACTCGCTCACAAAATCGCGCTTGCTGTTCCAGTCGTTCGCCGAGTAGTGCGTCGCCGTTTGTTGATATGTGCTCCAGTGCGATTTCCCCGCGGTTCGCGTCACCTTACGAAGACTGCGCCGCAGAGAATGTAGCGTACTCCTGAGAATCGCCTGCGCCACCGGCGCCGGCCGGCGCATGCTTTGGGAGGAGCGGACATTGCTGCGATTTCCCAGCCAGACCGGCAAGGTCACCAGAGACCGCCACGGCGCGAGCAGACGCTGCGCAGGCCCGAGGAGATGAAATAGTTCTTCGGGCTCGTATCCGTCGCGGCGCCCCAGCATTGCCGCCAAAGGCCAGCCCAGACTGCCGCAAGCTGCCAGGGGAAGCAGAAACGTTCGGATGAACTGACCGCACGCGAGCCAGATCGGATTCTCCGGATCGTGGCGCTCCACCGACAGTAGGTCCACAAAGACCGGTTTGCCGCCGTCGAACAATACGTTCGATGGCGTTGCGTCCTTGAGGATCCAGCCGGTGTTGACCAAATCCTCGCACAGGTCCAGTGTTAGTTCCGCGGCCGCGCTCAATTGCGCCGGAGTCCACTCCCACGAATACGATGGAAAGAAGAGCCGTGGATGTACAAGGTGCAGCGCAGCGCCAGGCTTCCACGTTTCGAGGACCTCCGTTGCGATCAACCGGCCAGTCTGAGCCCAGTTCCGGGCTACCGGTGAGTCAAGAAACGTGAGGGTTTCGCACGCGTATTCCGGGAAGACGGTTCGTAATCCCCGGTCTTCCTGCATGACCAGAGAGCCCGCCGGGTCACGGAATGAACTCGGTTCCATCAGCGTGACGGAGTTCATATTTGGTCTTGCCCGGTCAGATTCGCGATCGGCTCCTGGTTTTGTGAATGTGGGGCAACCGGGGAGGCCGCGTTTTGGAATGGAGGAGCCGATCTTCTGGTGGCGAGCGCCTTTAGTTTGTGGCGCAAAATGAAGAAAGTGCCGGTCAGCCATGCGCCAAGCAGTTGTAGGGCGAGAAATCCGGATCCGGGGTCGACGTACGCGCGAGCGGGCTGCTCGGTCATGAAGAGCAAACTTCCCATCAAGCCAATGGTAAGCAAGCATGAAAGAAGCCTTCGTCTCAAAACAGAGGAGGCGTTCGGCCGCTTGAGTTGTAGATGTTTTCGTTCGAATGACGTCCGATGGTCGTTATCACTGGACATTTCTCTTTGGGAACCGCCTTTCACCGAGACAAACGCCACATTCGTAGCTGTTCATGGGCGATCGTAACATTGGCCGAGTTCTTCGAAGATACGACGATTTCTGTAGTTCGCAGTACCAGAAGCGCTGAGAGTTCTATAAGATAACGCTAACGAAAGTGTGTCTAGCAGCAGATTTGTTGTGCCGAAGACTTGACCGTTGTTGCCGCGTTTGATCTTGAAATCCAGCGCTTGATGTCTGCATTCTAGGACGGTGGAACGCCGTGTGTGGTTAGGCAAGGTTCGACAGGGTGTCGCAATTCTCAAAAAGGTCCCGCTGGCTAGTCTCCTGTCCCAATGGTTCGTGAGATAAGTTGAGGAGGCTTGGCGGCTAGGGTGCGTCGCGCGTAGCGGGCGATACTGTCCAGGATTTGGTCCGCCGTTCGGGTCCACACGAAGGGCTTGGGATCTTCGTTGTGCACGTCGATATACTCGCGGATGACTGCCTCCAACTCCTTCACGCTGCGGAACGCGCCGCGTCGAATGCGTTTGTTGGTGAGTTCGGCAAACCAGCGCTCCACCAGGTTGATCCACGATCCGTAGGTTGGCGTGAAGTGCACGTGAAAGCGTGGGCGCTTGACCAACCACTTCCGGATGACCGCGGTTTTGTGAGTGCCGTAATTGTCCATAATGATATGGACCTCCAACTCGGCGGGCACCTGCCCCTCGATGACATCGAGAAACTGACGAAATTCACGGGATCGGTGGCGACGGTGCAACTGGCCGATCACATGGCTGGTCTTCAGCTCCAGCGCCGCAAACAGGGAAGTCGTTCCAAGGCGCTTGTAGTCATGCGTACCCCGCTCCAGTTGCCCGGGCCGTAAAGGCAGCAGCGGTTGCGTGCGGTCCAGGGCCTGAATCTGGCTCTTCTCATCCACACAGAAGACCACCGCGTGGTCGGGCGGGTTCATATACAAGCCCACGATATCGCGCACTTTCTCGATCAGTTGCGGGTCAGGCGACAGCTTGAAGGTTTCGCTGCGGTGCGGTTGCAAGCCGAAGGCATGCCAGATTCGGTTGATCGTCATCCGGCTGAGTCCGGACGCTTTTGCCAAGCCGCGCGTGCTCCAATGGGTCTCGCCGCGCGGCGTGCTTTCCAAAGTCTGAATCACCACCTGCTCAACCTGAGCATCGCTTACTTTGCGCGGTGCGCCCGGCCGCGGTTCGTCGTAGAGCCCTTCCAGCCGGGCTTGCAGGAAACGGGAACGCCACTTGCCGACCATGCCCTTTGAGCAGCGCAGTTTCTTCGCCACGGCCAGGTTATCGAGTCCTCCGGCACAGGCCAGGACGACACGCGCCCGCCGAGCCAACAGGGACTGGCTGCGTGCCCGGTGGGCCAGCGATTGGAGCCGGTCGTGCTCCTCGTCAGTCAAAATCAACGGCTGCTTGGGTCGTCCAGTCCGCATCTAGAACCTCCTACATTTTAGACGCAACCGGGCTCTATCTAGTTCACTTATTTCTGGGACAGGAGGCTAGTCTCCTGTCCCAATGGTTCGTGACATAAGTCAACACGGTTGTCCAGGGGCGGTGCGCCTTGCGTATCGCGCGATGCTGTCGAGGATTTGATCCGCGGACCGGGTCCAGACGAAAGGTTTTGGGTCCTCGTTGTG
>JAIQFS010000015.1 GCA_020073145.1 Terriglobia bacterium
GACCGGACGCTCGTAACGGCCTTTCCCTCGCCCGCAACGGCTCCCGCTTTCGCGGACTCCATTCCGGGGTCGATGTTCCCGGCCTGCTACTTCGCTTCCTGCGCCGCAGTTCCCAAGTCCGTTCGGCCTTGTGCTCCACGGCCGGTCCCGGTTCGCCCCGTCCCGGCCGCTTCTTCGCTTCGGCCCGTCGCCTGTTCCCTGCCGCGCTTGAACCGCCACTCCCACCGTCTCCGCTCCCCCGGCGGGATTGTTGCTTCCCCCCGGGATCAAAGCGTTCTACCGCTTCGGTGGCCGCTCAGTCCGCCTTCCGAAAACGCCCGATCTCCGCTCGCTCCCCGCTCCCGTTTCTATTGCTAGTTTCGGAATCGGATCAATGTTCCTGGTCCGCTACGCTTTCGCTGGCTTGCTGTTCCTCAAACCTCTTGGAACCTTCCCCACTATGCGCCCGATGGGGAGTTCGGTCAATGGCATTTGTATTGCCGAAGCACGCTTTTCCTCAATTTTTTGGAGGCTCGGATTTCAGCGACTTAGCCCCCGACGGCGCTGCATTGCTTGTGAATAAAACACGGGGCGCGGTTAGCGTTTCATTCCGATGGGGCCGGAGGACAGCACCATCTCCACGTGATTGGCCGCCGCGAGGGCGGTAGGCGCCATCCGGGCCAGAACGAGCACGCAGCCGACCTGCTCGCCGACCGTCGTCAACACTTCCATCTCGCTGCCGGTATGCTGATGGGGCAGCCGATGCTGCACGTTGATCACGCCCACGACACGGTTGCGGGCGATGACGGGAGCCGACAGGAAGGCATCGAAGGTATCTTCGGGCAACTCGCCGAACGCCTTGAATCGCGGGTCGTGGTAAGCCTCGCGCGAAATGGCCAGCAGGCGGCGCTCCTGCCAATGGTGGAAGGGTGGGGCGTGTTGGACGCGCACAGCACGAGCTCCTCGTTGTCGAGCAGGTACACCAGACAGGAATCGCACTGGGTAAACTCCACCACCAGCGTGACCACTCCCTGGAGAACCTCCTGGAGGCTCATTTCGCGAACCATGAAGCGGCTGATTTTCTGGAAGAGGCGGAGTTGCTGCTCAGTACGTTCTAGGCGCAGTTCCAGGTCTTTGGCTTTTGGCACTCCCTCTATTATATCCGCGGGATACGCACGGCCTGGAGATGCTGGCTCGAGACGCGGTGGCTTTCATACAATGGGAGTTCGTCAATGCAATCGCGAGGCTTGTTCATCACCTTCGAAGGCATGGATGGTTCCGGGAAGACGACGCAGATGCGCCGCTTGGCGGAACGTCTGCGCGGGCACGGCCAGACTGTGCTGGAAACGGCCGAGCCGGGAGGAACCGCCATCGGGCGGAAGATCCGGCAAATCCTGCTCGACGCCGCCAATCAGGAGCTGAGCCCGGCGGCGGAACTGCTGCTGTACTTTGCCTCGCGGGCGCAAAATGTGGACGAGTGGGTTCTGCCCGCGCTGGGCCGGGGAGAAATTGTGATCGCCGACCGCTTTACCGACTCTTCGTTGGTCTATCAGGGCTGCGGCCGCGGCCTGGGAGCGGACACCGTGATGGCACTGGACCACGTCGCTTGCCGCGGCCTGAAGCCCGATCTGACCCTGCTGGTGGATATCGATGTGGAGACCAGTCTGGCGCGGGCTCACGCGCGCAACACGGCGGCGCCCCAAGGCGAGACACGCATGGACGAACAATCGGTGGAGTTTCATCGCAAGGTCTACGAGGCGTACCAGAGGCTGGCCGCGCGCGAGCCGGAGCGCATCAAGCGAGTGGACGGGCGGGCCTCCATCGACGCGATCGAACGCGCGGTGTGGGACATCGTGAGCGCCTATGTTTGAGCGGTTCTGGGGAAACACGGGAGTGGCCGAAGCGCTGGAGCAGATGCTGGCGCAGGAGCGGCTGGCGCAAACGCTGTTATTTTCCGGCCCCGAAGGTGTGGGCAAGGCGACGCTCGCGCGGCGGCTGGGCGCGCGCCTGCTGGGACACGCCGGGTTGATCGAGCGCGATGACCTCAGCCTGCCCGACAATCGGGAGACGGTAGCGTCCCGGGAGCGCTGGCCGTCCGAGAAACGCAACGAAGATCCGCTGCTGTTCGCGACGCACGCCGATTTCGTCACCTTTGCGCCCGATGGCCCGCTGCGCCAGATCTCGATCCAGCAAACGCGGCTGCTCAAGGATCGCGCGCAATACCTGCCGAACCAGGGAAGCCGGCGGGTTTTTCTGATCGACCACGTGGACCGGGCTAACGATCAGGCCGCCAACTCGCTGCTCAAGACGCTGGAAGAACCTCCCGATCACCTGATCCTGATCATGACGGCGGAGAACGCCTACGACCTATTGCCCACCATCCGCTCGCGCGCGGTGCCGTTTCAGTTCGCGCCGCTGAGCCGCGAGGTGATGCATAAATTCGTGCGGGAGCGCGGCCTGGACCAGCCGGAACGCCGGGTGCTGCTGGCGGCGGGCAGTCCGGGGCTGGCGATTTCGCTCGATCTGGACGCCTACGACAAACGCCGCGCCGCCATGCTGGCGCTATTGAAGACCGCGGCGGGCACTGCGCCGTTCAGCGCCTGGCTGCCGGTGTCGGAGGCGCTGGGCCGCAGCAAGAGCGAGAAGCTGGAATTTCATTTGAAGGTGCTGTACGAGCTGTTGCGCGACCTGCTCATTCTTTCGCAGAACGCCGGCGAGATCCGCAACGAAGACATCCGCCCTGAACTGGAAGCCCTGGCGGCGAAGGTGGAATTCCGCTGGATCCGGAAAGCCGTAGCCCGGGTAGACGAGATCGCGCAGCTCATCCGCCGGAACATCCAGAAGACGATTGCGCTCGACGCGCTCATCATGGAGCTGCGGGCAGCGTGAGAGGGGGCGTCCGCCGACGGTCGGGCGATCAGCGGCTGAGCCCCGATGGGGATACGAGGTTCAAGCGGAATGCGCTTCGCGGCTATAGCTTGATTTCGCTGATCTGGATCAGCGGCTCGATCGCGGTGTAGTTGGGGATGTCACCGAGGATTTCCGGCGAGTGCGGGGCAAAGGCCGATTGAAACGCGTCCACGGAATCGAACAACAGATGACCCATGGCGATATAGGCCGGCGGTGTGCCCGGGGCCGCGCCGGCAAGACCTTGCTCGACCGCCATACCCTTGCAGGCGGCGCCCAGACGATTCTTGACGAGAGGCATATGGTGCTTGAGGTAATAGTCCATGTTGAAGGGCTTGCCTTCTTGATTCGGGTAGAGCACGCTGACTTTGATCATCAGGCCCATTGTATGCCGGGAACGGCATGACATTCGGGTCAGCGGAATTGCGCGCAGCGGGAGAGGGTGTCCCAGAATTCGGGGAACGAGACGGACGCGGCTTCGGCGCCGTCGATGATGGAATCGCCGTCGGCGCGCAGGGCTGCTACGGCGAAGGCCATGGCGACCCGGTGATCGCCGAAGGAATCGAAGGTGGCGGCGCGGAATTTCTGGCGGCCGGGGATCACCATGCCGTCCGGCAGCTCTTGGGCTTCGACGCCCAGGCGGCGCAGGTTGTCGATCACCGTGTGGATGCGGTCGGTTTCCTTCACGCGCAGCTCACCGGCGTCTTTGACCGTGAGCCCTTCCTCGGTCGCCGCGCCGAGCACGGCCAGCACCGGGATCTCATCGATCAGCGCCGCGGTGAGGCCGCCCTCGATGATGCCACCGCGAAGAGGAGCGTGCTCCACCTGGATTTCGCCGATCAATTCTCCGTTGCGGCTTTCGAGTTCGGGGATGCGGATCTTGGCGCCCATGCCGGCGAGGAAATCAAGCAGCGCGGAGCGCGTCGGGTTGAGGCCGACTCCGTGAATGGCGAGGCGGGAGCCGGGAACCAGGAGCGCGGCCACGATAAAAAAAGCCGCCGAGGACAGGTCTGACGGGACCATCAGTTCGCGGCCGGTAAGCCGGGGGCGGCCGGTGAGGGTGATCTTCTGGCGCTCGACCGTGAGCGCGGCGCCGAATTCGCGCAAGGCAATTTCCGTATGGTCGCGCGAGCGGACCGGCTCGGTGACCGAGGTGGCCCCTTCGGCGAACAGGCCGCCGAAGAGCACGCAGGTTTTGACCTGGGCGCTGGGCACCGGCAGCGCGTAGTCGATCGGCCGCAGACGGGCGCCGTCGATTTCCAGCGGTGGGTACTTATCCTCGCGCGCCTGGATGCGCGCGCCCATCTCGGCTAGCGGCCTCATAATGCGCTGCATGGGCCGGCGCGAAAGCGATTCGTCGCCAAAGATGCGGCTGCGAAAGGGCTGACCCGCCAGGATGCCGGAGAGCATCCGGATGGTGGAGCCGGAATTCCCGGCGTCGAGGTCGCCGGCCGGCGCGTGCAACCCGTCGAGCCCCTTGCCATGGATCACGAACTCGGTGCCCTCGCCTTCCACTTGGATGCCGAGCGCGCGGACGCAGCCCAAGGTTGAATGGCAATCGGCGCCCGTGGAGTAATTCTGGATGCGCGTGTCGCCCTCGGCGATGGCCGCGATCATGGCGTAGCGGTGGGAAATCGATTTGTCGCCAGGCAAGGCGATAGCGCCGGAGATCGAAGAAACGGGAGAAATCCGCCGCTGCATCTAGCGCGCCATCACCGCCTGCCACTTCAGCGACACCTTGCGAATGCGCTCGACGGCTTCCATGAGGTTGGGGAGCGAATTGGCGTAGCTGAAGCGGATGTAGCCCTCGCCGTACTCGCCGAAACCGCCGCCGTTGAGGCAGGAGACGCCGGCCTCCTCGAGCAGCAGGTCGGCCAGGTCTTTCGACGCCATGCCGGTGCCGGTCACGTTGGGAAAGGCGTAGAAGGCGCCGGCGGGCAGGGCGCAGCGGAACCCCGGAATCTGGTTGAGCCCCGCGACGAAGGCATCGCGGCGTTTCTTGAATTCGGCCACCATGGCGGTGACGGCGTCCTGCGGGCCTTCGAGGGCGGCGATCCCGGCGCGCTGCGAAAAGCTCGCAGTGCAGGAATTGGAATTGACCATCAGCTTGTTCACGGCTGCGACCAGCCATTCGGGCATCACGCCGTACCCCATGCGCCAGCCGGTCATGGCGTAGGTTTTGGAAAAGCCATCGAGGATGATGGTCTTCTCCAGCATCCCGGGGAAGGCGGTGATGGATACAGGCGGCTCGCCAGTATAGTAGATGCGGGAGTAGATTTCATCGCTCAACACCATGACGTCGCGGTTGGCGAGCATGGCGGCGATGGCCTGGAGGTCGTCGCGCGGGATGACGCCGCCGGTGGGGTTCTGCGGCGCGTTGAGAATCACCAGTTTGGTGCGGGCGGTGAGGCGGTCGCGGAACAGGTCGAGATCGAAGGAGAAGCCGCGGCTTTCGACGAGCGGCATGGGCACGGGCGTGGCGCCCAGGAAGCGGATCATCGATTCATAAATGGGAAAGCCGGGATTGGGATAAATGACCTCATCGCCGGGTTCCAGCAGGGCCATCAGCGGGAAAAAGATGATGGGTTTGCCGCCGGGAACCACGCAGACGTGCTGCGGCCCGACCTGGATCCCGCGCGTGCGGGAGATATGCGAGGCGATGGCCTGGCGCAGCTCAGGCAATCCCTGGGTGGGGCCGTAGTGAGTCCAACCTTCATCCAGAGCGCGTTTGGCGGCCTCCACGATATGCGGCGGGGTGGGAAAATCGGGTTCGCCGATCTCCAGGTGGACGATGCTGCGGCCCTTGGCCTCCAGGGCGCGAGCCTTGAGCAGGACGTCGAAGGCCGATTCCACCCCCAGCAGCCCGATTCGATTGGCGAGTTTCACAACCCTATCCCCTCCCCGAACGACCACTTAACCAATGGCATCTCTTCAGCTTAGCAAGCCCGACGCGCTAAAATGGACTGGCGGAGAGTGCCGCTTTTAGCTCCACGTTTTCCGGGTTCGGGCGTCATCCCTGTAGGACCCGTGAAGACTGTCGCTTACAGGCAAATGAGTGAAATCACCGAGCCCGGGCTCGACCTGGAACGGCAGAACCGGTTTGTTTCCGAGCATTTGCGGCGGATCTTCGTCCAGATCTACCGGATTGTCGGTAACGTCGCGGACGCCCAGGATTTGACCCAGGAGACCTTCATCAAGGCCCTGCAGCGGCAAGATCAGCTGAAAGACGAGCAGAAGGCCGCGCACTGGCTGTCGCGGATCGCGACGAACACCGCCATCGATTTTCTCCGCCGCAGCGGGCGGGCCACGTTCTGCGAGATTGAGGAAGCGCCGGAAGGCCACTCGGAGAGTCCGGAACAGGCGCTGCTGCGTTCCGAGCAGCGAAATTATCTGGAAGACGGGTTGCGACTGTTGAGCCCGCGGGAGCGCGCAGCGCTGTTGCTGCGCGACGTGGAAGGGCTTCCGGCGGAGGAAGTGGCGCGGCGGATGGATTGTTCGAAGGCCACGGTGCGATCCCACATTGCCAACGCGCGGACCAAGTTTCGCGGGTACATCGAGAGAAGAAAGCGATGAAACATCCGACGCAGGCGACATGGGCATTGCACGCGGGCGGCGACCTCGGGCTGGTAGCCCGGTGGCGCGCCGAGCGGCATCTGGCAGGCTGTGAGCGGTGCCGCCAGGATTTCGCCGCCTTCCTCGGCCTGCGGGAAGTGCTGCCGGATCTGAGCGAGACGCCCGAGCTTTCCTGGAACCGGCTGGCGGGCGAGATGAAAGCGAACATCCGGCTGGGGCTGGCCGCAGGGGAGTGCGTGCGCGGCGAGACGCCGCTGCGTGAGTCTTTGTTCACGCGGGCCCGGGCCGCGGTGGCGCTGGCCAGCGTGGCGGCGTTGCTGGTGACCGGGCTGGTGCTGGAACATCCCACGCCGCGTCCCGGGGCCGCCAGTTTCGACGCCGTGGTGGTGCAGTCCACCGCCGACGGCGACGGCATTCAGGTGAGAGAAGGCGGCCGGGCGCTGCGGTTGCTAAATACCGGCGCGCAGAACGTGACCTATTCGGTGGGCGCGCAAGGGTCGATGCGGGCGCGCTACGTGGATCCGGAAACCGGATACGTCACCATCAATAACGTCTATGCGGAGTAAATTCGGGCTGGCGATCTTCGGTGTGCTGGGCGCGGCGGTCCTGCTGGCTCAGGACACAACGCTCGATTCGCGCGGCGCGGTCAAGATCAATTTTCCGCAGGATTCGCCGGTGAACTTCGTCTCGGCCACGATGGACGAGTCGCGTGTCACGGCACGAGGGGCGGCGCTGGTGCTGGACCTACACATGTCGCTGGAACTGCGCAACGCCAGCCCCAACCGCATTCATGGCGTTGCCTTGCGCGTGGTGGCCCAGGAAGTCGCCGCCGGCGGTAAAGCTTCCGTGGCCGTGCCCAGCCTCAACATTGGCCCGGGCGACGCTTTCCCCGTCCGCATCGATCTGCAGCTCCTGCGCCCCAATCAAGCCGCGTCCGGCGGCCCGCTGGTCCAGGTCTATCTCGACGGGGTGCTCTTCCAGGATTTCTCCTTCTCCGGCCCCGACCTCTTGAACTCGCGCCGTCTGCTGACGGTCTGGGAGACCGAGGCGCAGCGCGACCGTGAGCACTTCAAGCGCGTGCTGGCGCAAGCGGGCGCGGAGGGATTGCGGAAAGAGATGCTGGCCAGCCTGGCGCGCCAAGCCGATCAACCACAGTTGGACGTGAGGGTGATCCGGCGGCGCACGGTTTCAGCGGTGGCGGAAGAAGGGGTGGGGCCTGAGCGCACCGAGCAGTTCGCTTTTCTGAAATTCCCCGATGCGCCAGTGGAACCGCTGGACGGCTGGGCGCAGATTGCCGGCGGGGAAGCGCGCGCGCCGCGCATCCGGGTGCAGAACCAATCCAGCCAAACCGTGAAATACGTGGAGATGGCGTGGCTGGTGAGCGATCCCAAGGGCCAGCAGTACGTGGCCGCCTCGCTGCCGGCTTCCGATCCCGGGCTCTACCTGCCTCCCGGCAAGACAGCCCAGCTGCTGCAGGACACCGAGCTGCGTTTCTCGTTGCGCGGCGGGCCGGTGAATATACAGAAGATGACCGGTTTCGTCAGCCAAGTACAGTTCGCCGACGGCAAGGTGTGGGTGCCGAACCGCCAGAACTTGGAAACCTATTCGCTGCTGAACGTAGTGGCGCCCTCCGCCGAAGAGCAGCGGCTGACGAATCTGTACCGCAAGAAAGGCCTGGCGGCGCTGGTGGAAGAGCTGAAGAAGTTTTAGCGGTTCCCGTTCAGACCGGGCAGGCGCATTGCCCCGATCCCATCCCTAGCGTAGTGCGTCGGAAGCACCGTCGATAATACGGGACTGTCCCGGCTCCCCAACGTCTAGTTTGCAGTGGGCGTTTTGGAGAGGTTGTCGATGACTAAAATGGGAGCGTCGATCTTGCCACCGGCCAAGTCGAGGCCGTAGGCCTTCAAAGCCTCACGGAACAGGCTGGGCCGATCGAACTGGTCCTTCGCTTCGCGCGTGGGAACTTCGATCAGAATGGAGTAGAAGCTTTTCAAGCCGGTCTGATCCTCTACCGGCGCGCCCAACTGCTGCGCGAGGATGTCGGCAAGCTGGGCCATGTCGGCGTGACCGAGTTCCAAGTGTACGCCCTGGAAACCCGGCGGCGGGCGGCGTGGACTGCCGACATCCATCGTGGGCGTAAACGGAGGGGCTTCCTTGAGCTTCGGCCCGCCTTTTCCGACGGACAGGATGTATCCGGACATCCCGCGCACCTCGCGGTGGGCTTGCAGGGCAAGGCGTTGCTGCAACAAAGTCCGCAACATTTCCGGCGCCTTGGTTCGAGGCTGGCCCGCAGGGATCAGGGCGTCGATGTCGAATCGGGCGTCGAACATCCAGCAGGGACCCACGATCTGACGCATCGGGATCTGGTACGCGGCCGCCAGCAATTCGGCGGCGCTGTCTCCATGAATCTCGACTCTGTTGCCACGGCCGGGCAGCATGCCCAGAGGGGGACCGTTAGCGATCATTTCACGAAGAAGGAGCCCCCCCGCCGTCGGCCCGGACGGCTTTAGGGAAGCCACCTCGAAAGCGAGAGCGCCGGAATCCGCCGCTTGCACCCCACACACAGGACCCAGGCAGGCCGCAGCGGTATCCGATCAAAGTCAAGCGGGATCCCATGGCAAGGCCGAACGGATCCGGGCTGGGGCGGATTGCCAAATCGGCCGCAGCTTAGCCCACTGCACGGCCGGAGCAGGCGAGGGTGAGAAAAAACTACTCATGCCGTAAGGCTCCGATTTGCGGCAATCGATGAGGCCATTGATTCTGCGGCGCGGTAGATGTGTGAATTCGCACGCTGGCCCCCGGGGTGCCTATTTGGAGATTCGCCGCGCTAGATTGATTTCGTTGCGCCGCACGGCACAAGGAGTCTTTATGAGAAACGGCATTCCGGAACGCGATCCTGCCCGGCGAGACCTGACACAAATATGGACCGTAAAGTTGCAGCAAGCGCGGCAAGGTTACTGCCGGGCGGCCGCCGAGTCCTGCCGGAGGATCCTGGAGAACCCCGGCACGACGCCCGCAGACTCCGCGGCGACCGCCAGGTTGCAGCGAGAGGAGGCGCGGGCTTTTGCCGAGTACTGCCGCGTGTTGGCGACCTTCACGGAGCTGGCCGCGGACGGTGAACTGCCCGCCGCGGAGGCTTCGAACGTAGTGGTGATGCCGCAGAAGTCCGGTGGGCGGCGCTCGGAAGCGGATAGACACCGTGGGTTCTAAAACCAGACGATCACGCCTGGGAGGCTGGCAGATGGATGCCAGGACATAAAGTTATGAAGATGCGAGAAGACTCACTGGGCAAGACGGTCTTGATCCTGGACAACGATCTCGGATTTGTGTTTTGGCTGGGCGAAATTCTAACGCAGGCGGGTTACTATGCGATTCCGGCGCACACCATTGAAGAGGCGACGAAACTGACGCGGCGCCTGAAGGTGGCGGCCGATGTGGTGATTGTGAATCCCGCCGTAAGCGGCGCGACGGAATGGACGCAGAGCCGGCGGAACCCTCAGTTCCAGCGGGCGGTGATCGCCGCGGTGGAAGATCTTGCAGACTTCCGGGCGTCGCTGGTTGGCGCGCGAGCGACCGGCCGGAAGCCCGCAGCCCCTGGGGCGTTTGTAGCCGGTGCGCCCAGCCTGGGCCCCTCTGAGGAAGGCGATGACATTCTGGAGAGGTGCCGGGCCGAGTGGCTGGCCACGGTGCAACAGGTATTAGAAGAGGGCGAAAGGGGGAACGCGCGCGTGTTTCCGTGGGCATCGCTCAACTGAAGAGTCGGCGCCAATCCGCGAGCGCGATGTTGACCCCGGCTTGTCATCCAAAACAGCCGCTCAGCGAGCCGACACCGAACTCCGACAAGAAAGGACGCGGACCAGCCGCGCATCGCTAGAGGTGGCAGTCAACATTAACGAATTGATCCGGGCACTACGGGCTGAAAAACAGAGGCTGGATCGCGCGATCGCAGCACTCTCGGGGTTAGAAACGAGCGATGAGGAAAACACTGGATTTTCCGGGCTTCCTCGCCGCGGACGAAAATGGATGGGCGCCGAGGAACGCGCGGAGGTTTCCCAGCGCATGAAGCGCTATTGGTCGGAACGCCGTAAGCTCCAGAAGCAGACGACCCACACTCATAGTGGCGGAGCTCAGTGAATCCGCGAAGCGCTCCTCGATGAGGACCCAGCCACCCATATCGGACCCGGATTCAGCGCAGGCCGGTCCCGTCACAGAGTGAGTCCGCCCCCCCCCCATCCGTGGAATCAACAACCCTACTAAAGAATCCGCTGAGATTACACGTTGTTCCGCTGCTGCCGTAGTACCATGGCGTGGTGTCGCGCAGTAAGACACGGGAAAGCGGAAACTGTCGCGGGGCTCTAGCGACGCAGGCAAGCTCATCGCATCCTCTTCACGCAGTCCTACGCCATCCAGCACTCCTCCTACACTCCAGCAGGACTGAGGCCCGGCTACCGTTGGCTGCTTCCATCCGAACGAAAGGAAGCAGAAACGAATGATCAAACAATCGATCGCGTCAGCGCGGATCGTTGGAGCCCTGTACACTGCTTTGGCGGCAATGGCGCAAATTCCGAGTCCAGGCCATGTGAACTATGTCGCGAATGCGGGAGCGAGTTTCGACTCGTACACCTACGCTCCGAGTCTGTCTCAGCAGCAATGGTTTCTCGACCATTTTGCCAACATGGTGGTGTACACGCCTTATTTTGACATCCGGACGGCCTGGTACCCGAATGCCTATGCCTATATGGATTTGTACGGCATCCAAAAAGGATCGTCTGAGGAAGTCTTCCATCCTGAATGGATTCTGCGCGACCAAAATGGAAACAAGCTCTACATCCCGTACAACTGCGGCGGAGGGACCTGCGCGATGTGGGCGGCCGATATCGCCAACCCGGCTTTCCGGGCTGCCTGGATCACGTCCGCCCTCGGCAACCTCTCCGGCGGGAACTACCTAGGCTTGTATATCGATGATGTCAACCTGGAGTTCCGGGTCTCCGACGGCTGGGGCAACCAGGCGGCGCCCATCGACTTCAACACCAGCCAACCCATGACGTATGACGCATGGAGAACTTATGTGGCTGCTTTCGTGGAGCAGGTCCGGGCGGCATTGCCCAACAAGGGCATCATCGAGAATTCGCTTTGGTTCGCGGGGCCGGCGGGTGTGCAGGATAAGGATCCCGCGGTCCAGCGCCAAATCGCGACCGCCGACAAGATCAACCTGGAGCGCGGAATCGCCAGCGATCCAAACCTGACCGGCGGAACGGGCTTCTGGTCCGTTTATTCTTTTTTCGACTTTGTCGACCGGTTGCACTCGGCCGGTAAAGGCGTCAATTTCCAGGAGTATGGTCTGGACGCCGCGGGCCAGGAGTATGGCCTCGCAAGCTACTTCATGATTTCGGGCGGGAACGACAGCATCGGCGACGACACGAGCACGCCGGACAATTGGTGGACCGGATACGAGACCGATCTGGGGGCGCCGCTCGGCCCGCGGTCCTACGATCGCGGCGTCTTTCAGCGGGATTTTTCGGGCGGCAAGGTTTTGCTGGGCGAGCCGGGGCTATCACCGCGGAGCGTAGATCTCGGCGGCACGTTTACCACACTGGATGGGACCGCCGTCAGTTCGGTGACTGTGACCGGCCGGCAAGGAATCGTCCTGCTCGCGACCGCTTCGGCGAATGCGGTCTGCAACGCAGCCAGTCTGGCCGCCGGGCCTGTGTCTCCCGGTGAAATCTTCACAGTCTTCGGTTCGTTTCCCAGCGCGACACGGGCGCTGTTCGTCGACGGTCTTCCGGCCCCAGTCATCTATGCCGATTCGAAGCAAGTGAATGCGGTCATGCCCTTTGGACTGGACCTTGGCAATGCAGCCCAGGTCGAGATCCGGCAGGACCAGGGGAGCGCCAAGGTCGAAGTTCCAGTGGTAGCGGCCTCGCCCGCCATCTTCACGCTGAGCACCACCGGCTCCGGACCGGGAGCGATTCTCAACCAGAACTACTCGGTAAACTCGGCGACCAACGCGGCGATCCGAGGATCCGTGATCATGATCTACGGAACCGGTTTTGGCGCGCTGAGCCCGTTGCCCGCCGATGGACTGATCGAGCAAACTCCGGCGCTCACCACCTCCCCCGTGACGGCGACCGTCGACGGAGTTCCGGCAGAGGTTCTTTACGCGGGCGCTGCGCCCGGCCTCATTGCCGGGGCGGTGCAGGTCAATGTTCGAGTGCCCGAGGCGGTGGCGGCGAACCCGTCTGCTCCCATCTCATTACGTATGGGTCCGTTCACAACCCAGGCGGGAGTTACGGTTGCCGTCCAGTGACTCGGAACCCGGCCCAAAGGGCGGTAACGGTTCTTACAGAGGTATGAAGGTTGCTCCAGATTATCGGAGGGACTACGGATGCCATTAAAAGGCTTGTTCCGGCTGCTCCTGACGACTATTGTTCTTTGCGTCTCGCTTGGAATCACAGGATGTGCAGCACGAGTGGGCGTGGGCTATCGGGTGTACGACCCATATCGCTCGGACTACCACGTCTGGGACAATCGCGAGGGTGATTACTATAACCAGTGGATCATTGAAACCCATCGGCGCCATAAGGACTTCGGTAAGCTCCACCGGAATGAGCAGCAGGAATACTGGAAGTGGCGGCACGACCGTCACTAGGATTCGCGCGCGGAGGGACCGGTAGCGAGAGGGGCTGCGCTTGGCAATCAGGCCGAAAGGGGCAGCGCTTGGATCAGCCGGAAATCCGTCCGGAGCACAAGCGCGCCTCGAGCCGGTGAGCCGCGTGCCGAGTTCTCTAGTTCTCCGGCGGCGGAGGCGCATTGCCGCCCCGACCGCCTCGGCCCCCACGACCGCCTCTACCGCCACGGCCTTCGCCGGGTAGCGGGAGCGCGAGCGCGACCAGTTCGGCGCCTTCGGCTTGCTGGCCGGCTACGACGGCCAGGATCAACTGGCGTCCATTCACCAGGTATGTCATCGTGCCGCCGCTCAGGTTCGAGCCCAGGTCGATGGCGTGGATCAGTTGGCCGGTCGCCTTATCGATCACGCGGAGGTTGTTGCTGCCTTCGAAGAGCAGCGTTTTCGTGACGAGAATGGGGGAGCGCTGGCCGCCGCCCCAATTGCTGGCATCGATATTGGCGGCTTTCAACGCGGGGTTATTGACCAGGTTGTCCGCCGGTTTGCCGTTGGGGATCATCCAAGAGGTCTCGCCGGTGTTCAGATTGATGGCAGTGATGCGGCCGTAGGGGCCTTTGATCAGCGGCAGTCCCATCACCGTCGGGCCGCCGAGACCGCCGGCGGCGATGTAGGGCATCTCGGAGCGGTCGCCGCCCGGCTGCAAGGCCGAGAGGTACGGGCTGGTGGTGGAGGGGATGTAGAGCATCCCGGTTTCGGCATCGACTGAGCCGCCCATCCAGTTGGCGCCGCCGCCAGCGCCGGGGAGCTGGATCGTGCCCAGCTTACCGCCCGTGTCTTTGACGATGGGCGGAGTGTAGATGGGGCCGAGCACGTATTGCGAAGCCACCTTCAAGGCTGCAGCTTTGATCTCGGGCGTGTAGTCGGCGAGATCGGCTTCGGTGACGCCCTGGCGGTCAAACGCAGCGGGCTTTGTAGGATACGGCTGCGTAGGCGAATACCATTCGCCGGGCACGTTGCCTTGGGGCGCGGGGCGCTCCTGGATGGGGAACACGGGCTGGCCGTTGGTGCGGTCGAACACAAACGTGAAGGCCGACTTATTGACCTGCGCGAGAGCCTTGATCTTCTTGCCGTTGACAGTGAGATCGAGCAGGATGGGGGCGGCTGGAATATCGTAGTCCCACATCTCATGGTGAATCAGCTGGTAGTGCCAGACGCGCTTGCCGGTCTTGGCGTCGAGACAAACAATGCTGTCGGAGTAGAGGTTCGCGCCGGGGCGTTGGCCGCCGAAGGTATCGCCGCTGGGGGCCTCCACGGGGATATAGACGTAGCCGAGTTCCTCGTCGCCGGTGAGCGGTCCCCAGGCGCCGGTATTGCCGGTGAATTTCCAGGAATCCTGGCCGGTCTGGGGATCCTTGAGCCAGGTTTCGACACCCGGTTCGCCGGCCTGCGGAACGGTATGGAAGGTCCAGAGCAGCTTGCCGGTGCGGACATCGTAGCCGCGGATGTAGCCGGGGACGTTTTGCTTGTGAGGAAGCGCGACGCCCACCTTCAGAGCCGCGCCCACGACCACGACGTCCCGAATGACGATGGGGGGCGAGGTGGCGCCGATGGTGCCCTTCTCGACCACGGGTCGATCCAGGCCCTTCCAGAGATCGACGTGGCTATCGGCTCCGAAATCGGGAATGGGGAGGCCAGTGCGTGCGCTGAGGGCCACGAGTTGATAGCCGGGGGTGACGAAGAGGACGCGGTCGTCGCCGCGGCCATCGGACCAATAGGTGACGCCGCGGTTGTTGGCGCGAACGGCGCCGCGGTCGGCGGTGTCATCGCCGCGATAGGTCCAGAGGGTTTCGCCGGAGGCCGCGTCAGCGGCCACTACCGTGCGGCCGGTGCCTGCGGTGAAGAAGAGTTTGCCGCCCACCATGAGGGGCGTCACTTCCCAGGCAGCCTGAGGGCGCGGTCCCATATTCTGGGCCTTCCAGCGCCAGACGACTTCCAGGTTCTTGACGTTGGCGGCATTGATCTGATCGAGGGGGGAGTAGCGAGTGCTGCCGGAATCGCCTCCATTGACGCGCCATTCGCCGGTGGCGGGGGTTCCCTGCTGCGCCCGCGCGGGCGCCAGACTCCAGAACGCGAGCGCGGCGACTGCCAGCGCTCCTGCTCTCGTGCGGCTCATTCGGCTGCCTCCAAACTGGTGTATGAAGCGGGGCGCCGCGAGGCGGCACCCAACTTCCCGAGTGTAAGCACAAAGCCGGCGGGGCGCAAGCGCAGGGGCAGAACCAGGCCGGAAGTCGAGTCTCTGGGGGAAGAACCGAGGGGCCAGCCAAAGCCTGGCCCCTCGGTTCTAGTCTGCCGTCAAAAGACGAACTTCAACGCGAATTGAATCACGCGATAGTCGCCCGGCAACAGTCCATTGTTGCCGCTGATGTCACTGGTGATTTGACCGAAGTTGGGAGCGTTCTGATTCTGCTGTCCGCCAAACAGCGTCCCATTGATGGGCGTGATGCCTGGCGTAAACGGATTCAGGTGATTGGGGAGATTGAAGGCCTCCCCCCGCAACTGAAACGACTTGTGCTCGGCAACCGGAAAGGTGCGCGACAAGGACATGTTGAGTTGAAAGACGCCGGGGCCCTTCAGGTTGTTCAGCCCCAGGTTGCCGTAAGTGCCTAAGTCAGGCTGACCGAAAGCGCTGGGATTGAGCCATTGGTCGACCGTCTGCTTGGCTGCGTACGGACTCGCGCTCAGCAACTGGGCGGGTTGGCCCGGCACCGTAGTCAGCGCCCGGTCCGGCCCAGCCAACACCGAGAAAAACTGGGCGGACTTGATGGTCATGATGGGCGCCACCTGCCAGTCACTGGCCACCAGGCGGAGAGCGCGGCTGGAAAACTTGGGAGTGGTGGCGACCGCGTTCAAGCTGAACAACTGCCGCAGATCGCTTCCGATGCAGTTGCTGCGCCACTGCCTGCGAGCACCGGGAGGGGCCACGCCGGCCGCCGTCGGGTTCTGGTTCCAGGGGTCGCTGATGCAATGCGACCACGTGTAATTGGCCTGGACCGTCACCCCGTGACTGAGCCGCTTTTGGGCGGATAAATACAGACCCTCATAGCTCGCCGTTCCCCCATCGTCCGCGATGCCGACGTTGGAATAATACTGGCCCAACGCTGAATTCTGCAGGTACAAAGGCCGGCGCTGATTGGCATTTCCGGTGGAGTTGCAGCCCACGACGACTCCTTTAGGGCAGGTGCCCAGAGGAGTTCCGGCCGTATTGGGAACCAGTACCGAGGCATTCAGATTCTCGCCGCTGACGAAGTGGATGGTGCTCGTGCCCAGATAATTCGCGCTCAACAACCAGTTTTGGCCGATCTGGCGTTGGATACTGAGATTCCACTGGTTCACATACGTCGGTTGGAAATTGCTCAAATTCGACCCGACGTAAGCACCGAAAGCCGGAAATGGAATATTCGGGGCAGCATAGCCAAACCCGCTGCGCGACGCCAGCACCGCCATTGGGTTTTGTCCTGGCTGCGAAGCTCCCCCCGTCAACCCCGGGTAGTTCGACCACGGATTCGCCAGGGTCCCACCGGTGGCGCTTACCGTATTGCCGAATGGGGCGCCGAACTGCTCCTGGCTCAACGAAAGCATGCTCATGCGGTCGCCGAACATTCCATACGCCACACGGACCACCGTCTTCCCGTCGCCCTTCGGATCCCATGCCAGCCCCACACGCGGGAAGAACTTGTCCCACTTGGAACAGTTGAAGCTGTTGCCGCAGCTGTACTGCGGATCGCCCGAGAACACCAGCCCCGCCGGAGCATTCTGGTAATAAGCGCTGTGCACGTTCTGCGCGAAGAGGCCTGAATCAAAATGCAGATCCTGCGCGGTGCGTGACTGGTAGACCGCCGTGTAGGGCTCCCAGCGTACGCCGAAATTCGCCGTCAACCGGGGAGTGATCTTCCAAGAATCCTGAACATAGAGCGCCTGGTAAGTCTGCCGGCTGTAGAATCCATACAGGGTGCCCTGGCTCCAGCTGACGAAGCGCCCCAGCATGAAGTCAGCGAGAGCCAACCCGCTCACCGATCCATCGAAGTTCGCCAAACCGGTGGCATTCACTCCGCCGCCGGACCAGTAGTTCAATTGTTGATGATAAAAGCTGCCACCGAAGCCGATTTGGTGCGATCCCTTGACCCAGTTGACATCGTCACCGACGGACCAGAGCGGCCCGTTGTGCGACACTCCGGGTGCGGCCGCGCCGCCGCCAATGGCAAACTCGCTGGTAACCGATAGTGCGATATTGTTACCGCCGAGAGGCGAGACGTTGGCTCCCAGCGCGCCGAACGATTTGTACTGATCCGGAACTTTCGCAATGTTCGTGCGATTGGCGCCGACTCTCAGAGAATTTACGAGGGTAGGGCTGATGACAAAGGTATGTCCCAGAGTCAGCCCATAATCCAGATCGTTAAATCCGTAGCTGGCGATCGAAAGGGGGTTCTTTCCGTCGTAGGTCGAGCTTTGATTGAGTTTCGCCGAGTAGAAACGTCCGAAGAGGGATTGCTTGGTGTTGATTTGGTAATCCACCTTGGAGACGACCAAATCCTCATCCTGATTGGCTACCTGCGCGTAGTTGGTGCGCCCGCATGGATCCCCTGACGCCGGTATGGTATTGAGGATGTTCACGGAAACCGGGTCGAGCAGAGCGGGAGAAATCTGGTTGTTGGTGAATCCCAGAGCTGGGGACAAGGTGATAGGCGCTTTGTTGCATCCAGCCCCGGCGAGGGTGGTGAAATCACCCAGTAACGCCGCGGGGGTCGGAATGAAGGCGGTAGTGGCCGTGCCGTCGGAGCGCAGAGACGTTCTCTGGTATCCGCCAAAGAAGAATAACTTGTCCTTTTTAATGGGCCCGCCGATCGTCCCGCCGTATTGGTTGCGCTTCAGAGTATCGCGCGCCTTATAGGGTTTGGCACTGTTATTGAAGAAGTCATTGGCGTTCAAGTCTCCGTTACGCAGAAACTCGAACAGATCGCCGTGAAACTGGTTGGTGCCTGATTTGGTAACTGCATTGACGGTGGCCGTGGAGTGAAATCCATACTGGGCCGGAATCGCGCTGGTCTCCACCTTGAACTCTTGCAGGGCGTCCGGGAAAGGCAAAGGCAGGCTCAAATTATTATAAGGGTCCTGGTGAATTAGGCCATCCAGGTTATAGGAGACCGAATCCGGCGCTCCCCCCGCCACGGAAACCACCACGGTCGGATAGTTCCGAACGGTGTTGAGAGAGGCGGTCCCGGGATAGCTCGCCATGCCCGCGAGAAAGATGAGTTCGTGGACCTCGCGGCCGTTCAGCGGCATCTCCAGGACACGCTGGGAGTCGACCACCTGCCCGATGCTGGTGGTGCGCGTTTCCACTTGGGCCGCATCGGCTTCGACCGTGACCTGCTCGCTCACCGAGCCCACGCGCATGGCGACGTCGACAGTGGGATTGGTATCGACTTGCAGAACAATGCCTGTCTGCACGAACTTGCTGAAGCCGTCTTTGGTAACTTCCACTAAATAGGGACCAACGGGCAAGTTCGGCAGAACGTAACCGCCGTCGGCGCCGCTGACCGTGGTGCGGACAACGCCGGTCGCGGTTTGAGTCACTTTGACCGAGGCCGATGGAATGGCGAGACCGCTCGCATCCCGGATGGTGCCATTGATTTGAGCCGTTTGTGCAAGCGCGCCGGCGCAGGCGAGCAACAAGGAAAGAGCTAGTAATGTAACGGTACGCATCACCCCCGTCACCTCCATTGGGGCAAACTTATATCAATGCTGTAATCCGTTGTCAAGGGTCGGCATACTAAATGTCGGCGCCATTTATGAACAATCAAGGTCGAGAGCCAAATCGGTCACCCACAGAACCGCCCTTGCTAGCGCACTGTGTTGTAGCGTATTAAGGTGATCCAGGAGTCCCCCGGGATGAAAGAGCTTGGCGATACCGGCGCTCGAACTAACGCGCGCCGCGGCTTGCCCTGGCTGGCCCTTTTGCTGGCGGGAAGTGGCTGCGCCGCGTTGATCTACGAAATCGTCTGGTTCCAATTACTGCAACTGGTGATTGGGTCTTCGGCGATTTCGCTCGGCCTTTTATTGGCCGCCTACATGGGCGGGCTGTGCTTGGGAAGCGCTCTGCTGCCGCGGCTGGTCTCTGGGCGGCGTCACCCCTTGCGGGTCTACGCTCTGCTGGAGTTGGGGATCGGGGTGTTGGGAGTGGCCGCTCTTTTCGGCGTCCCGTCGATCGGCCGGCTCTATGTGGCGGGCGCGATGGGAGGGCCGGCGGGGCTGGTGCTGCGCGGTGTTGTCGCGGGGGTGTGCCTATTGCCTCCGACCCTGCTGATGGGCGGTTCGCTGCCTGCGATTGCCCGTTGGACGGAAGCCACGCCGCAGGGCGTCTCGTGGTTGGGCTATCTGTACAGCGCTAATATCGCAGGCGCGGTGTTCGGTTGCCTGTTCGCCGGCTTCTACCTGCTGCGCGTCCACGATATGGCGGTGGCGACATACACGGCGGCAGCGGTCAACGCAGCGGTCGCGTTACTTGCCTTGGCTCTGGCGGGGCGATTGCAAAGCGGCCCAGTGTCAGCATCGGCGGCCCCGGAGCGCGCGCACCGTGCGCAAGGCGCCTCTCTGGTCTACCTGGCGATTGGCTTGTCCGGGTTGGGCGCGTTGGGCGCGGAGGTGGTTTGGACGCGGCTGCTCTCGCTATTACTAGGCGCCACTGTGTATACGTTCTCGATCATCCTGGCAGTCTTCCTATTGGGACTGTGGGCGGGTAGCAGCGCCGGCTCCTGGTTCGCCCGCCGCACCCAGAGTCCACGCCAGGCACTGGCCGTGTGCCAGCTGCTGCTGGGAGTTGCGATCGCCTGGACCGCTTACACGCTGGCCCATTCGCTGCCGTACTGGCCGGTGGACCCCTGGCTCTCGCTCGACCCGTGGTTCAACTTTGAACTCGACCTGGCGCGCTGCGTGTGGGCGATTCTCCCCGCCACGCTACTCTGGGGCGCCAGTTTCCCACTGGCCCTGGCGGCGGCCGCGGTTCCGGGCGAGGATCCCGGACAGCTTGCCGGCGAGGTCTACGCCGTCAATACCGCCGGTTCGATCGTGGGCGCACTGGCGTTCACTCTCGTCTTCATTCCGACACTGGGGACGGCCGGTTCGCAGCAGCTGCTGATCGCGGTTTCCGCGGCGTCCGCCTTGATCGCAGCCTTGACCCTGCGCGGCACGGTGAGGGCACATCCGCTGCGGGTCGCCGCCGGAACCGTCGCGGTGTTGGGTTTGGTTTGGACTGTTTCCGATGTTCCGTGGCAAATGGTGGCGTACGGACGCCGGTTCGCGCCAACCGTCCGGGCAGAAGACCTGTTTGACCGGGCGAATCCAATCAAGGTGTTGTACCGGGGAGAAGGGATCAACTCGTCGGTAGTGATTGCGGAGCGCGCCGGCCAGCGGCACTTCTATGTGAGCGGAAAAGCCGAGGCCTCCACGGCGCCGCTCGATATGAGGCTGGAGCGGATGTTGGGGCACTTGCCGGCGCTGGTCCATCCGCAGCCGCGCTCCGTGCTCATCGTCGGTTTCGGAGCGGGTGTGACAGGCGGCTCCTTCGTGCCCTATCCGGATGTCCGGCACATCGCGATCTGCGAGCTGGAGCCGTTGATTCCGCCTGCGTCGACGCAGTACTTCGGCAAGCAAAACTACTGGGTATCGAACGATCCCCGAACCCACATTGTTTATGACGACGCGCGGCACTTCGTGTTCACCTCACAGGACAAGTTCGACGTCATCACCACGGATCCGATCCACCCCTGGGTCAAAGGGACCTCTACCCTGTATTCGAAACAGTATTATGAGCTGGTGAAGAGCCGCCTCAACCCGGGCGGCGTAGTGGCGCAGTGGCTTCCGATTTATGACAGCGACCTAGAGACGGTGAAGACCGAACTGGCGACATTCTTCCAGGTTTTCCCGGCGGGCACGGTTTGGAGCAACAACCTCAATGGAGACGGCTTCGACCTGGTCCTGCTGGGCTCGGCAGAGCAGACGGTTATCAGCGTCGACCAACTGCAGCGGCGTCTAGACCAATCGGAGTACGCGGGAGTTTCCCAATCGCTGAGCGAGGTCGGATTTCATTCGGCGGTGGATCTGCTGGCTACCTACGCCGGGAGGGCTTCGGATTTGAAACCGCTGCTGGCGGACGCAGCAATCAACGAAGACTTGAACATGCGGCTGCAATATCTGGCGGGCCTGGGGCTGAACTCCATGGCAAACCAGACGATCTACCGGACAATTCTGAGATACCGGCGGTTTCCCGAAGGGCTGCTGGTGGGGACCGGCGGAAGGATGGATGCGCTGCGGACGTTGTTGCCGGTGCACTAGGATGTTCGACCTACCGAACCGCGACGTCCGGAGGCGGTCCCTGCCGGGGTCCGTCCGGTTCAGTCGGCGGCTTGCGTCTGGTACTCTTGGCCCGCCTCCCGCCCGAGTTGGTCTGGTCAGATCGCCGGCGCCCCTGCTACCCTTCCAGAAGACAGTCCTTACCTCGCCAAGGAGCGAGCAGTTCTTCCACAACTTGGCTGCGGTTCTGGGGTTGTTTCAACTGGACTCCTTACGGTCAGGAGGCCGCGGTGCCGCTGGAGACGCGCCTGCCCCACAGCTTCGTGCTGCGGTTTGATGACACCGACGGGGTAACGACAGGCGTAGCACTGGCGAATGTCGCCAACGTGGCGGCAGACATCACGGTGAACGTGAGCGACGACACCGGCTCGCCGTTTCAGACGACGACAATCCACCTGGCAGGCCGGGGCCACACCTCGTTCCTGCTGCCGGACCAGTTCCCCGGGACCGGGAACCTGCGGGGCATGGTGGAGTTGGTGACACCAGCCGGCGGCAAGATCAGCGTCATTGGCCTGCGCGCCGGTCCCGGGGGAACTCTCACCACCATTCCAGCGCCGACGAAGTAGCAGCCGTGGTTTCGCTCGTGCTGCGAACGCGGCGCCGCATGATATCCTGAGTCCGGATGTTCAGCCGGCAGCGGAAGGCCCGTGTTTTGTTCGGATTGTCGGACGTCGTGCTGACGACACTGGCGTTCGAGGCGGCCTACCAGACCCGCTCGGTCCTTCAGCTTCATTTCCTCTTTTTCCTGACGGTCCAACAAAAAGCGCTGGTGCTTGGGTTTTCTCTAGTGGCCTGGGTACTGATTGGGCGGTCGCTGGACGTTTACGAAAAACTGGATTCCGCGCACCCGCGCATTATTCTACGCGACACGGCACGGCAGTGCGCTCTCGGGGCGCTGTGCCTGGTGATTTTCGAGTACGCGCTGCGAATGGATTTGAGCCGCTTCTTCGTCATTTCGTTTTCGTCGTATACGTGGGTGCTGCTGCTGCTGTTCCGGCTGACGGCGGGGCGCGTGATCGGCGTCATCCGGCGCGAGTTTGCGGCGCCGCACTATGTGATGGTAGTCGGAACGGGGGAGCGGGCGCGGCGACTGGCGCAGGCGCTGGAACGGTCGCTCGACTATGGCATCCGGTTGCGCGGGTTCCTGAGCGACCACGCGGATTCGGACGCCGGCGAGGTAACTCTGGACGCGACCTACCCGGTGCGGGCGATCACGGACCTGCCTTTGCTGCTGCGGCAGCACGTCATCGACGAGATCATCTTCGCGGTGGAGAGCGAGAGCCTGGCAAGCCTGGAAGAATACTTCCTGCTGTGCGATGAAGAGGGCGTGCGCACGCGAGTAGCGGTGGATTTCTTTCCGCATGTGAACAGCACGGTGTCGCTGGAGCGCTTCGGGGCCACTCCGCTGCTGACGTTTTCAGCGGTGCCGTACGACGAAATCCGGCTGCTGTTGAAGCGGACCGTGGATGTACTGCTGGCGGTAGCGGGACTGGTGGTGCTGGCGCCGTTCATGCTGGTGATCGCGATTCTCATCCGGCTGACGTCGCGCGGTCCGGCGATTTTCCGGCAGGTGCGGTGCGGGCTGAATGGGCGCCGGTTCGTGTTCTATAAGTTCCGGTCCATGTGCGAAAACGCGGAGGAGCTAAAGGAGACGCTGGCGCACCTGAGCACGCGCGAAACAGCGTTCAAAATCCCGGACGATCCGCGGCTGACGCCGGTGGGGAGGTACTTGCGCAAGTTCTCGGTCGACGAATGGCCGCAGTTGTGGAACGTGCTGCGCGGCGACATGTCGATGGTGGGGCCTCGGCCGGCGGTTCCGAGCGAAGTGGAACAATACAAGCGATGGCAGCGGAGGCGACTGCGGATGCGCCCGGGTCTGACGTGCCTGTGGGCGGTTTCCGGGCGCGACAACGTCGATTTCGAGACCTGGATGAAGCTCGACATGCAGTACATTGATAATTGGTCGCTCGCGCTCGACTGGAAGATTCTGTTGCGCACGATCCCCCGGGTGCTGGCCGGCCGGGGAGCCAACTGAAGGCGGATCCGACATGCACCTGATTCCCACGCAAGACGAAGTGGTGGCCGTGCTCCGTGAAACCGGCGCGTTGCGAGACGGCCATTTCGAGTATCCCAGCGGCATGCACTCCAACGAGTATTTGCAGGTGCCGCTGGCCATGCGCTACTACCAATATCAGCGGATGTTCAGCGTGGGACTGAGCCGCCTGCTGCGCGCCAATTCCGAAATCCGGGCGATCGTGCCCCAGCTTTCCATTGTGGCGCCGGCGACAGGCGGACTACCGGTGGCCTATGGAGTATGCGAGGCACTGAGAGCACGACAGGTTTATTGGGGGGAGAGCAGCCAGGACAACGATGCCCTGCGCTTTCGCCAGTACCTGGAACAGCACCCCGGCGAGCAGGTGGTACTGGTGGATGACATTTTGCGCACCGGCAACAAGCTGTCACAGTTGAAAAGGCTGCTGGAATCGAGGGGGGCGCAGGTGGTCGGGTTGGCGGTCGTTATCTACCAACCGAACCCACAAATGCGCGATTTCGGGCCGCTACCCCTGTATTATCTGGCCAAACTCGAAGCCAGTTATTACGCCGACGCCGCCCACTGTGAATTCTGCAAACGGGGTCTGCCGCTGGAAAAGGTGATTACCTAGTGAGTACGCTGCAAATGGGGCGGAAATCACCCGCAAAAGTGGGGGTATCGTTCGATATCAGACCTTTTCGAATCAATCACTTAAGATCCCTCTGTGCGCTTCTGCCCAATTGAAGTGCAGAATGTCAAAAAACCGTGACAATGCGCTCGATTCCGGCCGGGGCGGGCGCGATTTCCACAGGCTTTTCCACAGAGTCGTGGAAAAAGCAGGAGCGCCATGAAACTGACCGTCGTTGATTGGGCGATCGTGGCCGGGTATTTCCTGTTCAACCTGGCGATCGGGTTTTACTACAAAGGGCGCGCCGGAAAAAACACGAGCGAGTTTTTTCTGTCGGGACGCAACGCTCCCTGGTGGCTGGCGGGGACGTCCATGGTGGCCACCACGTTCGCCGCCGATACGCCGCTGGCTGTGACCGGGATGGTGGCTCGCAATGGAATCGCCGGCAACTGGCTGTGGTGGAACGCGGTGGCCAGCGGGATGCTCACCGTCTTCTTCTATGCGCGGCTATGGCGGCGGTCGGGAGTGATGACCGACGTCGAATTTGCCGAGATCCGGTATCACGGCAAGCCGGCGGCGTTTCTGCGCGGGTTCCGCGCGCTGTACTTGGGGATTCCGATCAACTGCATCATCCTGGGGTGGGTAAACCTGGCGATGGTGAAGATTCTGTCCCTGATCCTGGGCGTGAATAAGGATTGGGCGCTGGCTATTGTGGTGGGAATCATCGCGTTGACATCATTCATCTCGACGCTGTCGGG
The DNA here is from genome assembly GCA_020073145.1 of Terriglobia bacterium. Classification (GTDB taxonomy): domain Bacteria; phylum Acidobacteriota; class Terriglobia; order Bryobacterales; family Bryobacteraceae; genus PSRJ01. Next base: position 24,909 of record JAIQFS010000015.1, read on the forward strand.
CCTGTGGGGCGTGCTGGTGACGGACCTGTTCCAGTTCGTGATTAAGATGACGATGGTGATCGTGCTGGCGGTGGCGGCGGTGCACGCAGTGGGCGGGATCGATTCCATGAAGCAGCAGCTCGGGGTCATCGACCGCGCCAAAGGGCTGGCCACGGGCACGGCGGGGTCGGCACTGAGCTTCATCCCCGATCTAAACTCGGCCTGGATGCCGATGATCACCTTTCTGGTGTACATCTCCATGAACTGGTGGGCCACGTGGTACCCGGGAGCCGAGCCGGGCGGCGGCGGATACATCGCACAGAGAATGTTCAGCGCCAAGGACGAGAAGCACTCGCTGCTCGCGACTCTGTGGTTCAACGTGGCGCACTATGCGGTACGGCCCTGGCCCTGGGTGCTGGCGGCGCTGGCGGCGGTGGTGCTGTACCAGCACGATCCCGGGTTTCAGAAGGACCCGGAGACGGGCTACATCCGGGTGATGATCGATTACCTGCCGGCCTGGCTGCGCGGCACCATGGTGGCGGCGTTTGCGGCGGCTTTCATGTCTACCGTAGGTACGCAGCTCAATTGGGGGGCCAGCTACCTGGTCAACGATTTCTACCGGCGGTTCGTGCGGACGGACGCATCGGACCGGCACTACGTGCGGGCCTCGCAACTGGCGACGGTGTTGCTGACGGTGATTTCCGCGATCATCACACGCTACATGGATTCAATCGCGGCCGCGTGGCAATTGCTGATCGTTACGGGTGCAGGGACGGGAACGGTGTTGATCCTGCGGTGGTTCTGGTGGCGGATCAACGCGTGGAGCGAGGTATCGGCCATGGCCACGGCTTTCGTCGTATCGGTCGCGCTGCAGACGGAGTTTGGACTGTCGAGTTCCGATCCGCGCGGCTTTGCGTACATTATGCTGATTACCGTCGGGATCACATCGGTGGTGTGGCTGGCGGTCACATTTCTCACGGCCCCCGAGCCGGAAGCTCACCTCCTGGCCTTCTACCGGCGCACTCGGCCTTCGGCGGCACTGTGGAAACCAATCGCGCGGCTGGCTCCCGAGATCCCGGCGACGCACGACCTCAAGCACAATTTCCTGGATTGGATCGCGGGATGTGCCCTGATTTACGGCGCCTTGTTCGGCGCCGGTAAGGTGATTCTCAAGGACTATGGGGTGGGAGTGGCGCTGCTGGCCGTGGCGGTGGCGGCAGGCCTGTATATTTACCGTGACTTAAGCCGGCGCGGCTGGAAAACGGTCGTGGAGTAAGAATAGCAGAGGTGCTACATTGTTACCGTCGGCTGGATTATCGAGATGCGAAGATTGCTGGCGATCGGGGTGCTGGGTTGCGCCATGCTGGCGGCGCAAAGCGGGGACGCGGAAAAGCTGGCGCCGTATTACCCCACGCCGGAGACGATTGTCGAACGCATGCTGCAACTGGGCGGTTTGAAGGCGGGCGAGAAAATGTTCGACCTGGGATCTGGCGACGGTCGGATCGTGATCATGGCGGCGCAGAAGTTCCACGCGAACGCGGTGGGGGTGGAACTGGACAAGGATTTGGTGAAACAGAGCCTGGAGAAGATCCGCAAGCTCGGCCTGGAGAAAACCGCGCACATCGTGGTCGGAGACCTGCTCAAGCAAAATTACGGTTCTGCCGATCTGGTCACGGTTTATCTGCTTCCTGTGTCGAACGACAAAGTGCAGCCCCTGCTGGACCGGCAGCTGAAAAAGGGCGCTCGCGTGGTGGCTCACGATTTCGAGTTCAAGAACTGGACGCCGGAGAAGGTCGAGCCCATCGAAGACGACGGAGAAGGGCGTAGCCATACGCTCTATCTGTACCGGAAATAATCCGTGCTATTTCCGCCTGATTTCGCTTGGCCGCGATACGTCTCCTGGGCGCGCGCGCTCCTTGCCGCCGCAGCATTGACGATCACCTATTTTCTGCCAGGACCGGTGTCCGCGCTGATGTACGGGGTGCTGGGGGTGTTTCTGGCATACAGCACGGGCGTCGCCATTCGCAGCCGCTGGCAGAGCGGCACGTTCGGGTTGCTGGTATTGTTCGCCGACACGATCTTCTTTCTGATCGTGGCCAGTTTCGGCGCGGAGAACCTGCTGTGGGTGGCCTCCGTCTTCTACCTTTACCTGCTGACCGAAGCACTGGTGTTCTATAGCCAGGTGGAAGTGTTGGTGGTGGCCGCGGTGTGCGCGATCTTCTGCGCCGTGCTCCCGTATGCGGAGATCCACATGCTGGAACGCACGGTGGTGGTGGCGGGCGTGCTGGCCGTGGCCTTCGCTGCCAGCAAGCAACGCCAGAAAGCGCGAGTGGAGGAATTACAGGAGCAGCTGCAGGAGGCGCAGAAGACGGCCGAGAAGGCGCGCGAACAGGAGAGGGTCCGGATTGCCTCCGACTTCCACGACGGACCGCTGCAGAGTTTCATCAGCCTGCAGATGCGTCTGGAGATCCTGCGCAAGCTGATGGAACGCGACCTCAACGCCGGCATGCAGGACCTCAAGCAGCTTTACAGCCTGGCGCAATCGCAGGTACGGGATCTGCGGGCGTTTCTGCACAGCATGCGGCCGGTGGACGTGGATGGGGCCAACCTGGTGTCGTCCGCGCGCCGGACGGCCGAGAGCTTCCAAAAGGAAAGCGGCCTGCCGGTGACGTTTCTGGGCGCCAATACCCCGGTTGGTCTGCCGCAGGAAATGAGCGGCGAGGTCTTACAGATGCTGCGCGAGGCTTTGCACAACGTGCAAAAGCACGCTGGGGCAACGCGGGTGGCGGTGTCCATGGAGAAGACCGATCGAGGGCTGGAGATTTCAGTCGACGACAACGGCCACGGCTTCAATTTCGCCGGCACCTACACGCTGGAGGAACTAGAACTGCTGCGGCTCGGTCCGGCGAGCCTGAAACGCCGCGCGCGGTCGCTGAATGCCGATTTGCTCTTGGAATCGCGTCCGGGGCGCGGCGCGGGGCTGAAGTTCCGCATTCCGCTGCAATAGGAACTCACCGCCGAGACGCGGAGAAGAGAAAAGGTGCTGCGGGTGTGGTGCGCCGGTAGCATCTTGACGGAATCTCAGGGTTCGCTCACCGAGGGGGCAGCGAGAAGCGTGTGGGCTGTCTCAGTGTGGTCGGAGTCGGTTCGATCTGCGTAGTGTTACGCTGGCGGAAGTGAACATCGGGATTACATGTTATCCGACGTATGGCGGCAGCGGCATCGTGGCCACGGAACTGGGGCTGGAACTGGCGATTCGCGGCCACGAGATCCACTTCATCAGCTATGCCAATCCGATCCGGCTGGATCCGGGGATCCCGCGCATTCACTATCACGAGGTTGAGGTTTCGACGTATCCGCTGTTTCAATACCCGCCTTACTGTCTGGCGCTGGCCTCTCGCATGGCGGAAGTAGCGGAGGCCTACGACCTGGACCTGCTGCACGTGCACTACGCCATTCCGCACTCCATCGCCGCCATGCTGGCGCAGCAGATGCTGGCGCCCAAGCGGCGTCTGCCGTTCATCACGACGCTGCACGGGACCGACATCACGCTGGTGGGAGTGGACCAGTCGTACTTTCCGATCACCAAGTTCTCCATGGAGAAATCCGACGGTGTAACCACGGTCAGCGATTATCTGCGCAGCCGAACCGTGGAGGTTTTCGATGTACGGAACGAGATCCGAGTCATCAAGAACTTCGTGAACTGCGACGTGTACCACCCGGATAACGAGAAGACCGGCGCCGCGCAGTTCGCTCCGGCGGGCGAAAAACTGCTGATTCATCTCTCCAATTTCCGCCCGGTGAAGCGCGTGCTCGACTGCGTGCGCATTCTGGCGGAGGTGCGCAAGAGCGTGCCCGCGCACCTGCTGATGGCCGGCGATGGCCCGGACCGCAGCCCCGCCGAGCACCTCGCGCGCGATTTGAAGGTGGACCGGCACATCTCGTTCTTGGGCAAACAGGACCACGTGGAACGGCTGATCCCGCTGGCGCACGTGCTGCTAATGCCGAGCGAACTGGAGTCTTTTGGGCTGGCGGCACTGGAAGCGATGGCCTGCGGGGTGGTGCCGGTGGCGACTCGCGTGGGCGGCGTGCCGGAGCTGATCACGGACGGCGAAGACGGATACCTGGAGGCCGTGGGCGATGTCGCGGCACAAGCGGCGCGGGTGGTGGCGTTGCTGACCGACGACCAACTGCACTACAAAATGGCGAAGACGGGCCGGTGGAACGCAGCCGAGCGCTTCTGCCACGAGAAGATCATTCCGCAGTACGAGCAATATTACCGGGACGTGGTGGCGAGAGCATGACAGCCGCCCCGCGGTCTTCGTCCGCGGCCTCCATCCGAGTGCCCGAGGGCGGCGGCTGATGTATACTCGGGAAAACTGCGAGGTCTCATGAAAGCATTTTTCCGCTGGAATCATATTGCGGCCGCGGCGGTATTCCTGCTTGCGGCTCCTCTGACGGCGCCAGCACAGTGGCTCGATCTTCAGACGAAGGGCATCCCACGAACCAAAGACGGCAAGCCCGACATGACGGCGCCCGCGCCGCGCAAGGCCAACGGCCAACCGGAGGTGTCGGGAATCTGGATGGTTCCCGGACTGAAGTATTTGATCAACATCGCCGCCGATCTGAAGGACGTTCCGTTCCAGCCCTGGGCGGCGGCGGAGTATAAGAAGCGGATGGATAACCGCGGCAAAGACGATCCCAACAATTTCTGCCTGCCGTCCGTCATTCCGGAGAAAATTGCGGTCACGTCGCCGTGGAAGATCGTGGAGACGCCCGGCGTGACGCTCATCCTATACGAGTCGCGCACCATCTTTCGCCAGATCTTCACCGACGGCCGGACGCTTCCCGCCGATCCCAATCCGACGTGGCAGGGATACTCGATCGGCAAGTGGGACGGAGACACCTTCGTGGTGGAAACCGGCGGCACCAACGGCAAAGGCTGGCTGGATACCAACGGACACCCCGTCACCGACAAGCTGCACGTGATCGAGCGATACCACCGAAAGGATTTCGGTCACCTGGAGGTGGAGATTACGCTTGACGACTCAGGCGCCTACACCAAGCCGTGGACGGTGCACGAGGTGGCGGAATACCAGCCGGATACGGAACTGATCGAGTACATCTGCGAAGAGAACAACCACGACGTGGGCCATTTCGTGGGCAAGTAAGGAGGGCGTGATGAGGCGACCGAACCGCCGTAGCTTCCTGAAAGGCGCCGCCGTATCCGGGGCGGCCGCGCTGGGGGCCAACCCGCAGGCCGCAAGGGCGCAGGAGTCCCGGCCGGCGCGAGCGGCGAGCGCCCCCTCGGCGGCGGCCCGGGAAGCGGAGACGGGCGCACCCGCGGCAGAAGTCCTGACGGCCGACCGGCCGGGCGCCGACTTCATGACCGATGTGCTCAAGTCCCTTGGGTTCGAGTATCTCTGCGCGAACCCGGGATCCAGCTTCCGCGGCCTGCATGAGTCGATCGTCAACTACGGCGGCAATCGCAGCCCCGAGTTCATCACCTGCTGGATTTCGAGCGCTTCCCGGAGGTGGATATCGCAATCGCCGCCGATGCGGAAGCGACGTTACCGGCACTCACCGAAGCGGTGAAGCGTCTGCTCACGGCGGACCGTAAACGCGCGTTTGCCGACCGTGGCGCCAAACTCGCGGCAGCCCATCAGAAGGCAGTGGAGGCAGCGCGGGTGGAGGCGACGTACGGCTGGGACGCCAGCCCCATCAGTACGGCGCGCCTGGCGATGGAGCTGTGGGGGCAGATCAAGAACAAGGATTGGTCGCTGGTCTCGGGCGGAGGCGGCTGGCCGAGCCGGCTGTGGGCCTTTGATAAACATCACCAGCACATCGGCAGCTCGGGCGGGGCGGGCGTGGGCTATGGCGCGCCGGCATCGCTGGGAGCAGCGCTGGCCAACCGAAAATATGGGCGGCTCAGCGTGAGTATTCAGAACGACGGCGATCTGATGTACGCGCCAGGGGTCCTTTGGACGGCGGCGCACCACAAAATTCCACTGCTTTCGGTGATGCACAACAACCGCGCCTATCACCAGGAAGTGATGCACATTCAGCGGCTGGCGAACCGCCATCAGCGCGGTATTGAAAACGCGGGCATCGGCACCACGCTGGTGGACCCGAACATCGACTATGCCACGGTGGCGCGAGGCATGGGCGTGCACGCCGAGGGCCCCATTCTCGAGGCCAAGAACCTGGGGCCGGCCATCGGGCGTGCTCTGGAAGTTGTATCAAAAGGCGAACCGGCCCTGGTTGACGTGGTGACGCAGCCGCGGTGAGGAAGTGAATGATGAGAAGAGTTGTTCTGGCCGCGGCGCTGATGGCCGGCGCCCTCTTCGCGCAGCCGCCGAACCCAACGAACGGCAGAAAACTGTTTACCCGGTTCGGCTGCTACCAGTGCCATCAGAGGGAGGCGCAGGGCGCGGCGGCCACCGGCCCGCGACTGGGCCCACACCCCATCCCGTTTGCGCGGTTTACGCGATACGTCCGCCAGCCAACCGGACAGATGCCCCCCTACACCATCAAAGTCGTGAAGGACGCGGAACTGGCGGACATCTATGCGTTCCTGGAATCGCTACCGGACCCGCCGGCGGTGAAGGACATCCCGCTACTGAACCAATAGGCTGAATTACCGGCGGCGGAACGCGGCCTTCTTCTTGGCGGCAGGCTTCCTCTTCGCCGAGGGCTTGCTCTTCTTTTTGGCTGCGACGGCCTTCTTCGACGGCTTGGCGGCGGCCTTCTTCTTCGCGGGCCGTGCCCACAGCTTCTTCGACGCCAAGCGAGCGCCTTCTGACAACGATTTCATTTTCTGCCAGCAGATGGTCGGGTGGACCTTGCCAAAGCCGGCGAAGGTGCCGAATCCGCAGTCGGTGCCGGCCATCACCTGCTCGCGCCCGACGAGTTCGGCCAGGCGCACAATGCGCTGCGAAACCAACTCGGGATGTTCAATGTAGTTGCAGGTGGAATCGATCACGCCGGGGATCAGAACCTTGCCCGCCGGCAGTTTCTGCGTCTTCCAGATTTCCCACTCGTGCTCGTGGCACGGGTTGCAGGATTCCAGCAGGATGCCCATCGGCTTGGCTTTGAGCACCGTGCGGACGATTTTGGCGAAGGGAATGTCGCGGTGATGCGGACCTTCGTAATTGCCCCAACAGACGTGAAAGCGAACACGGTCGGCCGGCACGTTGGCGAGCGCGTGGTTCATGGCGGCCACCTGGAGTTCGGCGTTGCGCACGAACTCGGCGTCATCCACGCCGCGGAACCGGATGTGGCGTCCCATGGCAAGGTCGGGGCAGTCGATCTGCAGGATCAGGCCCGCTTTCACGATGGTCTCGTACTCTTCCCGCATGGCCTGGGCCAGCCCTTCCAGGTACTCTTCATGGGAAGCGTAGTATTCGTTGGGCTGGAACACGGCGATGGTGCCGGGTGACGCGGCCGTCATGAATCCTTCGGCCACCTTGGCACGAGCGAGCGCCGCCTGCAAGCGGGCAATGTCTTCGTGGAGCGGCGTCAGATTTCTGACCTTGATCGGCCCCCGGCAGATGGGCCGCTTATATTTCGGTGTATCACCGGCGGCGGCGATTTTGTCGCGGTACTCGGGATAGTCGTCCAGGTCCTGTGGTGTGGCGCGCGGCACGTCCCCCAGTTCAAAGCCAGTCAGACGGTGCCGCATATAGGTGGCGTAGCCGACCTTGGCCATCTCGCCATCGTTGACGATATCGAGGCCGGCTTCGGTCTGTTTTCCCACGGCATCATGGACGGCCCGTTGCATGACTTCGTTGAATTTGGCGGTGTCGTAGCTTTCGCCGCGATCCTGCGCCCACAAGAAATCGACCACTTCCTGGGGGCGCGGTAGGCTGCCGACGTGCGTCGTGAGAATGTGGTCGCTGCTCCGTCTCATGGTTGTGTTTTCCCTTCAGACCGGCTGGATCAAGGGCCGCAATCGGCGATCATAACACAACGCCGGAGGCTCTCCGGACGAATAGGCTGGGGGAAGGACGCGGTTGTTTTTCGCGGACCGCGGTCTGGCGGCAGCAGGATTAGTTCATCGAGACGCGGCGCAGCAAGTTGAAATCGGTGAGCATCCGGCCGGCGCCCACGGCGACACAGGTGAGCGGGTCCTCGGCTACCGAGACGCACAACCCGGTGTCTTTGCGGATCCGCGCGTCCAGGTTCTTCAGGAGGGCTCCGCCTCCGGTGAGCACGATGCCGCGGTCGGCGATATCGCCGCTGAGCTCGGCCGGGGTCCGCTCCAGCGCTACCCGGATGGCCTCCACGATTCCGGACACGCAACTCGTCAGCGCCTCGCGGATTTCCGCGTCTTCCAACATGATGGTTTTCGGAATGCCGGCCACGAGGTCGCGGCCTTTGACTTCCATCCGCATCGGATTCGCAAGGGGAAAGGCCGATCCAATCTCAATCTTGACCGATTCGGCGGTGCGCTCTCCGATCAGGACGCTGTATTTGCGCCGGCAATGCTCGATGATCCTCTCGTCCATCGCGTTGCCCGCGATCTTTACCGAGTGCGAATACACGATTCCAGCCAGGGAGATGATGGCAACATCCGTGGTGCCCCCGCCGATATCCACCACCATGTTGCCGAGCGGCTCCGCGATGGGAAGACCGGCCCCGACGGCTGCCATCATGGGCTGCTGCACCAGGTGAACCTCGCTGGCTTTGGCGCCATAGGCGGCGTCCACAACAGCTCGGCGTTCCACGGGCGTGGTCTCGGAGGGCACTCCGATCACAATCCGGGGGTGAACCAACCGTTTGCGGGCGTGAGCCTTCTGTACGAAGTGCTGCAGCATATGAGCGGTGGCGGTGAAGTCCGCAATCACCCCATTGCGCATGGGCCGGATCGCAGTGATTTGTTCCGGCGTGCGCCCCAGCATCTCCTTGGCATCGGAGCCCACGGCCTCGACAGCGCCGGAATCCTTGCGGAGGGCCACAATGGAGGGCTCATTGACCACAATTCCTTTGCTGCGGGCAAAGACGAGGGTATTAGCGGTACCAAGGTCAATGGCAAGGTCCGAGGAGAGCATACTAAAGAGCGATCGCGCGTTCATTTCGATAACACCTTTTATCAGTGAACTCCAAACTTGTTGAAATATAACCGGGAAATCTCGGGCAGGAAAAGATGTCATGGGATAGTTAGTTAGCGTTACACGATGTTAACCGGAGACCCTGATTTCCCCTAAGGTCGCCGCCCCGGTACCCATTCCGTTACCGACCGTACTACCACGGACCGAAAAAGCGCGGAATAATCGACGCAGGTGGAAGCAGGCAGCTTTCGACTTTCACCAAGTTCACGGTTAAATCGGAGGATTTCAAGAGCATGTCTAAAATGGCGGCAGCGGAAATGTGTCTGGAGGGCGTGGCTCCCCGGTATTCGGTGAAGGGGCTGTGGAATACCTTCCTGGAGGGCTTGTCACAGGTCCACTGCCGATTGATGCACAAGGCGGTCTCGCGGCCGATTAATGGCAAGTATCGCTGCTGGAGTTGCCTTCGGGAATTTGAGTCCGGATGGTAACCGGGCAGGGCCACTCGAGGAAACCGTAACAATTACAGCCTAACCATGGGGAACTTGTTTGCTGCATCGATGCAGCCTACACTCTTTGTGGGAGGGCATCCTGCATGAAATCATTGCTAGTCAGCCTTTGGAATGAAGACGGTGGACAGGACCTGATCGAGTACACTCTGCTCATGGCGTTTGTGGCGCTCGCTTCGGCGGCTCTGTTCATCGGCGCCGGCGGCAGCATCCAGGGGATCTGGTCCGTTACGAATACGCAGCTCGCGGCAGCGAACAGCTCGGCATCCTAAGGTTCGCACCGTTTCCTAAAATCTGCGCGAAAGGTTTCGATCCCTCCGCGCTCTTACCCATCACCTCGGAACGCCGGCCGCATTGGCCGGCGTGCCGTGCCCCCGCATCCACCTTCAGACTCTCCAACACCCGTGGTAAAAAGGGCGTATGCCGACGTACCGGGTCGAAACGCCGCCTCACTCGTATTCCGCCGTTGTGGAGCGGGGCGTCGCCGGCCGCACTGCGGAGTACCTTCCTGCTCAGTCCAAGATTTTCGTGGTGACGACAGAGGACGTCTGGCGCCATCAAGGCCACACACTGGAACAGGGGCTCGCCGGACGTGCGCACGAACTGCTCTATCTTCCGGGCGGTGAAGAGAACAAGCGGCTGGCTCCGATTGAGGCGCTCGCCGAGCAGATGACGGAACGCGGTGGCGATCGCTCCAGCCTGGTCGTGGGATTCGGCGGAGGCATTGTCAACGATATGGCTGGTTTTCTGGCGGCCATATTCATGCGCGGGATTCCGGTGATCCAGATACCGACCACGCTGCTGGCCCAGGTGGATGCCGCGGTGGGCGGCAAGACCGGAGTCAACCTGGTGAGCGGCAAGAACCTGATTGGAAGCTTCCACCAGCCGCTGGCCGTGCTGATCGATCCCGCCATGCTGGAGACGCTGCCGGAGCGGGAGTACCGCGCGGGGCTCTGGGAGATTCTCAAATCCGGGATCATCCGCGACGCCGCTCTCTTTCACTACCTCCAGAGACACCGCGCCGACGTTCTGGCCCGCAAGCCGGACGCGGTGGACCGGATTATCGCCGATTCGGTGCGGATCAAAGCCGAAGTGGTGTCTGCCGACGAGAAGGAGGGGGGGCTCCGCCGCATTCTCAATTTCGGCCATACGTTTGGCCACGCGCTGGAGGCCGAAACCGAGTACCGGCGTTTCCTGCATGGCGAGGCGGTGGCTTGGGGGATGCGCGCGGCCATCTACCTGGGCGAGCGAAGCGGCCATGCGTCCGCCGAGCAGTGCGTCGAGATGCTGGACGCTATCCGCGAATATGGACCGGGTCCGCCACTCGACGGCATCGCAGCTGGGAACCTGCTGGCCCGCCTGGTGCGCGACAAGAAAGCGGTCCAAGGCTCAGTCCACTTCGTGCTGCCAGTGCGGATCGGCGAGGTGACCATCGTTTCCGGCATTCCGGAACGAACGGTGTTGGACGCCATCCAGTCGGCGCTGGCATGAAGGGCACCATTCCCGCCGGGACACGTACCGAGCAGGAGGCGGCCACCTGGGTTCGCGGCATGTTCGGACGCGTGGCGCCCCGCTACGACCTGGCCAATCACCTGCTCTCGTTCAATATCGATCGGCACTGGCGCGCGCACACGGTGCGGCGGGTGCGGCGCATTCTGGACGATCCGGCGGCGCGCGTACTGGACATGTGCTGCGGCACCGGCGACCTGGTGCTGGCGCTGGAGAAAGCCCGCGGCGCCGCGGTGCTCGGTTCGGACTTTTGCCACCCCATGCTGGTTGCCGCCGGGCAGAAGATCGTCCGGCAACACAAGTGCTCGCCGCTATTTGAGGGCGACGCGCTGCATCTGCCGCTGCCCGATGCCAGTCTGGACTTGATCACGGTGGCGTTCGGCTTTCGCAACCTGGCCAACTACGAAGCCGGCCTGCGCGAAATGCGGCGCGTGCTCAAGCCGGGCGGCACAGCGGCCATCCTCGAGTTCTCGCAGCCCCCAAATCCGGCGTTTGCGGCGCTCTACAATTTCTACTCGCGCCACATTCTGCCCCTGATCGGAGGCGCGTTGTCGGGCAACCGTGACGCCTACACCTACCTGCCGGAATCGGTGCGCAAGTTCCCGACCGCCGTTCAGTTGGTCGAGGAGATGCGCCGCGCCGGATTTGCGGAAGCGAGCTATGAGTACCTGACGGGTGGCATTGTGGCGCTGCACCTGGGGCAGTGAAGCCCGTTTACACACCGTCCGGATAATAGTATTCCAGGCAGGAAGGGCACAGACCGTGGCTGGTCCGCGGGGGCAACTCTCTGACGTAGTGGGCTACCCAGTCCCAGTGCTCCAGGGCGCCGACCCTTCGAGTTCGGCGGCAGTGGCTGCACATGACCAGGATGCCGTCATCTCTCCGGTAGGCCGCCTCGCAAGACCAATCGGGAGCCGAATCGTGGGGTCGCTCCACGCACAGCGAGTTCACCACCAGCAGGCCGTGGCCTTTCATGGGGAGCACCTGCATGGCAAATCTGCGAAACGTGGACGGGCTGGAGCATTCGTATAAATGCCGCCAGGGCTCGAGGGTGCGCAAGACCTCCTGGTAAGCCGTTTCGTAATAGGCGGCGAGGGGTTCTTTGATGAAGCCGAGCAGAGGCTTCCCGATTGGAGCGGGCCTCACGAGCGCCGCACCGCCATTGGCGACCGCGAAGCGATCCCAGGCCGGGTTGCAGTAGACCAGACGCAGCGAGGAATCGAGGGCGAAAATGACGGACGGATCGTTTTCCAGTACGACGACTGAGATTTGATCGAACAAGATCATGGATTAAGAATTACAGGCCCTGAAATATATTATTCTCCTTTTAGTAGACCATGGCGCAGCCGCGGGGACAACTCAAAACGAGGTGCGTACTTCGAAGCGGCCCGCGATCAGAAACGGGCGGCCTGCTCTTCGGTAGGCTCCGCGCAGCAGTACCAAGGCTCGGTCAGGTAGGGGATGGGGGCTTGCGCGTTGGACGGCCGATCGTCCGGGTAAGGTCCGCCTTCCGCGAGATCCCAGACCCTTCGGAAGATCTCCTCTCGCGAGGGCGGATGGCAGTCTCCCTGCTGGACGACTTGCATCAGGGCCGTGCTAAGCCGGTCCAGCGCCGGGTTCGGGTTCCGCCACGGGTAATACAAGGCATGCGCGTCGAAGGGTTGCACCAGGGAGCGGATTTCCGGCAGCTCCAGCAGAAGGGAGCCCTCGGGGATCAGTAGCCGGATGGCAAGCTGAACCGGCGCCACCTGGCGGATGAGGTCCCATTCCGCGATCTCGCGGAGAAACTCCCGGTAGGATTCCAGGGTAGTCCACGGGGTAAACGGGATGAACGTGGGCGCCAAGGGAAGGCCTGCCGCCCGCGTGAGAGCGAGCGCTTCCAGGAAGCCGGCGCGGGTGTGGCCTTTGGCGAGCTTCTCCAACACCGCGTCGTCGAGCGATTCCACTGCGCTGGTGACGAAGAGACAGCCGGTCGACTTCAATACGGGAATCAGATTGCGGTGGTTCAAGAGGTGCTCGATCTTGGCGGTCACATCGTAGGTCAGGGACGGCCACTCGCGGTGGAGCGCCTCGACGATCGGAACCGCATGGCCCGGGCCGTTCAGAAAATCAGGATCCCCGAACGTGATGTGCTCGGCGCCGGCGGCCACTTGCCGCCTGATATCTTCCAAAACGACCTCGGCCTGCACGATGCGAAAAACGCCCCGATACACCGGCACCACCGGGCAGTGGCGGCACCAGTGTTTGCAGCCCCGACTGGCTTCGGTGTATCCGACGCGACGCGTGGACCCGTTGACCACCAAGCGGGCGTACTCCGCCAGCGGCGGAAGGCTGGCGCGGTCGGGGACACGAAACTGCTGGCGCGCAATCGAGACCAGAGGCGCGGCGGCGGCGCCATCGGAACCGGCCGCCAGACGGCGCGCCAGATCCACCAGAGGTTGCTCGAATTCGCCGCCGATCACCGTAGCCACTCCGGCACTGCGAAGGCGCGCTTCGTTCAGAGGAGCGTAGAGACCGTAGCCGCACAGGTGGGCCCCCGGATTCGCGGCCCGTACCTTCTCCATCAGGCCCAGGGCAAGCCTGGTGGCCGTGTGCATCGGCAGGAAGAAGGCGATCAGGCCGGCTTGTGCCACGGCCTGATCGGGCAGGGGGCTGCAGGAGAGGTCGGCCAGAGTCACCTCGTGCCCCTCGTGGCGCAGCCAGGCGGCCGGGGAAGCCAGCCCAAAAGGCTGCCGGCCAAGCTCGTAGGTGGAGATCAACAGGACTTGCACTGCTCTCATTATCGATGGTTTTGCTAAACTAAATAGTAATCAGTCACTTCCCCCCATGCTGGCCGCTACCACCATCGCCGATGAAATCCTGGAGCTGAAGAAGCAGCGGAGGGCCATTCTGCTGGCCCACCACTATCAGGAGCCGGAGATTCAGGAACTGGCCGATGTGATTGGCGACAGCCTGGAACTCGCGCGGAAGGCCCGCGATTTCGACGGCGACGTGATTGCTTTCTGCGGCGTCTGGTTCATGGCGGAGACCGCCAAAGTGTTGAACCCCAACCGCATCGTGGTGGTGCCCGACCGGGAAGCAAGCTGCAGCCTGGTGGAAGGCTGTCCGGTAGAGCCGATCCAGGCGTTTCGTCGCCTGAACCCGGACCACGTGATTGTGAGCTACATTAACACGTCGATCGAAGTAAAGGCCGAAAGCGACATTCTCTGCACCTCGCGCAATGCGGTGAAGGTGGTGAACTCGATCCCGGCCGAGAAACCGCTTCTGTTCCTGCCCGACCGCAACCTCGGCAATTATGTCAAGCGGCAGACCGGGCGCGCGAACATGGAGATCTGGCAGGGCGCCTGCATCGTGCATGCGACGTTTCCCGCGCGGCGGTTGACGGAAGCGAAACTGGCGCATCCGGAAGCCAAGGTCGTGGCCCATCCGGAATGCCCGGAGCCGGTGCTGGCGATGGCGGATTTTGTCGGATCCACCTCGGCTCTCATCGAATGGTGTGGTTTGAGCGACGCCGCCGAATTCATCGTGATGACCGAAAGCGGAGTGAACTACTCGCTCCAACGCCAGTCGCCCGAAAAACGCTTCTACTACGTGGCCAACGAGGCCTGCAACTGCAGCGAGTGCCCGTATATGAAGCTGAACACGCTGGAGAAGCTGCGGGACTGCCTGCAAACCCTGGAGCCGCGCGTGGAATTGCCAAAGGAGATCATGCGGCGCGCGCTGGTTCCGCTGGAGCGCATGCTCGCCCTCAAATAATATGGCTGCCGCACCGCTTATCGATTCATTCGGCCGCGTCCACGACAACCTGCGCATCAGCGTCACGGACCGCTGCAATATCCGCTGCTTCTACTGCATGCCGGAGACCGACGTGCACTTTGTGCGGCGCAGCGAGATTCTGGATTTCGAAGAGATCGAGCGTTTCGCGCGGATCGCTGTCACGCTGGGCATTCGCAAACTGCGGATCACGGGCGGCGAGCCGCTGGTGCGGCGTGACCTGCCGGTGCTGATCCGCCGGCTGTCCGCCATTCCGGGCGTCGAGGATCTGGCGCTCACCACCAACGGAGTGCTGCTGCCGCAATTGGCTGAACCGCTGTACGAAGCCGGGCTGCGGCGTATGAACGTTCACCTGGACACGATCGACCGCGCGCGCTTCCTTCAGATCACGCGCCGCGACGACATCGACAAGGTGCTGGCCGGCCTGGAGGTTTCCAAGAAGCTCGGCTTCAAGGTCAAGCTGAACGCCGTGGCGGTGAAGAACCTGGTGGAGCCCGACATCGTGCCCCTGGCGCGGTACGCGCGCGAAAACGGTTTCGAAGTGCGCTACATCGAATTTATGCCGCTGGACGCGCAGAACCTGTGGGACCGCAGCAAGGTGCTGCTGGCGGACGACATCATCGCGGCACTCAGCCGCGAGATCGCGCCGCTGATTCCGGTGCCGGATCCCGATCCGCGGGCGCCCGCGAGCGAGTATCAGTTCGCCGATGGCGGCGGAAGAGTCGGGTTCATCGCATCCGTGAGCCGTCCGTTCTGTCTCAATTGCAACCGCGTCCGGCTGACCGCCGACGGCAAGCTTCGCTACTGCCTGTTTGCGGTAGAAGAAGACGACGTCAAAGCGCTCCTCCGCTCGGGGGCTTCGGACGAAGAGATCGCCGCCCTGGTCCGCCGCAACATCGCCGGCAAGTGGGAAGGCCACGAGATCAACTCCACGCGTTTCGTGGCCCCGCCGCGGCCGATGTATTCCATCGGCGGTTAGATCCGGCGTAAAATACCCGGTAATGCGCGCGGCCGGGCTACTTCTGATTTTCAGCTGTCTCGCTTCGGCCGAACTCGAACGGATCGAGGTTCGCAGCCGCGACACGATCGGCGCCTATGAGCGCCTGATCGGCCGCGCCTACTTCGCGGTCGATCCTCGCCTTCCCGCCAATCGCGGCATCGCCGACATCGCGCTCGCGCCGTCTAATCCCGCGGGAAGAGTCGAGTTCTCGAGCGACTTCATGGTTTGGCGCCCCCAAGCCGCTCGAAAGGCCAGCGGGACCGTGTTTCTGGAGGTGGTCAACCGCGGTGGGCCGCAGTCCCTCTACCTGATCAGCGGCGCCACTTCGAGCGACCCGGCGCCCGAACGGTGGGACATGGGAGACCACTTCCTGCTCGACCAGGGTTTCACCGTGGTCTTTCTGGGATGGCAATTCGACGTGGCGCCCGGACACGGACTGTCATTCCAGGCGCCCTCCGTGCCGGTGAAAGGCATGGTGCGGGAGAGCTATGTCGAGCAGGGCGGGGGAGGTGCCACTGGCTTTGGTTTGTCCTATTGCGCGGCCGATCCCGAGGCAAAAGACGCGCGCCTGATCTTTCGCCAGCGCATGGATGAACCCGGTCAGATCGTGCCGCGCGCCCAGTGGCGTTTCGGGCCGAACGGCTGCTCGGTGCGGCTGACTGAGGGGTTCGAGGCGGGCTTGTACGAAGCCATCTACCAGGCTCGGGATCCGGCGGTGGCTGGCTTGGGCCTGGCGGCGATTCGCGATTTTTCTTCCTACTTGAAGTATGGCGGGCCCGTGAAAACTCTCCGCGAGAACCCAGCGTCGGTCCGCAGGGTGATCGGCTACGGATATTCGGAGAGCGGGCGGCTGCTCCGCCAGTTCGTGCGCGATGGCTTCAACGCCGATGAGCGCGGCCGCCCGGCATTCGATGGGCTGATGATTTCCTCGGCGGGCGCCGGCGGCGCCAGCGTGAATCACCGCTTCGCCATGCCCGGGCAGGCCGGGAATTCCGTGCTCTCCATTCTGCGCCCCGTGGATCTGCCGCCGTTCACGGACGACGGCCTGCTCGCCAAGGCCGAGGCGGTTCGCGTGGTCCCGCGGATCTTCTATACCTTTAGTTCAACGGAATACTGGGCGCGGGCGGGATCCCTCACTCACACCAGCGCCGATGGCAAGGCCGATGTTCCGCTGGGCGCCCGCTCGCGGCTTTATTTCTTGACCGGCACGGCGCACTCGTCGGGTCCCTTTCCGCCCAGGCGCTACCGGGATCTGGAACACGCTCCCAACTTTGCCCAACAGGGCTGGGTGACGCGCGCTCTGCTGGCCGATCTGGACGCCTGGATTCGAACCGGCGCCGAGCCGCCTGCTTCGCGGTACCCCTCGCTTCGCAACGCCGAATTGGTGGCCCGGGAATCGGTGCGCTTTCCCAAGATTCCCGGACTGTCCTTCCCGGATTACATGCCGCAGGTCTGGCGTATGGATTACGGCCCGGAGTTCTTGAGTAAGGGGATCATTGCCAACGAGCCGCCCTTGCTGGGCGAACCCTACACGGTTCTGGTGCCGCAGGTAGACGCCGATGGCAACGATCTCGGCGGCGTGCGATTGCCGGAGGTCGCAGCGCCTCTGGGCACCTACACGGGCTGGAATGTGCAACTTCCGCAACTGCGACAGCTGCATTATCTGGCGGGACTGCTGGGGTCGTTCGAGCCTTTCGCGAAGACCCGCCAAGAGCGGGAGAGGTCCGGAGACACGCGTCGCTCCATCGCGGAACGATACGCCAGCCGGCAGTCGTATCTTCAGCAGGTGGACCGGGCTTCGCGGGACCTCGTGCGCCAGCATCTCCTGTTAGGGAACGATGTCGATGCCGTGTTACGGCGCGCTGGCCAGTTGTGGGATGTGCTCGCCGGCGAAAACTAGAATCCGCTGGCCGAATACCACCGGCGTTGGCCGTCAAACACCAGCCTGTCGGCTCCTGATGCGCGGATTCTGAACCACTTAGGGTTTGGCAGATGCCATGCACTGTACCCCTGCGGAGAAGGAGGAAGATCATGAAGAAGCTACTCGTCCTCTTGTTGCTGGTGGGCGGCTCGGCGCTTGCGGCCACGCACATTTCCGTTGGAATCGGAATTGGCGTCCCAACTTACTTCCCCGGCTACTACGCACCGGCGCCTCCTCCCGTTGTCGCTGTTCGGCCACCTTACCCCGGCGCAGGCTACACCTGGGTGAACGGATATTGGGCCCCAACGGGAGTGTGGGTCGGCGGTTATTGGGCGCCTCCGTATCGCGGCGCTTACCTGCTGGCCCCGCGCTATTATGCCCCACACTACTATGCTCCGCGTCACTATGCTCCCGGCCGCCATGAGCGGGGCCGCCGAGACCGCCGATAAGCCGCTGGGAATTCGATCCCAGGGCAGGGGCTCAGGTCCACAGCCCGGCGCATCGGAAGACCTCTCGCGGGACGGCAAAATTCCAGTTGCACGAGATAAAACCGGAATCGTACGCAATCGTACGCCTCGAAGTTAACCGTCTTTTGCTAACCTTTTGTGGCTTGCTCAACTTGTGGGCGCAGCCAATAATAGCTTCCCAGTGACAGCCAATCCGTATTGGCTGTGCGGAGGTGGGAGCATGACACATAACGATGAGATGCGGGCTTATCTGGACTACCTGGTTAGCCATGAGCGCGATTGTGCGCGCGAGAGTTGCCCGACCTGCCAATCCGCGCAGAACATCTACGAATCCGTCCGGGGCGTGATCTTCGCCGACGTGACCTACCCGGGAGTGGCGATCACGGCACGGCGGGGCGTCACCCAGGCCGCCAACGCGACCGGCAACGGACGCAGGGCGTCGGCCAAGAAAGCCGCCTGACCGCAAGCTGTCCGGTTACGGACAGTTCCTTCCCACGAGCGGCCGGCCGGGCCGCCGCATCCACGCGCCTCCCTCTGAAAAACAACGGTTCCGCAGTGGCCGCGGACGTGCTGACAAGCTGAACTTCCGGCTTCACGAGGAGGGTCATGCACAATACCGTCCTGGATCTCCGCTATGCGCTCCGCATGCTCTACCGCAAGCCGGGATTCGCGGCGGTAGCCGTTCTGACGCTGGCAGTAGGAATCGGCGCCAATACCGCCGTCTTCACCGTGGTGAACGCAGCCCTGCTCCGTCCGCTGCCGTTTCCGGAGCCGGAACGGTTGTACCTGGTGTCGTATCTGCCTCGTGACTTTCCGGTCGGGGTGGGGCCTGGACTCTTCGACCGCCATTACCTCGAGTTTCACCGCCAGGATCGTGTGTTTGAATCCCTGACCACCTACGGCACATCCACCGCCAG
Source organism: Terriglobia bacterium (assembly GCA_020073145.1). GTDB lineage: Bacteria > Acidobacteriota > Terriglobia > Bryobacterales > Bryobacteraceae > PSRJ01. The sequence continues at coordinate 44,032 of JAIQFS010000015.1, forward strand.
CCTGACGGGCGCCGGAGAACCGGTCCGGGTAACGGCAGCCAGCGTGACCGCGGACTTCTTTTCGGTTTTCCGCGCCCACCCGGCCCTGGGCAGGACCCTGGCTCCCGGTGAAGACCAACCCGGACACGACGCCGTAGCCATGCTCAGCGACCGGCTGTGGCGCAGCCATTTCGGCGCCGACACGCATGTTCTGGGCCGGACCATCAAAATAGATGGCATTGCTCGGACGGTGATCGGGGTCATGCCGCCTGCGATGCAGTTTCCCGGCGCCGAGCTGTGGATTCCGCTGGAGGTCCGCGCCAACCCGCACACCACCATGACGCGAACGGTGGTTGGCCGGTTGAAGCCCGGAATCACCCAGACCCAGGCTCGCGGCGAACTGGAAGCTCTCCGGTCGAGATGGACGACGTTTCCGGGCATGCAGACAGCCGACATGAGGGCCGAGGTTCTTCCCATGCGCGAGCTTTTCGTCGCTGGCTTTCGAAAGTCGCTGTGGATCTTCGCGGGAGCGGTGGGATTCGTACTGCTGATCGCCTGTGCCAACGTGGCGAACCTGTTTCTGACCCGAGCCGTCGGCCGCCAACAGGAGACCACTCTGCGCAGCGCGCTGGGGGCCAGCCGATGGCGTCTGATCCGTCAGTTGCTGGCCGAGAGCGCGCTGGTTTCGCTGATCGGCGGGGCCGTTGGAGTCCTGCTGGCCTGGTGGGGCGTACCAGCGTTGCTCGCTCTTGCGCCCGAGGGCGTCATTCCGCGCGCCGACGCTTTGCATATCGATGGTCTGGTGCTGGCCTTCACCCTGGGCATCTCGGTACTGACGGGGATCGGGTTCGGCCTGGCGCCGGCCCTCCGCGCCACCAGCCGGGAGCTGCGGGATTCGCTCAGTCAGTCGGGCCGCACTCTCACGGGCCGGCACGACTGGTTGCGCGGCGCGCTGGTGGTGTCGGAGATCGCGCTGGCCCTGGTCCTGGTCACCGGCGCGGGGCTGCTGGTGAAAAGCTTCCTGCGAATGCGCTCGGTCGACCCCGGGTTCCGAACCGAGAACCTTCTCCTGGTCACGCTCGAAGCGCCCCACGCCCAGCACCTCGATGCCGGGCGGGCGCGAGCGCTGTTCCGGCAATTCGGGGAGCGGCTGTCGAGACTGGCGGGGGTCCGCGCCGTGGGCGCCGCCAGCTTCCCACCGATCGCCGGCCGATGGATTCGCGGCGACTTCCAGGTCGAAGGCGGCCGGCGTCTTCCACCCGGGTTTGACGCCTTCAAGCCGGTGGTGACACCGGGCTACTTTCGAGCCATGGGGATCCGGTTGGTGCGCGGCCGCGACTTCACCGACCGCGACGACGCCTCGGCTGCCGGCGTCGTCATCGTCAGCCGTTCGGTAGCGCGCCAAGCCTGGCCCGCAGAAGATCCCCTTGGCAAACGGATCTCCAATAACGACCATCCTTCCCCTCGGGATAGGCTGACCGTCGTCGGCATCGTGGACGATGTCGTGCAGGTGGACGTGACCCAACCGCTGACGCCCGCCATCTATCAGACGTATCTGCAGGCCGGGGACCCCGATGCACTGGCCCGGATGACTTATGCGCTGCGCACGGCCGGAAACCCCGCGGCTCTCGCCAGCGGAGTGCGAGGCGCGCTTCGCGAGATCGATCCCGATCAGCCTGCTTCGATGATCGCCAGCATGGCGGACCTGATCCGCGGCACTCAAGCGGGGCCTCTGTTCCAGATGCGTCTGCTGGGAACATTCTCGCTGATGGCTCTGGTGCTGGCGGCCGTCGGGATCTATGGAGTGCTGGCGTACTCGGTCACGGAACGAACCCGGGAAATCGGCATTCGCATCGCTCTGGGCGCGGAACGCGGCGCCGTGCTGGGCCTGGTCATGCGGCAGACGCTAACGCTCGCAGCGGCAGGCGTGGCCATCGGCGCAGCCGGCGCGCTGGCCGCGACGCGCGTGTTGGCGGCCTATCTGTTCGATGTCAAACCAACCGACCCCGGCACGTTGATCGCGGTGATTGCGCTGCTCACGACGGTCGCGATCTGCGCGGCGTGGATTCCGGCGCGCCGCGCCACGCGCATCGATCCGACGGCGGCCTTGCGCTACGAATAAACAAAAGCGAAGCGACCGGCGCTGGGCTGTTCGAGGTCAGCGGCGAAAACACTTCACGACGACGCGCCGGACTGCGAAAATCACGTTGGTGATTTCACATCGATAACCTTCGTCGTATGCTGCATCGCGTTACTATGAAAGCATGGAGATGGCGGCCGCAGCAGAGCCGACATGGTACTCGCTGAAGGATGAGGAGTTACTCAAGCTTCGTATCTGCGACCTAGGCGTGAAGATTGAAGGAAGCGAACTCGAGGCGCGGGTCGGACAGGTGAACAACGAACTGGCTGCGCGCGGAGTGAATTTGCGTCCCGACTGCTACCTGGGAGATGAATGGTTTTCTCCGGCGGGCGTCCCTGCCATCGCCATGCCGTTTTATCTCGCTCATCCACGGCTCAAATCGCTCGAGACGCATCAGATGATGGAGGTCGAAGGCGGCACGCCGGAATGGTGCCTCATGCTGCTGCGGCATGAGTGCGGCCACGCCATCGATCACGCCTACGACTTCTCTTCCCGGGGCGAATGGCAGGCGGTCTTTGGCAGTCCAGCTACCGAGTACGCGCCGGACACATACCGGCCGCGCCCCTACAGCCGGAGCTTCGTGCAGCACTTGCCGAACTGGTACGCGCAAGCACATCCCGACGAGGACTTCGCCGAAACCTTCGCGGTCTGGCTGGCCAGCGATCCCGAAGCGTGGCGGCAGCACTACCAGGGATGGAAGGCGCTGGAGAAGCTGGAATTCGTTCACAGCCTGATGCAGGAGGCCGCAAAGACCCCCCCGGCGGCCAAACGCAAGCGGCGGATCTCCGAAGCGAGCAAACTGCGCAAGACGCTGGATCGCTATTACGCCGCGCGGCGCAAACTCTACGCCGAAGATTTCCCGGATTTCTACGATGCGGATCTGCGCGCCATGTTCCAGAACGGGGCGCCGGGAGCCGAGACGGCCGCGAAGGTCATGCGCCGGAACCGCGCCGCGCTGGTGGAATCAATCGTGCAATGGACGGGGCAGCGCAAGTACACGGTGAGCATGCTCGTGCGCAAGCTCATTCTGCGATGCCAGGAACTAAAACTGACGGCGCCGCAGGACCCGGTGCGGCTGCATTTCGAACTGGCTGCCTACCTGGCGGCGCTGGTCACCAACCATATGTACACAGGAAGATTCAAGAGGTCGGTCTAAGCATGAAGATTCTGGTACTGTTCGATGTGGCGCATCCGGCAGACCCGAACGAAACGTTTTCGGCGGAGGCGCTGAAGGAAGAGGACAAACCAACCGAAGCCGACGTCCTCGAGGCTCTGCGGCGGCTCGGGCATGAAGTGGAAACCCTGGCCGTCTTCGATGACGTCATCGGCACCGTCGAGAAGCTCAAGGCATTCGCGCCGGACATCGTCTTCAACCTGTCGGAGTCCTTCTATCACGACCGCGCTCACGAGCCTAACATTACCGCGCTTCTGGATCTGCTCAAGGTGAAGTACACCGGGTCGGGCTCCGACGCGCTGCTGCTGTGCAAAGACAAGGCGCTGGCGAAGAAGGTGCTGGCCTATCACCACGTGAAGCTGCCGCACTTCGTGGTTTCCCATCGGGCTCATCCCTTGCGCCGGCTGCGGCGCTTCACCTACCCGGCGTTCGTCAAGCCGGTGTGCGAAGACGCCTCCGACGGCATCTGCCGCGCCTCGTTTGCCAAGGACGAAAAGGAAGCCATCGAGCGCGCGCGCTTTATTCATCAGAAGTTCAACTGCGACGCCCTGATCGAGGAGTATATCGAAGGCCGCGAGCTTTATTTGAGCGTGCTGGGAAATCACCGGCTCACCGTTTTTCCGCCGCGCGAAATCTTCTTCGGCCAGGTTCCGGAGGATGTTCCCAAGTTCGCCACCTTCCACGCCAAATGGAATGATTCGTACCGTGAGAAATGGGGCATCACCAACGGCCCGGCCAAGCCGCTGCCGGAGGGTCTGCAGGATGACCTGACGGAACTGGCCCGCAAAGTCTACCGGCTGCTGAAGATTCGCGGGTTCGGACGCATTGACGTGCGGCTCACGCCTAAAGAAGAGGTGTACGTCATTGAAGCCAATCCCAACCCTTGTCTGGCGCACGACGAGGACTTCGCCCAGTCGGCCTGCATGGCGGGTATGAATTACGACTCGTTGGTGCAGGAAATCCTAAACACGGCAGTTGCGTGAGTGGCAAAGCAGCGAACCCGCGGAGCGCCCGGCGCTGGCTGGTTCGCGGCCGCGTTCAAGGTGTAGGCTTCCGCTATTTTGCGCAACGCGCCGCGGTAGAACTCGGGCTCACGGGGTACGTCCGCAACCTCGATGACGGCCGCGTCGAAGTCTACGCGGTGGGTCCCGAGGACAAACTCTCCGAGTTCGCCGGCCGGCTGCATCGCGGCCCGCGCTGTGCCGAGGTCCATGGAGTGGACGAGCAAGAGTCTGAACTGCGACTGTACGGCTCGTTTGAGATCGAACCGTAGCTCGAAATCCGGCGATTCTCTCTCCGTTGCGCCGGAAACCGGAAATCTAATAGAATTCAAAGATGATTCATTGTCGGACCCTGCTGCTACTCGCCGCGTGCGTGCCGGTATTTGGGCAACAATACACCATCTCGACGATCGCGGGCGCCAGCTTTCCGACGAGCGTGGCCGTGGACTCGGCAGGCAATGTTTATTTCGGAGACTGGTACGGCATCAAAAAGATATGGCCGGGAGGGGGCGTGACCACCGTGGCGGGGCAGTTTGGAATGCCCATCGGTCTGGCGATCAGTCCCTCGGGAATTCTCTATTTTGCTGATGAAAACAGCAATCTCGTTGGGCAAGTCAATCTATCGAGCGGGATCGTCAGCACGGTCGCCGGAACAGGCGCGGGTGTGGATAGTGGCGATGGAGGATTGGCGGTCTCGGCGGGGGTCAGAATGCCCTCGGGGGTCGCGCTGGACGCTGCTGGCAACCTCTATTTCGGCAGTAGTTGGTCGCGGATTCGAGAAGTCGACGCGCGCACCGGCATGATCAGAACCATTGCGGGTCAATTTGCCAACGGTTACACCGGTGACGGTGGACCGGCCCTCGGCGCGCGATTCTGGGATCCCATACCCTCGGCGGTCAGTCGCAACGGAGACCTCTATATTGCCGACTTCCAGAACTCCCGGATTCGCAAGATGTCGTTGCAGACGGGAATCGTGACGACCGTCGTTGGATCCGGCGACTGCCCGATCGCACCGGGGCCGTTTCGGATCACGGTTTGCCGCGGCGCCTACGACGGCGATGCTGGACCCGGCACGAATGCGTCCCTGAACTATGCCGAAGGGGTGGCATTGGACGACAGCGGGAACCTGTACATCGCGGATACCATCAATCACCGGATCCGGCGGCTTGACGCGAAGACGGGCCTCATCTACACCATTGCTGGAAATGGGGTCCGCGGGTACTTCGGCGACGGAGGGCCCGCTCTGGCCGCGGAAATCAGTACCCCAGCCGGCATCGCGGTAGACAGTTCGGGCCGAGTCTACATCGCCGACGAGGGCAACAACTGCATTCGAATGCTGACGCCCGTTGCCACACAATCGGATGAACTGAGAGAGCCACACTCCCGCTGAGTCCTTCAGGCTGAGCGCCGATTTCGGCCGCCTTCGCACTACGCCCGCGTAACTGCAAATCCTGTCCTGCCGCGCCAGAGTTCGCTACAATCCCCCTTGGAGTCTCATGGACGATTTGAAGAAGCTGATCCGCGAGGTGCCCGACTTTCCCAAGCCCGGCATCCTTTTTTATGACATCACCACCTTGATCAAAGACGCACAGGGGTTCCGCGGCGTCATCGATGGACTGAAGAACCACTACCAGGGCGCGCACGTGGACACCGTGCTCGGAATCGAGGCCCGCGGATTCATCTTCGCGCCGGCCTTGGCGTATGCCTTGGGCGCGGGGTTCGTGCCGGTGCGCAAGCCCAACAAGCTGCCGGCCGAGCGCGTCAGCGTGAGCTACGCGCTGGAGTACGGCACCGACAGCCTGGAGATGCACAAAGACGCCGTAGGCCACGGCCAGCGCGTTCTGATTGTCGATGACCTCCTGGCCACGGGCGGCACGGCGGCGGCCGCGGCGCGCATGGTGACGGAAGTGGGCGGGATCGTGTCCGGCATCGGCTTCGTGGTTGAGTTGACCTTCTTGAATGGACGCCAGCGGCTCCCCGGCCAGGACGTCTTTTCGCTGCTCCAGTACGACAAATGAGACACCGTGCCCCGGCGACCCGGCGGGCGCGCGTGCGGGCGCTGGCCAAGATCAACCTTGACCTGCGCGTGCTCGGCAAGCGGCCGGATGGCTATCACGAACTGCGCACGATTTTTCAGACCATCTCGCTGGCAGACACACTGGATCTTGCCTTCACGCCGGCGCGCGAGACTTCGATCGAGATCGGCGACGCGCTCCAGATTCCTGACAATTTGGCAGCGCGGGCGGCCCGGTTGGCGTTGGATGCCATGCAGGCTACGGGAAAGATCGAGATGCGTCTCACCAAGCGCATTCCGATGGGCGCCGGCCTCGGCGGCGGATCAAGCGACGCCGCGGCGGTGCTCCTGGCATTGCCAGTCCTGACCGGGCACGTCCTCCCGTTGCCGCAGCTGAGTGCGTTGGCGGCCGAACTGGGTAGCGATGTCACCTTCTTTCTGCTGGGTGGAGCAGCCGCCGGCATCGGGCGCGGCAACGAGATCTTTCCCCTGCCCGACGGGCCGGCGCGCCGGGGAGTGCTGGTGGCTCCGGGCATCCATGTTTCCACGGCTGAGGCCTACCGGCTCCTGAGCCCTAGTTTGACAACCGAATCACAACAAAATAAAATGTTTAGTTTCTCCTCTCAGGTTTGGGCCGGGGGTGTGGCCGAAGCCGGTTGTAACGATTTTGAAGCCGTTGTGTTCCGGCAGCATCCCGGTTTGGCCGCAATCAAGAAACGGCTGGAGCGGGCGGGTGCGTCTCCGGCCTTGATGAGCGGCAGCGGTTCGGCAGTATTTGGGTTGTTTCGGACGGGCGACGGCGTTTCCCGCGCCCTGGCTGCGTTGGAAAGGGAAAGCACCTTTCGGATTTCGCTGGTTAGCCGCGCGCGCTACCGGAGTTTTTGGTGGCATGCGCTCAAGGAACATATCGCTCGAAAAATATGGCCTCCCCAAAGCCGATACGCGCCATGAGCCACAATCGCCTCACCGTTTTCACCGGGAACGCCAATCCGGCGCTGGCCCTTGAGATCTGCGAAAACTTGCAGATCGAAATCGGTCGCGCCATGGTCCGGCAGTTCGCCGACGGCGAAACCTACCTCCAGATTCAGGAGAACGTGCGCGGAGCGGATGTGTTCATCATCCAGTCGACCTGCACGCCGGTGGATCGCCACTTAATGGAAGTCCTGCTCATGATCGACGCGCTGAAGCGGGCCTCGGCAGGACGCATCACGGCAGTGCTACCCTATTATGGGTATGCGCGGCAGGACCGCAAGGACAAGCCGCGGGTCCCGATCTCGGCGAAACTGGTGGCTTCTCTGCTGGAACGCGCCGGGGCGGACCGGGTCCTGACTCTCGATTTGCACGCCGCTCCGATTCAGGGGTTCTTCGATGTTCCGGTAGATCACCTGTTTGCGATGCCCGTGTTGATCGAGTATTTTCGGGCGAAGAATATTCCGGACCTGACCGTGGTTTCGCCGGATGCGGGAGGCGTGGAACGCGCCCGGGCCTTCGCCAAGCGGCTGAACTCGCCGCTGGCGATTATCGATAAACGGCGGGAAGAAGCCAACGTCGCTGAAGTGATGAACGTGGTGGGCGATGTCGAGAGGCGGCATTGCCTGCTGGTGGATGATTTGATCGATACGGCGGGAACGCTGGTGAAGGGCGCTGAGGCGCTGCTCGAGAAGGGCGCGGCCAGCGTATCGGCTTGCGCGACGCACGCTGTCCTGTCCGGACCAGCGGTGCAGCGGATCGAGAAGTCGGAGATCCGGGAAGTGGTTTTTACGAACTCGATTCCGCTTTCCAAGGAAGCGAAGAAGTCGAGCAAGATTCAGGCGTTGTCGATCGCCCCGCTGCTGGCGGAAGCCATCCGGGCGATCAACGGCGAGACGTCGGTCAGCGGTTTGTTTATGTAGTCTTGGTTTGGTGGGCGAGACGATCGGTTTTCGTCGTCTGCCTTTGAATGAGTTTTCGCGGGCCTTCGAACCCACGTCAACCCCGTAACCGGGGCCATCGGACTTCGAGCCCGTCAAGGAGATGTGAAGTGATTAAAGATATTACTGTCACCGCGCAGGTACGCAGCACGCGCGGTAAGAACGAAGCGCGCCGCACCCGCCGCGAGGGGCAGATTCCCGCGGTCGTCTACGGCGCATTACAAGACCCCATATCCGTCGCGGTGAGCCCGCGCGAGATCCTCAAGATCGTCCACAGCAAAACAGGCTACAACACCATTTTCAACCTGACGATTCAAGGAGGAGGAACCACGCCAGTCATGGTCGTGGACCAGCAAGTGGACCCTATCAAGGGAACCCTGCTGCACGCCGACTTGAAGCGCATCGATCTATCCAAGCGCATTCGCATCCACGTCCCCGTTCACACCACGGGCGAGGCTCAGGGCGTCAAGGTACAGGGCGGGTTGCTCGAGGTGATCACCCGCGCCATCGAAATCGAGTGCCTCCCGGATGAGATTCCCGAGGGCTTTACCGTAGATGTCACCGAGTTGATGATCGGGATGAGCAAACGGGCCAGCGATATCGCGTTGACCGGTTCCATGAAGCTGATCAGCGCGCCGGACGCGGTGATCGCGCACTCCGTGGCGCTGCGTGCCGAGGAAGTGGCGGCGCCCGCCGAAGGCGCGGTCACTCCGGAAGCCGCGGCCACGGCGGCCGAACCCGAAGTCATCAAGAAGGGCAAGAAGGAAGAGGAAGCGGCCGCCGACGAGAAGGAAAAAGACAAAGGCAAGAAGAAGTAGCCCGCCATGTTCCTGGTGGCCGGTCTGGGGAATCCGGGCGAGGAGTATGTCCATACGCCGCATAACCTCGGGTTCCAGGTGGTGGACCGGCTGGCCGAACGGCACGGCATCCGGGTTACCCGGAAGGATTCCAAGGCGCTCGTCGGCATGGGCGAAATCGGCGGGCATCCGGTGATATTGGCCGAGCCGCAAACGTATATGAATCTCAGCGGCGCCTCGCTCACGCCGCTGATGGAAAAGCACTCCGTCGGAGTGGACCGCCTGGTGGTGGTTTACGACGAGCTGGACTTGGGCTGGCTGGCGCTGAAGATCAAGCCGAAAGGCTCGGCGGCCGGTCACAACGGCATGAAGTCGGTGATCGCCAGCCTGGGGACCAGCGATATTGTGCGGGTGCGGTTAGGGATTCACCCCGGCCACCCGCTGACGAGTGGAACGGATTATCTGCTGGCGCCGATGAAGCGCTCGCAGACGAAGGAATTGGACGGCTTCATCGACTATGCAGCCGATGCGGTCCGTTCGATAATTGCCGAAGGCGTCGAAAAGGCCATGACGACTTATAATCGTCGCGCCCCAGGCTTAAAAACAGAGGATGCATGAGGATTTACGAAGAGCTGTTTATAGCAAAACCGGACGCGCCGGATGAAGAAGTGGATCAGTTCGTGGAGCAGCTGCGCACGCATCTGATCGCCCACGGCGCCACGGTGGACAAAATCGACAAGTGGGGCAAGCGGCGCCTGGCCTACAGGGTGGACAAGTACCGCGAAGGCTCCTATGTGCTTCTGCAGTTCACCGCGGGAGCCGAGACGGTCAAGGAACTGGAGCGCCGCCTGCGCGTTTCCGACTTGGTGATCAAATTCCTGACCGTGCGGATTGACGAAACGCTGAAGCGGCTGGAAAAGCGCAAGAAGGATCGGGACAAGCGGGCGGCCAAGCGGGCCGTCGCCGCGCCGCAAGGTGCGCCAGCCCCCCTGCAACCCGGAGCGCCCTCGATGGAAGCGCCCGCAAGCCCAGCGATGCCCGGCGCCCCGGGCATGCCAAAGGAGAGTTAAGCCATGGCGGAATCCAGAGGAAGACCAGGAAGCGCGGGACAGCGCCCCACCGGCGGCGACAAAGCCGTTGCCACCGGAAAGAAGCAGTACTTCCGGCGCAAGAAGGTGTGCCGCTTTTGCGTCGAGCGGATCGACGATATCAACTATAAGGACGTGAAGCTGCTGCACTCCTTCGTGGCGGAACGCGGCAAGATCGTGCCGCGCCGCATTTCCGGCGTTTGCGCGCCACATCAGCGCCGGCTGGCGGACGCCATCAAGAAGGCGCGCAACATCGCGCTGCTGCCCTTCGCGGCGTCTTTCTAGGGGGAGATTATGGAAGTCATTCTGAGAGAAGACGTCGAAAAACTTGGGAGCCGTGGGGCGCTCGTGAAGGTGGCGGCCGGATATGCCCGCAATTTCCTGCTGCCCAAACGCCTCGCAGTCGAAGCAACTGACTCCAACCGAAAGATCGTGGAGCAGGAACGCCAGGCCCACCTACGCAAGGAAGCCAAAGCGAAGGGCGAGGCGGAGGACTTATCGAAGCTGCTCGCTGGTGTCAGCGTTACCATCGCCCAGAAGGCCGGTGAGTCCGATCAGCTCTTCGGTTCGGTTACCGCCAAGGATGTGGCCGATGCCTTGGCCGCGAAGAACTTCACCATCGATCGCAAGAAGGTCCACTTGGACGAGCCAATCAGGCAACTCGGCGAGTTCAAAGTGCCGGTGCGATTGCACCGCGAAGTGACCGTCGAAGTCACCGTCAACGTGGTGAAAGAGGATTAGAACCCGGTGTGCCGGCGGTCCCGCCACCGCCGGCACTTCCCCGATCTGGCGTCACCTTCGAACTGCTTCAGGACGTTCCAGACCTCCACCCAAAACCAGTTAGTGTAATCTTCCCAATCACTTCCAGCTAATGTCATGGTTTCTCAAAGGTGTAGTCTGCCTATGGGGGAAGTACTACTGTTGACCTTGGGAAGGGTTTCGAGGCTGGGTTTCGCGGCTTACAATGGGGCGAAGAGGAGTGGATGACCGGAGTCTAACCTTTGCCTCCGGACCTGCGGCGGTAGCTCCCCATGCTCACGAAAGGATCTGCTCGGATCTGATGGTTTTGCGCCTCCGCATCGGCAGCAAGGACGACCCGGCCGGCAAGTGGCGCTCCGGGCATCGGCTGTTATCGCTGCTGTATTCCGTGTCACTGCATGGGGGACTGCTGGCCTTCGCCTTCCTGGGGCCCGAGTGGAGCGCGCCCGATCCAACGGTATACCGTTCGACCATCGTGGCTCTGGAAAAGGAGCACAAGGTAATCTATTACGATTTCCGCAAGGAATTGCCGGAAGTCTCCGCGGCGAACCCTTCGTCAAAAATCACTACGCCCACTCCCAACGAACTGAAGTCCAAGCAGCGGATCGTGACGGCTCCACGGGAGAAGGAGGGCAAGCAGTTCGTGTTTTTGCCGGAGCCGAAAGTCACGCTGCAGCAGGACCTGAAGGCCCCCAATCTGATAGCCTTGGCGCCGCCGGTCACAGTGCCAGTGCCGGACCGGCCAAAACCCAGAGCGTTCCAGGCGCCGGAACCGGAGAAGGCCGCACCACGGCCGGCCCCAGCCCTGCCCAGCGCGCCGCCAGTTACCGGCGTCACAACGGACCAACAAAGCGCCGAACTGGCTGCCCTGCTTCACAAGCCGGTGGCGGGCCCGCCGCCGAAGGAGTTCACGCCGCCGAAAGAGGCGAAGGTTGCGCCGCCACCGGTCGCGCCATTGCCGAACGCACCCCAGATCGCAGTCACCACGAGTGGCGCGCCGAGCGCTGAACTGGAGAACCTGCTTCGTCGGCCGGTGGCCGGTCCGCCGCCGAAGGAGTTCACGCCGCCAAAAGTGGCGAAGCTTGCGGCGCCGGAGCCTACACTTTCCTTGCCGAGCACTCCGCCGGTGGCTGGTATCGCCGGTAGCCGGGAGAGCGTTGAGGTCAGTGCGTTGTTGAACAGGCCCCTCGCCGGCCCGCCGCCGAAACCATTCGCTCCGCCCTCGCGAACCAACAGCGGGAGCGCAACTCCGGCCGTGGCGCTGCCCGCGGCTCCCTCGGTGGCGGAGAGCCGGTCTCCCGCCAGTGCCAGTGTCGCGATTGTCGGCCTGAACCCGGCTAACGTACCGCAGATCCCCGTACCCGAAGGCAGCCGTCCTGTCCGCATTGTGGCCGGTGCTCCGGTCCCCGGCGCGACCCACCCCGAGCTCGGCGGCGGAACCTCGCCCATTGCCGCTCCTAGCCTGTCCATCGAAGGGAAGCTCGCCGTTTCGCCCTCGACCGCGACACGCGCGCCGCTCGAGCGCTCTCCAGCGCAGCCCGCGACCGGCTTGGCACGGGTCCAGATGCCGCAGGTGTTACCCACCACCCCGCACGTTTCCGTGCCGCAGTGGCCCAATACTCGAAGTCTTCCCGCGGCTGTGGAACACCACTTCCAGAACCGGGTCGTCTACATCACCCTGATTCCTTCCCGGTCCGGCGATGACTGGGTTGTGTGGTTTGGCGAACTCACACCCACGCCCACGAACACGCAGTTGCTGATGCGCCCGCCCACTTTGGTGCGTTCCGGCGGCCTGCCTCCGTTCCCCGCGCATAGCGACCACGGCACCGGCAGCATCCGTGTGGTGGCGATGATTCATAAGGACGGGCAGGTCGATGCCACCAGCGATCTGGCGGGCGCGGGGCTGGACCGCGAACTGGCCGCCGCCCTGCACGCCTGGCAGTTCAGCCCCGCCACGCGCAACGGTGTCGCCATTGACGCCGACGCGGTGATCGACATCCCCGTCGTGTTCGGAACCCTCAGCTTACGCTGAGCGGGCGCTCGGCCTTCTCAGCGCTGCTCGTTTCCGAATGATTCCCGCGAAGGCGCGACCCACTCTTCCACCAGCGTTTCGACCGCGCGGAGCACACAATCCGACAGGGGGCGCCCTAGATCGTATGACTCCGCGCCGATCGTCACGATCAGGGCCTGCGGGACCCGGCCGTAAACTTGGCGGGCCAGCCGCAAGATGCTTCCTGGGCTGGCATGGTGCTCCAGCTCGGGGTGGCCGCTCTCCTGAACCGGCTCGGCACGGACCTCCCCCGGCGCCAGATCCGCTCGGGAATCGATGAACACCGATAGCTCGACACGGCTGACCGCCTCCGCCAACTCGGGCGTGAGTTGGTGTGCCTCCAGGGCCGAGAAGCCGCGGCAGCGTAACTTGCGAGCGGCATAAGGCCCTGCGCCGTCGTCGCCGCGAAGAGGGTTTCCGAATCCGATGATCAGAACCCCTTCAGGTGGCAATCTCATCCAGCAGCCTCCCGCCGGCATCCAACAATTCGATGCGCAGCGGCGTCAGGCCGCTGGCGTGCGTCGAACAGCTCAAGCACGGATCGTAAGCCCGTACCACCGCCGAAACGCGGTTCAACATGCCTTCTTCCAGCTTGTCGCCGTGCACGTATCGCTTGCTGACCTGCTCCACGCTGCGGTTGATCGCCAGGTTATTGTGGCCGGTGGCGATGACCAGGTTGGCCCACTTCATGGCGCCTTGCTCGTCCACCTTGTAGTGATGGATGAGAATTCCCCGGGGCGCCTCGGCGACGCCGATCCCTTCCAGAGCGTTGACTGACGCGCGGGCGCGCACGTGAGTATCGAGAATTCCCGGTGTGTCGAGCAAAATGCGAATCCGCTCGAGCGCATAGACGATTTCGATGAGCCGCGCGTAGTGATAGTGAAAGGAACTGGCGACCACGCGTCCGAAACGCTGCCGGTATTCGGCCAGCTCGGCATCCGCCGCCGGTGTCCCCAGATGGTCCGCCACGTTCAGCCGGGCCAACGGGCCCACCCGGTAGATCCCGCCCGGGTAGCCCCGCGGCTTGAAGTACGGCGCCTTGAGATAGGTGTCGCGCAAGGCCGCTTCCCCAATCGCATCGGCGTATCGCTCGGCGGCCACAGTTTGCACCACGGCGCCGCCCGCGTCCTGGAAGCGGATGGCGCCGTCGTACAGATGCAAGGCGCCGGCGGCATCCACCAGTCCGGCGTACATCGTCTCCATGGCGCCGAAGTGAGCGACTTCATCGGCAAACTGATCCAGCGTGCCTTTGAACAGCTGGAGGGTCTTCCTCGCGATATCCCGCGCCGGGGCCAGGCCCATGAGGATCTCTTCGCGGATCTCCGGATCGAGCGGCTGGCCGATGCCGCCGGGGACAATGCCGGAGGGGTGCACCCGCTCGCCGGCCACGGCCTCGATGATCCGTTGGCCGAACTTGCGCAGTGCGATGCCGTCTTGCGCCAGCTCGGGGTGCTTCGCCGCCAGCCCCAGCACGTTGCGCCGGGCCGGATCGGAGTCCATGCCGAGCAGCAGATCGGGCGCCGAAAGATGGAAAAAACTAAGCGCATGCGACTGCACGAACTGGCCGCAGTGGATGAGTTCGCGAAGCCAGGCCGCCGCCGGCGGTATGCGCACCGCCATGATGGCGTCGCAGGCCTTGGCCGAGGCCATCAGATGGCTGATGGGACAGATGCCGCAAATGCGCGCGGTGATCCCCGGCATCTCATAAAAAGGCCGGCCTTCCACGAATTTTTCGAAACCGCGGACCTGGGTGACGTGAAACTGCGTGCTGGTCACCTGCCCGGCGTCGTCCAGGTGAATCGTGATCTTAGCGTGCCCTTCGATGCGGGTTACAGGGTCGATGACGATGCGTTTCATGGCGCTCCTTACCCGAACTTCACTGCGGCGGCCGACGGCTTCTTGCCCGCCAGCAGGTCCGACAGCACCGCCAGAATGGCGGCGGGAGGCGGCGGACAGCCCGGCAAATGCGCGTCCACGGCGACGAAATCGTGCAACGGGCGCGCCTGCGCCAGCAGCACGGGCACTCCGTCGGAAGGCACTCCGGGAGCCGTGTCGACGCCCTCGATGTAGATCCGCTGCAGCATCCGGCCCACCGGGATGGAATTCCGCATGGACGGCACGTTGCTGGTGACCGCGCAGTCGCCCAACGCCACCAGGACGCGGGTGCGGGAGCGAATCATCTGGACTCTCTTCAGGTCTTCCTGGCTGGAGACCGCCCCCTCCACAAGGGTCACGTCCACGTCCTCGGGAAACTCGGTGGCGTCCACCAGCGGGCCGTACACCAGGTCGGCCTTCTCGGCCACCGCCAGGATCCCTTCGTCGAGGTCCAGCAGCGACATGTGGCATCCCGAGCAGCCGTCAAGCCACACGGTGGCGAGTTTCAACTTGCTCATCGAGGCGCTCCTCTCTTCATCGCGACCTGCGCCACCTGGCTGCAGCGTTTGGCCATTTCTTCCACCGCGCGGCCCTTTTCGACCAGGGCTCCCGTGGGACAGGCCTGCACGCACTTGCCGCAATTGGTGCAGGCGAGCGCCTCCGCCCAGGGCTGATCGAGATCGCTGACCACGCGCAGCTGAATGCCGCGCGACATGAAATCCCACACGTGCGCGCCTTCGAGCTCGGCGCAAACCCGCACGCACCGCGAGCACAGTACGCAGCGGTTGTGGTCGAGCACGTACCGTTCGTGGGACTGGTCGACCGGCAAAGCCGGGTAGCGGTACCGGAACCGGACGCTGGTGACGCCGATCGACGTGGCCAGGGCTTGCAGTTCGCAGTGCCCGTTGGAGACACAGACCGAGCACAGGTGGTTGCGCTCGGCCAGCAGGAGCTCGATGGTCATGCGGCGATAGGCCGTGAGCTTCGGCGAGCTGGTGGTGACGGCCATGCCGTCTTCCGCGGGCGTGGTGCACGCCGGGAGCAGCCGGTTGCTTCCGGAGACCTCCACGATGCACAGCCGGCAGGCCCCGGAATTCCGCAGCCCGTCGAAGTGGCACAAGGTGGGGATGGTCCGGCCCGCGGCCCGCGCCGCGTCGAGAATCGTCTCGCCGCGCGCGACCTGCACCAGTTCCCCGTCGATGCGAATGGATCTCTTCTGTGGCAAGACGCCTCCTTTCCCTAGGCCCGCACGTCGCAACGCAGGCAGCGGGCAGCCTCCTCGATGGCGTCGGCCGTGGTTAGACCCTCGACCACCTCCTCCGAGCCGCGAACCCGGACGCTCACCGGCCTTTCGTGCCCGCGGCGCCGCGGCCCGCCGGCAGCCGGTGGCGGAGGCGTCTGGTCGTACTCGAACGCCTCCAGCAGCGCCGGGAAGCGGTCGCTGCCGGTCAGCCGCCGGTCCATGCTCCGCGCCGCCCTCTTTCCGTATGCCATGGCTTTGGTGACGTTGGACGCCCCGCTCACCACATCGCCGCCCGCGAAGACGTTGCTGCGGCTGGTCTCCAGCGTGAAGCGGTCGGCCACGATGGTCCCGGACGGGCTCAGCCCCAGCCCCGAGAGGCGGCCGAACTCCAGATCGACGCTCTCGCCGACGGCCAGGATCACGCTGTCGCAGTCGAATCGCGTAATCTCTCCCGTGGCCACCGGTTTCTGGCGGCCGGACTTGTCGAATTCACCCAGCCGCGTCTTCATGATTTCCAGGCCTTTGACATTCCCCCGCGGGTCGCCCACGATGCGGTGCGGGGCGGCCAGGAACAGAAACCGTACGCCCTCCCGCTCCGCCTCCGCCGTCTCTTCGGCGATCGCCGGCATGTCCTTGCGTTCGCGCCGGTAGACCACGGTCGTTTCGGCTCCCAGACGAACCGCCGTGCGCGCCGAGTCGATGGCGGCATTGCCGCCGCCGATCACCGCCACCCGCCGCCCCAGTGCTACCGGCTCGCCCCGCGCGATGGTTTCCAGAAACGGCACCGCGGCCCTCACGCCCTTCAGCTCGGCCCCGGCCACTGGGGCCGCGGCTTCCTGCCAGGTGCCGATCGAGAGAAACACCGCGTCGAATTGCCCCTCGATCTCATCCAAGCCGAGGTCCGCGCCCACCTTCTTCCCGCACTCGAATCGCATGCCCACGCAGCGGATGCCCTCGATCTCCCGCGCCAGCACCGCTTTCGGCAGCCGGTACTCGGGCAGCGCGTACCGCAGCATCCCTCCCGGCTCCTGCCGGCTTTCAAATACCGTGACGTCGTGCCCGAGCAGCGCCAGGTAGAAGGCCGCGGTCAGCCCGGCGGGACCCGCCCCGGTGATCGCGATGCGCTGCCCGGTCGAAGCCAGCTTGCGGGCCTGGATCCGATCCATCACCGGCCCCCATTGCTCCGATCCCAACACCGAGTCCGCGATGAACCGGTGGACTTCCCGCATGTTCACGGCCTCATCCACCGTCTGGCGGCGGCACCGGTCTTCGCACGGGTGCTGGCACACGCGCCCGGTGGAAGCCGGCAGGGGATTGTCGAGCAGTACCGAGATGAAGGCATCCTCCATGCGCCCTTCCTTCAACAATTGCAGGTACCTCGGCACGTTCATGTGCAGCGGGCAGCTGTTTTCGCACGGCGAGAGCGCCAGTTGCGTGCACACGCCGGCGTTGCACCGCCGCCCCAGGATGTGGTCTTCAAACTCGTGGCGGAAGTGCCGCATGGTGGTGAGCACCGGATTGGGCGCCGTCTGCCCCAGCCCGCACAATGACGTATCGCGGACCATGCGCCCCAGTTCGCCCAGCAGCTCCAGTTGCGCCAGCGAGCCGGTCCCTTCGGTGAAGCTGTTCAGGATATCGAGCGCCTGATCGAGTCCCACGCGGCACGGCACGCATTTACCGCAGGATTCGGAATGTGTGAATTCGACGAAGTACCGGGCCACGTCGACCATGCAGTTGTCTTCGTCCATCACCACCATGCCGCCCGACCCCATGATCGATCCCAGTTGCGCCAGCGTTTCGTAATCTACCGGCGTATCGAACATCTCCTGCGGGATGCAGCCTCCGGACGGCCCGCCGGTCTGCACGGACTTGATCGACTTGCCGCCGGCTCCGCCGCCGCCGATGTCGTAGACAAAGGTCTTGATCGGGGTGCCCAGCGGCATTTCCACCAGGCCGGTGTTCTGCACTTTGCCCACCAGCGAGAACACCTTGGTGCCCGCGCTCTTGGCGCTGCCGGTCTGGGTGAACCATCCCGCGCCCTTCACTACGATGGGTGCGATGTTGCACCAGGTCTCAACGTTATTGATATTGGTCGGCCGTCCCCACAGACCCCGCTGAGCCGGGAACGGCGGACGAGGCCGCGGGCGGCCCGCCAGCCCTTCAAGCGAGGCGATCAGCGCGGTCTCTTCGCCGCACACGAACGCTCCCGCCCCCTCCACCATCTCGATGTCGAAATGGAAGCCCCGGCCCAGAACGTTGTCCCCCAGCAGGCCGTACTCCCGCGCCTGCTCGATGGCGTGCGTCAGCCGATGAACCGCCACCGGGTACTCGGCGCGGACATAGATAATGCCCAGGCTCGCCCCCATCACGAAGCCGCCGATAATCATGCCTTCCAACAGCGAGTGTGGGTCGCTCTCAATCTCGTTGCGGTTCATGTATGCGCCGGGATCGCCTTCGTCCGCGTTGCAGATGATGTATTTGGCGTCGGCCGTGGCTTTGGCCAGATAATCCCACTTGATTCCCGTGCTGAAGCCGGCGCCGCCGCGGCCGCGCAGCCGCGCCGCTTTGATCTGCTCGATGACGCACGCAGGCTGGTTGTCGATCAGCACCTTATAGAGCGCCTGGTATCCGCCGACCGCGACGTACTCTTCAATATCCTCCGGATCGATGAATCCGCAATTCCGCAGCACGATCTTCTTCTGCCCCGCGAAGAACGGCACTTCGTGCCAGGAGGGCAGTTCCGGATAGCCATGACCGTATTTGATCTGCGCGGTCAGGTGGTCCCACTCCTCCACCTTGCACCATGCCAGGTCCGGCGGAATCCGTCCGTCCAAGGCGTCCGCAAGGATGCGTTCCGCGTCTCCCTGCTGCACGCGGCGCAAGATCACCAGCGGGCTGCCGGGGATCCAGACGCCCACCAGCGGCTCCTCCGAACACGGCCCGAAGCACCCCACGCTGGCCAGGAGGCCGCCCGCCCGGTCGTTCGCCTCCGCCAGCGCGTGATACACGCCTTCGGCGCCGTTGCCGCGCCCGCACGTCCCCATCCCCACCGTCACGCGCGGCACGTCCGGCAGCAGTTTCGCCAGCCCGGCTTCGCGCACCGCGTTGAACGTGCTGATGTCTTCCATGCGGCTCATTGCGATTCCTTCCCGGCCAGCGCCTGCACTTCGCGCTTGAGTACTCCTTCGTTCATGTGGCCGCAGATCCGGTGGTCTACTTCCACCACTGGCGCCAGCGCGCACTGTCCGAAACACGCCACGGTTCGAATGGTGAACCGTCCGTTGGGCGTGGTTAGCGTCAGCTTATCCGCGTGGGCACCGTCTTCGTCCAGTCCCAGCTCCAGCCGCAGGCTCTCCAACAGGCTCCGCGAGCCTCGCGTGTGGCACGCCGTGCCGCGGCAGATGGCGATGGTGTGGTCGCCTTGCGGCTCGCGGTTGAATAGCGCATAGAACGTGACCACGCTGAAGATCTGCGAAAGGGACGTGCCGGTCTTTTCGGCGACGTAGCGAATGGTGTCGAGGCAGAGGTATTTACGGGGTTGGTGCTCCTGAACTTCCTCCAGGATTCCCAACAGCGCACCCGGGCGGGCACTGCGGCGGGCAATCACCTGATCGATGAAGGCCCGCTCCCCCGCGTCGGGCCGGAGGCCGTCCGTGGTGGGCATCGGGTGTCCTTACTAAGCCTCACCCTAGCACCTTTCACCCCATCCCGCTGGAACCGCCCAAAAACGGTAGTAAGATATATGAAAGTAAGAAAGGCGATAGCGCATGAAAAAGATTTTCGTCGGCAACCTCAGTTATTCAGCAACCGAAGTGGCCCTCCGTTCGATGTTCGAAGCGTATGGTGCCGTCGAGAGCGTCCACATTGTGACCGACCGCGATTCCGGGCAACCCCGGGGGTTCGGGTTCGTCGAGATGACCAATGATGCGGAAGCCGCCAATGCCATCAATGGCCTGAATGGCAAGGATCTGGAAGGCCGCACCTTGAACATCAATGAAGCCCGTCCCAAGACCGACCGCCCCGGCGGCGGCGGTGGCGGTGGCTACGGACGAAAGCGCTGGTAACGGTCGGCCCCGCCCCTCACCTGGCGCCAGCAAGCGGCGCTGGGAGGAGGTCGGGGAATGATGGGCCGGCCTTCCTGATTGAGGAAAGCTGGCCATGGAATCCCTTTTCTCCCGTGGTTGCCGTCCGTGCCAAGGCATTGCAACGCCTGAGATCCTCAGCGAATCGCGGCCCTGCGCAGCCGGCTTATCCGTGCGTGGGATTAGGCACCGAAGTTCGGAGCCGGAGACCCGGCGTGGCCAGCGCCTCCAGCAGTTGTTCGTGGATTTCGGGGCCGAGCAAATAGACAACCTTCCCCTCTCCTTCCGCCGTTGTGGCCAACGCCTTGGACACCAGGAGGCAGCACACCTGCAGCTCGCCGGGAGTCAGGCTGTCGGCCTCCACGCGCGTGCTTCCGCTCGGATCGCCGCGCAGTTTCCGCAGGAAATCTCGCACGAAGAGTTGTTCGTCCCGCGAGTCCAGGGCCGCTCCGGCCGCCAGCCACCGTTGCTCGGCGCTGCCGAAGAAATACGGGCCGGACGCGTAAGCCAGCAGAAACACCACAATGTCGATGAAGGCCGCCAATGCAAGCGAGAATCCGTGGCGGAACGTGGGGGCCGCGAACAGCTCCTGGAACGCTACCAGAAGGTCCTCCTGCCCGCTCGCCGTCCGGTCCACGTAGTCGGCGTAGTTGGGAAGGGAGGGCCGATCGAGACGAGCCGCGTGCAGCGAATCTTCCACATCGTTCCAGGGGAGGGCATCGTAGACTTGGCGAAAGTCCCGGAGTTGCTGATCGGTGGGATCGAGCGGCTTGAGCCCGCGGCGAAACTCGGCCAGCCCGCGCTGCCCGTCCTCCAAGCGCGCCAGCGACTGGCGGGCTAGCTTGTCATAACGGTCAAACGCGGTGTAGCGGAGCCCTTCCCCGGAGCCCTCCCGGTAGTTGGCTGAATAGGTGCGCGCTTCCCGCGCCACCGCCTCGCGGATCCGGGCCAGGTAAGGGTCGGGATCTTCAGCCCGCGAAATGTACCCGTTCGCCTTCTCCGCGGCGGTCATCTCGTCGAGCGCCGTGACGTGCTTCTGCCCCTCGGCGATGGCCGATGCTAGGATCTGGCTGGTGCGGTCGGCCGTGTCGTTGATCTGGTCGTAGAGCTTCCGTTCCACCTGCATGGGCCGTTCGCGGGCCGAGAACCAGCTGAACAGGCTCACGTAGGAAAATGAAATGGATACCACGGCGGTGATCGCGTAAACGCCAATCAGCAGGCCGCGTTTGGATTTGGTGAAGCCGATCAGCCAGGCCACGAAGACCAGGGCCGCCTGGATGCCGAGCGACGCCAGCAGCGAAAACCAGGTCGACAGATAGAGCGCCATGCCCTGCTGGGTGGTGTACCAGGAGACCACGGATAGCAGGCAGCTGGCGACGAACAGAGACTTGACCATCGGCCGGGTGACACTGGCCGACAACGCCAACCTTCCGAACTCCATAATCAGAAAACGGAGAGGCGGGCGAGAAAGTTCCTCCGGGGAGCGGCCTTCCGATTGTTCGTGACAGGGGCCGGAGATG
The DNA here is from genome assembly GCA_020073145.1 of Terriglobia bacterium. Classification (GTDB taxonomy): domain Bacteria; phylum Acidobacteriota; class Terriglobia; order Bryobacterales; family Bryobacteraceae; genus PSRJ01. The sequence continues at coordinate 65,664 of JAIQFS010000015.1, forward strand.
GAATGGTGAAGAATCGTACATGGCGTCGTACTTCCCCGCCAGAGCACCCGCAATCGCCACACCGTCACCGCACCGGATATATTCTGGAGAATGGCCCAACGCTTCTGCGTGTTCTGCGGTTCCAGTCCCGGATCGCGTCCCAGCTACGCCTGGGCAGCGGCATCTTTGGCGCGGTGCCTGGTGGCCAACGGGATTTCGATTGTCTACGGCGGCAGCCACGCGGGGCTGATGGGCATACTCGCCGACTCTGCCCTCGAAGCCGGCGGAGAAGTCATTGGCGTCATCCCGCGATCGCTGGCAGGCAAGGAACTCGCGCACCCGCGGCTCTCCGACCTGAAGGTAGTAGATTCCATGCACGAGCGCAAAGCGCTGATGGCCGACCTGTCCGACGCGTTTATCGCGATGCCCGGCGGATATGGCACGTTCGAAGAGTTCTGCGAGGTCCTGACCTGGACGCAGTTGGGCCTGCAGCGCAAGCCTTGCGGCATTCTGAATGTGGATGGCTACTACGATCCGCTGCTGCAGCTCTTTGACCGCGCCGTCACCGATCGATTCCTCAAGCCGGTGCATCGCCAAATGGTCATCGCCGACGCCAGCGCCGAAGCGCTGGTGGCGCGCCTGCTGGCGTGCGAGGTGCCTGCCGTCGAGAAGTGGCTCGGCCGCACGCAAGCTTGACGCCGCGTAGAGTACGCTAGATTCATGAACCGCTCTCTGACAAGCGCACCGTGGGTGGTGGCTCTCGCGCTCGCTTCGTTGCTGCTGCTCGCCCTCGTACCCGTGCGGGCGCAGCGGCAGCAATCGCAGGCTCCGCGGGGTCCGTGGATGGACCAGAGCCTGCTGCCCGACCAGCGCGCCGACCTCGTTATCGCGCAAATGACCCTCGATGAAAAGATTTCTCTAGTCCACGGCGCCGGCGGTTTCGGGGAATCTGGTCCGCGCTCCAATGGCGGGGCGGGGATGATCTCCGGGGTTCCGCGCCTCGGCCTGCCGGATGTCCAGTTGGCCGATTCGGCCGTGGGTGTACGGGCTGCCGCCGAGCGCGGCCGCTACGCCACACTGCTGCCCTCGACTCTGGCCGAGGCGGCCACCTGGGACCTGAACCTGGCGCGCGAGTACGGCGCCCTGATCGGCCGCGAGTTGCGCGATCAGCAATATAACGCTACGCTCGGCGGCGGCGTCGACCTCATGCGCGAGCCGCGCAACGGCCGCAATTTCGAGTATCACGGAGAAGACCCCATCCTCGCCGGAAAGATGGTGGCGCAGTTGATCCAAGGCCTGCGGGAGCAGAAGGTCATCGCCGACACCAAGCACTACGCGTTCAATGATCAGGAGACCGGCCGCAATATCGGCAACGTCAAGCTCGGCCGTCGCGTCATGCGCGAGACCGACCTGCTGGCCTTCGAAATCGCCGTCACCGAAGGCCAGCCGGGCATGGTCATGTGCTCGTACAACAAGGTGAACAGCGACTGGGCCTGTGAGAACAGCTACCTGCTGAATGACGTGCTCAAGAAGACCTGGGGGTTCAAAGGCTTCGTGCTTTCAGATTGGGGCGGGACGCACAGCGCCGCCAAAGCCGCTCTGGCCGGCCTCGATAACGAAGAGCCCGGCAGCCGGTTTTTTGGCGATGAGCTCAAGAAAGCGGTGGAGAGCGGCGTCGTCCCTATGGTGCGGCTCAACGATATGGTGCATCGCATCGTGCGCTCCGAGTTTGCCTCCGGCATTGTGGACGATCCGCCCAAAGGCCGTGTGGTCGATCCGTTTCGCGGCGCCGAGACCGCGCAGACCATCGCCGAGAATGCTTCGGTGTTGCTGAAGAACGCCAACAACCAGCTTCCCCTGCGCGCTACCGCCGTCAAATCCATCGCGGTGATCGGGGCGCATGCCGATACCAGCGTGCTTTCGGGCGGCGGCTCGGCGCAGGTGGATCCTCCGGGCGGAGGGCCGAGCCAGTTCGGTGGCCCGCCGGTGTGGTTCCCGTCGTCGCCGCTCAAAGCCATCCGCGCCCAGGCGCCCGCGGCGAAGGTGGAATTCAGCGATGGCGCCGACCCGGCCACTGCGGCCTCGCTGGCCAAGGCTTCGGAGGTCGCCATCGTGTTCGTCAATCAGCCCACCAGCGAAGGGGGCGATTTGCCGACCCTCACGCTGCCGGACCGCCAGGACCAACTGGTAACCGCCGTTGCCGCCGCTAATCCGCGCACCATTGTGGTCCTCGAGACCGGCGGACCGGCTGCGATGCCGTGGATCGGGCAGGTCAGCGCCGCCATCGAGATCTGGTACCCGGGCATTCGCGGCGCCGAAGCACTGGCCCGCATCCTGTTCGGCGGCGTCAATCCGTCTGCCAAGCTGCCGGTCACGTTCGCCAAGTCCGATGCCGATCTGCCGCATCCCAAGGTTCCAGGAATCGACTTGCTCCCGCCGCCCGGCGCCGGACGCGGCGTGCGCGGCCGCATGCCCGATTTCAACATCGACTACACCGAGGGGTTGAAGGTGGGCTACAAGTGGTTCGACGCCGAAAACAAGGAGCCGCTGTTCGCCTTCGGCTACGGCCTCTCCTATACCACGTTCGCCTACTCCGGCTTGCGCGCCGCCATGGACAGCGTCTCGTTCACGGTCCGCAACACCGGACGCCGCGCCGGCGCCGAGATCGCGCAGGTCTACGTGGGCCTGCCGCCAGCCGCGAATGAGCCGCCCAAACGCCTCGTCGCGTGGGAAAAGGTCTCGCTCGACCCCGGCCAATCCAAGACCGTCACCTTGCGGCTGGAGCCGAAGTTCCTCTCGATCTTCAATGAACAGACGGACGATTGGGAATTGCCCGCCGGCGCCTATACGTTTTCCGTCGGCGGCTCATCCCGCCAGACGCCGCTGAGCGCTGCCGTGAACCACTGAGTGCGGACTGTCTATTGCGTCGGCCCGCCGTCCTGAGACGACCCGGCGAAGACCTTTCGCCCGTCCGCCAGTGTGATTTGTCGCGCGTTCGCCAGCGGAGTGCCATCTTTCGAGCGGTATGCGTTCACCGTGACCACGTCCCCGGGCTTCAGCGATGTTCTCGTCCAGCCTTGCCGCATCAGGGCGTTGGGGCTCCCGAGTTCGAAATCCCAACAGGTCACCTTCCCGGCGTCGTCCTTCACGTCCACCAGAAAGTGGGCGTGCGGGTTCATCCACTCGACTTTCGTCACGGTTCCGGTCAGAGTGATGGGCTTGGTGGAATCGAACTCCGCTGCAAACGAGTGGTGGGCCAAGGCGGGACCGCCGCACAGCACCACCCCGGCTCCGGCTGCAAGGACGCAAAGAAGGTTCGCTCTCATGGAAAGCCTCCAATGGCCCGTGCAGTCGCACGTTTGCGGCCAAGACCCGCCGAGACCGAACAGGTCCCCGAACCCTCGATTCAGAAGCCTCGGCACCCTGTTGTAGATTTTTGCAGCACCACTCAGGCAGCGAACCTGCGCAAAATCGCGCTACGAATCGGGGACCTGCCCCAACCCTCTCAACGCCAGCGCTTGAGTCGGGGCCAGATTTCGGCGAGCGACCCGAACTTCGTGCCTCTGCAGAGGAAGACCGGGATGTGTCCTTCCAGCGCATAGGGGTTGTTTGACGTCCCGACGTATTCGACGCGTTCGAAGAGCTGATCGAGCTTCTCCCTGCGGTCGTCGACGACGATCAGGCAATTGCCCGAATAGCCGCGCGGACCCCAGAGGTAATAGGTTTGGTGGCCGCTGAGCGCGGGCGGCAGGCCGTAGCGGCGGCCGAAGAAGTCGATCGCGCCGGCTTGCCCGTAATTCTGCGCGAACACGCCGCAGCCGGGCCGTTCGGCAGCCGGAATCCGGTTCCAGGCTTGCCCGGCCACCGCGACCATATCCACCCAGCCGAACTGGTCGGCATAATGCTGCGGAAGGGCGGCGGCCGCGTGGCTCTTCTCCGTTCGCGGCACCTCGAATGGCAATGCGTTCAGGTAGGCCAGTGTGCGGTCGACCGGCAGCACCGGAACCACAATGGGGGCTAGCCACGCTCCGGACGCCAGCAGCGGAACCAGGATGGCCGGTTTCCACCAGGCTCGTCCGGACCGTTCGATAGCGCTCTCGATGGTGACCGCTCCCGCGGCCAGCAGCATGGGATAGATCGGCGCCAGATAGTAGTTCTTACCGTGGAGGATCTCGAAGGTGACGTATACCGCCAGGTAGCACCAGCCCAGCATTCGGTACTGCCTCAACCGGGCCGCGAACAACAGGGCGATCAGCCCGGCGATCCAGATGGGCGCGTTGAGCGGATGGATCAGCAGCACCTGCTGCGCGAAGAACGCAACCGGCCCCAGCACCACGTCGCGGCCGTCGGCCTTGATGTTGCGCATCAATTCGAGAAATGGCCAATGGTGGGCGGCGTTCCACCAGACATTCGGCAGAAAGATCAGGAACGCTGCGCCGCCCCCCATCCACATCCAGCGGCTGCCCAGGGCGCGGCGTCGTTCGGTCAACAGCAGACCGGCGACCAGGCCCAAGCCCAGGATGGCGATCGAGTACTTCTCCTCGAGCCCGATCCCGGCGATGATGCCCACGCCCAGCCAGTAGCGCGGGTCGTTTCGCTTGATTGCGAGGATCGCGCACGAGGCGCAGCCCATCCATAGGAGCGGCTCCAGGCAATTGGTGGTGAGCAGGCTGCCGGCCGAAAGGTAGATCGGCGCGATCAGCATGGCCCCGGCGGTGAGCGTGAGAGCAAAGCTCCGGCCGCCGAATTCGCGTGCGATCCACGCCGCCTGCACCAGGGCAGCCGAGGAAGCCAGCGCCGGAAGGAAGCGCACCGCGCGCAGCGAATCGCCCAGGATCAGCCGGCTGATTTTCGCGAGGACGGGAATCAACGGCGGCTGATCGACATAGCCCCACGCCGGATGATCGCCGCACGCCAGATAGTCGAACTCGTCGCGGAAGTACCCGAAGCGATTGTTGAACAGACAGTGGAGCGCCAGCTTGGCCAGGGCGATGGCGAGCACGATGAGCATGCCGCCGGCCAGGAAGGGCCTCGCCGCCGGAGTGGATGATTCCGCTGGCATTCAGCCCTGTCGTAAGGCGGCCCGGGCCGCGTGATAGCCGCACATGCCGTGGACGCCTCCCCCGGGGGGCGACGACGACGAGCAGAGGTAGACCCCGTCCAGAGGCGTGCGATACCGCAGGCGCGTCGAGCGCAGCCGGAACTGGGCGAGATCCATCGCCCCGCCATTGAGATCGCCGCCTACCAGGTTGGGGTTGTGGATCTCCAACGCGCCGGGAGTCATGACATGGCGCTCCAGAATGCGGGCGCGGAAGCCGGGGGCAAACCGTTCCACCTGGGATTCGATGGCCTCTGCCCGGTCCACCGGCGAGCCGTTGGGGACGTGGCAATAGGCCCACGCCGTGTGTTTCGACAAGGGCGCGCGCGTGAAGTCGAAGATCGAGGGCTGGGACAGAATCACGAAGGGGGCCGGGCCCTCATGGCCGGATTCCCATTCGGCGATCTCCGCCAGCGTGCCGCCCAGGTGGAGGGTTCCGGCCTTGCGGCAGACCTCCGCCCGCCAGGGGATCGGCGCGTCCAACGCCCAATCCAGCTTGAAGACCCCAGGGCCGTAGCGGTACTTCGCCAGCATGAGACGGTACCGCTTGGGGAGGCGGTCGGCGGCCAGCGCGAGCAACTGGCGGGGCGTGATATCGCAGATCACCAGATCCGCTTCGGGAAGCGTTTCGATGCGGGAGCCGGTCCGGATCTGGCCGCCGCACGCCTGGAGATGCGCGGCCAGGGCTTTGCTGATCCGCTGTGCGCCGCCCAGGGGAAAGGGCCAGCCGGTGGCGTGGCCGGCGATGGCCAGGACCAGACCGATGGCGGCGCTCGGCCGGGTTTCGAGCGGCATGGCCGAGTGCGCGGCAATGCCGGCAAACAAGGCCCGCGCGCGGTCGCCTTGGAACCGCGATTCAGCCAGCGCGCGAGCCGAGCGGATGGCGTCCCGGCCGAAACGCGCGAAGGCAAATGGCGCTCGCGGGAGATGCAGTGGAGGAGCCAGTACGTCGTGCCGCAACCGGGGCCACGCCGCGACCAGCGGCTCGAACAAGCGCCGCCATGCTTCGCCATCCGGGCCGAGCTTGGCGCACGTGGTGTCGATCGAGCGGTCTAGCACTACCGCGGAGCCGTCATCCAGCGGATGGGCCAGCGGAATCTCGGGGTGAATCCACTCCAGGCCATGCTCCGCCAGGGGATAGCGCTCGAAGCATGGCGAGGCGAACCCCAGCGGGTGGACCGCGGAGCAGATATCGTGCTTAAAACCCGGCAGCGTCAGTTCGCCGGTGCGCGCCCCGCCGCCGATTTCCGCAGCAGCTTCGTGGACCGTGACTTCTAGACCCGCCGCGGCCAGTTCAATCGCGGCCGAGAGCCCGTTCGGTCCCGAACCAATCACCACAGCGCGTGTTTTCGCGGAAGAGGCCAACCTCGGATATTGTAAAGGAGATGACCAAGAAAAAGCTGGGCAACAGTGACATGGTGCTGACCCCGGTCGGCGTTGGGGCGTGGGCGATGGGAGGGGGCGGCTGGGCCTTCGGCTGGGGACCGCAGGACGACGCGCAATCGATCGCTGCCATTCACGCCGCGCTCGACCAGGGGATCAACTGGATCGATACTGCCGCCATCTACGGTTTGGGGCATTCCGAAGAAGTCGTGGCGCGTGCGCTGAAGGGCCGGTCCCAGCGGCCGTATATCTTCACGAAATGCGCGCTGGTGTGGGACGAGAACCGTGAAGTCGGGCGCTCCCTGAAGGCTGATTCGGTCCGGCGCGAATGCGAGAGCAGCCTGCGCCGCCTGCAAGTGGACACCATCGACCTTTACCAGATCCACTGGCCCGATCCGGAACCGGATCTCGAAGAGGGTTGGCGGACCCTGGCGGAACTCCAGAAGGAAGGAAAGGTGCGCTGGATCGCGGTGTCCAATTTCAAGGTCGCGCAAATGGAGCGCTGCCGCGCGATCGGGCCCATCACCTCGCTGCAGCCGCCGTATTCGGCCGTGTCCCCCGAAGTCGAAGACGAGATTCTGCCATATTGCCAGCAACACAACATCGGCGTGATTGTCTATTCGCCGATGAAGTCCGGACTTCTCACCGGCAAGATGACCCGGGAGCGCGTGGCGAGTTTTCCGGAAGACGATTTCCGGCGCAAGGCCCTGAATTTTCAGGAGCCGCACTTGTCCCGCAACCTGGAGCTCGCCGAGCGCATGAAGCAGATCGGCGCGCGGCACGGCCGGTCGGCGGGCGAAGTCGCCATAGCCTGGACCCTGCGCCACCCGGCGGTGACCGCGGCCATTGTGGGGATGCGCTCGGCGGAGCAGGTGACGGGCGTGATCGGGGCGATGGAATTCCGGCTCAGCGAAGCCGAGATTCAGGAGATTGCCGAGTTCCGCCAGGGGCTGCTGGCGCGCTCGGCGTCGTAAGAACGCGTGATCCACGCCGGGCCAGAACGTCGGGACTTCGATCCCGAATTCGGCGCGCTTCCGGAAGACGTGCAGAACGAATTACGCGCTCATGCCCTGTTGCTGGAGCAATTTGGCCCGCAGCTCGGCAGGCCCAGCGTCGATACGCTCAAAGGTTCGCGCCACCCGAATATGAAGGAGTTGCGCTTTGACGCGGCAGAAGGCGTATGGCGCGTCGCCTTCGCGTTCGACCCGAAACGCAACGAGCTCCGCCCAACGCAAGAAGGTCAAGGCCATGGGCGGGAATCTTTCGCTGGTCGCCGAGTTTCCCGACCGTGCGCCAGTGGTTCTGTCCGGCACTGCCGAAGACGATCCGAGGCCAAAGCCGACAAGCCGGAGACGTGCCGCCTGAAGCTTCGGTTGCCGGGGAAGGGACGACCGGGCGATATTTTGACGTAAGGCCGGATTATCGGACGCAGACCGCGTTCACTCTACACTGCGCGACATCTCGCGGGTAAATCTGGTATTCGGCGTCGGCGCACTGAATGACACTTCGTTAGAATGGAGCTCGAATGGCGCTCGTGAGAATCTTCCTCGCTATGGCAGCTATGGCCTCCGCGGTACTGGCCGCCGGCAACAACCCGACCTTTGAAGTGGCAACCGTAAAACCTTCGGGGTCAGATATTATGACGCGCCACTTCACTATCGAGAGACGCCGGTTCTTAACTTTCCACACTTCGCTCGCGGACTTGATCCAATTTGCCTACGGTTTGCATCCGCGTCAGCTTGTCGGCGGACCGGGCTGGCTTGAGTCGAGTAAGTTCGACGTAGTGGGTCTGGCAAGCGGGGATGGGCAGCCCACGGAACAAGAGTGGATGAAGATGATGGCCAACTTGTTAGCTGAGCGGTTTCAGGTGCGTTTTCACTTGGAGAAACGGGAACTCTCGGTCTACGCTATCACGGCGGACCGGGGCGGACCAAGACTCGAACCGAGCGACGGCGGCCCGGACACCCTGCCGAACATTGGATTTCGCGGCCGCGGCCAACTCGTGGCGCGAAACGCGACTCTAAGCGATTTGGCTTGGGAGCTGCAATCGGCGGTGTTGGACAGACCCGTCGTGGATGAGAGTGGGTTACGGAAACGTTTCCATTTTACGCTGTCGTGGACACCCGATGAGTTTCAGACGCCAGCGTTGTCAGGCGAAGCTCGCACAGCCGCTGAGATCGCGCCCAATCTCTTCACAGCTATCCGGCAACAACTGGGACTAAGGCTTACGACGACCAAATCCAATGTTGACGTAATGGTCCTGGAGCGGGTCGCGTTGCCGGACCGCGACTGAAGGGCCTGCCGAGTTAAATCCCAAGGCCATAGGTACCAGATAAGTGCCGTTCTGTCGCCCCGTCTTGGCATCTGCTCTTTCGGTCTCGCCTGACGGCCCAGTATAGACCGGTCCGCTAAGGGCTGTTCTATTGGACGATAAAGTATTCGCCTCGCAAATGATGGACGGGGCAACCACTACTGAACTAATCAAAGTCTGGGCATCCGCGCCCGTGCTGCCCATGGCGGCCGCCGCGATCGCGCTTCTCGAACGATTGCCAAACGCCACCGCGACCAAGGGGACCGCTGCCGGCTCCGGTTAGTGGCTGTCTCCGTCGTGATCCTGATCCCCGGCTTGCAGATGTGCCAGGGCGGCGGGACTGAGCTCGACGGTGTCCGTGGGGGTGGCTGACGATCCCGGTTTCTTGCCGGCAGGAGCTTGATTTTGAACGGTTTGCGACCGATAGACCGGGCTTACTGGGGATACGGGCGAAATCGACATGGATTAAGCGTCTCCTGATCTTCTTATCGGGTCTCCGCCTGAGGTTTTCTACCGTTTTGTTTCCACTTCGGCGATCCGGCAAACGGCTAACCCTTTGTTTTCATAGGGACACACCAGGCCGGCCGGAGCTGGACGCCGCACCACGATCCAGCTCACCGGGTACCGGCGGGCCAACTGCTGAAAGTCCTGGAGCTGGAATTGCCCCCATCCGGTTTGGGCCAGGACCTCGCTTTTCCATTCGACGGCTAACTGGGGAAACAGGGAAACCGCACCGCTGTCTTTCCGATTGTCGGCCAGGACGCTGCGCTCGGCGACCGCCCGAAAGCCGTGCTGATCGTCATCCGGCGCGGCCATGTAGTTGGGGTCCAGGGCAAACACCGCGTCGCGCGGCGTGTTCGCACGAATCCACAGGAACGCAGAAGTCCATGGATTCGGCGAGGAGGCGCCGGGCAGTTCCACATGAGGGCTGAACGGATACGAGACCTGCTGGAAAATCCACATTCCCGCCGCCAGCGGTGCGAAGAGGGCCACCCAACGCCAGAGCCGTTTCTGGAGAGCGTACTCGGCGGCCAGCCCGCCCAGCAGCACGAAGAAAATCACGTAGACCAGGTGGAAGGCTCGCATGGGCTGCAAGCGCGTGTAATTCTCCAGGCGCGCGGTATAGGTCAGGACAACTCCAGCGGCCGTGAACATCAGCCCGAAAGGCACTAGCGTGCGCGCCACCAGGCGAAACACCGGCGTGGTTCCGCGCGGCGGCCGGAAGGAAAACCACCACAGCAGGGCCAGGGGCGCGAAGGCGCCGAACCACTCGTACCACGCCCAGTTCGACAGAAAGAAATACGTTCGCGACAACAGCGCTTCGCGCGCGGGCCCGGTGGCCGGCTGAAACCCCCACAGGAACGGAAGCGCCAGGGCCAAGACAGGTTCGGGGCGCTCCACGGAACCCAAGCGGCGCATCATTGCAAGACATCCCAGAAAGACCGCGCCGTAGACACTCATCTGCGGATGCACCAGCGCCGTGAACAGTAGCCAGGCCAGCGCACGCTTGCGCTGGTTGGCCAGCCAGCAGGCCACGGCCAGCAGCGTAGCCGGAGTAGAGAGCGAACGCGCCGTTACGTACGGATCCATGATGGCGAGTGCGGTGCCGGCCACCGGCGCGCTCATGGCTCCAGCCAGCAGCGCCACCCCGCCCCAGCGTGCCTGGCTGCTCTGAAAGCAGACGCCGGCCAGACGCCAGGCCGCCCAGAGCAGCAGGAAGACGCCCACCCCCTGGCACAGGAAGATGGCGGCATCGGCAGGCAGGCGGGTCATGCGCGCGAAGCCGCCCACCAGATCCGGAAATAGGGACAGGTGCGCGTGCGACATGAAGAACTCGGAGCCGAAGGGAAACAGGCCCGGGTCGGCGGCCCGTTTGATGGCCGGAATATAGATTTCCGCGTCGTCCACGCCCAGGTGATAGCCAAGAATCAGCGCCGCGGTAACGGACATTGCAGCGATGCCGGCCGCCGGGTTTCGGGCGCATCCAGGAAGCCGCTCCGTGACGCGGTTGGTCATGCCGGTTCTAGAACAGCACGTCGAAATCCGCCGTAAAGCGGCGTCCGCGCTGGCCAAACAAAAAGCCGTAGGCCGGGTCCGCGATGTTGGTATGGAGGGCTTCCGGATTGAAGTGGTTGGTCAAATTGAAACTGCTGATGGACAATCGTACCGTATATTTCGGGTTGACCTTGAAATCCTTGGAGAACCGCGAATCCGCCGAGAAGAAATTGGGGTAACGGTTCTGGTTGGGGATGCCGGCATAGTTCTGGGCGGCGTCGGTCACCACGTACGGGAACCCGCTGCGATATTCGATGGCTGGTGCAATGCGAAAACCCAGGGGCAGTTGCACCACGCCCCAGGCCAGAAAGCGATTGGGCAGATCGGTCGGCAGGTTGGCAAACTGATTGGGGCGAATGATGGGAAAGGGGAAGCTGCCGAGATAACCGGCGAAATCGTTCAGGTCGCCGCGGGCATGGCTGCGCACGTACGAGAAAAAGAGCGCGCTCTTTTCGTTCATGCGCACGCGCGTCGTGACTTCGAACTGGCGATAGCGAGACCGGCCCGCGCCCGACAGCGTGTAGGCGCCCATGTTGGTCACCGGATCGGGCGCCTGCGGGTTGAGATTTACCAGACCGGCTGAGTCGATTTGCATGTAGCCTACGCGCAGCTTCAGGGAGCGCGCGAGCGGCTGCTCGATCAGGCCGCTCGCGGTGGCGCTGCGCGGCGAGAAGTTCCCGGCGATCGGCTCCTGATGGACGAAAGGACTCCTTAGATTCACCTGGCCCAGGGCGTTCTGGTAGAAAAAAGGACCGCCTGCGATTTGCCCGGCTCCATCGAACAGCGTCACCACTTGGTTGGGGTAGTTGGCGAACGCGTAGACGTTGAGCGGCACCCGGTCATAGAACAAGCCGAATCCCGCGCGCATCACCGTGCCGAGGCGGGCAAACGGCGTGAAGGCCAGGCCGGCCCGCGGCGCCACGCGAAAGGCTTCTGAAATCTCCTGCGACTCCGTGCGCACCCCCAGATCCGCCGCCAACCGAGGCGAGAGGATCCAGTGGTCCTGCCCGTAGAAGGCAAACTCGGTGTCCGACATGCGGTACGGCTGGCCTCCAGTGAAGGCGATCCGCTCAATCGGCTGTCCGGCTGCACCCACGATGTTGACGGGATGCTCCTCCACCTGGCCGCGATCGGCGCTGTTCGCGATATAGGCGCCCATCTTGAAGTGGTGCGTTCCGGCGCCGCTGACCGGCGCGAACGCATAGTCCGGCAACCAACCTATGCGGGACGCAACCCGGTTCTGTTGCGCGAAGTAGTTGCCGCTATTTCCCCCCGGGGCGATGGTCAAATCGAGCGGCCCCTGGCCCCACACGCGCGCGTCGAAGCGCGTCACCGACAACGTGTTCTCCAGCAAACCCCCGCCGAGCGTCCAACGGTCGGCCACCGTGGCGGTGTAGTTGTGAGTGCCTGCGTCCGGAGAAGTAGGCTCGGGATTGAAGTAGTTGATATTGACCCACTGGAGCCGCTGCGGGGCCACATGCACCGTAGCCGTTACCAGTTGGCGGTTCGACGCCACCCAATCCAGCTGCGCGAAGGAATTGATCCCCTCCTGCTTCTTCTGATTGTCGGGGAACGGCAACTCATAGACCGCGGTTTTGCGCATTGCATACTCGAAACCCTCCGAGAAGTAAAGCTTGCTCGGAATCAGCGGTCCTTCGAAATTCAAGCGCGGCGTCGCGTCCATCAAGCCGCGCATGTGGTAGCTGCGAATGCGGAAGTCGGGGAAGGGGTCGTTCAACTCCCATTTCCATCGGTCGCCGCCGCGCCGGGTCTCCACCGAAACCAGGCCCGCGGTGAACCTTCCGTATTCGGCCAGGAAAGGGGCTTGATACACGTTCAGGCTTTCGACGCTGTCGATGGGAACCGTGAGCCCGAACTCCCCGGTGGCCGGATCGGTGACGTCGGCCGAATTCACGATCAGCGAGCTCCGGTGCTCGGCGCTGCCCGAGATCTGCAGCCCTCCGCCCGGCGAGCGGGCCACTCCCGGAGTCAGGGGCAAGGCATCCGCCACCGTGGCGGGCCGGCTGGGAAGCGCTTTCGCGAGTTGCGGCGGCACCCCGTTTTCCGTCGAAGCGCCTTGTTCGATCAGCGTGGCCGTTCCCTGGACATCAATGCTCTCTTTTCGCGAGAGCGTGGGGATCAGCGTCCATTCGAGGGACGTGGACCCGGAGGAGGTTAGATCGATTTCCCGGTGCAGAGGCTCAAATCCGTCCCGGGCGCCGTCGATTGCATAACGGCCCGGCGCCAGTTGAGTGAAAGTGGCCTCGCCTTCGGAATTGGTTTCGGCGGAAGCCACCACCGCCTGCTCGCGCTTCAGTTCCAAGCGAACCCCGGCCGCCGGATGGCTGTCCGGCTCGCGGACCACGACCTCCAGCCGGCCGCCCGGAGCCGGCGCCTGGCAAAACGCGACAGTCTGGCAGGACAGCCAGATGGCGACCGCAATTCCACGGCACAGAATCCGGTCTAGGAAGCTGGTCAAATGTTGTCGCCCCAGCAGATGCGCTGCAGGGCGCCCTGGTTACAGATTACTGAAAACCGCGTTCCCGCGCTCACTTTGCAAAGGTCAGTCGAAAGCCCGTGGTGAACAGAATGTCGTTGGGCAGGCGTCCGGTAAGCGGGTTACTTAGGTACCGATCGCTTGCCGTCAACTGCCAGGAGAGCCATTTCCGGAGCACGGTCACCGCCGAAACGTCGAAGTTGATGCGATAGTTGCCTGTATCCGTCACGCCGGGATAGAACATCAGCTTCTCGTGCAGGGTCGTGATTTTGTTGAGCTTCTGATCGAGTTCCTCGCCGGCCACGATCGCGGCCGCGGTCCGGTTCAGGCCGGTGGAAAAGAACTCGCGATTGGCGGAAACACCCAGGTTCAAATCCAGCGTCGTGACCTTATTGGCGATGGCGTGATAGCCGCCGCCGCCCGCCGGGACAAAGCGCAGGTCGAGCGACTGGAACTGGTCCGACTCCAGATCCACGGAGCCGAACACAAACCACTGCTTCGAAACGTTGAGATTGTACGCGAGGCCGCCGCGTTTGGCATCGGCGGTGGTGAGCTGGGTTCCTGATGCGTTGCTGCTCGAAAACACCGAGGTGTAGTACACCGAAATCTTGTCGCGCGAGGTGGCGCGTGCGGCGTTCCCGCTCAACGAGAACGTCGAGGTGTTGGCGTTGCCGTGGGTGTTGGCGTAACCCAGATCGAGGGTGCCGGTCCACAGGTCGATCAGCCGCGGATTGCGCAGCCGTTCGACTTCGGCATCATAGGCTGTCTGTTCGGCGTCCGAGCGGATGGCGACCACGGCGTCTTTCGCCGCGGTGACCGCGCCCGTCTCTTTGGTGGCAATCGCGAGCCGGCCGTCCTGCGGCGTCGTGACCGTGCCAACCACGGTTTGCCCGTCCTTCAAATTGACGTGCAACTGCGAAGTCGACGTAATGCCGGTAACGGCGTCCCAGGAAATCGTTACGTCGCCCGCAAATTCGGTCTTGATGACCAGCCCCTTGGTATCCGACTTGGTGATGGTGCCGGAGAGCCGGTCGCCGTTCTTCATGGTGACCTGATCGGCGGCCAGCGCTTGGCCGGCGCACCCGGCGATCGCCAGGGAGAGAAGCAGAGCCTTCACGGGAGCCTCCTGAAAGTTTGAGATTGCTTTAGCTTATCAGCCGGCGCGAGATGGGGCTCGGGAAGGGCGGAGTCGGCGCTCGATTCGGGAAACGGGAGCCACCCGCCGGGATCGACCCGGCGACCTGCTGATTAAGAGACCATACGTGTCAAGTCCCATCCAGCCAGCCCTCCTGTGCGGCCTCCGCGAGCCTACGCCAGCTAGTACATCAAGCCGATCTCGAAGCGCATTCCATCGTTCTCACGCGACCACCAGGCGAGGCGAGATCGAGGAGAGCTAGGAGCCGGCTATGACGGAATAACGAACCTTCCCGCCGATTCATCACTGTTCGCATTCACTTTTAGGTCGGCGTGGCGAGCGGTCACGTTAGCGCTCTTGCTAAAGGTCCGTTTATGGTTGAGGCGGTAGCGGCCGGGAGGCTCCCCAAACTCACGTTTGAATGCGCGGTTAAAGGCCGCTTCCGACTCGTATCCCACGTCGCCGGCGATTTCCGATACACCCCGGGGCGTGTTTTCCAGCGACCGCGCGGCCAAATGAAGCCTCCAGCGAGTCAAGTACGTCATTGGTGGTTCGGAAAGATACCGGGTAAAACGCTCCACGAGAGCAGTCCGTGAAATGCCGACTTCCTCGGCCAGATCCGCGATGGTCCAAGGATGAGCAATGCGGCTGTGCAGCAATCCGAGGCTTTTCCCCACGATGGGATCGCGCGCTCCCGCGAGCCAACCGGTCTGTTGTTCCGGCAACCCGGCGACATAGCGGCGGAGAGTGTCGACGAACAAAGCTTCCGATAGCTTGGCAAGCATGGCATCGCTGCCGACTCGTCCCGAAGCTGCTTCTTCTACCAGGTGCAGAATCGAACTCTCGAGCCAGTGCCCCGAGCGATCCGTTCGGATGTTGACCTTGAAAATGGGCGGCAGACCGCCCAGAATCGGCCGGCTCAGGAAGGGGTCGCAAGCCATGTACCCACAAACATATCGCGCCGAATCGCCGCCTCCGCCACCCTGCATGGGGCGCAAGTCGCGCGCTTTGATCTTGGAAAGAATCGCCGAGTGGAGCGATGCCGCCGCCACACCTGGTGCGCTGGTCATGACGTGTGGATCCCCGTGGGGAAGGACGACGATATCTCCGGGACCAAGCTCCATCGATTTCCCATCGGGCAACTGCACGAATGCTGCGCCGTCGATCACGAAGTGATAGATCACCAGGTGGGGCGCTCCTGGCGCTAAAAGAGGCGCAAGCGTGCTGGACGCGGGCGACGCAAAACACCAGGGTGCCGAAAACTCAGCGCTGAAGAATAACGCACCGCTGAGCTTGACTCCACTCAAAATCTCGGAGAACGCATCCATTCGGCCCCCCTGGACGGTCGGCTAAGCCATCCGGCCGGTCTGCAAAGCAACCAGCATAGGCGAGCCGTCCGAGCAATTGATCGGGACGCTCGGGCATGGTGGTAGCAACCGGTGCACTCCACAATTGTAAGCGACACGAGACGTGATATGAAAACGCGCCAAACCGATACACCAAGGAGAGAAACGCTATGACCACCCCCATTCCCGTCCAAACCGAACGATATGCCGAATGTGTTGGCGCTTCCAAGCGCATACGCTGGGACATCGACCAAGACGTTCTACGAGGCCGCGAGTTCGATACGTCGCATAAGTTCCTGCCGGACTCAATGTCCGGCGTCGATCAACTTGAGTTTCTGAGCGAGGATGAAGCGATTTTTCTCAGTCAGATTCAAGGCCGCACTTATGCGAACATTTTCGGCCTGGTGGAACGTTTCATCAACTGCAAGGTCCTAGAGCTGAGCGAATTTCACTGGACCGGGGACCAGGTCGCTCTGGAGGCACTGGTTCGCTTCAGTGATGAAGAACTCAAACACCAGGAACTGTTCCGGCGCATTGAGCGCATGATCGCGTCGAAAATGCCGCAGGGATACAACTTTCTGGCGGAGCCGAACGCCGTGGCCGCGGCGGTGCTTTCGAAATCCACATGGGCGGTGCTGGGAGTGACTCTGATGATCGAGCTCTTCACGCAGACGCACTATCTGAAAAGCATCCAGCCGGGTTCACAATTATCGCCGTTGTTCAAGGATGTGTTTTTGTACCACTGGAAGGAGGAATCCCAACACGCAAGAATCGACGAGCTGGAATGGGTACGCGAAAACGTGGGCCTGTCCGCCGAGGAGCGAAATCAGGCCGTGGACGAAATGATCGCGCTCGTCGGAGCAGTGGACGGGATCGTGAACGCCCAAGCGGCCGCGGATGTTGGGTACTTCTTAAGCGTAAAAGGCGCGGCTCTATCCGACCAGAAGGTAAAGCTGCTGCACGACCAAGTGCTCCGGGCGTATCGCTGGCAGTACATTCTTTCCGGTATCGAGGAGCGGCGGTTTCAGAAGGTGCTCAGCGCCATGATCACCGGCGAGCAAATGCGGCGGATCGAAGCGGCGGTGGCTCCCCTGATTGCCTCGGCCGCCCCGACCGCAAGCGCTCGCGTTCATCCAATTCTGGAATTTTGAAGCATAAAGGCTAGACCATGAAAGAACCTGTTATCAATCCGAACAAAGCACTCTGGGAAAAGGGTGATTTCACTACAATCGCCGCATTCATGCGGGAATCCGGTGAGACAGTCGTGGAATCGCTCGGGGTCAAGTCTCCGCTGCGGGCCTTGGATCTCGGCTGTGGAGACGGTACTACGGCGCTGCCGCTGGCGCGTCTCGGGGCAGAGGTTACTGGAATCGACATTGCCAGGAATCTCGTTGCGGCCGGGAACAAACGGGCGGCGGAGCACGGCCTCCGACGACTGAGATTTCTCGAGGGTGACGCCTGTAACCTGCAAGGCATCGACGACAATGCCTTCGACTTGACTCTCTCCGTATTCGGCGCCATGTTCGCCGCCAAACCCTTCGACGTGGCCAAGGAGATGGTCCGGGTCACAAAACCAGGCGGAGCCATTGTGATGGGCAACTGGATTCCAAACGATCCGACATTCGTTTCGCAGCTCCTGAAGATCAGTTCGTCGTTTACGCCTCCACCGTCGGAAGGCTTCGTCAGTCCCATGCTGTGGGGCGTGGACAGTCAGGTCGTCGATCGCTTTGCTCAGGCCGGCGTGCCCAGGGAGAAGGTATCTATGACCAGGGACACGTACTATTTTGTGTCGGCCAGCAAGGGCCCAGCGGACTTTATCGGCCTCTTCAGGCGGTTTTATGGTCCCACCATGAACGCATTTGAAGCCGCGGAACAAAGCGGTAGGGCCGAAGAGCTTCACAGTCAACTGGTGGACCTGGCGAAAGCACACAACAAGAGCACGAATGACGGCACCTTGATACCCGCCACTTTTTTGAAGGTCACCGTTTCTCTTTGAAGAGGAGAGTCAGAAAAATGAAGAACCATATTTATGAACAGATCACCGAACCCCAAGCGCCATCGCTGAGAACAATGCGGAACCAAAGGTCTGAAGCCCTCGCCACCCGTCTTGAGAGCGGAGCGACAGCTCTTGCTGCCTTTGCGGCCACGCTCTCTGAGGCGGAGTGGCAAACGCGCCTTCCCAAGGACGGCCGGAAGGTCGGCGTGGTCGTACACCACGTCGCCAGTATGTACCCAATCGAGATCCAGCTTGCGAGTCTGCTCGCTACCTGCCAGCCGATCACGGGTGTGACGTGGGACGCGGTCAATACGATCAACCGAGACCATGCAAAAGAGAACGACAGCGTCGCCAAAGAAGGCGCACTCGCGCTGTTGAAGACCAACAGCGCGGCGGCGGCCGCGGCAATCCGGGCCTTTACCGACGTAGAGCTCGACCACGCCGCGCCTGTGTCGCTCAACAGTGACGCTCCACTCACTTGCCAATTCTTCCTGGAGGATCATCCGGTGCGCCACAGTTACCACCATCTTGCTTGGATCAAGGCGGCACTGGCGTAGTGGGGCGCAACTTCCAGGGCGGATCAGGGCGTCACTAACGGCGGAAAGGCGCCGAGGCGGAAGCCCGGTCGCAGGCCTCAAAGAGTGGCAGCGCGGAGGATCACGATGAACAAAAGATTCAAATTGCTGGCCGTCCTCGCTCATCCCGATGACGAGTCACTCGGTTTCGGCGGCACGCTCGCCAAGTACGCTGCCGAGGGGGTTGAGACGTATCTCGTCACAGCCACACGCGGAGAACGCGGAAGGTTCGGCTCACTCGGCAAGGGAGGCGATCCGGTGGAAGTCGGCCGCGTTCGGGAAGCGGAATTGCGGGCCGCCGCCGCGGTGCTCGGAATTCGCGAGGTCTCCCTCTTGAACTACCCGGACGGCGCCGTGGATCTGGTCGAACCCACAACTGCCATTCGCGCCGTTGTCTCACACATTCGGCGAATTCAGCCCGATGTGGTCGTGACCTTCGGTCCGGAGGGAGCGTACGGGCACCCTGACCACATTGCCATCTCCCAATTCACGACCGCCGCCGCCGTGTGCGCCGCCGACTGCGGATACCGCATGGATGACGGCTCGCAACCGGATTCCCTTCCGCCTCATCGCGTTCGAAAGCTGCACTACCTGGCGTGGCGACGCCACAAGTGGGAGGCGTACCAGACCGCGTTTCGCAAGCTTACGTCCATGGTCGACGGCGTTGAGCGGCAGGCGGCTGCTTGGCCTGACTGGGCCGTGACTACCGAGATCGAGATGTCCGCCTATTGGCCCATTGTGTGGAAAGCGGTTTGCTGCCATCAAACCCAGATGTCCATCTATGAGCGACTGGAAACTCTCACCGAAGACCAGCAGACCGCACTTTGGGGATCACAGGAGTTCTATCGCGCTTATAGCTCGGTCAATGGAGGGCGAAAACTAGAAACCGATCTATTTGAAGGGTTGCGGTGAACCACGATGTCTTCTCCTCTTCGGATCGCGAGGTTCGGGACCCCCGCCGGATTCTTGACAATACTTGCACTTGTTGGTCCTCCTCTTCTGGCGCAAGAAACTCTTACGCTGCGACAGGCGGTCGATCTGGCGTTACACTCGAATCCGCTGGCCGCCGCCGCGGATGCCGGGGAAAAAGAAGCGGAGGCTCGCATTCACCAGGCCCACTCCGGCTCTTTGCCGCACGTGCAGTTCTCCGAGAGCCTCCAGAGAGGCAACAACCCCGTGTTCGTATTCAGCTCGCTTCTCACCCAGCACCAGTTCAGTGAGGCAAATTTCGCGATCGGCACTCTGAATCGCCCGGACGCCATAGACAACCACCAGTCGCAATTGACGATCGAGCAGGTAGTATTCGATGCACGGCAAACCAACCGCAGTGTCGAGGCAGCGCGCTTTACCCGCCAAATGGCCGGCGAGGCGACGCGCCTAAGCCACTCGGACATCACCCTGAATGTGTTGCGTACCTATTTTGGCGTCACGCTGGCGGAGAACAACCTGGAGGTCGCGCGGCAATCGGTTGACAGCGCCGGGGCGGACCTCGAACGCGCAGAGTCCATCTACGAGTCCGGCCGCAGCACCCGGGCGGATGTGTTGGCCCTTCGCGTCCATCTCGCTGCAATCGAGGAGCAGCAGATCCGCGCCTCGAATGATGTGGCCGTGGCTCGCGCGACACTGAACGACGCGCTTGGCGTCGGGCTCGATCGCACGTTCGAGTTGACGACGCCGCTCGAGTCCAGCGCCGGCGAGCCTGAGCTCACGCTTGAAGAGTACCGCCGCCTGGCCGCTGAGGACCGCCCGGAAATGCGGCAGGCCGAACTCGCCCAGCGTCTGGCCCGGGCGCAGCAGCAGATCGCCGGCGCCACCTACTGGCCGCAGGTCGCGTTTCAGGGGATGGTCGAGTCCGACAGGCAGAATTTCCTTAGTAAAGGCGGTGCGAACTGGCTCACCGCGGTTACGCTTCGTTGGAACTTGTGGAACGGGGGCGAGACCAAAGCCCGCGTGGAGCAGGCACGCTTTGCCGAATCCCACGCCGAAGCCCTGCGGAAGCGCGCCGATTCAGCGATCCACCTGGAGGTACTCAAGGCGTACCTGGCTCTAAGGGCCGCCGCGCAGCGAGTTGAAGTTGCTTCCGCTGCTGCAGGCGAGGCCGAAGAGGCCCACCGCATCATCCAGAACCGCCACCAGGCCGGTCTGATCACCGTCACCGAACTGCTGCGCAGCGAGGTGGCGCTGGCCGCCGCACGTACGCTGTGCCTGGCGGCCGTCTACGATCACCGCATCGCCGCCGCCGCACTCGAATACGCCGCTGGAACGCTGGCGGCCGATTCCGCGCTCGTAAATTGAGGTGCACCTATGAACCGATTGTTGCCGCTCGCGATTCTGATCCTGATGACTACCGGCTGCTCACAGCACGAAACTCGCGTCGCCGCGGCGGGCGCCGAGCAGAGCGGGGCTGCTGTCCAGGTCGAAACCGTCGCTGATTCCGAGCTTGCCGAGATCTACCAGGTAAGCGGCAGTGTGCGTGCCCGCTATAGCGCCGCTATCGCCGCGAAAATCACCGCCAACATTCTCGAAGTCCGCGCGCAAGCCGGCGACCACGTGCAAGCCGGCCAGACGCTCATCGTGTTAGACCGCTGGGATCTCGAGGCGAACCTGCGCCGATTCGAGGCCGCCCGCGCAGAAGCCGAAAGCGCCATCGACGAGACCGAAAGCGCCATAACGGCCGCCCGCGCCAACTTTGAACTGGCGCGAGTGACTCACAAGCGGTTCCAGGACTTGCTCGCCAATATGTCTGTTTCACTGCAGGAACTCGACGAGTCGCAAGCGGGGCTCCGGAGCGCCGAGGCGACACTCGAGATGGCCGCATCGAAGCGCCGGCAAATCGGGGCGCGCCGCGGCCAGGCCGAAGCCGAAATCGCCGCCGCGAGTGTGGCCCTCGGCTACGCCACCCTTGCCGCGCCATTCGCAGCCCTGGTCACCGAACGCAAAGCCGATCCCGGCAGCCTGGCCACGCCGGGCGCGCCGCTGCTCACCCTCGAGCGCGAAGGCAACCCGCGCCTGGATGCGTCGATCGACGAGTCGCGGCTAGGTCTCGTCCGGGTCGGTGAGAGCGTTGCGGTTGAAATCGACGGCCTGAACCGAGCCATCACCGGTCGTGTCGCCGAAGTCGCACCCTCAGTCGATGCTGCCACGCGCAGCGTCACCGTGAAGATCGACCTGCCCGCGCTGCCTGGCCTGCGGTCCGGGATGTTCGGGCGAGCCGGCTTCGCCGCTGGCAAGCACGGGGCATTGCTGGTTCCCCAATCCGCGGTTCTTGAGCGTGGCCAGATCCGCTCCGTGTACGTCGTGGAAGGAGGGACGGCGCGGCTGCGCTTCGTCACGCTGGGTGAGGGGCGCGACGACCAGAGCGAGGTTCTGTCAGGCCTGACAGCCGGGGAACGTATCATCGTCACGCCCGCGCCGCTGCTCGTCGACGGCGCCCGCGTGGCGATCCAGGAGGCCGCAAAGTGAATGACGCCCCCCGCCTCCGCACCGCCGGGCGGCTCGCCGCCTTCTTCGTCAGTTCCAAGCTAACACCGCTTTTCGTGGTGGCCGCGATTCTTCTGGGCGTCTTCGCGGTGGTCAAACTCCCGCGCGAAGAGGAGCCGCAGATCATCGTCCCCATGATCGACGTATTCGTCGAGATGCCCGGCGCCTCCGCGCGTGAAGTCGAGGAGCGTGTCACCAAACCCATGGAGAAGCTCCTGTGGGAGATCCCTGGCGTCGAGTACATCTACTCGACATCCGGCTCGGGCATGTCCATGGCCGTGGTGCGCTTTTTCGTCGGCGAGGACGAAGAGAAGGCCATCGTGCGTCTGAACCAAAAAATGGCCGCCAACTTCGACCTGATCCCGCCGGGCGCCTCTCCGCCGCTCATTAAGCCGCGCTCGATCGATGATGTGCCCATTCTAGCCCTGACGCTCTGGAGCAAACGCTACAGCGATTACGATCTGCGGCGGCTCGCCGCGCAGTTGCAGGACACCATCAAACAAGTGGACCAGGTTTCCGTCGTCGCCATCATCGGCGGGCAGCGCCGGCAGATGCGCGTGGACCTCGACGAAACTCGGTTGGCCGGCTATCATCTCTCTCCCTCGGATGTCGCCGGCGCGCTCGGCATGGCCAACCGCCGCCTGCCGGCCGGCAGCCTTTCCAACTCGAACCGCGAGTTCGTGCTGGAGGCCGGCTCGTTCCTGACGTGCGCCGATGACGTGCGCCGCGTGGTAGTTGGCGTAGCCGATGGCCGCCCGGTGTTTCTGGGTGAGGTCGCCCAGGTCGAGGACGGCGGCGAGGAGCCCTCGCAATACGTCCGTTACGCCTCGGCCGGCGATCCTTCCTTGTCGCCCGCTGTCACAGTCGCGGTTTCGAAGCGCAAGGGCGCCAACGCCATCGAGGTCGCCGATCGTGTACTGGCCCGCGTGAACTCGGTGCGTGGCTCTTTGGTCCCCTCTGAGGTGCAGCTTTCCATCACCCGCAACTACGGTGAAACGGCCGCCGAGAAATCGAACGGGCTGCTCTTCCATATGCTGATCGCCGTGATTTCGGTGGCTGCGCTCATCTGGCTGACACTCGGCTTTCGCGAGGCCGGTATCGTCGTCAGTGTGATCCCAGTTACTCTGGCCCTCACGCTCGCAACTTTCTATCTCTACGGCTTCACGCTGAACCGCATCACGCTGTTCGCGCTGATCTTCTCCATCGGCATCCTGGTGGATGACGCGATCGTCATTGTCGAGAATATCGCGCGCCATGCGCGCCTCCCGCACAACCAAGGCCGCAGCCTGGCGCAGGTGGCGATCGAAGCAGTCGACGAAGTCGGCAACCCGACGATCCTCGCGACTTTGACGGTAATTGCCGCGATCCTGCCCAACGCTTTCGTAGGCGGGCTGGCCGGTCCCTATATGCGGCCAATCCCCATCGTGGGCGCAGCAGCCATGGTGTTCTCGCTGATCGTCGCCCTGGTGGTGACACCGTGGGCATCCGTACGGTTCCTCGGCGGCGCCGCCAGCCACGCCCACCGCGAAGACGAGGACCGCCTCACCCGCCTCTACCGTCGCGTGATGAATCCGTTGCTCCACCACACCGCTGCGCGTTACGGATTTTTGGCGCTGGTCGCCGTGATGCTGCTCGGCTCGATCGCTCTCGTCGGGGTCGGCTTCGTCAAGATGAAGATGCTGCCTTTCGACAATAAGAGCGAGTTCCAGGTCATTATCGACATGCCCAAGGGAACGACGCTGGAAGAGACAGCCCGCGTCGCCGCCGAACTGGCCGCCGTCGTCCAGAAACAGCCCGAGGTCGTGAACCTCCAGACCTACGCTGGCGTTGCCTCGCCCTACAACTTTAACGGCATGGTGCGCCATTACTTCTTGCGCCGCGGGCCCAATGTCGCCGACATCCAGGTGAACCTTGTCGGAAAGTCGCTGCGCAAGCTCCAGAGTCACGACATCGCCAAGCGCGTGCGCGAGCAGTTGATCCCTGTGGCCCGGCGCTTCGGAGCCCGCATCAAGGTCGCCGAAGTACCGCCCGGTCCGCCGGTACTCGAAACCATGGTCGCCGAGGTCTATGGCCCTGCGCAGAAGGGCCAGATTGAGATCGCGCATCAGGTTCGCGGGATTTTCGAGAAGACGGTAGGCGTGGTCGATGTCGACTGGTATGTGGAAGACGATCAGCCGAAATACCGCATCCTGGCCGACCGCGAGAAGGCCGCGCTCAACGGCATCACCGACGAGGATGTGGCAAAGGTGCTGCGCCTGGCAAGCGCGGGCGATTCCGCCGGCCTGCTGCACGTCTTTGATGAGAAAGAAGACGTGCCCATCACGGTGCGCCTCGCGCGCGCCCAGCGTTCCGACCTCGAGCGCCTGAGGAGCTTGAAACTGCGCGGCCGCGGTAGCAGCCTCGTCGCGCTCGGCGAGATCGCTCACATCGAGAGTGCCATCGAGGACAAGAGCATTTACCACAAGAACCTGATGCCGGTGACCTACGTCACTGCCGATCTGGCGGGAGTCATCGAAAGCCCGGTCTACGCCATGCTGAAGGTCGGGCCCGAGATCGAACGAATCCAGACTCCGGACGGTTATCGCATCGAGCAGTACACGGCCGGCCTACCGCCCACCGGCTCACGCTACGCAGTCAAATGGGACGGCGAGTGGCAGATCACCTACGAGGTCTTTCGCGACCTCGGCCTGGCGTTCGGCGCTGTGCTGATTCTGATCTACATCCTCATCGTCGGCTGGTTCCGGTCATTCGTGACGCCGCTGGTCATCATGGCGGCGATTCCGTTCTCTCTGGTGGGCATCCTGCCCGCTCATGGCCTGCTGGGCGCATTCTTCACCGCCACCTCCATGATCGGCTTCATCGCAGGCGCCGGCATCGTGGTGCGCAATTCGATCATCCTGGTAGACTTCATCGAACTGCGCCGGAAGGAAGGCATGCCGTTGGACCAGGCCGTGATCGATGCCGGAGCGGTTCGCTTCCGCCCCATGGTGCTCACCGCGGCCGCCGTAATCGTATGCTCCGCTGTGATTCTCTTCGATCCGATCTTTCAAGGTCTGGCCATCGCGTTGATGGCCGGTGAAATTGCTTCGCTCACACTGTCGCGGTTGACGGTACCGGTGGTCTACTTCATCATCAATCGAAGGAGGGCACAATGACGATTCATCACCATCCACAAGATCCGCAAGCTGGAGCTTCTCCTCGTTTGCATAGCGAAGAACTCAGGACCCGCGCCGCGCCTCTTGATATGACCGGCGACCAGTTTCGCTCGCTCGGCCACGACCTTGTGGATCGAATCGCTGACTTCCTCGCTTCCATACGCACCCATCCGGTCACGCGGGCGGAATCCCCGGAGGAAGTGCGCTCGGCCTTATCCGCGAATCGGGCGTTACCGGAGGAGGGGCGGGACCCCCAGTCCCTGCTACGGGAAGCCGCCGCACTGCTATTTGAACACTCCACTTTCAACGGCCATCCGCGTTTCTATGGTTACATCACATCCAGCGCCGCTCCTATCGGAATGCTTGCGGACCTGTTGGCATCTGCGGTAAACGCAAACGTCGGCGCCTGGAGACTGGCTCCCATTGCAACCGAAATCGAAGCCCAGGTGATTCGATGGCTCGCGCAGTTCATCGGTTACCCGGCCGACTGCGGCGGTCTGCTCCTGAGTGGCGGGAACATGGCCAATCTCACGTGCTTTTTGGCTGCCCGCGCCGCGCAGGCTGGTTGGGATGTCCGCAGGCAAGGCGTGGCAAGTGGCCCGCGGCTGTGTGTCTACGCATCCGCGGAGACTCACACCTGGATTCAGAAAGCCACCGATCTGGCAGGACTGGGAACCGATGCGATTCATTGGATTGATGGGCCGCGAGGCATGGACTTAGGTGAGTTGCAAGCCCGCTACCGGCGGGACATAGATGAGGGCTATCAGCCATTTCTCGTGGTTGGCTCCGCGGGAACGGTCAGTACCGGCACGGTCGAACCCCTGCCGGACCTGGCGGCGTTCTGTCAAGAGCACAAACTCTGGTTCCACGTCGACGGCGCATACGGAGCGTTCGCAAACGGCCTAGCGGGCGCGCCCCCGGAACTCAAGGGGCTGGAGTCGGCTGATTCCGTGGCTGTGGATCCTCACAAATGGTTGTACGCGCCACTTGAGGCTGGATGTGCGCTCGTTCGCAACCCTTCGGCTTTGAGGAATGCGTTCTCGTACCATCCGCCCTACTACAGCTTCGAGGGCGAGGGCCTCAACTACTACGACATCGGTCCTCAGAACTCGCGTGGATTCCGCGCACTCAAAGTCTGGCTCGCTCTGCAGCAGGCGGGAGCATCAGGCTACCGCGAGATGATTCAGGATGACATCACTCTGGCGCGGTACCTGTACGACCTGGCGGTGGACCACTCCGAGTTGGAGGCAATCACGCACCACCTGAGCATCACCACGCTGCGTTATGTTCCGCAAGAACTTTGGGCTGAGCAGGGGTCTCCAGAGACGGAAGAATATCTGAACGAATTAAATTTACGCCTTGTGGCAGCCATAGAAAAAAGCGGCGAGGCATTCATTTCCAATGCGGTGATCTCCGATAGGTACGCCCTGCGATTCTGCATCGTGAATTTCCGGACTTCCGCAGAAGACATTGAGGCCATGCCGCCCCTCGTTGCACGCCTTGGACGTCGGATTCACGCCGAGCTCCGGAGTTCGACTGGCAGGATCAGCGAGTCCGTTCTGGAGAAAGGCTAACGCTGCTCAGCACTTGTGAGCGTCGTTTCCTGTCCGATACAGCGGAATATCGGTAGGTAGTCACGGGGATACCTATTGGTGTCGGAAGGCCATAGCCGCGGTGGTTAAGCCCCGGCCGTGTTGGCCTGCTCCTTCCATCATTCCGTGTTCACGCCGCCTATGATGAGCCAGAGTTGGAGAGGTAATTCCACCACGGCGGATGCCGTAGCGAGAGGAAACGGGTTGGCGGCGAACTGGGGTGACACATCTGCAGCCACGGTAGTCAGGCTCACGCTTCGATGGATCCGCTGAAGATGAGTTCGGCGTCGCGGGAACCCCCGCTGGGCCGCAGGCGCGAAGACCTCGAAGAATGGTAACTTCTCCTGAGGAACGGTCGCCCCACTCTAATTAGGGCTTTCGCGGCGACGCGCTCCTGAACTCCAGGGCTGTCCCGGTGTAGTAGATACGATACAATTCGTCTGATGAACGTGCTGCAAACCCTGAGGGAGCAATAGGTTGCAAACGATGAGACGTTTTCTCTACGCTGGTGCTTTCTTGTCGCTGATCGGCGGCTGGGCGCTCCTCGGGCCTCGGGCCGTCGGGCAAACTCCTGCCGCGCGCACGCCTTCGGAAGATGCGCACGGTGTCATTCTAAAGACCTACTGTGAGGGGTGCCACAACGCACGGGCAAAAGTCGGCGGCTTGGCATTGGACACCCTGGACCTCCAGCACCCCGCGGCCGATCCGGAAATCTGGGAGAAAGTGCTGCGCAAGCTGCGCGGTCGATTGATGCCCCCCCCGGGCGCCCGCCAGCCGCCCCAGGCGGATATCGATGCGTTCAGCACCTGGATGGAAGGTGTTTTGGATGCAAATCCCGGTCCGATCACCGCCGGCCACGTGCCCGCTGAGCGTCTGAATCGGACCGAGTACGTGGCATCGGTGAAAGACCTTCTGGGTGTCGAGGTGAACGAGAAAGAGATCCTGCCGCAGGATGTCCAGGTGGAGGGCTTCGACAATATCGCGTCGGTTTTGTCCACCTCCCCGGCGTTCCTGGAGCAGTACCTCGATGCGGCGCGCCGCATCGCCAAGGCGGCGGTTGGCGACATGCATCCGCCTTTGTCCTCCTGGCCCATTAAGTCCGAGGGGAATCAGGATCCGGAATTGCCGTTCCCGCCGGGCATGCGGGCACGCGACGCGATGGCCGTTACGCAAAATCTGACGGCCGATGGTGAGTACCGCTTCAGCTTCAACTTCGACGAGCGGTCGATCGGTCTGTACAACGCCGGACTGCAGAACCGGACCACGCTGGTGCTGGTGATCGACGGCAGCGTCAAGTTCAAAGGCGATATCGGCGGCGTCGAAGATCTCAGACTCGCCAACGTGCAGGGCAACGTGGGCTGGCAGCAAATCCTTGAGCGGTTCGCGAAGATCCCCGTCAAGCTGGAGGCCGGCCCGCACACGATTCTGGTTGGGTTCATAGACCGTTCGCATGTGGAATCGGACGACAACGTCGTGGGCGGCGGGTTCGGCTTCGGCGGCGCAGCCGGGGCGCCGATGGCGCGCCTGGCGGACCCTAAGAACGTCACACTGGAGGTCAAAGGCCCTTACAACCCGACCGGCATTTCGAACAGCACCAGCCGGCCGCTGATTTTCATTTGCAATCCGAAGTCGGTTGGGGAGACCGCGTGCGCCAGGCAGATCGCGCAAAATCTGGCCCATCGCGCCTATCGCCGGCCCGTGACGGCGGACGACGCCTCCCGCCTGATGCGGTTCTATGACGAAGGACGCTTGGACAACGGCACCTTCGATCAGGGCGTTACCGAGATCGTGGCGGCGGTCCTGGCCAGCCCCGACTTCCTATTCCGCTCGATTGAGACTCCCAAAGGCGTGTCGAAGAGCGGTGAGTTTCCGCTGAACAATCTGGAATTGGCCTCGCGGCTCTCGTTCTTTCTTTGGAGTACGGGCCCCGACGCGGAACTGCTGAAGCTGGCCGAAACGAAACAATTGACCAAGCCCGGTGGCGTGGACGCCCAGGTGAAGCGGATGCTGGCCGATCCGAAGGCCGAGAGCCTGGTCACTAGCTTCGCCATGAAATGGCTGAACCTCAACAGCCTCGACCTGGTGCAGCCCGACGCCAAGATCTTCGCGGGCTTCACTCCGACGATGCGCAACGATTATACGACGGAGGCTGAGAAGTTTCTCGAAAGCATCCTGCTGCAGAACAAGAACGTGACCGAGCTGCTGACCTCCGATCGGACCTTCGTCAATAACCGGTTGGCGCGCCAATACGGAATCGAGGGACCGGCCACCTCCGCGTTTAAGCAAGTCACCCTGACGGATCCAAACCGCTTCGGCTTGCTGGGCAAGGCCGCCGTGCTGATGAGGACTTCCTATGCCGACCGCACCTCTCCGGTGCTGCGCGGCGCCTGGGTGCTCGACAAGATCCTCGGCACGCCCCCCACGGAGCCTCCCCCGAACGTCGGAAGCAACTTGGCCGAACAATCCGCGGAAGCTCCCAAAACCGTGCGTGCCCGGCTGGAGCAGCACCGCGATAAGGCCAGTTGCCGGCAGTGCCACGGCGTGATCGACCCGACCGGCCTGGCCCTCGAGAACTTCGATGCGATCGGCGAGTATCGAACCACAGACCGCCAGGCGAACAATGCCGCCATCGACGCCAGCACGGTTTTGCCGAACGGTGTCGCGATCAACGGACCGGTCGAGTTGCGCAGGCAGCTTGCGAGCCGGCCCGACGCTTTCGTTGAGGCGCTCACCGAGAAGCTCATGATGTACGCGGTCAACCGCGAACTGGAGTATTTCGATATGCCTCAGATTCGCAAGGTGGTGCGCGACGCCAAGAAAAGCGACTATACCCTGCCGTCCCTGGTTTTGGGGATTGTGCACACGGATGCGTTCCTCAAGCAGGGGCCCAGGAGCGGGGACAAAGAGCATTCCAAACCAAGCGCGGTCACCACGACCGCCAGTCTGAAGAAATAAGCGCCAGGATCGAAGAACAAAGGAGACCACCATGTTCATTACCAAGAAACACATTTCCCGCAGAACCGTTCTGAAGGGAGCCGGTGTCAACCTGGCGCTTCCGTTCCTGAGTGCGATGGTCCCCGCCCGGACGGCGCTCGCGCAGACGGCGGCCAATCCCAAGATCCGCGCCGGCTTCTTCTACATTCCTCACGGCGCCATCATGTACAACACCAAGTACGGTCCGGAGTGGGATCGTTGGAATCCTTCGGGATCGGGCGCAAACTTCAAGCTGAATGAGATTACCTCTCCGCTGGAGCCCTTCAAGAAGTATGTGACCTCCTTTGGCAACCTGGAAAACGCCGCCGCCGCCGGTTCGGTGCACGTCCGAAACCCGGCGACATGGCTCAGCGCCACCCTTCCGCAGGGCAACAACATGTCAGCGACGCTCGACCAGGTGATGACGAAGTTCATCAGCCAGGACACGCAGTATCCTTCTCTGGAGCTTGCCTCCGAGACCACCGTCCAGGTGGCGGCCGGCAATGGCGGGCCCTTTACGACCCTGTCGTTCCGCGACGAGCACACGCCGCTGCCGATGGAGTACAACCCGCGCAAGATATTCCTGATGTTGTTCGGCGAAGGCGACAGTCCGCAGGAGCGCGTTGCCATGGCTCGCCAGAAGGGCAGCATCCTCGATCTGATCTCCGACCGTACCAACCAGCTGAAGAGTAACCTCGGCAGCGAGGACAAGGCCATTTTCGACGGGTATCTGGAGAATGTGCGCGAGGTCGAGCGGCGTTCCAAGATGGCCGGCAACTCCAATTTGTCGAAGATCAAGATCCCCAATGCGCCGGTCGGTGAGCTGGAAGATTTCGCCGCTCAGGTGAAGATCATGTACGACCTGCTGGCCCTGGCATACCAGGCCGACCTCACCCGCGTCGCCACCTACGTGACCGTGGCCGAAGGCACCAACCGGAGCTATCCGTTCCTGAACATCGCGGGCGGCTTCCACCCCATCTCGCATCACGCCGACGACCTCGATCGGATCAAGATGCTGGTCGAGATCCAGAAGTGGCACATTCAGACATTCGCCGAGTTCCTCAAGAAGATGTCCGAAACGCCCGACGGGCAGGGCTCGCTGCTCGATCATTCCATCTTCATGTACGGATCGAACATGAGCAACAGCAACGCGCACAGCAACTACCCGATCCCCAATCTGATCGTCGGCGGCGGCAATGGCAAGCTGAAGCAGGGAGGCCAGCACTTGATGCTGAAAGAACACACGCCTATCGCCAACTTGCATCTGACGCTGCTCCAGAAGGTAGGTCACGAGCAGGATCACTTCGGCGATAGCACGGGCGCCATCACGGAAATCTAGATGAAACGCCGCCTGAACAGAAGAGAACTCTTGAAAGGCTCCATGGCCGGCGCCTTGGCATTGGGCGCGCCGCGGCTCCTGAAGGCGCAGCCACCGGTCACGAAGCTGACCGGCACGTTGTCCTTGATCGATGGAGGCGGCGCCAATGTCACGGCGCTCTCGACCGGGGACGGGTTCGTGCTCGTGGACAGCGGAGCGCCCAATTCCGGCGACGCCTTGGCGGCCGCGCTGAAGGGCCTGGCCTCGAATGGCAAGGTTCATACCTTGTTCAACACGCACTATCACCTGGACCAAACCGCCAATAACGAGCGGTTCGCCGCTGAAGGGGCGAAGATCATTTCCCAGAAGCGCACCCGGGAATGGATGGCGGCCGATTATTGGGTCCCGGTGGAGCAGCACTATGTGAAGGCGCGCCCCAAGGCCGCGCTTCCCACCGAGACGTTCCTCACCAAAGGCTCGATGAAGGCCGGCGACGAGGATATCGAGTACGGCTATCTGCTGATGGCGCACACCTGCGGCGATTCTTACGTTCATTTCAAGGGCGCCAACGTGATTGCCGTGGGCGACGCGGCATCGCCGGTGCGCGACCCCGAGCTCGACTGGTATACGGGAGGCTGGGTGGGCGGCCGCGTGGATTCCATGGATCTGCTGCTCTCGATCAGCAATGACCAGACGCGCTTCGTGCCCGCCTACGGCACAGCGATGACGAAGGCGCAGTTTAAGGCAGAGCGCGACCTGATGGAGGAAGTGAGGCAGCGGATTTTCGACCATGTCCGGACGGGCGAAGGTCCCGAGGACATGCTGAAGGCCGGCGCGCTCGACGGCCTTCCCCGCAAATGGAAAGATCCGTTGAAGTTCCTGTACGCGGCCGCCAAGGGCGCCTGGGGCTATTACGACAAGTTGGGCGAGAACGTGGTTTAGGAGGCATCCGTGAAGCGCTTTCATCTAGCTGTTGTGTGTGCTGCCGGTGGAACTGCGCTCGTGGCCCATCTGGTTCTGGCGCAGGCAGCGAAGGCCCCCAAAGATCTCGCCACCCTGATTCAAGCCGGCGACACCAACCTGGCACTCCAACAGATTCAAGCGGGCGCCGACGTCAACCGCGCGCAACCCAACGGCACGACGCCGCTGATTTGGGCCGCCAACCTCGGGGATGAAGAAGTCGCCGAGGCGCTGATCGCAAAAAAGGCGGATGTGAACGCCGCCAACGAGTTCGGCGCTACGCCCTTGACCGAAGCCGCCAGGAAGAGTAACGCGCGTCTGGTCAAGATGCTGCTGGACGCCGGGGCCAAGGTCGATTCCGCAAACCCGGACGGTGAGACGGCGCTGATGGCGGCGATCGGCGCCGGCGAAGTTGCCACCGTTAAAAC
Source organism: Terriglobia bacterium (assembly GCA_020073145.1). Taxonomy (GTDB): domain Bacteria; phylum Acidobacteriota; class Terriglobia; order Bryobacterales; family Bryobacteraceae; genus PSRJ01. The sequence goes on from JAIQFS010000015.1 coordinate 97,945, forward strand.
ATTGATCGACGCCGGCGCGAACGTAAATACAATCGAGAAGTTTCACAACCAGACGCCGTTAATGTACGCCGCCGCCTCCGACCGGAATGCGGCGCAGATGGTGAAGCTCCTGCTCGCCAAAGGGGCCGACGTCAAGGCGCGGGCGCTTTATTCGGATTGGCCCAGCCAGGTCACAAGTGAGCCTCGTGCGCAGTACCGTTCCGTGGGCGGACTGACAGCTCTGTTATACGCGGCGCGCAGCGGCTGCTATGAGTGTGTCCAAGACATCATCGCGGCCGGAGCCGACGTCAATCTGCCGACACCGGAAGGGATTACGCCCCTGATGATCGCCCTCGACAACTCCCATAACGACGCGGCCAAGCTCCTGATGGAGAAGGGAGCCAATATCGATGTGTTCGATTGGTGGGGACGCACGGCCCTATGGATTGCCGTGGATCGCAGGAGCACCGGCGGTGCTGGCGGGTTCGGTGGTGGCAGAGCCCGAGGCGGCGCGGGAGGCGGTTTCGGCGGCGGGGCCCGTGGCGCCGGTGCTGGTGCACGCGGCGGCCGTGCTGCGTTCGGCGGCGGTGCTGAGGCCAATGTGAGCCGCGGTCCGGCGGTTTCCAGCGTGGAGATCATCAATGCGCTGCTGAATGCCGGCGCCGATCCCAATGTGGAAATGAACTTCCATCGCCCGAACGCTCCCGGCAGAGGACGTTTTGCCGATAACCAGATCAGCACCGGCACCACGCCATTGTTCCGGGCCGTGCAGAACAACGATCTGGACGCAATCCAGGCTCTGCTGGCAAAAGGCGCCGATCCCAACGTCAACAGCATGGGATACACGGCCTTCCTGCTGGCTGCTGGCGCGGGACCAAGCGGCCGCGGCGGCGCCGGGGCCGGTCCGGATTTGCGGATTGTGGACCTGCTGGTGCAGCATTCCGCCAATGTCAATGCGCAGGTCACCGGCACCAAGCTCTATTCGTATAACGTTTCGCGTGACGCGGGGAACAACAATGGAATCCATGAGGGCGATTCGGCGCTCCATGAAGCGGCGCGTTCCGGCCGGACGGAATTGGTGAAGTACCTGCTGGATCACGGGGCCAATCCCAACATTGTGGATGCCGACGGCAAGAAGCCGATCGACGTCGCCGGCGTGCCGCGACCGATCCGTGGTTTCGGCCAGGCTCCCGCCGCGGCCGCTCCCGGGCGTGCTCCTGGTCGCGGCGGGCCTGGACGCGCCGCGATCGACCCGGCAGCGGTCGCCGAAATCCGCACCCTGCTCGAAGCGGCCGCTGCCAAGAAGTAATCGTCAACGTTCCAAAGACGCAGAACTCAGGAAACAATTGAAGCAGCCAGCGAAAGACTTCCGCCCCTCTGAGGCTTTGGATGGGCGCCAGCGCAAGATCGACAGTAGAATTCTCGAGAAACTGGAGCCACCCGCCGGGATCGAACCGGCGACCTGCTGATTACGAATCAGTAACTAACAATAAATCAGCTATTTACGGCGGTCATGCCCACCAGTGCCAATTCTTGACCGTTACTACCAATCGTCCCTCTGTTCTCTTATCGTTGGAAGTGTGCGGCAGCAGCATTCGACATTAAATTGGCAAGCGTGTGCACTCAAGCTCAACGGGGCGTGGGCATACCAGTGGGCATACCTGGGGCACCGAACCGCCGTGTGCCATTACGATGTCCCTCCACGCGACGAGTTGAATCTGACACTCGGCTCCGTCTATGTTGAAAGGGGCGTCTAGGCTCGGACTGATCCTCCGGGCCGAAGGCTGGGAACCCTGCCCAGTGGCGGCCCTTCCACTTCCAGGGGAATCGCAGAGGGGAGCGATGAATACGTGGCCGCGCCTGTCAGTCGAAGCGCAGAAGAAGATTCTCGCTGACGAAACCGAAGCGAAGGCGCAACTGGGCGACAACGTTCGCCCGTACACTCCCGGGAACCCAGACTGGCTCCGCACCAGGGAAAACATACTGGAGGGTGGATATCGCGTCATAGATTTCGTGTGCAGTTACGTGGAGATCATCTTCGACATTTACGCAGCCGCGTATGATCTGTCAGCGCTAACGTCCACGGGTGTGTTGACGGAGCGAATACTCCCCCTGACAAAAAGAATGGCGGATAAAGCATGGGGCGGCTGGCTGTGGGCAACCGCGTTTCCTGAACGGCCAACCATAGCCCCAGATGGGCCGCGTAAACCGGGCGACATTGAATTCGATCTTCCACCCCGCCTTAGCCGTGCGACGGGAGCGAAGAGGGGCGTGTTGTCCGTCGCCGACATTCCGGTTGACTCGCAGCTCGCTGCTGGCCTTGCGCAGCTGCAGGAACGATACCGTGAACAAATCGTAGAAACCCTGGACGGTCGGACCTCGGCCTGGCAACAAAGATCTCTTCCTGTTGCCAGGCCCGGTCACAACCCGCGATCCACCATCGACGCCTTTATCCAGAATGTGGCCCGGGCTGGAGCCAAAATTAACCGGACGGACATCTGGACAGTGGCGGGGTACAAGGACCGAACCGAATTCGAGCGTTACCAGCGCAAATCAACAAGAACAACCGCAAGCGCAACGAAAAACTTGGGTCGGGTTCTGAGCCTTTCGCCGGAAGCATTCCTGCTCGAACTAGAAAAAAAGAAGCGCCGGAAGTAAGCCACCGCCGTCCGCCTCAGGAATCCCACCAGCATCGCGTGACCGAATGGTCGCGCAGCAGCGACTTCATTTTCCCCGCATTTCCCCGCATCTCCCCGCACCTTTCCGCGCTTGCCCCCCGCTATGCGGGGTCCCCTACGATTGATTCACGGTGTTATGGAATCACCGTAGAAAGGATCGGATGGCAGTTTCGAATTCCACGTTGGCTCCGCTCTTGAATGAACGTGAAGTTGCGCGGATTGCGAACCTATCTATTGGAACAATCCGGCGGTGGCGGCTGCTTCGACAAGGGCCAAAGTACCTAAAAATCGGCTCGGCGGTCCGGTATCAGCCCGAAGACGTCTCGGCGTGGCTGGAGAGCCGGCCAAGAGGAGGTGATCGTTAAAGAAGAAGATAAAAGCCGTGTTCAAAAACAGAACGGCCCCGGGTGCTGGTAACACCTAGGGCCTGCAAGAAAAGTAGCTGTCAACCAACAGACTACCCGATTCCTCTGCACAGTATCAAGAGTGGCGTTCGATGCGCCACCTGGGCCAGATGCGGCCCAAGAAGTACATCTGCCTCAAAACGGACAGCGCGGTCAGCATGAACGTGATGCGCCCGTGGAGTCTGCCAAGAGTGGGATCAGCCTCATTTTTCTAAGGAGAAGTAATATGCAGGATAATTCAGCTACCAAGAGGATGACGGCGCACGCGGACCAGGGCGAAGTCATCGCAGTGACCGACCAAGTCGCCGTTTTCAAAGGCGACGTTGAAGTAGTCCCCTCCCGGAGTCTCAGAGGGGACTTAGATCGCCACCTTCAAGTGATGGAGACGAATTATGGTGAGGGCGGCGTTTCCGCCGATGACCTTGCTCACCGCAAACTTTCAAAATCCGGGCCGCGCTTCTGTCTACCAGGTTTGAAGGGTGACGAATTCGTTGACGAGCTTGTCGGCTTCATTATGCACACTCAGAAGACCCGAGCCCTCTGGCCGGACTCGGAAGCGGCGGGCAATTCGAGACCCCTCTGCAAATCCGACGACGGTATCAGGGGGGAAGGCGTGCCGAGTGGCGTTTGCAAAGACTGCACCCTGGGAAACTTCGGCCCAAATGATGAGCCGCCCGTTTGTAAAGAGCGACTATTTTTGTACATCTGGTGCCCGGATACGCGGATGGTAATCGTCGATCTGTCCCGCACTTCGATCGCGGACGCAGAGAAATTCACGAAACACGTGAAGAGGTTTGCACCGCTGCACCAGGTGCCGGTCAAGATTTCCGCCACCATAGTGAAGCGCGGCATGAAAGAGTTTTCCAAGGCGGTCTTCCAGGTCATCGGAGATCCGTTGAGCGGGGAAGACGCCCGAGCGGCGGCAGCGTTCTCTGCTCGGTTGAAACAGCTTCTGAAATCGTCGGTGGAGTTGTCCACCACCGAGGTGTTGGCAGCCGCCATAGACGGGGAGGAGGTGTAGCCGGGACTGGATGGTGGAAGCGATGATCGAATCCATCAACTTGTTGATCATGTTCATGGTGCTGAGCTCAGGTGGCTCAGCACCTGAACTGGCCAAGGTTAATTCCCGGAGGCTTGAAATCCGTGCGGCGGCCGGCGTCCCTGGCGGCCACGATAGTCCCTCGAACGCCGGGAAACAGTCCATTACCTCATTCATCATGGAGACCATCAACGTGCCCCCGTGGGGTCACCCGCTGGAAGAAAAGGATTACCGCAATCTGGAAGCACGGTGGATTACACGGGAACTTGCCAACCAGGCTCTATTGCGGCGCGTGAGTTCGGAAGAAGGTGCAGCAGTTGTTGGCCACCGCGGGGGACGCGACTGCGCCGGCATCCTGATTCCCTACTATCTGCCGGGATCGCCGGATGTCATCAACTATCGGCTCCGGAGAGATGCGCCCGAATTGCGCTTCAACGAAATGGGAGAAGCCAAGCCGGAAGGAAAATACCTGGGTCCACCCAACGGCGGGAACCGACTATACGTGGTCCCCGGCACGCCGGTGGAATACTTGACTGACCTTTCGTTGCCGGTCGTCTTGACGGAAGGTGAATTCAAGACGATGGCGTTGTTCCGCCTTGCAAGCTATAACAGCACTTCATTCCGATTCCTACCGATCGGCCTCGCCGGCGTCTGGAACTGGCGCGGCGTCGTCGGCAAGACGGACGGCCCAAACGGCGAGCGACTTGATGTTAAGGGGCCAATTCCTGATCTTGGGCGATTGTCGTGGGCTGGACGCATTGTGCGCATCATCTTCGACACCAACGTGCGGTCCAACCAGATGGTTGCGGCAGCGAGGAGGGAGCTTTCCAAGGAACTGAAGAAGCGGGGTGCCCAGGTGTTCTGGACTGGACTCCCCGTGGCGGTGAGTCGTGGTTAACGGTGTGGATGATTTCCTCGCCGAAAACGGCCCAGAGGCTACATTGAACCTGATTGCCAAAGCCATCCCCGCCCCGGAAAAAGGACCAACCCAGGCGCAACTTATGGTCGAACTGGCGGAGGAGGCAAAGTTGTTTCACGCGCCGGATGGCGACGCGTACGCTTCTGTGCAGGTCGGCAAGTACACCGAAACCTGGGCGTTAAGAAGCAAGGGATTCCGCAAGTGGCTCGGATACAAGTTCTACCTGACGTTCGGGAAAACGCCCGGAATTCAGGCGACGCAGGAAGCGATTGGCGTCCTGGAAGGCAAGGCGCAATACGACTCTCCACAAGAGCTGGTGTTCACGCGGGTGGCTGCTTTTAACGCCCGCATCTACCACGACTTGGCCAACGAGGTCCGGGAAGTGGTCGAAATCTCGGCCGATGGTTGGAGAGTCGTCCAGAATCCGCCGGTACACTTCCGCAGGCCGAAAGGGATGCTCGGCCTGCCGCACCCAGATGCAGCCGGCTCAGTGACGCTGCTCCGGGATCTGATCAACGTAGGCGACGACAAGAACTGGGCACTCGCTCTTACTTGGCTTGTGGCGGCCCTGCGCGGCGAGGGGCCGTATCCAGTACTGATACTCCAAGGCGAACAGGGTGCCGCCAAGAGCACTACAGCACGGTTTCTCCGCCGAGTTATCGACCCGTCGAAAGCACTGGTGAGGACACCTCCACGAAATGACCACGATCTGCTGATCGCAGCGAACAATTCCTTAGTGATCTCCTACGACAATTTATCCAGCATCCCGCAAAGGTTATCAGACGCGCTTTGCAGGTTGGCAACCGGCGGCGGCTTCTCTATCCGCGAACTGTACACCGATCAGGAAGAGATCATCTTCGAGGCCATGCGGCCGGTGATGCTGAACGGCATTGACCACTTGCCGGAACGCGCAGATCTGGCGGATCGTGCCATCATTCTGAACCTTCCACGCGTGGAAAACCGGGTCGAGGAGCGCGTGCTGAACCGGCAATTCGAAACGGCGCTCCCGGGAATCATGGCCGGTTTGTACACCGCGCTGGGCATGACGTTGAGGCGCTTGCCGGAAATCAAGCTGGTGCAGCCGCCTCGAATGGCGGATTTCGCCGCATTTGGTGTGGCTGCTGAACCCGGCCTCGGACTCAAAGACGGAGCGTTTTTGAATGCCTACCTCGATAACCGGAGCAACGCCGTGGATTCGACTCTGGCGAACGATGTGGTAGCGGCTGCGCTCCGAACCTGGGCCGAGAAGTTGGTGACGCCGGCGGAGTGGGAAGGCGAATGCCAGGAACTGCTTTACGAGCTGCAGCGAAAGGTAGATGAAAAAGTTCTGAAATCAAAGGAGTGGCCCGGTAGCCCTAAAGGATTGTCCAACAAGCTGCGGCGGCTGGTCCCGTTTTTGCGGGAGGTTGGGATCGATGTGTGCTTTCCGGAGAGCGGGAAAAAAGGGACAAATGGCAAACGCAATCTCACCATTAGAAGAATAGACAGGCAAAACACCGCCCCTACCTCCCCTACCGCCACTACCGCCACCCAGGACCGCCAAACCGAAGTGGATGGTGAGGTTACCGAAAGTGGCGGTTGTGGGAGGCAAGTGGCGGTAGCCCCGCCGGCCTCTGCTGCACCGCCACTCAGTGCCGGCGTACCCAACTTACTGGAAGCGCTGGCGGAAGTGGAAGACAGTGGCGAAGGTGGCTCTGGTGGCGGTTCGGCGCAGCCAAATTCTGGATCGATTTCCGAGCGGGAGGCCTTTCGGATATGAACGCGGAGAGCCTGCTGGCCGAACTGAAGCAGGTTGGTGTCGATCTAACCGCTGCCGGCGATGATCTAGTGGTGAACGCTCCGGCGGGCATCATCACCGAGGAATGGCGCGAGAAGCTCATCACCTCCAAGCAGGACCTGCTGGCTCTCTTAGTTCCGCAGGAAGACAAGGATCCGCTGCTGAATGGGGACAGGGATATTGAGTCGGAGCACAGCCCGTCAACGGATGAGCCTCCGTGCTGGGTGCTGGAAACTGAGGACGTGTACGACCGGGTGCAGCGCGCCGGCGTCAATATCTGGCTGGACGCCGCCGGCACGCTGCGGATCGATAAAACGGCTCCCGAGGAAATCAAGCAGATGGTCCGCGGCCACAAGCAGGACCTGATCGATTTTTTCGCTTGGTCGGAAGCGAAAGCCAAGAAGCTAAACCGAATCTTCGAGGAACAAGGCGCAACTGGCACGCGTAGTACGATTACCGGGGCAACCGTCCGGCACGGGGCCGTCAAGCGGTGGCTCAAGTCTAAAGCCAACAAAAGCTCGACGGAACCCAGCCCCACAGAAGAGACAGGCCACGCCCGACATGTAGGTGTAGAAACCGCCGAGACTGGCTGGGCTCACACCGTGCTGGGCAGTGTCGGCGTCCGGCTAATGGAATTGGACGGCGTCTTCACCGTGGGGATCTGGTCGGACTTGGATTCCGCTAAGCTTCGTGCTGCGCTAGCGATTTTCGGCAGCGATACGGCACTCGTCCGATATCTGGATGGTGTCGGAATACCGGATCGGTACAAATTGCGGCGTGTACCGGGGAAATCGGTGCCGTTGGAAGTTTTGGCCGCCATGGAGCGCAACTCCCTGGAGCCGTGGGTTGTTCGGGATAGGATGCTCGCCGCCGTGAATGAAGTTGATGTGCCCCCTGAGAGCGATCTGAAGCCGTGTTTCGAAACGGAAAAGGGGGCCTGAAGATGCCGCGTAGCTGTTCGATCTGTGCACACCTGGATCGTGGCAGAATCGACCAGGACTTGGCCGGGGAGCAGTCGCTGGGCACCATCGCCAGCCGCTTCGGCGTCACGAAGTCCGCGTTGTTTCGGCACAGCCGTGGTCATCATGGTGATCACCACCATGCCGATAAAGCCGAAACAATCGTCACCCAGGTGGAGAACGCAGCGGCGAAAGTGGAGCAGGCCAGCCAGGATAGAGTCGAAGTCGATGTTGGCAAAGAGATCAGATCGCACGGCCCCCAAAAAACCGACCAAGACTCAGTCCGGCCGCAGAAATTGAGGCTATCGTTCACTGGATTTCACTCACGCCGCCCAGTAATTGAAGCCGGCGTTGTGATCCCGGAACCCGGCAAGAAACAGGGACCCTGCCCGAGCTGTGGCTGTAAGTTGTGGCGATTACGGCTAGATGGGAGTTTGGTCTGTTCGATTTGCAGGCCGCTGCCATGCCGGTGAGCGGCTAAGAGCGGCACGAAAACTCGATTCGAGTGAGCAGGCAGGAGCGCGAGGCCCGTCTTCGGCAGTGGAAACACGCATTGTCGATTTCCTGAGGGCGTTCCCCTTCCGGTTATTATTCCGTCTAGATGCTTGGTAGCCGCTTCATCCGCCCAGAGGAACGAACAACCCGAGCCGCTGAAGCCGGTGGAGATCCCCCCAAAGAGTATGACTTTCCTGACACGACCGGTAGGTCAGTCCGTGGCAGCGACGGCAGCGGAATGCTGCTGCACCGGGAGGCAGGAAGAGCTTTCGCGCCCTTTGAACGCAACCAGAACACCGGAACCACCATCTGGCTCCGCCGTAGTTCGGGGAAGTCGCTACCAACTCAATTTCGTCGGTTGCGACGGCTTCTCGCCCACGGTCTTCAATGACATAGCGGACACGGAAGTATCCGGCGCCACCACGGATCTCCATACCGTAGTTGACTGCAAGACGAACCGTTCCATCAAACGACCAGTCGATAGTGCCGCTGGAGATAGAGGAATCGAAACAACCCTTCTGGCGGAGAAATTTCGCATCCAGGCACTGCGATTCCTCCACGATGCATGCCTTCATAACACCTCCAGCCTCACTTCGAAGTCGCATTTCGTCCTAAAGGATTAAGTCTAGCCGAGCACGGCCTTTCCGTAAACAGAAGAAACAGATGCGGATTCCGGGGCAAGGCGAAAAGGATTCCGGGGTGAACGTGAAAACGATTCCGGGGTGAAGGCGAACGGGATTCCGGGCTGAAGGCGAACAGTGATTCCGACGGGAAGGCGAACGGTTTTCGCCCGAGCCCGGAA
>JAIQFS010000069.1 GCA_020073145.1 Terriglobia bacterium
CAGAGAGTCAGGCATCGAAACGAGAGTTTAAACGTAGCGCCACAAAGCGATTCCAATGGCCTCGTAGATGCGATTCAATCCATTGGGCGGCCGATACGCACGGCGATAAGTCCGCGAAGCCCGGCCGCCCCGCAACGCCCAATTTCCCCGCGCAGCCGCAGTGTCTTTAATAAGCGATGCGCGCAGCGCCACCTTCCCACTTTTGCCCTTTGCCTTTTGCCCTTTGCCTTTTGCCTTTTGCCTTTTGATTTTTGCCTTCTTCTTCCTTCGTTACTGCCCCGAAAGCGCTTTCTCAATCTCGGAAGCGGCCTTGCGCTGCCCGGGTGCCAGATCGTTCTCATTGAGGGCTAGGGACTCCGCTTCCTTGTCCGGGTAGGCATAGGTCCCGTCGGTGTTGGCCTTTTGCTGCACCATCAATTTGAACGTATCGGAGCTCTTGAAATCCTTCAGCCAGGATTGGTACTCCTTGCGCAGCGCTTCATCATTGCGGCGTTCCAGGGGAATGACGTCCACCGAAACCGTGGTGCCGCTCGAGAGCGCTTTCTGAGCCCCGAAATAGACCGTGGTCAATCCGGCCGACTGCCCTTCGGCGGCCATCAGGCTGAAGTTCACATCGGTGGTGATGTCGTTCAGCGTGGGTCCGCGGTAAGGATCGGACGTGTCCCGATCCTCCGTCTGCCCGGTGTCCTGGTCCAGGGTCGCGAATTCGAGCCCCTCCGCGTGCGAGTTCTCTTCCTGGTGCGCCGGGCCGTAGGTGCGCAGGTGCGCACGGTCCTCGGTCAGGATCCCCTCCCAGTTGTCTCCGTAATCGATCGTCATCACGTACCCGGCGCCGAGAATGCGCCCCATTCCCTGGATGAACTTCTCCTCGCCCAGGTTGATGTAGGTCACCGATCCCCGATTGGCTTTCGCCAGTTCGTGCGCATATAGATGCGCGTAGCGGTGCAGATGGGCCGCCAGTTCCGGAACCGCGCTCGCCGGCACATACACTTCATGAAACTCGAGGGGCTGCACCGCCGCGGCATAGGTTTTTGACGAAGCCTGCGATTCGAGCAGCGCGATGAACGAGGCGCGGCTCAGGTAGATGGTGTCCGCCGGCCGGGAAGGGAAGAACTTGTTCTGGATCGCCTCATTCGCCGCCTTCACCTGTTCCGCCACCGCGGCCGGTACGGATTGGCTGAGTTTGCTCCAGGCTTTGGCGGCGATCGACGGCACCACAAAGGCCACCTCCGCGGCGCCACCCGCCGAGAGGATCACCTTGTGGACGCTGAACGCGTCCGGCAGTTCGTTGGAGAGCACGACGCCTTTCAGACTGCCGGGCCGGATGGTGGCGGCGGGATCGGTGGCGTCCGCCTCGCGCGCCTCGAAGCGCTTCCCAAACCGTTCGTTGCGCTTGCGCTGCGACTGGCTGAGCGCGGGAGAGCGGTCGTAGCAGGCATAGACGGTCTGCGCCGCGAACTCGCGCCAGCGCGGGTCGGCCTTCGATTTCTCGCCCAGATAATTTAGAATCTGCTCGGCCAGCGCGCCGTCGCCGGCGCCAAATTCGGCGATCGTGAACGTGTCCTTCGGGCCCAGTGTGCCGGCCTGCCGCATTCCTTCCCACATGCGGAAAATCTGCTCTGCGATCATCTGTCCGAAGTACGGAGAAAGCACGATGGGAAACGTCTGGTAGTCCGCCGAGAAGCTGACCCGGCCGCTGCCATAGTAGCCGAACTGGGGGTGGAACATGATCAGGTCCTGGTAATCCAGAAACGAGGGGAAGAAGTCCGGAACGGCCGACAGGGCGGCGGGAGGCACCTGGATTTCGTTGCGGAGTTCCGCGGGGTTCTGCAGCTGCTGGCGGCTGCCGGTTTCGGCGGCGCGGAGCCCGGGTGCGGGGGCCACCCACGCTACGGCCGCGGCCAGAAGAATAGGGGTGAGGAAAAACCGGAAGCGAATGGCGCGCATAGTGAACAGCTTACTGCATTTTGCCCGATTTCCGCAGTGCCGGGCGGCGGGTTACCGCACGCGCAGCAGCGTCCGGCGGTGGAACAGGCTGGTATCGCTGCCCAGGTAGAGACTGACCCACAGGGCCGGTAGCCCGATGGATGGCCCATCGCCGGTCAGGAAGAGATGACGCGCGTCGGCGGCGGCGCGAAACGTCAAGGAGGTGGTCACCGATTGCCGCGGCTGCAGGTTCACGTCGAAGGGCGTCGCCAGCGGATCGGCCAGCAGCGGAAAGCGGCGGCCCTGTTCATCCAGTAAATAGATCGCTGCTCCCCTGGCGGTGGCGGCCCCCAGATCGGTATCGCTGAAGATGCGGACGTGCGCCTGGTACAGGACGCTCTGCCCCTGCGGTGTGGCGGTCACGTTCTGCACCCCGATGCACCAGTTGTCGAAGCAATAGCTGTCGCCGATGCTGACGATGGTCCGGGGAGTCAGCAGCGACACGGCGCCCACCGCCAGCGCGTAGATGGCGAGCCCGCTGAGGGCCGTGCCGGCGACTTTGCCTGCCGCGCGGCATTTTCCGCCCAGGCACAGCGCACCCGCGGCGAAGAGCATCAACGTCGCCAGCACCACGGAAAAGAAGCCGAGCATCGCCCCCAAACCCGAATCGGAGTGCAAAATCAGATTGGCGCCCGGTGATTCGTACGTGCGCCGGCCCGCCTGCCACGCCAGAGCCGAGAAGACTGTGACCGCCAGCATCGTCGCCGAGGCGATCCATTTCCAGGTCCGAATTTGCATGAGGAGGGCTCCGGCCAGAACATCGGCCGCCGTCCGCGCGTCCGCGCCCGCATCGTCGAGCAAGGCGTCGAACTCTACACCGTAGCGGTCTCGCCAGGATTTCGGGTACAGCCTGGCGATGACGCGGACGAGGCGTTTCATGCCGGTTTGAGCCTCCTGGCGGTGGTCTTGAGCACGCGGCCGAGCGTGTCCAGCTCCGCTTTCAAATGGGTCCGGCCGGCGGCGGTGAGGGTATAAGGTCGGCGGCGTCCGGCGCCGGCGACGGGCCGGATCCAGCCGCGTTCTTCCAGGCGCGTGATGGCTCCATACAGCGTCCCGGGGCCGAGACGCAGGCCGCTGAAGCCCTCGATGTCTTCCATCATGGCGTACCCATGCTTATCGCCGCTGGAGAGGCTGGAGAGCACGAGGAGAGAGGGGTCCGACATGGCTATTACGTTTCGCGTAGTATCGTATCACGGAATAGAATTGGAACGCAAGCCACTGCACGCCAACAGGGCCGAAGCCCGAGGCCCCTTACTTTTTCACGAATTTGTGGAGCGTGCTGTTGACGGTGTCGGCGATGTAGATGTCGCCGGTGGGGCTCACCGCGAGAAAATGCGCCTCGCCGAACTCGCCCAGGCCTTTGCCCGGCTTTCCGGTGGCTGCCAAGACCGTGCCGTTCAGATCGAGGCGCAGCAACTGGCCGGCGAAACCGTTCACCATATAGATGGACTGGGCGCCGATGTCGATGCCGCACGGCAGGCCCGCGTACTTCATTTCCCGGATGAATTGGCCCTCCTGGTCAAAGACTTGGATGCGCTGATTCTCGCGGTCCGTCACCCACAGCAGGCCCTTGGCGTCAATGGCGATGCCGTGCGCCACTTCGAACTTGCCGGGCTCCGTTCCCTTGCCGCCCCACGTTTTGAGGAAGTTTCCGTTCTTATCGAACTTCAGCACGCGCGGGTCGCCCCGGGTTCCCGGGGTGTGCCCCTGGGTCACGAAGATGTCTCCGTTGCGTCCGATGGCGACATCGTTCGGCTCGTTGAAGTGGCGGGACTGCGTCGCCTCATCCCACGTGCCTCCCGGCCCTTTGGTGCCGATCGTGAGGAGCAGCTGCCCCTGCGGGCTGAACTTCATCACGATGTTAGCGGTGACATCGGTCGCCCAGAGGTTGCCGTCCGGATCGATCCGCAGACCGTGGCTTCGCGTGAATAAGCCTTCGCCAAACGAGCGAAGGTACTTGCCGTCGGTGTCGAATTCCATGAGGGGATGCGGACCGCGGCTCAGGATCCAGAGATGGCCCTTGGCATCGAAGGCCACGCTGGCCGGGGCGCCCATCACCACGCCGTCCGGAAGGGTGACCGGATTGGCCACCGCCGCGTAGTCCAGCTCCGGCGCGGTTTGCGGAATCAAGAGGGCTGGATTCGACGGGCGTTGCGCGAACCCCGGCGTGCCAGCCAGCAACATTGCAAATGCGGCAATAACTTTCATCGGCGCCTCCTGGAGTGCCATCCACGGCATGCGGTTTCCCATTATATGCTCGAACGCTCCGAAAGTTCGGCTCAGAATGCCAGCTTGAGGGCCAGTTGCAACTGGCGCGAGTCCTGCGCGCTCGAGATGCTGCCGAAATTCGCGGTGAACGCGGTGCGGTTGGGGATGTTGAAATTGGGGTGGTTGCAGAGATTATAGGCTTCGGCGCGGAATTGCAGGCGGGCGCGGTCGTTCAGCGGGATGTTCTTCTGGACCGAGAGATCGATTTCCTGCAAGCCCGGGCCGATGACGCCGTTGCGGGGCGCATTCCCGAACGAGTACAACTCCGGCAGCGTGAAGACCGTCGTATGGAACCACTGCTGGGGTGTCTGAGGGCCGCCGTTGGGATTGCCGGGTGCATTGGGGCGTTGCGCGGGGCCGGCGCCGATGTTGGCCTGGTCGCTTGCCAGATTCACCGTGAACGGCGCGCCGGATTGCGCGGTGTAGTTGCCGCCGGCCTGCCACTCGCCCAGGAGCGCTTGCGCCCAGCGGGCGGCATGTTTCGGGACGGGGAATTCGTAGAGGAAACTGACGACCACGCGGTGGCGGTGATCGAAACTCGAACTGGCCTTCTCCGACGAACGGTCGTAGACATTCTGCGGAAGGTTGGTTTCGTTGAACGTAGTGCCGGGGTCGGAGGCATCGTCGATGGAATGCGACCAGGTCCAGTTGGCATCGAACGTCAGCCCTTTGGAGAGGCGCCGCTTGGCGTCGACGGTAAGGGCCTGGTAAGCCGCCCAACCGTCCCAGCGGATATCGCCGATCTGGCTAAGCTGCGGAATCGGGCGGCGCGCGGCAATGACTCCGGGGCCGGGCGCGGGAACATTCAAGACGGTCGCGCTGTCGGCATGCACCGTGCGCGAGCCGATGTAGGAGACGGAGAGCAGCGTGGTGGAGGTCAGCTCGCGCTCCAGAGTGGCGTTCCACACCTCGTTGTATTCGATCCGGAAATTGTGGTCCAGGTTGTTGCCGCCCACGGTTCCCACGGTGTTGGCCGCCAGCGCGTTTTCGGTGGTGAACGCGGGTGAAGCCGCCGCGGTAGAGCTGATGGTCTTGGTCACGAAAAAGGGCAAGTTCTGCGCCAGGTTGGTGACAATGCTGTAGGCCGCCTGGTTGGGGTAGATGCCAAAACCGGCGCGGAGCACGGTCTTGAGGGCGCCCGGCAGAACCCAGGCCAGGCCGGCGCGCGGGGCCAGGCGCAGCGGCCGCGACAGGAGCAGGCTGTTGTCCCAGCCGGCCGCGGACGAGGCGACAGACGGAACGGGAATGAACGGCAGCAGGGCGCTCGCGCTGGGCGCAATGCGGCCGGCCGCGTCGCTGGCGATGACGAAACGGCCGCCCGGCGCCGAGGTGTCGATGGCCGCCATCTGGTTGCCGGAATCCGTCATGTTCTGGTTGTATTCGTAACGGACTCCGATTTCCAATTTCAGGTTCGGAGAGACCTGCCAGTTATCCTGGGCGTAAAAATGCGCCCAGTTGGCATAGGCGTCCATGGCACCGCGACCCAGACCGGCTTGCGCGGTGGTGGGATCTCCCAGGAGAAAATCGGCGAAGGCGCTGCCATCGGCCAGGCCGGGCGCGGACGACGTCCAGCGCGGCGTGAAGGAAAAGATGCCGCGGGCGCCCGAGGGATTTACGGGCCGGAGGTCGTAGTGCATAGCGTACACGCCGAACTTGGCGGTGTGCCGCCCCCGGTGCCAGATCACGTTGTCGTAGAATTCGAAATCGCGGTTTCGGCGGAACGTGAACAGGGCAGGGTCGCCCATGGTGGTGAATTGCCCGCCCAGCGAAACCTGGGGGTATCCAGTGTCTTGCGGATCCGCGGTGACGCCGGCGATTCCGGTGCGGGCGGCAAATGGAGTTCCGGCGTTGGGGCTGGTCTGGCCCCCCGCCACCGCCAGAAATCCGAAACGCGCTTCGTTCACCAGGTTGGCGTTGAACGCCCGCGTCCAACCCGCCGCGCCATTGGCCGCGTGCGTGCTCAGGTTGCGGCCGAAACCGGGCAGCAGGCTTTCCTGCAAGACGCCCGAGCCGAATGGATCGGCTTCCCGCGCATCGAAAACCGAAGCCCGGAAGTACGACGTATCTTTCGCGGAGAGTTGGTGGTCGATGCGCGCACTGTATTGGTTCGCGTCGGTGCGTTGGAGCCCGGTGGATCGCAGGTTTTGCGCCAGGCCGGGCAGATTGGGATACGGAACGCGCGCGAGCAGAGCGTTGGCCACGGGGTCGAGGCTGGTCGGGGAAATCTGGTTGCCGGGGAGCGGCGTGCGGGGCGCACCGGCGCTTAGAGGATCGTAAATCGTGGGCAAGCCGGAAAAGTCTCCCTGACGCATACGGGCCGTCGGGACCGAAAACGTTTGGGTGAGCGACTTGCGTACGCGCTGGCCTTCATAGCTGGCGAAGAAGAACGTTTTGTTTTTGACAATCGGGCCGCCCACGGTGCCGCCGAACTGGTTCTGACGGAAAGGAGGAATGGGCGATGCCGCCGCGTCGAAGAAATTCTTGGCATCGAAGACGTCATTGCGGACGAATTCGAACAGGCTGCCGTGCAGGCCGTTGGAGCCCGACCGCGTCACCACATTGATGACGGCGCCGGACTTGCCACCGAACTCCGGAGCGTAAGAAGTCTTCTGAATGCTCACTTCCTGGATGGCATCGATCGAGGGCGCGATCACCATATTGTTGAAGTGCTCATCGGTGACGGCGACGCCATCCAGAAGATAGAGGTTGTGGCCGCTCCGCTGCCCCAGGACATTCACCAGGGCGCCGGCCTGCTGCATGGCATCGCCGCGGGTGCCGCCCGGAGGCCGGACGACGCCTTCGCTCAGCAGCGCGAGGTCGAGATACTGGCGTCCCCGGAGCGGCAGGTCGGTCACTTGCCGGCGTTCCACCACGTCCCGGATTTCGGCTGACTCTAACTGCACGCTGCCCGGGTCCGCATCGATGGTCACGACGTCGGTGGCGTCGCCGATCTCCAGGACCAGGTTGCGGCGCAATTTGTCCCCTGCGTGGAATTCCAGCCGCGGCACGGCCGCCCGCTTGAAGTTGACCAGAGTCGCCGCCAGGGAATAGGTGCCCACGGGGACTTGCGCGAACAGGTATTCGCCCTGGGCGTTGGAAGTGGTGGTGAACTCCTGGTTGGATTCCGTCTGCCGGATGACGACCGTCACGCCGGGTAGCGCTCCGCTGGTGGCGTCCTGGATGCTGCCGCCGAGCTCCGCCGTGTTCATCTGTCCGAAGGCGCAGGATCCAGCAAGGAACAAGGCCAAAGCGCCAGGGAATCGCATCGAGTGAGCCTACCTGCAAGTCTAGCAGGCGCGTGAGAGAGGCCGGTGCAGGCTATTTCGCTTCAGCCGGAGTCGTGGAGGTCGGACCGATGCCCACCAGATAGATGACGCAATCGGCGTCCTTGGCGCCGTCGTAGTGAATTTCGTTGGGACGATCGATCACGTACGTCCCGGCGGTGACCGGGTAGGTGCTGGCCGGATCATAGTGAGGCCCGGTGCCGATCCACCAGGTTCCCGAAATCACGTAGATGTAGCGTTCGGAGTTGTGGGTATGGGGGCGGCTCATATTCCCGGCATGCCAGCGGATGAGCTGGATGTAGAGGCCGGGCTTGGACGGGTCGCCTTGCAGGATGGCGGTGTCGGCGTTGGGACTTTTGCGCCAATTGATCTTGTCGGGCAGGGTAATGGAGATGGCCTTCGGGTCGGGCTCCGCGGCGCGAACCGGCGCCAGAAACAGCGGGGCCGCGAAGAGGAGAGCGGAGAGAACCGATCGGGAGAGAGTCGACATGATGCCTCCGGGAGACGTTTTTTCCACCGTAACATGGCAGGCGGGAAGGGGCAATACGGGGGACCTGCTACGGGCCCGAACCACGACACAACGACGGGAAGCAGGGCGCGGGCTACAAGTTCGTTTGATGCCTGAATATTCTACACATCAATACGTGTATAAGTACACACATTCAATTGTGTAAAATGGATGTGGGGGCTCTCAAGAATGCCCACAAATCTTGCAATCGACGACCGATTGATCCGCGAAGCGCTCCGTTTGGGAAAGCATCGCACCAAGAAGGACGCGGTGAACGCCGCGCTCGATGAATACATCCGGAGACGCAAGCAGCAGGCCGTCCTGTCTTTGTTTGGCTCGATCGACTACGACGGGGATTACGATTACAAGCTCGAGCGGAGGGCTGGAAGGCGATGAAGGTGCTGGTGGACACGTCTGTCTGGTCGCTCGCGCTGCGGCGGAAGGCGCGAGACCTGAACCAGAGAGAACGCTTCCTGGTTCGGGAGTTGACGGAGTTGGTCAGAGAGGGGCGCGCCGGAATCATCGGACTGATTCGCCAGGAGTTGTTGTCGGGCATCAAAACCAACGCTCAATTCGAAGAACTGCGGAAGGCGCTCCGCGCATTCCCGGACGAGCCGGTCGGCGTCGAAGATCACGAGGCGGCGGCAAAGGCCGGCAACGCCTGCCGGGCAAAGGGGATCGCGGTCTCGGTTGTGGATATCCTGATCTGCGCGGTGGCCCGCCGGCGGGACATGGCGGTCCTCACCACCGACCCGGATTTCAATAACTATGCCCGCGAACTGGCGTTGAAGCTCCACTCCGCGCGCGGCGTGAGCGGACCTACGATTCCTTAACACAAATCGCCGCGGATCTGAGTAAAGAGGGGCCGGCGGAAGCCTGCCCCTCCCCAAGACTTAGCGGGCCAGGGGATCGGGGCGGATCTGGAATTTCACGATCTTGCCCTTGGTTCCCTTGCCGCCTTCGATGTGCCACACGAAGTGCGTGCCGTAGTTGGAATACAGGGCGCGGCCCTTCCACCCGGCATTGGCATCGTCGATGCGGCCGTCCATACCGCGCGCGTAGAAACCGAGCGGGTAGGGGATGCGGAAATAGGTCCACTTCTTCGTCTGCGGATTGAGCCCAATCAGCGAATCGGAGTTCGATCCGGTGACGAACGGAGTATTGGCTCCGAGCCCGATGATGTTCTGTTGATCGACCCAATTGAAGTAGTGGAAGTCGGCCGGAACATCGGTGCCCTTGAGCTTGGGGCCGGGCGTCTGATACAGCGTCCAGCCTTCTTCGCACTCGCTCCCGTCCACCTTTTGGGGACCGCTCAAGTTCTTGCACTTGCGAACGTCGAAGCTGGCCAGATGGCTGGTGGCGGCCAAGCCGGTCCAGACCACGCCGTTGGTATCGACATCCACGCCGCGAGGATCATAGCCGGGCGTTGGCACCTTGAAGATCTGGGTCTTGCAGCTCTCCGGCGGGTTGTTGCCGCGCTGCAAACGGATCAGATAGCCGGGGAAATCCTCGGCGACACCCCAGACGGAGTCGTCCACCGGGCTCGGAATCACCGCGTACATGGCGAAGTTGACTTGCGTGTCGAGCTTGGGATCGAACGGCGCTTGGGGGCCGCCCCTTCCGCCTCGCGCACCAGGGGTTACGGCCGCGCCGGCGGTGTCGGTGTTGTACAGATTCGCGAGATCGGCTCCACGCCGGACCACGTTCCAGGGCCTGGTGATTTTTCCGTCGCCGTTGGTGTCGACTACCTGGCCGCACCAGCCGACCGCGGTCTGTTCGGCTTTACTCTCGTCCTTGGTTGCGGCGAGCGTCTGATCGTAAATCTTGGAATCGATCCAGCCGAAAATGGGACCGCTCAGTTCGTTGAAGTACACGGTCTCATCGGCGTCGTTGTCGAACTGCAGGTGGTGGGTGGAGTAGCAGGTCTCGATGAGCTGAAACTTCTTGGTCTTGGGATCGTAGTATGAGGCCTGGCGCGCGCTATTGCGGAGCGGGTACCAGTCGGAGAACTTGCTCTGTCCATCGTTACACCAGGACGGTTCGGTATTGCCGCGAATCTTGGAGGTCAGCCACACCCGGCCCTTGCTGTCGAGCATCGGGTTGTGGGGATCCGCAGGATCGTAGGGAGGATTGGACCACAAATGCTCATTACCCCAGAACATGGATGGGCGATTTGGCGAGGGGAAGCGCGAAGGGACTTTGTCCCTCGATTCGCGGGTAGGAATGTCGAGCGAATAGGTGCTGTTATCGGCCTGATCCAGAACCACGAGTTGCCCGTGGCCGGCGTTCACCGCGTAGTTCGGCCCGCCGCCGTTGAGGGTCGGGTGATGCTTGTCGGTGGAGATCTGATCGTGCATGAAGGAGTGGTCGTCGCCGACATCCCATTGGGTGGAGACAATGTTGCGCTCGATTCCGGTGGGGCGGGGCGGCGAAGGCGGCACGGCGCCCTTCTCAATACTCTCGGTCCAGTCCGCCAGCGCCTTCAGAGTATCGGTCTTGCCCATCCCGGCCATGGTGGAATACATGTTGGTTCCACGAACGCCGACACCCAGACGCCATTCCCAGGCATCGATGTCGTTATGGGGAAGCTCGGGCTTAGCGGCGAACACGTGGCTGGTGTCGCGAGTCAGGGCATTGCCCAGCTGATGGCAGAAGTTGCAGCCCTTCTTCAACTGATCGATCCAGTGGTCCTGGTCCAACATGCGCGCATTGAGGCCGTTGCCATTGGGGTTGGTGTCGGACTTTTCGCCGGTCCCCGGGAATAGGTTCTTGGCGGGCGGCGCCAGCAGCGAGAGCCAGTAGTCGCCGGGATAAACCTTGGCGGCTTCCTGAGGCGTTTTGGCGGACGTCACTTTGAAATTGACCGGGGTGGCCGAAGGCTTGGCGTTGACCGAAGCGGAATCGACGATTCCATAACCGCGGACGAAAACGCGATAGTTGACGGCGGGCAATTCGGGCAGAAGATAGCGGCCCTGGTCGTTGGTGACCACGGTCTTGATCATGCCCGTGCCCAGTTCCTTGGTTTCGGCGATCACCCACACGCCGGCTTCAGGGCCCCGGTCGCCGGTCACTGTGCCCGTAATATATCCGGGAGGGCTGACATACCGCGACGTCGCGGCTTGCCTCTGCTGCGCTCCAGTTGGCAACACAATGCCCAGAGCGACTACGGCAGCGGCCCCTGCACACAGAAATGCGGCGGCTCTCCGGGAACGGCTGATCTTCATGAAACTCTCCTGTACCACGCCTAGGTGGCTGACCCTCATGGACTTCGTCAATGTCCAGTCCAGTATAGTAACGGCGCAGCGGGCGATGCAACTGGCCGGAGCCGAAATGGCTAGAGCTGAGCCAGGACGGCTATGGTAAATTGTCAGCGTGAAGAAGACTGATGTGTACCCGTGTGCGATGAAGTGGCGCGGGGCAGGACGGCGGTCTTTCATGCTCGCGAGTCTTTTGATCGCGGTTGCCGCTCCGTCGGGCGTCGTCGCTTTTCAGCAGAGTCACGGCAACGCTCCCGCTCCCAAGGTGGGAGACTCGAAGCTGAATCCGAAAGATGGTTTGCGATCCGTTTGGATCCCGCCGGGGAACTTTACGGCCGGCTGCTCGCCGGGCGACAAAGAGTGCTACGGGGACGAGACGCCGACGCGCAAGGTGACGCTCACGCGAGGATTCTGGCTAGACCAGACCGAAGTTACGCAGACCGCGTTTCAAAAGGTGATGGAGTACAATCCCAGCATTTTTGAAGGGCCGAATCTGCCGGTGGAGTCGGTGAGCTGGATCGAGGCGGATGCGTATTGCCAAAGGGTAGGCGGGCGGCTTCCGAGCGAGGCGGAGTGGGAGTACGCGGCCCGCGGGGGAACGACCGGCGCCCGGTACGGGAAGCTGGACGAGATCGCCTGGTACTGGAACAACAGCAACTATCAATCGCACCCGGTAGCCCAGAAAAAACCCAACGCGTTTGGGTTATACGACATGCTGGGAAATGTCGTCGAATGGACGCACACGTGGTATACGGTGCAGCACAATCAGGAGAACATCAATCCGACCGGCCCTTCCATCGCGGAATACAAATCACTGCGCGGCGGCGGCTGGTGGGACGAACCGGATCTGGTGCGCGTGTCCTACCGGCGGCGGTTCGAGACGGGCGACGAAGACTACAATATCGGCTTCCGGTGCGCGGCCGACTGACGGCGCCGCCACGGGCGGTTTTCGTATATAGTGAAACCCATGGTGACTCGACGAACCGCGCTGTTAGCGCCGCTGGCCGCCGAAGTGGCGGCTCGGGCGATGGGCGCTACTCCTAAGATGACCCTGTGTCTGCATCAGAACACATCGCGCGCCGCCGGATACCGCAAGTCGCTCGAAGGATGGGCGAAGGCCGGCATCAAGAATGTTGAACTGACCGACGCGATGCTGGACGAGTTTCTCAAGACCGAGGATCTGGCTGCCGCCAAGCGCGTGTTCACGGATCTCGGCCTCACGCCGGTCTCCTCGGCGGCGGTTCTTCCCGACGTCTGGATTCCAGGCCCGGCCCGCGCCGCGTCGCTCGAGACCTGGAAGAAACGGTGCGATCAGTTCTCTTCGCTGGGTCTGCCGAAAATCTATTGCCCCTCCGTCACCAACCGGAGAGTCACGGCGGACGACTTCAAGGCGACTCCCGATTGCATTCGCGAGTCGGGGGAGATCGCCAAGCAGTACAACCTGACCGCGATGATCGAGTTCGCGCGCACCTCGACGCACCTGGCGACCCTGAGCTCGTCGCTGATGGTGATCCGGCAGGCCGGGCATCCCAGCGTGCGCCCCATGCTGGACTTTTTTCATTTCTGGTCGGGCCTGAGCAAGTTCGAAGACCTCGACCTGCTGCAGCCAGGCGAGCTGGCGCACGCGCATTTCCAGGACACGGCGGACGTTCCCAAAGAACTGTACGACAACAACTCGCGTCTGATTCCAGGCGACGGCGTTGCCCCGGTGGTGAAGATCCTCAAGAAGCTGGCCGAAAAAGAATACGCCGGAGCGCTTTCGGTGGAGCTGTTCCGGGCGGAGCTGACGCAGGGCGACCCGACTGAGGTGGCGGCCCGGATCCGCGAGAAATGCGAAGGCGTGATGCGGCAGGCGAACGTGGCCTAGGCCTCAGTCCCCCGCGCGGTTCATCAAGAAGGTGGCGGTCGAGTCGAAGAAGGACCGCAGCGTCTGATGGGCTTCGGCGGGGAGGCCGGTTTCGGCCAAGGCGGCATCCATCAGTTCGATCCAGCGGTCGCGCGCGGCTTGTCCGATGGGGAAGCGGGCATGGCGCATCCGCAGCCTGGGATGGCCGCGCTCTTCGAGGTAGCGCGGCACCCCTCCGAAACGGAAGAGCAAGAAATCGCGCAGGCGCTGCTCGGCTCCGGTGAGATCGTGGTGCTCGTACATGGGCCCGAGGATGTCATCCTGCGGAATCCGCCGGTAGAACGCGGCGATCAGGCGGGTGAACCCATCCTCGCCGATGGCCGCGTAGAGATCTTGTTCGTTCACACCCCGATGCTAGCAGCAATGGGGGAGCGCGCATGGCGGGAGCCATCCCCCGACTTTCGCCTTGACATACGAAAGTGTTCGTAGTAGTCTTTCGTAGACATGGGCAAAAAACCATCCGGCCTTCCGCGGCCCACCGATGCCGAACTGGAGATTCTGACCGTGTTGTGGAGCCGGGGGCCGTCGACGGTGCGGGAGGTCCACGAAGCCATCACGCGGCGGCGGCCGGCGCAATACACCACCACCTTGAAGATGCTACAGATCATGGACGGCAAGGGGCTGGTGCGGCGCGACCAGAAACAGCGGGCGCACATTTATGAAGCCAGCCAGCCGCGGGAGCGGACGCAGCGGCAGCTGGCGGGCGATCTGCTGCAGCGCGCATTCAACGGGTCCGCCCAAAGCTTGATTCTGGGAGCGCTGACGGCGCGCAAGACATCCCGGGAAGAATTGGCCGAATTGCGGAAGTGCCTGGACGAATACGAGCAGGGCCATTACGGAAAGGAAAAGCCATGACGCTGGTGGAACGGCTGGTACACACCGTGTGGGCGGCGGCGCTCGGTTCAGCGCTGCTGCATTTCCTCTGGCAAGGAGCGCTGGCGGCGGTGGTGCTGGCGCTGACGCTTCGGCTGACGCGGACGGGTTCGGCCCGGCTCCGCTACGCGGTGGCGTGCCTGGCGATGCTGGCCTTGCCCATCGTGTTCGGAGTGACCTTTTGGCTAGCGCTCGGCGAAGGACTTTCGCGATATCCGCTGCTGACGCACCCGCGGTTCCCGAATCCAGCAGACGCACCGGCATCTTCAGCCGCGTTGCCGTTGCCGAGCAATTCGTGGACCGCGATGCTGCCGTGGCTGACGCCGTTCTGGATGGTGGGGGTCGTGCTGCTTTATCTACGCAGCATGGCGGCATGGTTAGCCGCGCAGCGCCTGCGCAGCGTGGGCGTGTGCGCGGCGGCCGTCGAATGGCAGGAGCGCCTCCGCCATCTGACGCAGCACCTGCGCCTGAGGCGGCCGGTGCTCTTGCTGGAATCGTGTCTGACCGACGTGCCGGCGGTGGTCGGGTTTTTCCGGCCGGCGATCCTGATGCCGCTCGGCCTGTTGAGCGGCTTTCCGGCCGAGCAAGTGGAGGCGTTTCTGCTGCATGAACTGGCGCACATCCGCCGGTACGACTATGTGGTCAACCTGGCGCAGAGCCTGGTGGAGGGCTTGCTGTTCTATCACCCGGCGGTCTGGTGGATCTCCAGGCAGGTGCGGGCGGAGCGCGAGAACTGCTGCGATGACGCCGTGGTGGCGCTGACGGGCGATGCTCGCGGGTATGCAGCGGCATTGGCCACGCTGGAAGTCCAGCGCTGGACCGCGGCGGAGGCCGCACTGGCAGCGACTGGAGGGGATCTCATGAAACGCATCCATCGGTTACTGGGGAAGACGCCGCCGAGCGCGGCCGGCGGCTCGGTTCTCGGCCTGCTCCTGATTTCGGCCGGCCTGGTGCTGGCGGCCTGGAGTCCGGCACCGAGTGCCGTGCGACCGCAGCCGCCAGCCACTGACAACGTCGCCGTGACGTCGCCGCCGTTGGCAATCCAGACGCCCCGCCTGGTGGCGCAGTCTCCGGCGCCGCAGCCGCGGCCCGCCGCCCAGCGACAAGCTCCCGACGAAAGGCCGCTGAACCAAGACGTAAGCTACATCATCACGGACGAGGAGCGGGCCGCGTGGAAACGGCTCAGCACCGACGAAGAGCGTGCCCGCTTCATCGAACAGCTGCGGCAGCGGCCCCGCCTGGTAGCCCAGTCCCGGCCCCAGGCCGAGGACCCTAATCAGAAGCGGCTGCAAGAGGAGAAGCTCCAAAACGAATTGGAGACTCCATATCAAAAGTGGTTGAGCGAAGACGTGGCCTACATCGTCACCGACGAAGAGCGGGCCGCATTCCAGCGCTTGCAGACCGACGAAGAGCGCGAACAGTTCATCCGGCAGTTCTGGCTGCGCCGCGACCCGACGCCCGGCACGCCGCGCAACGAATATCAGGAAGAGCACTACCGGCGGATCGCTTCCGCCAACATGCGATTTGGGACTGCCGCGGGAATCCCGGGCTGGAAGACCGACCGCGGCCGGATCTACATCACGTTCGGCCCACCGGACGAAATCGACGCGCACCCGAGCGGGGGTCCGTTCCACGGAGACAACGTCCTGTATCCCTTCGAAACGTGGCGGTACCGGTACATCGGGGGAATCGGCAATGATGTAGGGATCGACTTCGCCGATGCAGGGCGGAACGGGGAATTCCACATGACCAGGGATCCGAACGGGCCCGATGGCGGGCAGCGCTATGTTCCTGCCGTCCCGGGCGGCGGGCGCTCGGGCCCTCCCGCACCGCGGTAAGCGGCGGCAGCCGGCGGGATCTCCTAGTTCGCGGCCGGCGCCGGCAGCTTGTCAAATCCGACGCGCTTGATCAAGTCCAGATAGCGCGGGTCGGCCTGGATCGATGCCATCCAGGGCTCTCCCCGCAGCCAGATCATACAGTCGCACTGCTGGTTCACGCCGCTATTCAACCATTTGAAAGCGTTGTCGCGATCGCCCATGGAGACATAGATCTGGGCGATTTCATAGTTGCAGACATACTGCTGCTTGGCCTTGCCTTCGATCTGGTGGAGCAGTTCGGTCGCGGCGGCCTTGTTGCCGGCGGCGGCCTGGACCACACCCAAGAAGATCAGCATCCCCGGGTTGGCATCGATGGCGACGGCGCGCTTCTGGGCTTCGATCGCCTCCTCGGCCCCTTGCCAGTCCCAAATCGTATTGCAGGCGCACGGTGGCCAACGCGGTGTGGGCTTCGGAAAGCTTTTCGTCGAGACGAATGGCGGTCTGCGAGATCTCCTTATCATATACTCCGGAGGAATGAAGCGCAGTTCACTGGATCGAGCGCCGGTCGCCAGGGCCGCGGCAGCCCGTTGCCATCCTCGATCGCGGGTCTCCACGGGTTGGGGGCCGCCGGGCCAGGGAGTTACGCCTTGGCGAAGCGCAACGAGCAGGAGTTGATGCAGTAGCGCATTCCCGTGGGACGAGGGCCGTCGGGGAACAGGTGGCCGAGGTGCGCGTTGCATTTCTTGCAGAGGACTTCGATGCGCTCCATGAAGAGCGAATCGTCTTTTTCGGTGCGCACGTTTTCCTCGGCCGCCGGCGCCCAGAAGCTCGGCCAGCCGGTGCCGGAATCGAACTTCTCATCCGACCGGAAGAGCGCGGTGCCGCAGCAGACGCAGCGATAGAGGCCGGCTTCGTGGTTATCCCAGTAGCGGCCGGTGAAGGCGCGCTCGGTGCCCGCTTTGCGGGCAACGGCAAATTCATCGGGCGCGAGTTCCTTGCGCCACTCCTCGTCGGATTTCACGATCTGCTGGACGTGGAGCGTGCCTTCGCGCTCTCCCTTGTCGTCGAAGGCGACGAGATCCACTTCGGTTCCAGTTCCTTTGGCGGCGGCATCCGGCATCTTGCGCTCCCTCCGGTACAAGGATGCCACAAGCGCGCCGGCCGCGAGCGGCATGAGGAGGAACGCGCGGCGCGGGACGCGATGCGAGGGCAGCGGCTGCAGCATCCAAGAACTCCTGGGAACCTATTCTATCGTGTCATAATAGTCGAAAACCTTGGCCACTATTCTGCAACTCAAAGAAGCGATCCAGGAAATGGTTCGCGACGGGGATACGGTTGCGCTGGAAGGCTTTACGCACCTGATTCCGTTTGCGGCGGGGCACGAGATCATCCGCCAGCGGCGGCGCAATCTGACGTTGATCCGGATGACGCCGGATTTGATTTACGATCAGTTGATCGGGGCCGGATGCGCGGCCAAGCTGGTGTTTTCGTGGGGCGGGAATCCGGGGGTGGGCTCGCTGCACCGGCTGCGCGACGCGGTGGAGAACGACTGGCCTGCGCCGCTGGCCCTGGAAGAGCATGCGCACGCCGGAATGGCGGCGGCGTACGCGGCGGGGGCGTCGCACCTGCCGTTCGGCGTGCTGCGCGGCTACCTGGGCACGGACCTTCCGAAGTACAACCCCAAAATCAAATTCATTGAGTGCCCGTTCACCGGCGAGAAACTGGCGGCGGTGCCGGCGCACCGGCCGGATGTGACGGTGGTGCACGCGCAGAAGGCCGACCGCAAGGGCAATGTACTGATGTGGGGCGTGGTGGGCGTGCAGAAGGAAGCGGTGCTGGCGGCGAAGCGGTCGATCGTGACGGTGGAAGAGATTGTCGACCGGCTGGACGCGCCGCCCAACGCGGTGGTGCTGCCATCGTGGGTGGTGGGCGCGGTGTGCGCGGTGAAAGGCGGGGCGTTTCCATCCTACGCGCAGGGGTATTATCCGCGCAACAATGCCTTCTACAAACAGTGGGACGGGATCGCGCGGGAACGCGAGGGATTTCAGCAGTGGATTGAACGGCACGTGATGGGGACGAAGGATTTTGACGGCTTCCAGCGGAGCCTGGAAGCGGCGGTGAAGCATGCCTGACGCCGGCTACAGTTCCGACGAGATGATGACCATTGCGGCGGCGCGCATGATCCGCAATGGGGCATCGCTGTTTGTGGGGATCGGGCTGCCGAGCGCGGCGGCCAACCTGGCGCGGCTGACGCACGCGCCGGAGACGGTGCTGATCTACGAATCGGGCACGATCGGCACCAAGCCATCGGTGCTGCCGCTTTCGATCGGTGACGGGGAGCTTTCGGAGACGGCCGAGTCGGTGGTATCGGTGCCCGAGATGTTTGCGTACTGGCTGCAGGGCGGGCGCATCGATCTGGGATTTCTGGGGGCGGCGCAGATCGACCGCTTCGCCAACATCAACACCACGGTGATCGGGGATTACCGCAAGCCGTCGACGCGGCTGCCGGGGGCGGGCGGCGCACCCGAGATCGCGGCGTCGTGCAAGGAAGTGCTGATCGCGCTGCGGCACAACAAGCGGGCCTTCGTGAATAAGCTGGACTTTCTGACCTCGAGCGGGCACATGGAAGGCGGCGACAGCCGGGAGCGCATGAAGCTGCCGGGGAAGGGGCCGACGGCGGTGATCACCGATCTCGGCATCCTCACGCCCGACCCGGTGACGCGAGAGCTGACGCTGACCAGCCTGCACCCCGGGGTGACCGCGGAGAAGGTGGTGGAGAGCACCGGCTGGCCGCTGAAGGTGGCGCCGAAGCTCGAAACCACGGCGCCTCCTTCGGAGACCGAACTGCGCGTGCTGCGCGATCTGAACGAACGCACGAAGCGCGCCCACGCCGGGCAGGCTTGAATGCGCTCGTTCGTCTACCAGATGATGCCATCGCGGGTGATTTTTGGCGCAGGGTGTCTGGAGAAACTGCCGGAAGAGATGGAACGGCTGGGCGCCTCGAAGGCGCTGGTGCTCTCGACGGTGGAACAGCGGCGGATCGGGCTGGAGATGGTGGAGCGGCTGGGCGCCCGGGCGGCGGGATTGTTTGACCGGGCGGTGATGCACGTTCCCATCGAAACCGCGCAGGCGGCGCGCGAAGAAGCGAAGCGGCTGGGCGCGGACTGCTGTGTGACGGTGGGAGGCGGCTCGACCACGGGACTGGCCAAGGCCATCGCGCTGGTCTCGGAGCTGCCGATCCTGGCGGTGCCGACGACGTACGCGGGCTCGGAGATGACGCCGATTTGGGGGCTGACGGAGAACGGCCGCAAGACCACGGGGCGGGACGCGCGCGTGCTGCCCAAGACCGTGCTGTACGATCCGTGCCTGACGGTGACGATGCCGGCGATGTTGTCGGCCACGAGCGGCATGAACTCGATCGCGCATTGCGTGGAAGCGCTGTACGCGCAGGAGGCCAACCCGATCGTCTCGATGATGGCGGAAGAAGGCATTCGCGCGCTGGCGGGGAGCCTGCCGGTGGTGGTGAAGGAGCCGGGGAATCTGGAGGCGCGGTCCGAGGCGCTGTACGGGGCATGGTTGGGAGGCATCGCGCTGGGCGCGGCGGGGATGGCGCTGCATCACAAGCTGTGCCACACGCTGGGCGGCACCTACAACCTGCCGCACGCCGAAACGCACACCGTGGTGCTGCCGCATGCCGCGGCGTACAACGCGGCGGCGGCTCCCGAAGCCATGACGCGGGTGGCGCGCGCGCTCGGAACGGGCTCGGCGGCGGAGGGGTTGTACGATCTGGCGGCGGCGCTGGGCGCGCCGCTGTCGCTGGCGGGTCTGGGGATGAAGGCTTCCGACCTGGACCAGGCAGCCGGGATCGCGGCGCAGAATCCGTATTACAATCCGCGGCCCGTGACGCGGGACGGAATTCGCGCCCTGCTGCAAAATGCGTTTGAGGGACGGAGACCATGAAACGGCGCAGTATCGAAATCGAGGGATTCAAGCACGACAACCCGATCCCGGCCGCCAGCCGGATCGGCCCGTTTGTGGCGAGCGGCGGCATCTCCGGGAAAGATCCGGAGACGGGCAAGATTCCGGGCGGCATCGAGGAGCAATGCGCGCTGGCATTTGCCCACATGCGCCGCATCGTCGAGACGGCGGGCGGGACCACCGAGGACATCCTCAAGGTAACGGTGTGGCTGAAGGACGGAGCGCACCGCAAGATCGTCAATCAGGAGTGGCTGCGGATGTTTCCGGACGCGGAGTCGCGGCCGGCGCGCCACACGTTCGTAGGCCTGGAACTGGCGGGGAACACGCTGGTGCAGTGCGAATTCTTGGCGGTGCTCAACGGCGGGAAATGAGATTGGAATGACGGACGGCGCACAGCCCGATGGTTCGGCGTCCGGGTCCACGGCGGCCCAGTTGGCGCCCGGAGATCGTCTGGGGCCTTACGAGATTGAATCCGTGCTGGGGACGGGCGGCCAGGGCCCGGTGTTTCGCGGGCGTGACACGCGGGATGGCCGGGCGGTGGCGATCAAAACCTCGCGGGAGCCAATCGGCGACGGGTTCGCGCGAGCCGCGCACGCCATGGCGGCGCTGCACCATCCGCACATCTGCCAGATCTACGAAGCCGGCCCCACCTATCTGGCGATGGAACTGGTGGAGGGCGAGACGCTGGCCGCGCGCATCGAGCGCGGCGCCTTTGCCATCGGTCCGGTGCTGCAGTACGGCGCGCAGATGGCCGGCGCGCTGGCCGAAGCGCATTCGAAAGGCATCACCCACGGCAACCTGACGCCGGGGAAGATCATGATCACGAAAGCCGGGGTCAAGATTCTGGGCTTCGGGCTGGGGGACGCCGTCACGGGCCCGCCGGCAAACCTGGCCGAACCGCGGGGCGGCCCATCCAGCGACGCGCGGACCGACATTTACGCACTGGGCCGGGTGCTTTATGAAATGGCGACCGGCCGGCGTGCGGCGGAACAACCGATGCTTGACGGGTTGCCTGAAAAATTCGGACACGTAGTGGAACGATGTCTGGCGAAAGAGCCGGGAAGCCGCTGGCAGTCGGCGGCTGACGTCAAGGCCGAGTTGGAATGGGCGGGCCGGAGTGCGAGCCTTCCGGCCCTGGCGAGCCGGCAACCGCAGCGCGCGCTCTGGGCCTGGGGTTTGGCGGCGATCGTGATCTCTACACTCGTGTTGGAAACTCGATTCCGGCAGCCGCCCGCGGCGCCCCCGGAGATGCGGCTAGAGATGATCACGCCGGCGACATCCGATCCGGTCTCGCTAGCCGTCTCGCCGGACGGCCTGCAGGTGGTCTTTTCGGCCGCGTACGCCGGCGGGTCGAGGTTGTGGCTGCGGCCGTTGGGATCGGGCGTGGCGCAGCCGCTGGCAGGCACCGACAACGGCAGGTTCCCGTTCTGGTCGCGAGACAGCCGGTCGATGGGATTTTTCGCCGATGGCCAGTTGAAGCGAATCGACGTCGAAAGCGGCGCGGTGCAAACGCTGGCGCGAGCGGAGGGCGGGCGCGGAGGAGCGTGGAACCGGGATGGCACGATTGTCTTCCAGCCCTCGCCGGAGCCATCGGTGCTGTTCCGCATTCCAGCTTCCGGGGGAGCGGCGGTTCCGCTTCCGCAGAAAGGGAGATTCCCGCAGTTCCTGCCCGGCGGCCAGCGGTTCCTGTTCTATTCCCTGGCGACCCCCGGGCAGCAGGGCATCTACGTCGGCCAGTTGGATCATCCAGAAACCCGGCGCGTGATCGACAGCGATGGAGCCGGTGTGTATACCAGCACGGGACATCTGTTGTTCCTGCGCAAGGGCACTCTGTTCGCACAGCCATTCGATGCCCCGTCGCTGACCCTGAGCGGCGCACCGGCGGCGGTGGCGGAGCAGGTGGTCGTGGATGGCTCGTTAGGGGCGGGTCCGCTGTCGGCGTCCCAGGCGGGGCCGATCGTGTACCGGGCCGGAACCGTGGACGCCCCCCGATCCTCGGGGGATCCGGTCACCGGAGCAGCCGGCCCGCCGATTACGGTGATTCTGAATTGGAGACCGAAATGAGCCCGTCCACGGGCGCGGTGATTCGAGAGATCCGGGTGGACGACGCCAGCGTAGTGGCGCGGCTCACCGGAGAACTCGGATATCCGGCGGCGCCCGAGGAAGTGGCGGCCCGGATCCGCGCCCTTCTGCCGGCAGGCGATCGCGTCATCTATGTGGCGTGCCTGGCGGGAGAAGGGGTCGTGGGATGGATCGATGTCCACATCACGCACCATCTGCAGGCGGCGCCGCGAGCGGAGATCGGCGGCCTGGTGGTTTCGAGCGCAGCGCGCGGCCAGGGGATTGGCCGCCAGTTGGTGGCGCAGGCCGAGCGATGGGCCTTGGAGCGGGGGATAAAACAGGTGGTGGTGCGCTCTCAGATCGCGCGGGAACGCGCCCATCGATTCTATTTGCGGGAAGGCTACCAGCGGACCAAGACGTCGGCGGTGTTTTCGAAAGACCTCTGACGCAACGCGCCCGGTGCGCTGCGAGGAACCGCGTTACTCGGGGCCGAAAGCCAGCAGCAGGTTGCCCGGCATGCCGCTCTGGCGGGCGTAGCCGGAATTGACGTAGACCATTCCGTTGACCACGACCGTGCCGGGGCCATCGAGGGAACCACCGTGGCCTTTGACGCCGTTGACGGTGGGGAACTCACGAGCGGTATCGAAATCCCAGAGGACCCGGCCGTCTTCGGAGGAGAAGGCGCGCAGGTGGCCATCGACGGAGCCGGAGAAGACCACGCCGGGAATCGCGGTGACGGCGGCAGGCTGTGCGGGACTGCAGCCAGGCTTGGGCGGGTCGCAGGGCTGGGGCGCCGCGGTCCAGGCCGGGCTGCCATCGGCGAGGCGGAGGGCGTGGAGGCCGCCGCCTTCGCGCGGATCGAGATTGTTGCTGCGGAGGTCGGCGAGGTCGCGGTTGGCTACCGGGGTGCGCCCCAGGTCGGAGACCGCGGCGTACGCCTTCTGGCCATCGGAGGCCATGCCCCATTGCACGCCGCCGTTGGCGCTGCCTTTGCCGACGCGCGTCTGCCACACGACTTCGCCCTGGCGGTCGGGATCGAGCGCGTACACGAGGCCCGACTTTTGGCCGGCGATCAGCAGGTCGCGGGCGCCGGAGCGTACCAGGATGGCGGAGGCGCCGAAATCGAAATCGGGACCGCAGCCGTTGGTACCGGGCGCGCCGCACGCGCCGCTGAACACATCGCCGGCGGTCATCTGGCGCGACCAGGCGATGCGGCCGGTCTTGATCTCGAGGGCGACGACGGCGTCGCTGTGGGGCGTGGCGGGCTGGGAGTAGTTGTCACCGGTGGTGACGTAGAGCCAGCCGCGGCCCGGGTCGAGCGTGGGCGCCGACCAGATGCCTGCGCCCGACGGCGCCCAGCTCTTCGCGCCAGCGGCATTCTTCCCGGTTTCCCGCGGCACGCCGACCATATAGCTTTTCCAGACCGGCGCGCCATCGCGGATGCGCAGCGCCGCCACGCTGCCGCGCGAGGTGCAGCATTCGTACTGGGGATCGAGGGCGCGGTTCTCTTCCCAGGACGCCACCGGCACGAACACCGTGCCGCGGTACGCCACGGGAGCGCCGGTGAGCCGGGCAGCGTCATGCGCCTCGATGCGTTTCTTCCACAGCAGTTTTCCCGAGGCCGCGTCGAGCGAGTAGAACCAGCCGTTCTGATCGCCG
>JAIQFS010000016.1 GCA_020073145.1 Terriglobia bacterium
GCCCCGGCGCTTCGGCCTGCTCGCTGGCGTAGAACAACTCTTCCTGCTTCTGTCTGGCTCGCTTCGTTCCCATCGCCATGCCTGATTTTACGGCGAAACATTCCACCAAGGAAGTGTTTTTAGACACGGGCTGCTAGGGGGTGACAACCACCGTTACGCGGCGGCGCGAGGGGTCGGTCTGCCCATCTCCGGGTTCCGGTTCGCTCTTCCAATCCAGGGTGACGCCGGCCACACCCAATCCGCGCAGGATCGTCGCGATATTTTGGGCGCGCTTTTCGGCCAGTCCGGCTTTTTCGACCAAGCGATCTCCGCTGGACAGCAGCGTGGTAGCGCGATATCCGGAGACCTTCACGCTCGATGCCCCGATTCGCTTGGCGTAGGCAGTGGCTTCGGTGACGGTGCGGTTGCCGGCGTATTCCAGGTAGTCATCGTTGAACGAGTACAAGACCGTGAACTCTTGCCGGCCCGACAGTGGCTCGCGGGGGGCGCTGACCGTCTCCAGCCTCCGCGAGGAAGGGCCGGCGCCCCGGGATGCCGGAGGCGCCTCGATTCCCGGCTCGGCCGGCAGCAGCGTGTTGCACGCCAGGTTGACTTCCTTGAGCACCGAGATGGAGACAGGCCGGAGCGGGATGCCGCCGCAGATGCGAGGCCCTTCGACTACCCGCCCTTCCACCAGCACCTGGTGCTTGAGCTGGGGTGGGTGAAAGTCGCTGGTGATGTCCTGCTGGATCCCCAAGAAGTAGAGTTCGCCTTCGTACTCGGCCAGGAAACAGGGGACGGTCTTGGTGTCGCGGACGATGGGGCAGGAGACGAAGTTCCGTTGTCCGGCCAACGGCTGGCCGGGCGCCAAGACTGCGGCGAGGAATCCACAGACCAGGCCGGCGCACCCCGCGCGCCGTATCAAAGGGCCCCCAGGAAGTTGATCAAGTCTTCCTTCTCCTCGTCGCTGAGTTTCATATCGAAACGCCGATCGTAGAAATCGACGACTTCCCGCAATGTTTTGGCTGATCCGTTCGCGAAGTACGGCGCCCGCCCAGACAGGCCGCGCAGTTGCTGCATCACGATCGAGCCCACATCCACGCACCGGCCGGAAATCAGCGCGCGGCCCGGGTCGGTCGTGTAGATGATCCGGCCCAGGTACGGGTGCGGATCAGCATCGCGCGAGCAGGTGATCTTGAAGACCGGAAGTTCGCTCGACTCGGCCCACGTATTGGGCTCGGTCCAAGTGGGGAAATTGGTGGTGCCGACGTCCACCCATCCGGCCGAGAGGTCTTGCCCCGTCATTTGCGCGTTGTGGCAGGTGGCGCAGGTGCGCTTGAGCGGGTTGCCTAGGCCGATCGAGTTGATGTGCGCGGTATCGCGGATCCAGAACTGGCGATTCATAAAGAGGTCCGCGCCGCGTGCCACCGACGAGCGGTAGTAATCGTTTCCCTTCCACGCAGTGAAGAGCCCGAAGACCGGATCGGATTCGTTGTCGCCCAGCACGCCAGCCGGATGATCGCGCAAGGCCGCCACCCCGAGCCCGGCAGGTCCGCCTGGAACAGCCAGGGGGCCGCCAAAGATGTGCGCCATCTGCGCCACGTAAACTTGAGACTCATACTGAACGATGCGGTCGATCTGCTGAGGAGTGGGAACCACACGAGCCTGTTCGTGGCCGAGGACGGCGCTTATCGCTTGGGTCTTCAAGGTCGCCTCGCGGGCATCGGTCATCAGGTTCATGCTGACCGGCTTGCCGGTTTCGGGATCGACGTCCGCCAGCAAGCCGGTCTTGAGCACGATCGGCTGGCCGCCGGAAAGGACATACTTGAGATTCGCGGCCGGGCGAGGACGGCGGTAGACCGAGACCGTGGGTTGGGCGCTCTGCAACCCGTATTCCCGGCTGGTGTTACACCCGGTCGGGTCGCGCACCACTTCGATCGTGAACTCCACTTTCTTCGGCGAGCCATCGGCTTTTCGGGGCGGCCACGGCAGCGGAATTCGGTACAGACCGCGCTTCAGCAGCAGCGAATGCGAGCTTTCTTTGTCCTGCGGGAGGGAAGGACAGTTCGAGCCGTCGAACGCCGCGAAGACCGGATCTTTGCCGTCGGTGGCACGCCACCGGTCCAGCAGGCTGGCCGCCGACACGCTCATCCCGTAGGTCGGCTGATGGCAGTTGACGCACGCGCGCTTGTTGCTTCCGAGCGCAGTAAAGAATGGATGGCCTTCGGTGTTCACGGGACCCGAGGCGTTGAGAACCCCGAGCGTTCCGTTGGAGTTGTCAAACGCGTCGAACTCCGGCAAAATCACGTTGCTGCCGGGCTCAATCCAGGTGATCTTGAACGAGTTCTGGTACTGCGCGCTCAGCGTGAGAGCAATTCCAAAGAGAATGAGCAGTCTGCGCATAGCGATGGGCCGTACTCGTAGGATACCGCGAGGACGGGGGACCCTTCAGCGGCCGTCGAGGAGGCCCGGATGCCGCTACTGCGCCTTCATGTGCCGCGCGCTCTTTTCGTTCTCCATGCAGATTTCGTCGATCAATTCCGTGTCCAGCACCAGCTTGTCGACGAGCTTCATGTTCCACGGCTTCGTGAACGCTTTGGGATCGTTCACGGTAGCGTCGATTTCCAGCCTCCCGAAGTTGGGGCGCCGGAACCGTTCCGTCACCCGGGCGCCGGACGTCAGAGGAGTCCCCGCCATGTCCATCCACAGGTCGTCGCGAAAACCGTTCGTCTCCACCACTAGGGTGTCGCCCTCCCACTTCCCCGCGGTATACCCGTTCCACGAAGGCTGGGGGTCTTCCGGCAACGGGCGGCCGTCCGTGAAGATTTGCCGGAAGCCGGCGTTGTATTCATTCATCAGCACCAGCAGCCCGGGCGTCTCGACGATTTTCGTGATGTGCGGCAGAGTGAACATGCGCGGGAAATTCGAAGGCAGGCACTCCACGTGCGGATCCAGTTTCGCCTTCCGCTCGGCGCGAACTTCCAGCGCCCAGGGCCGAAACGGCAGCCCGCTAGGCACGGCCTTATTCAGATCGGCCGCGAACTGCGAGATCGGATTCTTCTCCAGGCAGTCGCCCGTTTCATCGGTCAGCAGCTTGGGGCAGGGCAGCGCCTCGCCCATGGTCCACATTCCCGAAAGATCCGGATGGCCGTCAGCGGTGCGCGGCGCAGGAGCCGACAAGTTCGGCTTTCCATCTTTTCCCTTCGGTACGCCCCGAGTCGGATATTGAATCCACTGCCCCCACGCCGCCACGCCCACGAGACAGCCGATTGCCAGCACACGCATGGTTTCGATCTTACCAATTCCTCCGAGCTTTCCCGCCTCAGAAGTGTTGGCGCAGGTCCCCGAATCGCTCCACGACCAGCAGCCGCCCGTTTCCCGGACGGATCTCTTCTTTCTCCAGTACCCAGGTGTGCGCATGCGGCACGAATACCGCGTTGAGTCCGGCCTCTAACGCCGGGTTCACGTCCGATTTCGGGCTGTTGCCAATCATCCAGGCGCGGTCCGGGTTGAGCGAGCGCTCGCTCAACAAGGTCCGGTAGGCCGCCGTGTCTTTCTCCCGCACGATCGCGGTATGGCGAAAGAACGTCCCGAGCCCCGAACGGTCTACTTTTAGCCGCTGCTCTTCGGCGTGGCCTTTCGTGAATAGAGTCAGCTCATGGCGCAGCGACAGGTATTCGAGCGTCTCCGGCACTCCTTCGATCACCTCCATGGGGCATTCCAGGATGCGTTCCGCGAATCCCATCACCGTGCGGAGGTCCTGCTCCCGCACTTCGCGTTCCGCCAGGTGCTGGTAGCATTGCCGCAGATTGCGCGCAAAATTCAGCGAGCCGTAGCCGTGGATCTTGGCGTTGGTCTCTTCGATTTCGTCCAGCACGTCGCGAATTTGGCGTGCGCTCATGGATGAGTGTCCCAGGAACTCCACAAACTCATCGAAGGCGCGCTCGAAGTAGATGTTGTTCTCCCACAACGTGTCGTCGGCGTCGATGATCAGGTCCAGGCGCATCGAAGAACTCTTGGGCGAGGTGAAAAGGCGGGATTAGATCCCCGATGGCTTGGCGCCGTGCCCGTTGGTCGGGGCCAGCGTTTTGACGCGCTCAATGGCTTGTTGCCGCGGAATATACTGCGCCAGATATCCATTCAATTCCTGAAGGCGCGCGGTTTCCGACCGGTGCCGCAGCAGCCCGCTCAGGAAGTTCAGGTCCGGCACCGCCTGCGCCAGTTGAAAGCTCAATTGGGGGTCTTGCAGGTCCGGTTCGCCGGCTTCGCGTCCCGCGCCCAACCGGCTCAAGTCCTGATAGTAGGAAAGCGCCTGGTCGCGCACTTCGTGGGGCGTTTGGGAAAGATCGTCGTCATCGAAAAAGGTCACCTCGGCCTGCAGGTAGTCTTTCTCTTCATTCAGCGACTGGATTTCAAAACGGCGCCGGCCGCGCGTCACGATGTCCATGCGCCCGTCCGGATACATCTGGGTCACCTTCTCCACCACCACGGTGCATCCGGCGTTCACAATCCCGTCTTCCTGCGCCAGGACGATGCCAAATTCGGAATTGTCCCGAATTGCATTCCCCACCATTTCCTTGTATCGCTCCTCGAAAATGTGCAGGGGCAGGGCAGTCCGGGG
This sequence comes from Terriglobia bacterium, assembly GCA_020073145.1. Lineage (GTDB taxonomy): Bacteria > Acidobacteriota > Terriglobia > Bryobacterales > Bryobacteraceae > PSRJ01. The sequence goes on from JAIQFS010000016.1 coordinate 4,601, forward strand.
GAAGACGACAACGTTTAGCGGAAACAATGGGATCAACCCCGATGACATGCTAATATTATTGCGTTTCCGGCGAACGGGCAGCAATGCAAATCTTCGGAAAATATGGGCCCGCATGCAGCTCAACGGCAAAGTAGCGCTCATCACCGGGGCCTCGGAGGGCATTGGCGCGGCCTGTGCCGCCGAATTCGCGCGCGCCGGAGCCCGCCTGTCTCTCACGGCCCGTTCCGAGGCGGGCCTGCGTGCCGCCAGTAACGCCGCCGGTACCGCCGATGCGCTCCTCACCCCCGGCGATCTCACCAGCGCCGAGACCCGCAGTGCGGTGGTGGAACGGACGCTCGAGCGCTTCGGCGCCGTCGATATCCTGATCAACAATGCCGGCGCCGGCCTGTACCTGCCGTCGTGGAGTGCGCCTTTGGATGAGGTGCGCCGGCTCATGGAATTGAATTTCTTCGCGCTGCTCGGAATGACCCAGCTGGTCGTTCCGCACATGCGGGAACGGCGCAGCGGCACCATCGTCAATGTTGGATCTATCGCGGGCAAAGTGCCGCTCCCCTGGCTAACGGTCTACAGCGCATCGAAGTATGCGGTGGGCGCTCTTACGGAGGGTCTGCGAATGGAATTGCGGCGTGACGGCGTCCGCACCATGATCGTCTGTCCCGGCTATGTCCGGACTGCGTTTCAACAGCACGCCCGCGGCGGCTCCCCGCCGGCCGCTATGCTCAACGCCCGCCGTTTTAGGATCACCGCGGAGACCTGCGCCGCCGCCATCCGCCGCGGCGTCGAACGCGATGCGCGTACCGTTGTGACACCGCGAACCGGCTGGCTGTTTATTCTCGCCATGCGTCTGTTCCCCGGTTTTGTCGAATCCCGCATGGCCGCTCTTCATCAATCCACATGAACCTCAAACTCAAAGGCACGCCCGGCATTTACCTGGTCGGCTTCATGGCTTCCGGTAAATCGACGATCGGCCGCCTCCTGGCGCACCGTCTGGGGTGGAGCTTCTTCGACGCCGACGATGAAATCGAGGCCGCTGAAAAAGTCTCGATTCGCGAGATCTTCGAGAAGCGCGGCGAGGCCGAGTTCCGCCGCATTGAAACCGAAATCGTGCGCCAGCATGCTCACTGGGTCGAGCGCGGCCGCCCCGCCGTCCTCGCGCTCGGCGGCGGCGCGTTTGTGCAGCCCGAGAACCGGCGCATTCTCGGGGACCGCGGTGTCTCGGTCTGGCTGGATTGCCCGTTTGCCATCGTGGAGCGGCGGGTCGCCCAGGCAACTCACCGCCCGCTGGCCCGCGACACCGAATCCCTCGCTGCTCTCTATGAGGCGCGCCGCGAGGCCTACGCCCTGGCCGACATCTATGTCCCCATCGTGGGCGACGATCCTGCGCCTGCGGTGGACGCCATCCTGCACCACGCGCTGCTGAAATGAGCACCGTTCGTCTGCGCCGCCAGGCGCTTTCCATTTTTCGGGCGGCGGTGGCGGCGGCAAATCCGGACGATGCCGTCGCGCGCCATCTGCGGCGCCTCGATGTCGGACGCTTCCGGAATGTCTACGTGGTGGGGGCGGGCAAGGCCGGTGCGTCCATGGCGGCCGCCGCCGAGCGCGTCCTCGGCCGCCGCATCACTGCCGGCCTCCTCAATGTCAAGGAGGATCTTCCGCGCAAACTCCGCCACATGGAGCTTCACGTCTGCGGCCATCCCGTGCCCGATGCCCGTGGTGTGGATGGCGCCCAGCGGATCGCTCAACTCGTCGAGTCGGCGGGCCGCGAAGACCTCGTCATCGTCCTCATCTCCGGCGGCGCTTCGGCCCTGCTCCCCCTGCCCGCTCCAGGGATCACTTTGGAAGAGAAACAGGCGGCCACGCGCTTGCTCCTGGCGTCGGGAGCCAACATCCACGAAATCAATACGATTCGGAAGCACATCTCAAGTAGTAAAGGAGGTCAACTGGCGCGCCTTGCCGCCCCTGCTCGCGTCGAGGCGCTGCTGTTGTCCGATGTCATTGGCGACGATCCCGCGGTGATCGGCTCCGGCCCTGCCGCCCCCGATGCCAGCACTTTCGCCGAGGCCCTCCGCATCCTGGAGAAACACGGCATCCTCGAACGGGTGGCGGCCTCTCTGCGGGAACGCCTCCAACAAGGCGCGCGCGGCGTACTCCCCGAGACTCCGAAGCCCGCCGATCCGCTCTTTGCGCGCGTGCGCAACACTGTGGTCGGCAGCAACCGAATCGCGCTCTCTGCCGCCGCACGGCGCGCCCGTGAGTTGGGTTTTCGCACCCTCCTGCTCTCCAGCCAGATTCAAGGCGAAACCCGCGAGATTGCGCGGATGCACGCCGCCATCGCTCGCGAAATCGCAGCTTCCGGCCGGCCCGCTCGCCCGCCGGCCTGCATCCTCACGGGCGGCGAAACCACCGTCACGTTGAGAGGCGATGGGCTCGGAGGAAGAAACCAGGAGTTCGTCCTGGCCGCGGCCATCGAGATCGCCGGCCTTCCCGATATCGTCGTGTTCAGCGCCGGAACGGATGGCACCGATGGACCCACCGATGCCGCCGGCGCCTTTGCCGATGGCGATACGCTCGGCCGCAAGCCCGACGCCCAAGGCTTCTTAGACCGCAACGATTCCTACCGCTACTTCGACGCCTTGGGCAATCTGGTCAGAACCGGACCCACCCACACCAACGTCATGGATGTGCGCGTGATTCTGGTAGGATCGCAACAGTGAGTTTCTGGCGCAAACAAGTCATCGATTTCGCGCTCGATCAGGAAACGCTCCGGCACGTGGAGGAGCAGCGCGCCTTCATCGCCCGCGAGCCTGCCAATCCGCGCGGGTACCACAACCTTGCGCAGCTCTATCGCATCCAGAGCCGGCAAGAAGAAGCGCTGGGTTTACTGCTCGAATCCGTCCGCCTCGATGCTTCTTATGCCGACGCCCACGTCGCACTGGCCGAAATTTACGCCGTGCGCGACGACGCCCCCGCGGCATGGAGGCATGCGCGCCAAGCTGAATCGCAAGGCAACGCGCGCGCCGTCGAGATGCTGGTCCGCCACGGAGTCAAAGAGCCTCTCAATCCCGTGTAGCGTCCTTGATTCCTTTGCCTCCTGCCTTACTTTTTTTTCCCAGCTCTTCTTGCCGCTTCTTCGGCAGCCGCGCAAACACCAGGTCGTATGATTGCCGCACCAGCCGCTGGATCTCCGCCGCGGGAAGCGCGTCTTCGCTCTCCAAAGCGATCCAGCTCGCCCGCGCGGCATACGGCGCTGGGATGATCCCCGGCCGCTCCGTCAGCTCGGCGAATTCCTCGGGCGTGCACTTCACCGAAAGCCACACCGGGCCCGGTTCCAGCACCGCCACCGCGTACATCTTCTCCCCGACCTTGAAGACCAGGTCGTGTCCCCATTGAACTTTCTCGGTGGTGTGAGGCAGCGACAGGCAATAGCGGCGCACCCAGTCGACGTTCATCCGTCCCTTCCGAACAACCGGAATCCGTCACGGCCCATCACCAGAGTGGCCTGGCTTCCGAGCAGCGCCGCTCCTTCCGCGGCCGAGTCCACCTCCACCACGCAGTCCGGCTGCGCCCGGTCCAGCACGAACCGCACCGCCGGCAGCAGGTAGCGGTTCCCCACGCGGCAATATCCGACCGATCCCAGCGCACCGGCCCGGATGAGTTCCCGCGCCGCGCGCAGCGCCGCTCGCCCCGGCGACGCCCGCGCGCGCACCGGCATCACGAAGACCACCAGGCCGCCTGCCGCTTTTAGAAAAAGTCTGCGGTCCGTCATCGTCTCCACCGTTGTATCAGTTTTGCCGCTACTATGGAACCTGATGCCTGACTATCGCGCTCTTGAACAACAGATCCAACAGATGCTCGGTTCCACGCGCCGCCCGGTCGCTGTCGCCTACCTCGACGCGGCTCCCGCCGGTGTCGCGAAGTTCGAAGGGTCTGAGCCTTCCTCCTGCAGCTTCTGGCGCCTGGCGGCGAACGGCCGCGCTTTCTATACCGTGCCCGCGGATCATTTCAATTGCCCCGTCGGCGGCTACACCCACAACACCCTCACGCCGGAACGAATGCCCGAGTTGACCCAGGTGCTCAATCTGATGACCGGCATCGGCTATATCCGGATGGAAGAAATCCCCGGCGTCTTTCAGCTTCCCGTGGGACCGAAGGCCGTGGTGTATGCTCCGCTCGGCGACACGCCCGTGCCGCCCTCGGCCGTGCTGGCCAGCGGCAGGCCCGGCCGCGTCATGATGCTGGCGGAAGCCGCCAACCGCGCCGGCGCCATGTCCAGCCTGCCGCTCCTCGGCCGGCCCACCTGCATGGCCCTCCCCGCTGCCATTGCCCAAGGAGCGGTCACCAGCGCGGGCTGCATTGGCAACCGCGTGTATACCGATATTGGCGAAGACGAGCTCTACGTGGTCTTACGCGGGACCGACCTCGAACGCATCGCGGCCGAGATCGCCACCATCCAGTCGGCGAATCAGACCTTGACCGCTTACCATTTGGACCGCCGCCAGACGCTGACTACGTCGTGAGTCGCGAAACTGTGAGAGGCTTCACAGAAGAAAGGAGTTCCCGAAGTACCCCGGTTGACGGACCGCGCGTCTCTATCCTATCTGTAAACTGAGGAGAAAACCCGGTGCCAGACACTTACGAGAATACGGCTCCAGCGAATCCGCATTTCCGGGTGGACGTCCAGCTTCACGATCTTTTGGTGAAGACCCATCCCAAGAGCCTGCTCCCCAAGCCGGAACAACCCCTGACGCTTCCCGATCCGGTCTATCCGCAACATCCCGAACTGGCCGAACTACCGGACCCGGACACCTTTCCCGACAAGCGGAAATGGGACGCGCCCTTGATCTATCGCGCTATGCGCGGCTGGTTGTTTCCGTACATCCGCTCGCGCGCGTTCCCCGGCGATTTCCACCCCATCATCGCCTACCTGTTCACGGAGTGGAAATGCAACCTGGACTGTCACTACTGCTGGGCCTTCGACAATCAAGTCAAAGGCATGACCGAAGATGTCGCCCGCCGCTCCATCGACTGGCTCCACGACCACGGCTGCCGAGTTCTCGCGCTGATGGGCGGTGAACCTCTGCTGCGCCCCCAGTTCGTCCACAAAGTGGTGTACTATGCCGCCAAGAAAGGCTTCTGGATTTACGTCCCCACCAACGGCCGCCTGCTCCGTCCGGACGTGATCGACCGCCTTGGCGACGCGGGCGTCGCCACGTTCAATCTGGCACTCGACACGATGGACGAAAAGCCCGGTCTTCCGAAGGCGCTTGCGCCGATCCGCAAGTACTTCGATCATCTGGTTCGCCGGCAGTACCGCTACGGCTATACGATGTTTTTCAACATCAACATCTGCCGCAACAACCTGGACGACGTGCGGGAGCTGACCGAAATCGCCCGCGACCACCGCATCGCCACCGATTACCACATCAACGAAACGCCGATGCTCGAGCCCGAGCACTTCGAGCATTTCGAAAACAACGCCACCTTCATCCGCCGGGAAGACTGGCCGCGGGTCGGCGAGCTGGTGGATTGGTTGATCGAGAAAAACCAATCCGGCTGCAAGATGGTGAACTCGGTGCAGCGCCTCCACGAAATGCGCGAGTTCATGAAAGGCAAGCTGCAGGAGTGGAACTGCCGCGCCGGCCACAACAACGTGATTGTGCGCGTGGACGGCACGCTCGCCCCGTGCTTCCCGATGTACTCCGCCACCTACGACTGGGGCGCGGTGGGCGCGCACAAGTTCGAAACCCGCCAGCTCCAGGAGATGAAGGTGGGCTGCCAGCCGCACTGCTTCTCGACGCTGAATCACAACCTGGCGTATTGCTACGACGCCACGCGGGTCGTCAAATGGCTCGCCAAGCAAGCCAGCCATGGCTTCCAAGGCGCCAGCGGCAGCTTCTCGTAACGGGCAGATCGGGTTCCGCCTTGAGCGGGCTCGGCGCGCGATCCATCGCCGCGCGCCCCTCACATCTGGCGCCAGGTCATTTCCACCTTCACCGGGATCTCGTTCTTCACCGGGAAGGTCAGCAGCGACGGCGGATCGATCTTGAAATCGGAGAGCGTCGCCGGAATCGTGCCCGTGATCTTCACATCCTTGCCTTGCGTCACGTGCTGAAACGGCACTTGCTTGTAGTGCGCCGTTTGCCCGGCGAACTCAATCTCCAGATCGGCGGAGATGGTCGCCGCCGAAGACGCTTCCTCCGGCAGTCGCAGCCGCACCGTGACCAGCGGAAATTCCGCGCCGCGCGTCACTTGCAGCATGTGCAGGTCGCGGTTGCTATCGCCCGAGTCGAACGATTTCACCGGCACGGCGATCAACAAGTCACATTGCCCCGCGTGACACACGCCTTTGCCGCGCGCGGTGTGGCTCACGCCGTCCACCTGGTGCAGCGGGTGCGATACGTGATAGGTCAGCGTGGATTGTTGCAGAACCCACTGGCTGTCGGCTGCCGTCGCCGTTGCGACCAACCCGCATAGCAGAATCGCGCTTCGTACCATTCGGTGCATTAGAATTTGACCGTGACCGAGAGCAGCGCCAATCCGTACGCAACGCCCGTGGCAGCGGCTACCACCGAATGCGCTTGCGCGATCCCGTGAACTTTCTCTCCCTTGCTTCGCTGCTCGTACGCGAGCGCGCCCAACACCGGAGTCAGAATCATGCCCGGCCCATGAATCCACGCCAGCGCTTTGTGCAGCCGGATCGGTCCGCGGGTCGTGGTCCCGGGGATCCTCGGCGCGAAGATCGAAAAGTAGGCAGTGGTGAAATACATCCCGGCCGTGACTGCCCCCAGCGTGGCGTGCAGGTCGCGGCCCGACGCGGTGCCTTTCCGGCCCGCCGCCCCGTTGGACGTAATAATCGTCGCCAGCAGCGGAGCGGCCGTGATCAGCCCCAGGCGTTGATGAATCTTCAGCATGTGCGACCGGCGATCGAGCCGCGCCTGCGCTTCCGCGTTTCCCTGCGTCTGGTCTGGACTGAAGCCGAGGTCCTTGAGTGAGGGCGCCGCGTCCGCGCCCGCGGCCGGGAGTGCCAGATCCAGCGTCCGCCGGTCCCCGGCCGCCAGGGTCACTTGGGCCGATTGCACGCCCGCCCCTTCCGCCGAGACTGAAATCCGGTACTCTCCCGCCGCGAGATTCGGCGCCAGATAGACGCCGGCCGTATTCGCTTGGGCCTCCGTCGCTTGCCCCGTCGCCGCATTCGTGACGGTGATTTTGGCGTTGGCCACTGCCGCGCCCGATGGCCCGGTAATGGTGCCTGAGAGCGTGGCGCCCGTCTGCGCCCACAACGGGGCCGAGATCAGCCAAGAGAGCGCCAGAACCGCGACCCACTTCGCTGCCGTGGAACGAGTTTTCATTTTTCCGTCGTAGATTTTCAAAAAGGATGGGACGGCCCACGCCTGAGATCGGTTGCGATCCTCTCGGCGCAAGTCCACATTACCACGCAGGTTGGAGCGCCGGTTCGGTACTACCGTGTTTCCGTTCCGGTCCACGCTTCGCCTGCCACCAGGGTCCTAAGTCCCTGATTGTGCGTGTGAAGTGGCCTCTATGGGACTGGCAAACGAGTCGTGGGAATGATATGATCTTCGAGATAGGAAGTGGTGGGAAGACTTGAAGTTACCGTCGGAGGGGCTGTGAAAACGATACTCCTCGTACTTGTCAGTGTGGCGTCCGTGGCGGTGGCGGCCGATGGCCCGGCAGCGCTCAAGGCGGCCCCCAGTCCCGCGGCCCGGATCCAGGTTTCCGACCTGGCGTCCCAACGGGCGGTTCTCGACAAATACTGCGTCGTCTGCCACAACACCAAGCTCAAGACCGGCGGCCTCATGTTGGATCAGCTCGACTTGACCCACCTGGCGGAGCATGCCGAGATCGGCGAGAAGGTCATCCGGAAGTTGCGCGCCGGCATGATGCCGCCCTCCGGCATGCCGCGGCCCGATCGCGCGGTGCTCGATGCCCTGGTCTCCTCGCTGGAGAATGAGCTAGACCGCAATGCCGTCACCTATCTACCCGCACCGGGATTGCACCGTCTCAACCGGACCGAATATACCAATGCGATTCGCGACGTGCTGGGGCTGCAGGCAGACGCTACCAAGTTCCTGCCCGCCGACGATTCCACGCATGGCTTCGACAACATCGCTGGAGCGCTCACGCTGTCTCCCGCCTTGATGGAGGCTTACCTGTCGGCCGCCGGAAAAATCAGCCGCCTGGCCATGGGCGACGTGTCCACTCCGACGCAGGCCGTTTTCGAGGTGCCCGCCGACACCGCGCAAAATTATCACATCGAAGGGTTGCCGTTTGGAACCCGCGGCGGCATCCTCATCAAATATCAATTCCCGGCCGATGGGGAGTACACCTTCAAGGTGAAGGGGGTCACTGGATACTTTCAGGCGGTCCTCGGCGGCGTCAAGGGCGAGCAGTTGGAGGTCACCGTCGATGGCGAGCGGGTGCGCCTTTTCGATTGGGATAAGGAAATCGCCAACACCACCGGCAACGGCAAATCCACCCAACGGATCGCGGTTCGGGCCGGTCTCCACACCCTGGGCGTCACCTTCCTGGCCACCAACGACGTGCCGGGCAGCGAGCTGAATCGCCCCTTCCAGCGCACCATGAACACGCCGGGCTCCATTCCCGGATTCCTGTTCTATCCGCACGTCGGCCAGGTCTGGATCGAAGGCCCCTACAATCCGGCCGGCGCCCCTGAGACCGCCAGCCGCAAAAAGATTTTCGTCTGCCATCCGGCATCGGCCAGAGAGGAAGCTCCCTGCGCGCGCACCATCGCAGCCAGTTTAGTCAAGCACGCGTTTCGCCGGCCGGCTACGTCCCAAGACACGGCGAGGCTCATGGAGTTTTATCAAGAAGGCCGGCTCGATGGCGGAACTTTCGATGACGGCGTCGAGGCTCTGGTGCAGCGGGTGCTCGCCGATCCCGAATTTGTGGCGCGCCTGGAACCCGAGCCGCTGGGTCTGGCCGCCGGCAAGAGTTATCGCATCAGCGATCTGGCCCTCGCGTCCCGGTTATCCTTCTTCCTGTGGAGCAGCGTTCCCGACGACCAATTGCTCAACCTCGCCGCGCAGGGCAAGCTAAAAGATCCGGCTGTTTTGGAGAGCCAGGTGCGGCGGATGCTGGCCGACCCCAGGTCCCAGTCTCTGGTGGCCAACTTCACCGGCCAGTGGCTCAATGTGCGCGGCCTCGGCGCTAGCGAGCCGGTGGTGAATCTCTTTCCGGATTTCGATGACAACTTGCGCGCCGCCTACCAGCGCGAGATCGAGCTGTTCTTCGGCAGTATTGCCCATGAGGACCGCAGCATCCTGGATTTGCTGAACGCGAATTACACCTTCGTCAACGAACGTCTGGCGAAGGAATACGGCATTCCCAACATTTACGGCCCGCAGTTCCGCCGCGTGGAGCTCACTCCGGATCTCGACATGCGCCGTGGTCTGCTCGGCAAGGGCGCGCTCATGACGCTCACCTCGGCGGCCGCGCGGACCTCGCCGGTCACCCGGGGGAAGTGGTTCCAGCAAACGTTCCTCGGCGTCAGCCCGCCCGATCCGCCGCCCAACGTGCCCAAGCCCAAGGAGCCGCCGGTCGACCCCACGGGCAACACCAAGATCCCCACCATGCGTCAGACGTTGGAGGCGCATCGCGCCAACCCGGTCTGCGCCTCGTGCCACAAAATCTTTGAGCCCATGGGATTGGCGCTCGAAAACTTCGATGCCGTCGGAACCTGGCGCACCTTCGATGGAGATAGCCGGATTGATGCCAGCGGCGTTCTGGTCGACGGCACCAAGATCGATGGCGTCGCCAGCCTGCGCGATTGGCTCGTGCACCGTTCCGATCAATTCGAGCGCGTGGTGACGGAGAAGCTCCTCACCTACGCGCTGGGCCGCGGCGTCGAGTATCAGGATATGCCTCTGGTGCGCTCCATCGTCCGCGATTCGGCCGTTGGCAATTACCGTTTCTCTTCCATTCTGCTGGGCATCGTCAAGAGTCCCGCGTTCCAAATGAACATGAAGATAGAGGACCCCAACCCCCAACAGGCTGCTCGCAAATCCGCGCCGGTAACCATCAAGAATTAGGAGGGATGACCACCATGAACTTTCTCACCAAGAAACATCTGTCCCGCCGCACGGTTCTGCGGGGCGCGGGCTCCGTCCTGGCCTTGCCGCTTCTCGACGCCATGATTCCCGCCGGCGTTGCTTTGGCCCAGACTGCCGCCACGCCCAAGCCTCGCTTCGTCGGCTGCTTTGTGCCGCATGGCATGGCGCCCGGCTATTGGGTGCCGGACAAAGAAGGCGCCCTCGATGCCACGCTTCCCTTCAATTGGAAAGCTCTGGAGCCATTCCGCGATCAGACCGTGATCTTGAGCGGTTTGCATTCCCGCTCCGCCGAGCCGCCTCCCGGCGCCACCGGGGCCGACCATTGGGTCGCCGCCGCGTTCATGTGCGCCAACAAGCCCAGGAAAACTGCAGGCGCCGACGTCTATGCCGGCACCACCATCGATCAGATCATCGCCCAGAAGATCGGCCGCGAAAACCTGATGCCCTCGATGCAGCTCGCTGTCGAAGACCCGGGCGCCAATTCCAGCAATTGCGGTGAGGGCTACAGCTGCACCTACACCAACACCATCTCCTGGTCCTCTCCCACCGATCCGCTGCCCATGGAGCTCAATCCGCAGGTGGTCTTCGAGCGCATGTTCGGCGATGGCGGCACGGTCGAGGTGCGCGCCAGGCGCCGAAAACGCGACGGCAGTATTCTTGACTCGCTCAGCGGCAGCCTCTCCCGTCTTCGCAACGAATCCAGCGCACCCGACCGCATGCGGATCGACACCTATACCGAGAACGTCCGCGAAATCGAACGCCGCCTGCAAATCGCCATGAAAGCCTCCACCGTCGCCCCCACCGATATGTCGGTGCCGGTCGGGGTGCCGCAGACTTTCGACGAGCACATCAAGCTGCAGTTCGATCTGCTGGCACTGGCTTTTCAGGCCGACATTACTCGCGTCGGGACGCTGTTGTTCGCGCGCGATCTCACCGGCCGCACCTATCCCGAATGTGAAGCGCCCACGGTGGGATTCCACGGCGGATCGCACCACGGCGAAGATCCGCGCCGCATCGCCGAACTCTCGAAAATCAACCAATATCACGTCAAGATGCTCGCCCATCTGATTGCCAATCTCGCCAAGACCCAGGACGGCGATGGCACCTTGCTCGATCATTCCCTGGTTCTGTACGGCTCCAACATGGGCAACTCCAACCAGCATGTCCACTACGACGTGCCGCACGTCCTGGTCGGCGGCTTGAACGGCAAGCTGAAGGGCGGCCGTCACATCGCCTATCCCTCCAAGCAGGTGCCCACCGGCAATCTGTTGTTGACGTTGCTCGACCGGTACGACATTCACCAGGAAAGCATCGGCGACAGCACCGGCCGCCTGGAGAATCTGTAAAGGGAATCTATGAAACGCATCGCCGGAGTTGCTGTTCTGCTGCTGCCGCTGGCCGCCTTTGCCGCCGTGCGCCCCGACGTTGCCGACGCGCTGATGCGCGGAGATCCCGCGGCCGCGCGCCAGCTGGTCGAGCAACATGCGGACGTGAATGCCGCGCAGCCCGATGGCGCGACCGCTCTCCACTGGGCGGTCTACCGTTCCGATCGGGAGATGGTCGACCTGCTGCTCCACGCCGGCGCCAACCCCAAGGCCGCCAACCGCGAAGGCTCCACTCCCTTGTGGCTCGCCAGCATCAACGGCGACGCCTCCATCCTCGGTGCCCTGCTGAAAGCCGGAGCCGACGTCAATGAGCGGCTCCCGCTAGGCCGGACCCCGCTTATGGCCGCCGCCCGCACCGGCAATATCGATGCCCTCAAGGTGCTGCTCGATCACGGCGCCGATGTCAATGCCAAAGAGACTCTGCGCGGGACCACGCCCCTGATGTGGGCCGCGGATGAGGGGCACGCCGCCGCCATCCAACTCTTGATCCAACGCGGCGCGAATATCAAGGCCCAATCGGATCTGGTGGAGCGTGGACGAGGCCCGGCCCTTGGGAAATCGAACGATCCGCGGAAAGCTGTCGCCGCCCAGGGCGCGGCCCTCGCCGCTGGAAAGGCGCTCGACTTGCGCGACCTCAGCAACCTGAGAGGCGACGCCAACGGCATTGGCGGAACCGCGGGAACGGGCAATGCCACCCCACCGGCTCGCGGCGGCGCCGGACGCGGCGGCGCGCGAGGCGGCCGCGGAGGCGCAGGGGCCGCAGCCAACGATCAAGGCTTTGACGTGAACGACGACGCCGCGGTCGCCGCATTTGGCTTCCGCAACCGGATTGCTCCCAAGGATGGCGGCGCGCTCACCCCGCTGGTCTATGCCGTCCGTGCCGATGATCTCGACTCCGTCAAGGTTCTGCTTGCCGCCGGCGCCGACGTGAACCAGGTCACCGGCTATGGCTGGAGCCCCCTGCTCGTCGCCACTCAAAATCGCTACTACAAGCTGGGCGCTTATCTGATCGATCACGGCGCCGACGTCAATCTCGCCAACAAGGGCGCGTGGACGCCGCTCTATCTCGCCACCGACAACCGCAACATCGAATCCGGCGATTATCCCGTCCGCAAGGGCGACATGGATCATCTGGAGTTCATCAAGCTCCTTCTCGACAAAGGCGCAAACGTCAATGCCCGGATGAAGGACAGCACCGAAACCCGCACCGTGTTCACCAATCAGTGGCTGGATGAGAACGGCGCGACAGCCTTTTTGCGGGCGTCTCAGTCGGGCGACGTCGTACTGATGAAACTACTGCTGGCCCACGGAGCGGATCCCAAGATCGACACCACGTTGCACGTGACCGCGCTGCAGGTGGCCGCCGGTATCGGCTGGGTGGAAGGCATCACCTACGAGTGGTCGCCCGAGTCCACCTTGGAGGCCGTCAAAATGCTCCTCGATCTGGGCCTCGACCCGAACGTGCAGGCCGACACCGGCCGCACTGCCCTGCACGGCGCTGCCCACAAAGGCCGCACTGACGTCATCCAGGTCCTGGTCGACCACGGCGCCAAGCTCGATGTCCGCGACTACGGCAACACCGACAATCGCGGCGGCAAGCTAGCCATCCATACCTGGGAGCCGGTCGATTACGCCGACGGTCTGGTGAGAGTCGGCGTCCAATCCGCCATCGCGCACCCCGAAGCGGGCCTTCTCTTACGAAAGCTGATGACGGAGCGCGGCATGCCGGCCCCGCCCATCGGCCGTACCCTCGAATCCATCTGCGTCACCGAAGCCTGCGAGTAGGGGGGGCGCCTATGCCGGACAAGCCGGCGAAGCGTAGGATGGACAGCATGCGCGCGGCTCTCGTTGCGGGTTTTCTCGTCCTGCAGATGTCCACAACGTTCGGCCAATCCGCCGGACGGCCACTTGCGTTTGATGTGGCGTCGGTGAAGACTAGCCAGCGCATTGTCGGGCCGGATGGCAATCATCGAGTTGCCTTCGAACCCTCCGGGATCACCGCCCGCAATGTCACATTGCGCCGCCTCGTGGCTGAGGCTTACCATCTGCAATTGCAGCAGGTGCTCGGACCCCGCTGGCTCGACGAGAACGAGTACGAGCTCGAAGCAAAGACCAGCGGCCCTGTCGCGAGGGAACGACTGGCGCTAATGCTCCAAACCCTCTTGACGGAGCGATTCCGGCTGACTCAGCATCACGAGATCCGAGAGCTTCGCGTCTACGAGCTGTTGACTGACAAAACCGTCCTGAAGATCCACCCGGTCGAGGGAGGAGGGGCTCCCAGCGTTGGGCCTGGCCTGCATTTCCGCGGAGACATGCGGCAGTTCGCGGATCTCTTGGCAGTCCAGCTCACGATTCCGGTTTCCGATGACCCGGGCCGGCCCGGTAGAGCGGGCGGCCCTCCGGTTCCGGTGTTGGATAAAACGGGCCTTGGAGGAATCTACGACTTCAGTCTTCAGTCTAGAGATCAAGCCGGAAGCCGGCGCTGATCCGTTCATCCTCTGGCAAAGGGTGTTACAGGGCGAACTGGGTCTTAGACTGGCCAGCCGGCGAGGCGCGGTGGACGTCCTGGTGATCGACAACGCCGAAAAAACCCCGACCGCGAACTGAAGAGTGCCTCGGGGATGCGATCCCTTCGCAGTTGCGGCGGCTTGAGACGGCGGCCTCGTTAGCGCGGCCCAGCGCCTGCCCGGCCAAACCGGTACACCACGCCGCCGCCCACCCGAATGTTGTTTTGAGCCACGACGTAGTGGGTGAACACATAATCGGCAAATGGCTGAACCGCAAATCCGTGCCCCACCGGAACCTGCATTCCGCCGCCAAAAACCGCGGCCACGCTGTAAAGGCCAATCCCGCGGCTCATCGGCAGGCCGTTCGCTCCCACCAGTGCGTGCGCAAAAAACTGCCGGAAGGTGAACCGCGGCCCTCCCACCAGCAAATAATCTTCAGTCTTGAGGCCGTACGTCCCGCTAAAATTGCCTTCCACTCCTACCCAACGGTTGACGTTGATGATGCTGGCGGTCTGCCATCCGTTGAATCCGAAGCGCCGGATCGCATCCACACTCAGATACGTGTACCCGCCAAAGACTTCCGCGCGCGAGAACCCCGGCTCCGCATGCAGGGGAAGTGGCGGCTCCGGATTGATGAACGCCGAACCCACCGGCCCGGCCCCTTGGGCCGGAAGCGCCGGCTCGACGGTGGCCCCCTCGGGCTGCGGACTCGGGTGATTCAACCGCTGTGCCATTGCCTTCACTACCGCCTCGGGCACGTGCGCCTGGCCCAGCGCGATCAGGTCCCCGGGGAGCAGGCCGAACTGGAAGGTGTCCGCCGCCCGGATCGTCTGAACGATCAGGTCCACTCCTACCCCGGCCTGAACCATGTGGATTACGGTTTCATTGGTGAGGCGTTCGTCGCCCAAGGCGGTCAGAATCGAAACAAAGAACAGCAGGAGAATCCGAAGTGACCTCATGTTGCCACAATGGGGGAGGCCGATGCGCGATTCAAGCCCGAAAGGTACGGAGACGGTACTTTTGCTGGAGAACGCTCCGCCGCTTAGTACTCGGGATAGGGATCGCCTCCGCCCCCGCATTCTCGCCGTCACGAAGCGTGCGTCAGTGGGCGCGCCAATGAATTCATCGGCGCAGTAATTTCTTCTCTCGCTCCGGATCCTCAATCCGCGCGAAGCGCCAACGCCGCCGCGCTTGCTCGTGTCAACCCTGTGCCCGTTACACTAGGTTCATGAAGCATCCGCGCGCCCGCTACGTTCTCCTCGCTTGGATGTGCGGCCCGCTCCTCGGGCAGGCGCCACCACCCGTCTTCGAAGTTGCGTCCATCCGCACCGGCGCTCCGTTTTCCATGGACCTGCTCCGCTCCGGAGGCATCGGCATCACGGTCGACCCGGGGCGCGTGACGATCCGGAGTTGGTCGCTGGCCGACTTCATCGGCGCGGCCTACCGGGTGAGGACCGACCAGATCGAAGGCCCCGATTGGATGGGCGCCGCGCGTTTCGACGTGCAGGCCAAGATGCCGGAAGGAACCACCGCCGCCCAGGTCCCGGAAATGCTCCAGGCGCTGCTGGCCGGGCGCTTCCAACTCCGGGTCCGCCGTGACCAAAAAGAAATGCCGGTCTACGTTCTTTCCGTGAAGAAGGGTGGGCCGAGGCTGCAGGAGTCCCCACCCGGTGACGCTACTCCGTCCGGGTGCGTCATCATCGCCGGTGCTCATCGATCCTGCCAAAAGATGACCATGGCCGCGCTGGCGGACCTGCTCACGCAATTGAGCCGCATGTACGCCGCTATGCCCCCCGGCGGCATGCCGTGGGGGATTGAGGCCCCGACCGTCGACATGACCGGTCTCACAGGCGCCTACGACTTCCGGATGGACTACGGTCCCGGCACCGAGGAAACCGGTGGCGGCTCCGTCATGGATGCCGTCGACCGTCTCGGTCTCAAGCTGGACAAGCAAAAACGCTCCTATGATCGTATTGTCGTTGAATCCCTGGCGAAGGTTCCAACCGACAACTAGCGGGCGCCCCCGTGATCAACTGACTCCCTCGGCAGCTACTTTGCCGTCCGTTCGGCCTTCTCCTCCGCCCGCGCTCCCGCCAGAATCCCCGTCATTCCGAGATTCCCCTCGTGGCACGCGTACTCGAACACCGCATCCCGCGAGTGGCTTAACGGAATCACCACGCTCCAGGGTTTCGTCCATGTCGCCGGATCGTCGATCGTCACTTCGTACTTCAAGGTTTCCGGTCCCGTTCGCGTGAAGCGCTCCGTCACGTGCAGCTTCTCGCTTGCGTTCATGAAGGCGCCAGCTTTGTAGTTGGTGGTATCCACCACCAGGGTGTCGCCTTCCCAATGGCCGCGCGAATCTCCCAGCCAGCTGCGCATCGTTGACGGCAGATGCGGACGGGTGTCGAGTGGAATCATGCGGACATCGTGAATGGTCTCCATCTCGATCGCCACCGAGTCCGCCGATTGGACGATCTGATAGTAGCTGTTGTATCCTGCGCCCAGCCGGGGCGCGCCGAACGTGATGCAGCGCTCGCTGAGCGACCGGTCCTCGGGGCCTTCCGGCCGGCTGTTGCGCACGGCCGCCGTGGCGGCCTGTCGCTTCTGCCCCTCGGGCGTCAGGGCCGGCAGCCGTCCGTCCGGAGGATCGGTGATCAGCGACGTTCGATTGTCGAAGTTCCTCTCCACCAACCAGACCGAGCTATAATCGCCGGTCCCGCCATCCACGCTCTGGAAGCCCGCCTTCTCTCCCTTGACGTTCTGCAACACGCTGACGAACACGCTGTCGCCGAACGCGGCGTCGGAATTACCGCCGTCGAACAGTTCGTGCGCTTTTCGCTTGAGCGCCGCCACTTCCTGTTCGGTCAGATACGGCCGCCCCGCCAATTCCTTAGGCCGCTCCAGCGGCGTGGCGTTGTTGTTCGCCCAGACCCCCTGCAGATCCGGCCGGCCGTCGGCGGTTCGCGGCGGCGTCCAGGTCTTCGTCTCAGCCTGGGCGGGTTTCGCGGGGCTCGGCTGAGCGATGGCGGCTCCCGCGAGCAGCCCGAGAACTACGCCTGCCATACCGATGAAAGTGAGGTTTCGAAAGTGCATCTCGCCCTCCCTGTCGGACAAGTATATACAACCCGGAACGGGAAGGGGAGCCCGCTACGCGCGGCGGCTGTGTCCAAGGTCCGGCAGGTCAGTTCTGGATGGTGGGGGAGGGGAGTCTAAGGCGGGGAGGTTTGCTTGCCTGGCGTTCCGCTGATTCTGCTCGCGCGGGAGATTCGTCCCCGTTTCGGTCCGATCTCCCGCGCGAACCCCGTCCTATTTCACGCCGCCGTCATCGGCGTCGCCGTCCGGCTCGTGATTGCCTGTGTTTCCGCCTTTCGGCACGTGGCAGGTGAACGTCGCGGCGGTCGTGTCGCCGGTGCTGTTGGTGGCGTTCGCGGTCACGGTGTAGATGCGGCCGTTCCCGCTATCCAGCCGGGTCGCCCTCAGTTGAACGACGCGCGGATCGAGGCCCGTCCCCGTGATCACGATGTCGTCCACGCCGGCATCGGGAGGCTCGTTGCTCGTCCCTGTCACCGTGAAGGTCGTGGCTTGCGTCGCCTTCAGCTTGGCTACCGTCACCAGGTTGTTGTTCGGCCACAAGATGCACTGGCGCGGCGCGCCCGTGATCGCCGGGCCCGCGCTGTCGAACTTGACCGTCTTCGTCACGCGGGCGCTCACGTTGCCCGCGTTGTCGCGGCACACGCCGGTGGCGGTGTGCGCCCCGCCGGCGCTCAGCGTCACCGGTCCGGTGCACGAACCGAGTCCCGACAGGCTGTCGGTGCCGGTGAAGGTGACGGTGACGTTCGTATGAGACACGCCGGTGGCATCGGGAGCCGGGTCGACGGTGGCTGTCGCCGTCGGATCCGTCTTGTCGATCATCACCACCAGTGTCTTCGCGGTCTCGCTGTTCCCCGCCTGGTCTGTGCTGAAATACGTCACCGTGGTGGTTCCTTCGGTCGTGAGCGGAATGTACGCCGCCCGGCCGGCCGCCACGCGGCTCCCGGTCTCGGCGCCGCTCCAGCTGATGTTGATCTGCTTCACTCCGCTACCGCCCGGATTGTCTTGAGCGTAGAAGACCACCGCCACGTTCGAGTGGTTCCAGCCCTTGCTGTTTGGCTCCGGCACTACGCGGCCCGTGGTGGTCGGCGCGGTGGTGTCGGGAGCCAGCGTGGCGCTGGCTTCATTCGACTGGCACGTTTCCGCACCTGTCACACCGGCCTCGCGCACCACATAGAAGTACGTGTGGCCCGGAGCTGCCGATTCATCCACAAAGTCGGTCGACCACCCCGGCCTCTTTCCAGCCAGCGCGTATCCGCTGCCCGAAGTCGTGCTGCGGTAAATGTTGTAGTGATCGGTGGCGGCCTTGGGCCACGTCAGCCGGATGTCTCCGCTCGTCGTGACAGCCGCCGTCAAGCCTGTGATGCACGCGCAAGCCGAATTCACAACCACCTGAGTGGAAGCCGTGCCGGTCAGGTTTGCCAGACCGCTGCTCGGGAAGGAAGCCGCGGTTGACGCCGTGACTCGAAGCTGCGCCGTATATGTGCCCGGCCCCAGGTGCGTGTAGAACGCGGTCACGTCCGGTTGCGGTCCCGTCGCATCGGTAAACGTGCCCGACCCGTTCAGGTCCCACGCGTATTGGATAATCGAGTCCGGCGTCTTTCCGGGGTCGCTCTTTCCCAACTCCGGATCCGTCGAATGCGACCCATCCAGCAGCCACGGTTTGGATTCCGTGCAGAAACTGTACGGTCCCCCGGGGTTCGCCACCGGCGGCGCCGGCGGGTCCGCTGGAGGATCGGGCTTCACCGGGATAAACGAGTTGGCCAGCAGGGTGAAGAAGGCGGGGTTGTTCAAGCCCAGTTCATTGCCCCCCATCCCGCCGGGATAGAAATTGAGGTTGACCACGCCATTCTGGCTGCGCGCGATCAAGTCGATGGCGCCGCTGCCCGTGCCGTCGGCAGCCAACAGGGTCGCCCCCGTCGCCAGTCCCGGATGCGCGAAGTATTGGTTTTCGAAATAGAAGGTAGTGGTAAGGTCCAGCCCGGTGAAAATTGGATCGCCGGTCACGATCGGCGTGATCGTGCCGCTCACGTCTCCGTTGACACCCACGTTGGTCAGGCCCGCGTAGGGCGGCGTCATGATCTTGCCCCCGAGTTCCGGATCCGGAAGGACGAACACACTCGTCGGGTTCGGGGTGATGTGACTGAATGCGTAGTTGGCAATCGTCAGGCGCCCGCCCTGATCGAAATAACTGGCCAGCACGTCACCCAGCGCCACCTTATCGGCCGGCGCGGCCGCTGTCCACACCAGCACATCCGTATAAGAGTGCAGCACGTCGATCGTGGGAGTGCTCAGCTGCGTGTCGATGATGTCGACGGCCGTGAATTTCCCAGTAGCCATCATGGCAGTCTGTACGGCGGTCTCGTTCATCGTGCTGTCCGCGGCCACCAGGGCTAACGTATCCGCGTGTACGGCGCCGGCGGCCATCGCCAGCGCGAATCCAAGTTGAACAGCGGTTTTCATTTTGGCCTCCCGATCGGCATTTCAGATTGGTAGGAGCGGCCTGTTACCGACTGCGTGTTTCCCGCATCCACGTTGGTAGAGTACCGGTACCGGTTGGGTGACTCAAGCTATCCAACTATGACAGGGGTACTGACATATATCGCGTTAATTATCGAAGCGGGGCTCTGGAATTGTTCCCTGAAGTGAACGAGTTACCGTGTCTGGGTCGGGGGCTTCCCGGATCGATGTTAACTAATCCGCGCTGGCTGATGGAGTCAATCTACACTCAGGGTGACAATCCGCCGATCGACATACAGACACAGGTTATGCGCTTTGACAAAAGACTGTTCTTTCCGGCACTCTTATTTGCCGGCAATCTGGGCGCCGTCTTCGCCTGTATCCTCGCGGGAGATTGGAGGCGTGCCGCCTACTGGGCCGCTTCGTCGGTCTGCATCGCGTGCGTCAGCCTGTAGACGCGGGCGGCGTCGGCGCCGGGCCGCTGCTCCAAAACGGCTAGACACTCCCGTTCAGCCGGAGTTCCGTGGCAGGGGTCTGGCTACCGCCTGCCGCTGGCCACCACGTGTGGAGATGCACCAATGCCAGAATGCTAGCTTGCAACACCGCGGCGTGTCCCAGCACTAACGCGAGAAAGGGAATTGGAGTCGCGAGCAGCGTGCCGATCGCCCATTCCGAAGGTCTTCGCGATCGCCGTCGCCACGGGCTCTGCAGCCGCGCTCCGCCAGACTGCAGCCACCACTGAAGCGGCGATCAGTCCGGCCAAAACCATGCCCCCGGTGGTCTGCGTAAGGGCGCGCAATCCGGGCATGGCCTCGAGATGAGGGTGCATCTGGCTGTTCGCCAGAATTGAAAGCCATTGGAAGGGCCAGTCCCTCGGAGCCACCGCGAAGCTCCACAGGATCAGGGAAGCCGCTCCCACCGTGGCCCCCGCCAGGAAGCGAACATCTTTTCGCAGGGCCATCACGAGTGGCACGAAAATCACCAAGTGCGGCTTGCCCAGGCAGAGCGAGAAAACCGCTCCCGCCAGAAACGGCCGATTCTGCTTTACCAGCGCTGTGGTGGCGCCGACGAAAAATAATACCAGGCCCACGTCCTGAGCCAGCGAGATTACCCAAATGACCGGGAGGAAGATCAGGCCCACTGCCACCAGCGCCGGCTTCGGGCCGGGCCACAGCTACGGGAATCCGGCGATGGCAAGGCTTACGTGGCCCTCCAAATCGCGAGCGCCACGGGAAATTCCAGCCAGGCTAGCGGCTTGGTCAGAACCGCGAAGTAAGGCATCCGCGTGTAGTAGAGGCGTGCTTCCTCCACTCGCGCGTGTAAGGAACGCGCGACTTGCGTGAAACCGTGAGGGTCGTAGAGGGAGTGCGGTCCAATCTTGGCGCCTGCGTACAAATTGAAGAATTCATTGTTCACGGGATCCACGGTCGACCAGAATAGGGCGAAGAGCCCCGCCGAGATCGCTGCCAACGCCGCAATCCGAACGAGTTTCCCGAGCGGGCCCGGAGGACTCTGACCGATATTCATGAAGGTCTCGTCTCTCATCACGGCGCATCACTCGGGCGGCGTCCAGACAGTCACCAGAAGCGCCGCCTGCGCCTGGTCCGAGGTCTTCGAGAAGCCGCGCTGTGCGAGCTCTCCGGACAGCCACTCCTGCCACTGCACCGCGTTGGTCAATCCCCAGCCAATGAACGAAACCTGTGTCCGTTGGGCGGCCAGCCGCCGCACAATCGCCTGCATGTACTCCTTCTCCTCGGCGCCGAACCGAAACGGAACAATGTCTGAATTCTCCGAAGAAATGTCCGGGCGAAACAAGGCAACCGGCGCCGCGAAATACTCCTGCCGCTTGGGTTGCTGCAGCCACTGCAGCCTCGCGGTCTCGGCAAGTCCCGGGTAGATCAGATAGTGGCCGGCATTGGGAAGCGTTCGCGCCGCGGCGCTCCAGTCCTGGCCGAGATAGTTCAGCACGTAGCCCGGAACCACTGCCGTGCGGGCTGCCAGCAGCATTCCGAAAATGACTCCGGTGAGGACCGCTCCCTGCCGTAAGCGCGGAGATTCGAAGCCTTCGATCAACCAAGCCCATACCAGAACGCCTCCGATCAGCGAGGGAAGCAGATAGCGGCTCAAAAACATATTAGTCACTGTGAGCCGCGACACGGCAAAATAGAACACGGCCGGCACAATCAAGAGCAACAACCCCACCTTCGGCACGTCTCGGTTGCACGCTAGCGGGCGCCATCGGACGCTCGAACCAGCGAGCCACTCGACCCCGACGATCAAGATGAGGGTCAGCAGCAGGAAGCCGGGAAGGCCGATCAACAGCAGGCTGATCCACTCCGGTTCCGACTGCGAAGAGAGCCATCGGCTCTGCCGAGCCATCTCGCGCAATTGCGAAGCAAGCGGCAGCAGCAGCAAAATCCCGACGGAGCCACAGATCCCGACCTGCAGGAATTGCGTGCGGGAACGGCCGACGAACGTCTTCACCGCGTACAACGCTTCCAGCGCCACCGGCACTAGGAACAGATAATGGAAATACCCAACTGCCACCCCGCAGGCCGTCCAGGCAAGGCCGTGTTGCAGCCGGCCGGATTTCAGCCAGCGGAAGAAGCACAGCAATCCGGCGCTCTCCAACAACATGGCGATTGCGTACGGCCGCGCGCTGGGGATGTCAATCGCCACCTGCGGCAGGCTGACGAAGAGGGCGGCCAAAGTCAAGCCGAAGCGGGGGCCGGACACTTCTCTTCCAAGGCGATCCAGGACGAAGACCGTGATCAGCCCCGCTGCTAGGCAGGGCAGACGAAACGCGGGCCCGGACGTGGCTCCCAGAGCCAGCGGCACCCACTCCAGCATGGAAAAAGCAAAGGACTGCAGGCTGATGAAGCATCTGGGAATGATCTGGCCGAAGCCGGCGTGGATCACGTAGAAGATGGCGCACTCGTCGAGCCAGAATCCATTCCACAGCGGCAGCACACACAGGAACAGAACCGCCACCGCCAGCAGGGACCAGAGGATGGGCGTGTAGTAGTCGCGTTCGGACTGCGGCTGCTCCGCCATGCGAGAAACGTCCCCTCCCTACATCATCGCCACCGGCGGCGCCGGTTCGTTGGGGTCTCCGGCGTTCGCCAGCGGGATGCGGATCAAGATCAGCGCGATCACCGCCATCACCCCGATACCCGCCAGATACGACGGGTTCTGGAAAATCACCGGCAGGTTCTTGTCCTGGAAGTCGTAGATCGCTTTCACCAGGCCGGCCAGGGCTTCGCCGGCAATCAGGCCGGACGCGGCCAGCACCCCGACGTTCTCCACGCGCGCTCGTTGCGCAGAGTTCAGCCGGCCGCGGCGGGCCAGCGAATCCGTGGCCCAGCGGATCATGCCGCCCACGAAGATGGCCGACGTGATCGAGATCGGCAAGTACATGCCAATTGCCACCAGCATTGGGCTCTTGACCTTGAACAGGATCATGGCGAAGCCCAGCAGAATGCCCGTCACCACCAGCGGCCACGCCATATCGCCGCCGACGATGCCCTGCGCCAGCGATGCCATCAGCCCGGCCTGCGGCGCCGAAAGCGCTTTGTCTCCAAACCCCGTGCCGCCCTTATTGATGTTGCCCTGATAGAGAATCATCAGCGGGAAATACATCACGGCGCTGGCGATCACCACGGCAATCAGTTCCGTGATCTGAATGCTCCGCGGCGTGCCTCCCAGAATGTAGCCGACTTTGAAGTCCTGCAGCAGTTCCCCCGCCACGGCCGACGAAACGCAAACCACCGTTGCTACCCCCAGCACCGCGATCACCCCGCTGGTTCCCGAAACCCCCATCGAAACCATCAGCAGCGCCGCGATTACCAGCGTCGAGAGCGTCAATCCCGAGATGGGATTGTTGGACGATCCGATCACCCCCACCAGGTAGCCGGATACCGTAGCGAAGAAGAAGCCCACGATCAACATCACCAGTGCCGCCGCGATTCCGCCGCGGAGCAGCCCAGAGAGGTACACGTAGAGCACGCACATCAACAGGAACGTGCAGCCGATCAGTGAGAACACTACTTTCGAGCTCATGTAGCGCTCGGTGCGGCCGATCGATTCCGCGTCCGGCGTGCCACCCCTCAACTCGCCGAATGCCTTGGCCAGGCCGGCCACCAGGCTCTTGCGCATGCGGAACAGCGTGTAGCAGGTCCCTACCATCATGCTGCCCACCGCCACCGGGCGCACGATAAAACGCCAGACGTTATTGGCCAGGCCCAGCCAGCTTTCCTCCGTGGATCCCGCCGGCAGGAACGACTGCAGCTGCGGCCCAAGAAAAAAGATCAGCAGCGGAATCATCATGCCCCACACAACCACGCTGCCCGAGAAGTTCAGAGAGGCCAGTTCGGGGCCGATGATGTATCCCACGCCGATGAAGGCCGGGCTGACCGTGGGGGCGGCGCACGTGGAGATGCCTCCGGCAGTCAGCACCTGCGGGCTGCCCGCCGGTCCCAGCCGCAGCGTGCTGCGGCCCAACTGGCCCACCCGGAAAAAGAAGTCGCGGTCCGGCGCGAACAGGTTGAGGACGCCGCCCAGATACACCGCGGCTCCGAAGGCGATGTTGTAGAACAGGTACTTGGCCGCGGAAGCGCCGTGCTGTCCCGCCTTATGAATCTCGCTCGCGGCCACCGATTCGGGGAACGGCAGCTCGGGGTCTTCCACCATCACACGCCGGATCAGCGATACAAAGAGCACGCCCAGCACCGCGCCCACCACCATCAGCGCCGTCGATTTCCAGTAGCTTGGATCGGCCGCCAACGCGCCCATGCTGGCCCAAAACCCGAGTCCCTTGGGGATCACCGGCGGCATCCAGACGTGCGCCAGGTAGAAGGCCGGCAGCGTGAAGACCGCGCCCGCCGCCACCGATTCCCCAATGGTGCCGGCGGTGCGCGAAATGTTTTCTTCGAGAATGGACCCTTTGCCCAGCCGCAAAATCGCCATGCTGATTACCGCGGCGGGATACGTCGCCGCGATGGTTTGCCCCGCGCGCAGGCCCAGGTACGCGTTGGCGGCGCCCAGCAACGCGGTCAAGGCGAGGCCGAGGAGTACGGCGCGCAGCGTGAACTCCGGCATCTGGACGCTGTCTGGAACAAAGGGAATATGGCGGCGGCGAGGCTGGTCCGGCGAGGATGTCATGAGATGGGGGCAGCTCAGGCCGCCCCGTAAGTTGTCAGTGTAGCGCTCGTCAGCCGCGCTTGCCGAAGATGCCGGTTTCCCGGAGCGGGAACCGGTCGATCACGTTGCGCGGCACGCCGGGGAAGTTGGTCTCGAGCATCGAAATCGGATTCTGGCCCAGCCAGTTCGCGAGCGAGATCTCCTGGTACTCGGGGCTGTTGAACAGGATCAGGATTTCGGTCGGCTCGTCGCCGATCTGCTCGACGTAGTGCCCGTAGCCTTGCTTGATAAAAGCCACTTGGCCGGGTGCGAACTCTTCGGTGCGCGAGCGTCCGTGCGAGCCGAAAACGCTGACCCGGGAGCGGCCTTTCATGTAATACTGCCATTCGTCGGCGTGCGGGTGCCAGTGCATCTCCCGGAGTCCGCCCGGCTGGATGACCATGTGCACCGCGGTGAGCGTGGTCTGGATCGGGAACTCCTTGGCCGTGACCAGGTATTCCTTCCCGCCAGGAAACTCGCGGGGCGGTACCTTGTCCATGCGGAATCGGTGGCTGCTCTGAAACCACTGCACGTCCTTGTCGCGCAGCGCTTCCGTCGCAGGCGGAACCTTGCCCGGCCCGATGTACAGCTCTTTTTTAGGGAACTGGGCCAGTGCGGATTCCGGCACTCCGAGGTTGCGCGCCACGATGTGCGGCGGCGTCTGCGCGATCCAGTCGGTGATACCGAAGGTCCCGAACTCGGAGAAGTGACCGTTATCGAAGACCAGCAGGAAATGCGCCGGTCCGGAGCCGAGAGCCTGCAGCGCATGGCCGTGTCCCTTGGGAAAATACCAGGTGTCGCCCACCTCGAAATCGTCCACTTCGGTCTGTCCGGTGGGAGAAATCACGGTCGTGCGGACGCGCCCTTCGAGCACGTAGGCCCATTCGGCCGCCAGCGCATGCCAGTGCAGTTCCCGGATGGCGCCTGGGTCGAGACGCATCGAGACGCCGGCCATGCTCTGCGAGACCGGAAACTCCTCGACGGTCGCCTCTTTCGCCGAACCGCCTGGCCCGACCCAGTGAGTCTGCTTTTCCAGGTCGTACTTGAAGTTCTCGATCTCCTCGATTTTCTTCTTTTCCTCCTCTGGAGGCGGCGCGGCGTTGGCCTGCCGGGTCCAAAGAGAAGTCGCGGCGATCCCCGCCGTGGCTAGCGAGGCGGCGCCGAAAACATGGCGGCGGCTAATCCCTGCTGATTCCGGCGAATCTTTCGGTTCTTGCGGCATGGATCCTCCTGAGTGCGGAAACTGAGCCCACAATCCGGGATGGCAAACGCAACCCCCGGGTATTTCGGAGTATACACCAACCCGGGTCTTCTCAGCGCGTCAGGACAGCCGCGCCCGCACTTTTTCGCTGAGCGCCTTGCCGTCCACCGTCTTGCCCGCGAGCTTGGCCTGCGCCGCCTTCATCACCACGCCCATCTGCTTCAGCGAGGTCACGCCGGTCTCGGTCAGGGCGGCGGCGATGGCCGCTTCAATCTCGGCTTCGCTGGCGCCCGCCGGCAGATAGGTTTCGATCAGGGCCCGCTCGGCTTCCTCTTTGGCAGCCTGCTCGGCGCGGCCCGCCGTGCGGAACATCTCCGCTGCCTCGGTGCGCTGTTTGATCAGCGACTTGAGCACCTGCATCTCAGCCGCTTCGTCGATCGGTTTCGCCGAATCGACTTTCAGTTTCATGAGCGCGGCCTTGATCATGCGCAGCGCGCCCAGCCGCGCTTCCTCGCGGCCCTTCATGGCCGCCACCATATCTTGCTGAATCCGGTCAACTAAGGGCATGCTCTTGCATTATAAAGCGTCCTTTCCCCTGGCATTGACGGCGAGTGATCTCGTCGCCGCGCCCCGGAATTCGTTCTCGGCCGAGCCATCCTGAGTGATCACCCTGGATCTCTGATTAGCGCAGGATGGCAACCGCGTCCCATTCATCGATACTGTGCGCCGAAGTCCAGTCTTGGGTCCGTTGTCGTACCTCCGCCCAAGAAGCCGTCTGTTATTCTGGAGGTCGAAACAGCCTCATGCATATCAAGAAGCAACGCTTGTTGACTCCGGGCCCTACGCCTCTGTATCCGCCGGCCTTGCATGCCATGATGGCGTCGGATATCCATCACCGCACGGAAGATTTCCGCAAGGCGTATCGCTCCTGTCTGGCCGATCTCAAAGAAGTCATGGGCACGTCGCACGACGTCCTATTGTTCGCCGCCTCCGGCACCGGCGCCATGGACGCCACCATCTCCAACCTGTTCTCCAAGGGCGACAAAGTCGTGGTGTGTTCGGCCGGCAAATTCGGCGAGCGCTGGGCCGAAATCGCCAAGGCCTATGGTCTCGACGCCAACGTGCTCACGGTGCCGTACGGGCAGGTGGTCCAGCCCGGCCAAGTGGAAGAAGCACTGGCGCGCGATCCGGCTATCAAGGGCGTATTCGTACAGGCTTCGGAAACCTCCACCGGCGCCGCGCACGACGTCGAGGCCATGGGCCGCGCGGTTTCCAAGACCGGCGCCATCCTTGTGGTGGACGCCATCACCGGCTTGGGCACCATGCCGCTCGACATCGACGGCTGGGGCCTCGACGTCCTCATCGGCGGGTCGCAGAAAGCCTTTATGATTCCGCCCGGGCTCACATTCCTTTCGATCAGTCCGAAAGCGTGGAAGCTCACGGAGACCGCCACCCTGCCGCACTATTATTTCAATTTGAAGAAGGAAAAGAAGAGCGGGGAGGCGGGTGAATCGAGCTGGACGCCGGCCACCTCCCTGATTCTGGCGCTGGCCGAATCGCTTCGGTATATCAAACAACTCGGCATGTCGAAGCTCGTGGAGAACGCGCAATTGCTAGCGCAGGCTACGCGCGCGGCGGCCCTCCGCATGGGCCTGGAGCTGTTCGCGCCCGGTTCGCCGGCGGCCTCCGCGACAGCCGTGAAGGCGCCAGCGGGAATGGATTCCGGCATCATCGTCAAGGAATTCAAAAGTCGTTTCGGGGCCGTGATCGCCAACGGCCAGGGCTCGATGAAGGGACAGATTTTCCGCATCGCGCATCTGGGCTATTTCGATTTCGCCGACCTCTTCGCCGTCATCGCCGGCCTGGAAATCATACTCAACGCCAACGGATTTCCGGTGAAGTATGGAACCGGTGTCGCGGCGGTGGAAGAAATCTATGAGCGGGCCGCGGTGAAGCCGCAGCCGGTTCACGCCTAGGGCGGGCCATGCCGCGCCCGTGCATTTCAAATCGACTATGAAAATCTTGATTGCCGAGCCCATCGCGCCGGCGGGGGTTGAATTGTTCCAGTCCCAGGCGGGCTGGACGACCGTCGTTTCGAATCCGAAGGAATACGCGCAACACCTGGCCGATGCCGATGCGCTGATGGTGCGCAGCGCGGTGCAGGTGGACCGGGCGGTGCTTGCCAAAGCGCCGAAGCTGCGCGTGATCGGCCGCGCGGGTGTGGGCGTGGATAACGTCGATCTCGAAGCTGCCACCGATGCCGGCGTGCTGGTGATGAACACGCCGGGCGGCAACGCCATCTCGGTGGCCGAGCACACCCTGGCCCTGATGCTGGCGATGGCCCGCCACATTCCCCGGGCTGACGCTTCGACGCGCGGCGGCAAGTGGGAAAAGAAGAAGCTGATGGGCAACGAACTGCGCGGCAAAACCCTGGGCATCGTTGGGCTGGGGTCAATCGGCCGCGAGGTGGTGAAGCGCGCACGCGCCTTCGAAATGCGCATTGTGGCTCACGATCCCTACGTCACCGCCAAACTGGCGGAGGATCTGGGAGTGGAGTTGGCCGACCTGGCCCGGCTCTACGCGGAGAGCGATTACCTCACCCTCCACGTGGCCGCCACGCCGGAGACCGAGGGCATGCTCTCGGCGGAGGCGTTCCGGCAGATGAAGACCGGGGTGCGCATCGTCAACTGCGCGCGCGGCGAGCTGGTGAATGAAGCCGCGTTGCAGGAAGCGCTGGCGTCGGGCAAAGTGGCCGGCGCGGCGCTCGATGTCTACGCCACCGAACCCCCGCCCGCGGGCTACCCGTTATTCGCCCTCCAGGGCGTGGTGGCGACGCCGCACATCGCCGGATCCACCGAAGAGGCGCAGGAAATCGTGGGAGTGCGGATCGCCGAGCAGGTGGTGGAATACCTGAAGAGCGGGGTCGCCCTCAACGCCGTCAACATGCCGGCGCTTTCGCGCGACCAGTATCGCGCGCTGGGTCCCTATGTCGCGCTGGCGGAGCGGTTGGGAACTCTGGCGGTGCATATCGCCAACGGCAATCCGGGGACGGTGCGGCTGGTCTACTTCGGCAAGATCGCGGACAGCAACACGAACCTGCTACGCAATGCCGGCGTGGCAGGGGTGCTGGCGCGGTCGACCTCCGGTCGCGTGAACCTGGTGAATGCCATGACCCACGCCGAACAGCGCGGCTGGACTGTCAGCGAGCGCCACGAGAAACGGTCCGGCCACAGCGATTCGATCCGCCTCGAGTTAGAGACGGATAAGGGGATTACCTCGGTGGAGGGCGGGGTCGTGCTCGACAAGCCGCGCCTGACGCAAGTGGACGGCATCCAGTGTGAAGCCGCGCTTTCGGGCTTTCTCACGTTCATGAAGAATCAGGACGTACCGGGAGTGATTGGCCATGTGGGCATGGTGCTGGGACGCAACCGGGTGAACATCGCCAACTTCTCACTGGGCCGCCGGGACGCCGCGCTGCGACAGGGCGAACCGCTGGAGGCGGTGGCCCTGGTGACAACCGACGAACTCGTCTCCGAATCGGTCCTGGCCCAGCTCCGCGAGAATCCGGCGGTGAAGTTCGCGCGCTCCGTAGAGTTCCATGAATAATCGATCACTGCCGCGCGATCTGTGATTCTCGATACCGACGGCTCCGCTCTTAGCCCGAATGCCTATTGAGCGATCGTCTTCCCGCTCGTAGACTGAAACAAGGCCCGGCATCCCTGACGGATGCACCCGGCACGACTCAAGATATACGGAAAGGGACTGCCCGCCATGATGCACGAGACTCGTGAGGGCTTTGTGTGCGCTCTCCTGGTGGGAGGGTGCGCGGAGAGCCGTCTGTTGATCCAGGAAGTTTTTCGAAACGCCGCATGGCGGCTATATCAGGCGCACAGCCGCAAACAGGCTTTGGTCTGCCTGTCGCGCTTGCCGCTGCAGGTAGTAATCGCCGCCGACGGCCTCCCCGACTATCCCTGGAAGCGGGTTTGGCACGACGTGGCGCGCCTCCGGCGCCAGCCGCAACTGGTGGTGACCTCTGCTGCAGCCGACGATTCTCTGTGGTCCGAGGTGCTCAACTGGGGCGGATACGATGTATTGCGAGAGCCCTTGCAGCGGGATGAAGTGGCGCGGGTGATCGCCTCGGCGTGCCGGCACTTCACGAACGGACCGGGCCGCGCACAGGTCGCGGCAGCTTCCTAACCACACATCCGGGATAATAGACAGGTGGCCCACACGCTGGCCGCCGAACGCCCGGAACTGGTGAGCCGCGGCCGGCGGCTCGAATATTTCACCATCGCCTACAACAGTCTGGAAGGGCTCGTCTCCCTGATCGCGGGATGGCTGGCGGGATCGGTGTCCCTGCTCGCGTTCGGTCTGGACAGTCTGATCGAGGTCACATCCGGGGCTTCCTTGCTGTGGCGGCTGCGCCACGATGCCGACCCGGTGCGCCGGGAAAACAGCGAACGCGCGACGCTGCGCGTGGTAGGCGGGTGCTTCGTGGCACTGGCGGCATACCTCGCGGTGGAGGCCGGCTCTAGCCTGATCGAACATCGCGCTCCGGAACGGAGCATACCGGGGATCATGATGGCGGCGGTCTCGGTGGTGGTGATGCCACTGCTGGCGCGGGCGAAACGGCGCGTGGCCGCGGGCCTCGGCAGCGCGGCGATGCGGGCCGACTCCCGGCAGGCCGATTTTTGCACGTACCTTTCAGCGATTCTGTTGAGCGGGTTGCTGCTAAACGCGCTGCTGGGATGGTGGTGGGCCGATCCGGCCGCCGGCTTGGGGATGGTTCCGATCATCGCCAAAGAAGGCGTGGACGCGCTTCGCGGCAAAGGTTGCTGTGACGGCTGCGGACTTCCTTAGCGGGCGAGCGGGGGAGGCAGGACGTGCAGCTTCACCGGAATCTCGGGAGAGGAGGCCGCCTGATCGCCGGAAACGACCAGAGTGGTTTCATACCAGCCCGGCACGAGGTCCTTGGGTAGCACCTCCACGGTGGCGGCGTCGGCGGAGAGCGCGGAATTGGTAGAAGGGGTCACGCCTTCGGCAAGCCGCACGCGCAGCCAGGGTTCACGAGCGGTGACCGAGTAGGCAAACTCCGGCCAAGTGCCTGCGACTAAGAGCGTCAGAGGCCGCGGGACCGGGTCACCAGCGCGGTACTCGAAGCGAAGCGCTTCCGGCGTTACTCGTAAGATGGGTTTGCCGGTGACGCGCAGCATGAGGGTTCGGTCCGCCGATCCACAAGCGTTGGCGGCGCGCAGGCGGAATGGAAAGACGCCCTGCTGTTTGGGAACACCAGTGAGCGACGCGCCCTGCACAGTGAGCCCCCGCGGTAAGGCGCCCTCCACTATAGAGAGGGACACATCGCCGAGCGGACAGGCGCCATCCACCTGGGCCTGGATGTCGGTGTGGTAGGCTTCGCCCACGGCCGCCCAGGGAAGTTCGGTGGTGTTGAACCAAACCGCGGGCGCGGCCGAAGCGGCGACGCAGAGCGCGATCAAGGCCGCCAGGCGGCGGGCTTTACGGATAAACGACATAGGCAGCAGTCCGGTAGGCGGGACCGGAGGTCCGCGCCGGGGCGTAGGCCTTGCCGAGGGGCGAGGGCAGGTCATTGGCCGGCGACGCGGGCCCCACTTCGACTCGTTTCTTCCACAACCCCCAGAACAACGACATCGAACGATGGTATGGCGTCTGGTTGACCAGGGCCACCGCCGTTTCCGACCGCTTGAGCACGTGAACCCGCTCCTCGATTGGGTTCGTTTCGCCGGCGCTCCCTTCGCCGGACACGCTGCGATCGGCCGAAGGGTGGCGATCGAGCGAGGCGGGGCCGAGCATCACGCGGATGAGGCGTTCGGTGAGACCTTCCTTCGCCAACTCCGCCAGGCCGGTCACGCTGGTGTCGAAATGCGTCTGGCTGGTGTGAATGAGATCGACGATGAAGTCTTCGTTGAATCCGGCTTTGGCGAGCGTGACGACGTCGCGATTGGCGAGGGCGTTTGCGGTCAAGGGAACGGTCTGGGCCCCGGCCACGCCTGCCGTCCACGCCAAAAGCCAGAGAGGCATCTTGTGCATAATTTGCTCCAAGGTTCTTATCGGGTGAACCGGGGGAGCGCTTGAAGGGGATCGCGCGCGGCGCGTTCATTGAATGGTCGTGTCCGGTAGATCGGCGAGGTCGATGGGGTCGGGCCGCTTGGCCTCGGCCGGACGAGCCTTGGCGGGCCCGGAGCGCCGGATACCCTGCAACTGCGCCAGGGCACGAAAGTAAGAGCGCTCAGTGGCGTCAAGGTAGCGCTGCGGGAAATGGAATCGACGGAGGCGGCGGAGTTCCCAGTCGGCGTAGACGAGGGAATCCACCAGGAAGCGCTCGGTGGGGCCGGCGGGTTGCATCTGGCGGTGATAGGCGGCAGTGAGAGCGGCCAGTTCGCAAGGGTCTTCGCCCGGGATAACCAGCGCCCGGGCGTCGATGCCGGTTTTCAGGGCAGCGCCGGAGAGGTCGTCAGAGGGAGTGTGCATAAAGATCTTCTCGATACCCAGGATACCGGGCCGGCTGGAGCGAACCGAGTCTGAGCGTGGCGTATGTGATTGATAAGAAGAGATAGGAAATTTTGAAAAGGCCCGTGATCGTGGACGATGGCGTCCCAAAACGAGGTGGTCCCAAGAAAGGGCTTGACAGGCCTGTGGATCTGTATATACTGAGTATACTGATCTCATGAATGGTGCTTTCACCATCTCGCAAGCCGATAAGCGGCCGATGTATCTGCAAATCATGGAGCAGATCAAGCAGCGGATTGCGGTGGGCGATTGGAGCGAGGGGCAAGCGATTCCGTCGATCCGGCAACTGGCGGTGGATCTGGAGGTCAGCGTGATCACGGTCAAGCGGGCCTACCTGGAACTGGAACGCGAGGGCGTGATCGTGACGCAACAGGGGAAGGGCTCGCACGTGGCATCGAACGGCGGGCTGAGCGCACGGCTGCGCGAGGAAGAATTGGAGCAGCATCTGGAACAAGCGAGGCGCCTCGCCGCCATGTTGGGCATCCGCCCCAAAGAACTGGAAGACCGGCTGCGTGAAGCCGGCGATCGTGTCAGGGAAAAGGAAACGATATGAGCGATCTCGCCATTGAACTGCGCGGCGTTGGGAAGAACTATCGCTACTTCACGCTCAACAACATTGACCTGAAGGTGCCGGAGGGGCAGATCATGGGGCTGATTGGACCAAACGGGGCGGGGAAGTCG
The DNA here is from genome assembly GCA_020073145.1 of Terriglobia bacterium. GTDB lineage: Bacteria > Acidobacteriota > Terriglobia > Bryobacterales > Bryobacteraceae > PSRJ01. The sequence goes on from JAIQFS010000016.1 coordinate 37,737, forward strand.
ACGACGATCCGCATTCTCCTGGGTCTGGTCCATCAGGACTCGGGCGAGGTGCGGGTGCTCGGCCACCGCATGCCGGCCGAACAGATCGCCGCCAAGTGGGATGTCGGTTTCGCTTCGGAGGACATGCGCCTCTACGATGCGATGACGCTGGGCTGGCACATGGGCTTCATGCAACGGATCTATCCGAATTGGGACGCGGTTTACGCGCAAGTGCTGCTGAAGCGGTTCGGCCTGCGGGCGGACCAGAGGATCAAGGGAATCTCGCACGGACAGCGCGTCAAAGCCACGATGCTTCTGGTTCTGGCCCGGAAGCCGAAGCTGCTGGTTTTGGACGAGCCCACCACGGGCCTCGATCCGGTGGCGCGTCACGAAATTCTGCGGGAGCTGACGGCGGTGATGGCGGACGAAGGCCGCAGCATCCTGTTTTCGTCGCACAACACACACGATGTCGAACAGATTTCCGATCAGATCACGTTTATCGATCGGGGCCACATCATCGATTCCATGGACAAAGAGGTGTACCTGGACCGCTGGCGGCGCCTGCGCCTGGAAGTACCGCACGGAGTTGAATTGCCGGTTCTTCCGGGAATCATCGGCGTCCAGCAGAATGGCCGGCTGGCCATCGCGACGGCCAACGCGTACGTTCCGGATCTGGCGAACGCGTATGAGAGTCGCGGCGCCCGGGTTCAGCGCATCGAGACCATGACGCTCGAAGAAATTTTCGTGGCGAATGTCGAGCATAGCCGCGAGGGGGTGGAAGCATGAAAGGCTCCGCAGTCGGGCGATTGATTTGGAAAGACTGGCAGATGGGGCGGGTGCCAATCCTGATCACGATGGTGTGGGGCGCGGCTGCTTTGTGTATCGTGCCGTGGGGCAGCCAGAGCGCCATCGTGACTGGCGGAGTGCTCTTCTTCATACCGTTGATCCTGATGGCTCACATGCTGCCGCTAGTCGGCATCGGGAATGAACGAAAGAACAAGAATCTGGCTTTTCTCATGAGCCTTCCCATTTCCTCCATCCAGTACACGACGTCAAAGCTCATTTCAAGCCTGCTCATCTTCCTGATCCCCTGGGTGACGCTGGTGAGCGCGGCCGTGTTGCTGGTCGAGATCCGCGGCGTAGTTCCGCGCGGCAGCATTCCGGTGCTGATGATCCTGGCGTTCATGCCCGTCATCGGTTTCTGCCTGATTACGGGCGCCTGCCTGGTCGGCGAGAGCGAAGGATGGGGAATCGCGGCCAATGTCTTTTGCAGCTCGACCTACGGCCTAACCTGGTATTTCATGACCCAGACTCCGGCGCTCATGGCGAACGTGACGAGTCCCCGGGTGGTTTGGAGTTCGACCTCAGTTACGGTCCTGGCCACCGAGGTTTCCGCGTCTGTGCTGCTGTTGGGGCTGACGTATTTTCTGCAATCCCGTAAAAGGGATTTCACCTAACTAGTTCGTCTAACTTTTTCGTCTAATTAGGGTCGCTTTAAAACACGAAAGGAACTGCGATGCGAAACGTGTGTGTAAACGCGAACTTCGCCCGGAACGCCTGGAAGAAAGGCCTGTGCGGTCCGGTTGAGCCGGCCACTCTGATCGGCCTCTCTCTGCTGGTCGAGACGCTCTCGCTGCTGGCCCTCAACATCGTCGTGCCGCCGCCCTTTGGCACGAATCCGAGCAGCGGCCTGCCCGAATTGAACGGCGGCATGGCACTGCTGATGCAACCCCTGAACACGGCCGCGTACTTCGTGATTCTGGTGGGGTCGACAGCCTGGCTGCAGATGCGTTTTCGCGTGAGTGCGGCGCAGTGCGGACGCGCCGCGGCCAAGATCGCATTCCTCGCGGGTGCGCCCGCCTTGCTAGCCGCACTATTGATTCTCTCCGGCGTGCTGGGAGTAGCGGTCGTGGGCCCGGGAGACCTACCGACCACCTTCCGCGAACATGGATTCGCGTTGACTTACTACAGCGCGCAACCTCACGCTCCGGCCGGCTGGCTTCTGCTGGCGTCGGTCGCGCTTCGTCTGCCGGTGTCTTTCTGTTGGGGAGTTCTGGGATGGCTGTTGGGACGTGGGTTTACACAGGGGCGCGGACTTCGTCTCCGCAGTCGTGGTCCCGTGCGATCTTTCTCGGGATGGGCCGTCCATGCACGGAACATCTCGCCGATCTAAACCGTAACTGATTCCAACTGGGGATCAGAACAACTACAAGCCGGAGGAACTATGAGATACGCGTGTCTGTTGGTTTTGTTTCTGCCCGCGGTGTTTGCGCAAGACGGCGCCGCGATTTATCAGGAGCGCTGCGCATCCTGCCACGATATGCCTCAGGCTCGGGTGCCGTCGCTGAGCACTATCAAAGCCATGACCGGGGAGGCCATCTATGGCGCGCTCACCAGCGGCACGATGAAGAGCCGGGCGGAGGGCCTGACCACGCAGCAGATCTTCGCCCTGCTGGGCTACATTGCACCCACCGGCGCGGCGCAGGCGGCGCCGGTCGCGATCACAGCGACCTGTCAGGGGGAGGCAGCGTTTCGGATGGGCCCGAACGATCCGCAATGGAACGGGTGGAGCCCGGGCCTGACGAACTCGCGATTCCAGGACGCGGCCGGAGCGAAACTCACGGCCCCCGATGTTCCCAAGCTGAAGCTCAAGTGGGCGTTCAACCTGGGCGCGGTCACCCTGGCACGCTCGCAGCCCACGATTGTAGGAGGCCGCGTGTTCCTGGCGTCGCAGACGGGAGCGGTGTACGCGCTCGACGCCGATAGCGGCTGTACGCGGTGGGGCTATCAAGCCGCACCGGGGCTGCGGGGCGGTATCACGGTCGGAGAGGCCAACGGCGTGCCCGCGGTCTTCTTTAGCGATGCCGGCGCTACCATGTATGCTCTCAATGCCCAGACGGGCGCGTTGATCTGGAAGATTCGCCCGGTGGATCACTACGCGACGCTGGCGACGGCTACGCCGCGATATTACAAGGGAGTGGTGTATCAGCCGTTCTCTTCGTTCGAAGAGGTGGTTGGCGCCGACCCCAAGGCGGAGTGCTGCACGTTTCGCGGCAGCGTGGTGGCCCTGGATGCCGGCACGGGCAAGAAGATCTGGCAGACGTTCACGATTGCGGAAGCGGCGCAGCCCACGCACAAGAACGCGGGGGGAGTCCAGCAGCGGGGGCCTTCGGGCGCGGGCGTGTGGGGGAGCCCGACGATCGATGAGCAGCTGGGCGCGCTGTATGTCGCGACGGGTGACAACTATTCGGACCCGCCGAGCAATACTAGCGACGCGATTCTGGCCATGGACCTCAAGACCGGAACATTACTGTGGTCGCGGCAACTGACGGAGAAAGACGCCTTCAACACCAGCTGCGCGGCCCCGCCGTTTACGAATTGTCCGGAGGCCAAGGGCCCGGACTATGATTTCGGGCAGTCTCCGGTTCTGGTATCGCTGGGCGGGGGAAAGCGGGCGCTCGTGATCGGACAAAAATCGGGCATGGTGCACGCGGTGGACCCGGATCAGAAAGGCGAAGTGCTCTGGCAGACGCGGGCCGGTGCGGGAAGCGCGCTGGGCGGCAGCCAGTGGGGCTCGGCCGCGGATGGGCAGAAGGTCTATGTGGCGATCTCGGATCTCGGAATCGGTGTCGTGGCGGATCCCAAATCGCCGCAGGGGTTCCGACTGACGCTCGATCCGAAGAAGGGCGGCGGGCTCCACGCCTTGGATCTGAAGACGGGCAAGATCGTCTGGAGCGCAGCGCCCGCGGCCGCCTGCCCCGCCGGCAGCACCGACTGTTCCCCCGCGCAATCGGCCGCGGTGACCGCAATTCCGGGCGTGGTGTTCTCGGGTTCCCTCGACGGGCACCTGCGCGCCTATTCAGCGGGGACGGGCAAAGTCTTGTGGGACACCGATACCGCGCGTGAGTTCGAGACCGTGAATGGCAAAGCCGCCCACGGTGGCTCGATGGACGCGGCCGGGCCCGCCGTGGTCAACGGCATGGTCTTCGTGAACTCCGGCTACAACCAGTATGGCGGCGCGCCGGGGAACGTATTCCTGGCGTTTTCGGTGGACGGCAAGTAGCGCGTGAGTTCAGAAAGGAGATTCCAATGAACAACGATTCTTTAGCGGAACTCGCGGCGGTCCACAAGAGTTACGGAAAGACTGTGGCGCTGGCCGGTCTGGATCTACAGGTAGGGCAAGGGGAGTTGTTGGCGGTGCTGGGCCCCAACGGGGCCGGCAAGACGACGGCGATTACCCTGATGCTCGGACTGCAGCAGCCCGATGCCGGAACGGCACGCCTGTTCGGCCGCTCCCCGACTTCTTTTGAGAACCGGCGGGGCGTGGGCGTGATGATGCAGGAAGTGTTTCTCGCTCCGGAGTTGCGGGTTCGCGAGCATATCGACCTGGTGGCAAGCTACTACCCGGCGGCGCTCCCGGCCGACGCCGTGCTCGAGATGACGCGGACCACGCCGCTGCGCGATCGCCCCTATGGGAAGCTCTCGGGAGGGCAGAAACGGCAGGCGCAGTTCGCCATGGCGGTGTGTGGCCGCCCGAAACTGCTGTTCCTCGATGAGCCCACGGTGGGCCTGGATATCCAGGCCCGGGAGATGATGTGGGCCACTCTGCGCCAACTCGTCGCGGAGGGAGTTTCGATCGTTCTCACCACCCACTACCTGGAAGAGGCCGAAGCTCTGGCCGACCGGGTGGCGGTGCTCAACCAAGGGCGCATGATTGCTTCCGGCAGCGTGAACGAGATGCGAGCCCTGGTGGCCCGCAAGCATGTCACCTGCTCCACGGCCTTGAGCGTGGAAGAGGTCGAGCGCTGGCCGGAAGTCGAGAGCGCCAGCCGCGACCGGCACGGCCTGCGCATCGTGGCGGGAAATGCCGAAGCCGTGGTGCGGCGTTTGCTGGCCGCGGACGCGGACCTGCAGGATTTGGAAATCCGGCGCGCCGGGCTGGCCGAAGCGTTCACTGCACTCACCAAGGAGGCTGCGTAAATGAGCACCACTTCATTGACCCCAACCCGATTGACCCCAAGCAAAGACTGGACCCGAACCGATGCCCCAACCGGCAATCTTCTTTGGCGCGCGTATCTGACGGAAGCCAAATACGAATCGATCCGGATGCTGCGGTCGCCGGCATTCGGCGCGCCCCTGATTGCGTTACCGGTGGTCTTCTACCTCTTCTTTGGCGTGCTGATCGCGGGCGGAGTCAAGGATCCGAAGGTGATCACGGGCCTGTTCTCAGGCTTTGCCGTGATGGGGGTGATGGGGCCGGCCATGTTCGGTTTCGGAGCGGTCCTGGCGTTGGAGCGCGACCAGGGACTGCTCCGGCTCAAACGCGCGCTGCCGATGCCGCCCGCGGCCAACCTGCTGGCGCGAATGCTGATGGCGCTGCTGTTCGGCGCGATCATTACGTCCGTAATGGTCGCGTGCGGCCTGTCTCTGGGACATGTGCCAATGGACGCCGGCCACAGCCTGCGTTTTGCATTGATCACGATCGCGGGGTCGGTCCCGTTCTGCGGGATCGGACTGTTCGTGGGCACGGTGATGAAAGGCCAGGCGGCGCCTGCCGTCGCGAATGTCGTCTATCTGGCGATGGCCTACCTGGGCGGCCTGTGGTTTCCGCTGCCGAAAGGAGCGCAGTGGATTCTGCAATTATCGCCGGCGTTTCATCTGAATCAGTTGTCGCTCGCTGCGGCGGGAGCCGCCAGTCTGGGCTCCCCGATGGTGCATGTCGCCGTGCTGGTGGCGGTGACGCTGGTCTTCACCGTACTGGCGGTGCGGCGGCTGGCTCGGGTGGGCTGATCGGTTGCGATTCGAAGGGGCGGTTTGCGGCAGTGGACACAGGGAGTCGTCAAAATTTACAGAGTTTTCCAACTCGAAGATCTCGTGTCGTTGCCGCACTTAGAAGGCGAGATTCCCCAGAATATCAGGGGAATGCGGGATGGCAGAGATTCTCGAGGGCTCCTAGACTCAGGCCAGGTGAAGAGCATGCTTCGTCGCTGTCTGACCCGATTCCGAAAAGAGACGCTGGCGCAGGACCTGATCGAGTACACTTTGCTGCTGTCGTTCGTCGCGCTGGCGGTGATCGGACTGTTCTCGGGGGCCGGAACGAGTGTCGCCGGACTGTGGGGTTCCGCGAACTCGACGATTGCCCTGGGAGCCGGCAGCCCCGGCGGCGGCGCCAGCGCTCCGGCCAGCAGTCCCGGAGGGGGCGGAGGAGATCACGGGGACGGGCACTAGGGCTGGTAACGGACGGTTCCGCATTCCGAGGCGCGGCTCTCAGGGGTCGACAAAGACAGCATCGGAGCCTCCGAGTTCGCGGGGTGGCGTTACAATGCAAACAGGCATGGCTGTTCAGCGAGAGGTTTCCGGCTGCGGCGTGCTGTTCCCGCCCCGCGGCCGGGAGGCCGGCTTTTCAGCCACGCGGCGCCGTTTCCACGCATCTTGAGAACCGACCGTAGCGGCGTCTGCCATCGAGCGATGCTGCCGGACCGGCTGGTATTCCGACAGAAGGAGCGAATCCACCGATGACCGACAATCCACTTCCTTCTACCGAGGTTTTGCACTCGGAGAATCACAGCAAGCTTTCCGCCGAAGAGATTGCGAAAGCGTTGGCGCGCCACAATAAGCATCACTCGGGGGCGAAACCCGAACATGCGGGCGCCAAGGAGAAGAAGGGACCCAAGAAGTAATCCGCGCGGGCCAGGCGGGGTGAGGCCATGAGAATCGGTTCCGCCGGATCCTCACTGTACCCCCTTTCGCGCACGTTCCTGGCCTCGCGAAACGACGCAGTTCCGGGATGAGCGATTTTTCGGGGAGCAGCCAGGGCAGGTGAGCCGCCTGCCCTACCACGCTATTTCTCCCCCGGCCGCTTGAGCGTGGGGGCTTTGCGTTGGGGTTGGCCGACGCCGGCTTTTTTGTCCTCGGCTTGCTGGGCTTTTTGATCTTCGGAGGAAGTCAGGTCCTTCAATTCCTTCTGCTCCTTGGCCTCGCGAGCTTCTACGTCTTTGGTGCGTTCGCCCGCGTCCTCTTGCGAGGCTTGCAGGCTGTCTTGGGTGGTCTCGATGGCTTGCTGGAGCGCGAAGTCGTAGCGGGAAAGATCTTTGGGCTGGCTGTCCCGGATTTTTTGCAGGACCGGCAGGATCTGTTTTTCGGTGGCCACCACGGCCTGCAGGCCGAGCGCAACGTCGCGTTTGCGGATGAGGGCGTCGTCGGTGACGTCGTCAATGGCGTCCAGAATCTTGGAATAATCTTCCAGCGTGTCGTGAATCATGATCGAGCGGCCAGCCTTGTCCTTGGAGATCAGGTTCTGCACCAGGTCGACGCGCTGCTTGGCGAATTTGGCGTAGAGCTTGAGGCGGAGGACGGGCTCCTGCGCGTCCTTGACCTGATCGATTTCGTCGGCGGTCAGAAAATCGCGCTGAGCGCACAGCGGCGCGGCCAGCAACAGGCAAATCAGGGCGGACTTCATTTGTGTTTGCGGCCCTCCATGAGTCCCATCAGCAGGTCCTCGTGCACCTGCTGGAGCTTGGCTTTTACTCTATCGAAAAGGGGGCGGTCGTTGTAGCCCATCTGGTGCTGGAAATCTTCCACTTTGCGGAGCAACTCGCGGGTTTCCATTTCAGCGTGCTTGAACCATCGCGGGCTCTTGCGCGGGTTCTTGCCGGTTTCGAGCAGGGAGGCGTAGGCCAGATCGACGGACTCCTCAATCGCGCCGCCCTGTTTTTCGGTCTGGGCGGTATCGCCGGCCGCATAAGCTTCGCGAGCGGCCTTGAGGGCGGCGACGGCGTTGTCGAGCGCCAGCTTGGAGCGCCGCTCGAGATTGGGTTCGGCGCGCGCTTCATCCAGGCCGTCGAAGGCGAGGGCGGCGCCCGCCAGGATCAGGAGAAGGAGGAGGGCTCGTCGCATGACGCTCACCGTTTGCCGGCCTCGCGCTGGAGGAGCTTGACGCGCTGCCGCGCTTGAAATTCCTGGTCGGGATTCTTGCCCTGGCTGAGAGCGAGAAACTGTTGGTAGGCCTCGAGGGCGGGTTTCGGCTGGTGCATCTTATCGAGGATGATGGCGCGCAGAAACCAATTGCCGGCGTTGCCCAATCCCAAGTCGCGGGCGCGGTCGAAAGCGGCGAGCGCTTGCGGGTAGTCGTCGGCCATGTAGAGCGCGCTGCCGAGGTCGTTCCAGGTCTGGGCGTCGCCGGGTTTGAGTTTGGCGGCTTCGGAGAACTGGCGTGCGGCGGCGGGGAATTGGCGCAAATCGCGCAGAGCGCGCGCGTACATGAGGCGCAGAGCCGAGTTGGCCGGATCGTCGGCAACGGCTTTGTCGAGCAGCGGCAGGGCTTTTGCGCCCTGCTGGTTGAAGACGTAGGCGGCGGCGAGGGCGGCGCGGTTGGCTGGGGTGGGCGACTGGGCGTAGGCGGCTTCGAGGCGTGGAACGGCATCGGCATACTCGCGGGAGTCGAGCAGCAGGAGACCGAGGCGTTCGGCGGCGGCGGGGTCATCGGGAAATTGCCGGTAGATTTCGATGGCGTCGGCGGGCTGCTTATTTTCTTCGTAGAGGGCGGCGAGCTCGAGAAGGGCGTCGCGATAGTTCGGATCGAGTTCGGCGGCGCGGCGAAAGTACGGGGCGGCGTCGGCCAGCTTGCCTTGCTGGGCGAGAGCATGCGCCAGGCCGAGCTGCGCGGGCGCGGATCGGGCATCCAGCTCCAGGGCGGCGCGGTAGCTGTGCTCGGCGGGAGCGAAGGCGCCGGTGGCGAGCTGCGCTTCGGCCAGATAGAAGCGGGGCCGGAATTCGGCGGGTTTTTGGGCCAAAGCGGCCTGGAGCAGCGGCAGAGCGTCGGCGGGCGACTTCTGCTGCAGCAGCAGAATGGCGGCATTGAGCTGGGCCTGGTAGAGCCCGGGTTTCAATTCGAGGGTCTTGCGATATTCGGCAATGCCTTCGGCATCGCGGTGCAGAAGACTGTAGGCCAGCGCGAGGTTGAAATGTGCGGTGTAGTCGGCGGGATCGACGGCGATGGCCTGAGTGAACGCTTGGGCGGCGGCTTCGTAGCGGCCTTCATCCAGCGCCTTCGTGCCGTCGGCGCCGGGATTGGCCGCGGCCTGCAAGAACAGAAGCACCGCGATCACCCCCATACTCAGATTTTAGACCGAGGCACGGGACGCTGCGGGGCTATGTTGTAACAACCGGGGTGCTGGCGGTCGCCGTGCTACCGCTGCTGCTGCAGCATGACTTCGAACTTCTGGCGCTGTTGCTGAGTGAGGACTTGTTCCACGCGGGTTTTGCTGTCGCTGAGCACGGTGCGGTAATACTGCCACATGTCGTTGAGGATGGATTGCACCTGCTCGGCCTGAACCGGCGTGAGGTCGAGCTCCTTCTGCACTTTTTCAAAGTTGATGGTTTTGCCGGCGGCAGTATCGAAAGAAGGCTGATGGAGGCGGTTATGGACGCCGAGGTTCATGGCCAGAGCGCCAGCGGCGGCCCCGCACAGGAAAACCAGCGCCAAGGCCAGGGTGGCGGCCAACCGGGGATCCCAACCCCGCCCGAGCGTCGGCCGCTCCAGGAGGTTAGTGCTCATAGGCGGTCAGACTCACTAGCATGTTGTCCTGGGCCGGCGCGGAATCGAAAGAAGGAGACTCCTGTTGCGCCATGACGGTTTCCGGGGAAGGGCCGGTGGAGTACGCTGTTTCACGGGAAACGAAATAGCCGCCCAATACCGCTAAAGTTAATAGCGAGGAAAACACCAAGCGGCGTCCAAAGGCAAAATCCAGTCCCAACAAGCTTGCCACCGAAGGCGTCGGATGCCGCGATTCCACCTGCTGCCGGACGCGCGCATAAAAGCCGGCTCCCGGGACGATGGGTTCTTCCGAACGCAGCGACCCAAAGCAGAGCGAGACTTCCTGCATGGAACGGATTTCGGTGCGGCAGGACTCGCACGCGTTCAGATGGGCATCAACGGTTCGTTGAGCCGCCGGCTCCAGCGCGCCGGCAAGGTACTCCTCAAGGCTCTGCATCACTACCGCATGCATACGTTTCTTCCCTTGCAAATGTTACCTATACTACACCCAATCCTGCCCCCTGCGGATCTTTTGCCGTCACCGGCCGCCCGCTCAGAGGTACTACCTACCTATCCGGCCACCAGGCCGGGACTTCGATCCAGACGCTGGGCGGCCTTCACCAATTTCTGCCGAGCCCGGAAGAGTTTGACTTTTACGGTGTTTTCGTTCATTCCGGTACGAGCCGCCAGCTCTTCCACGGAATACCCTTCTACTTCCTTCAGAATCAATAACATGCGTTCCTCTTCGGAGACGCGCGTGAGGAGTTTCAGGACATAATCGCGCTGCGCCAGGCTGGAATCTGCCGGAATCTGCCTTTCGACGGCCGGATCGGTGTTTTCAACCCGCCGGACTTCTTCTTCGCTCAAATCGCTTTCGTAGACCAGCCTCCGCACTTTCCGCTTGCGGAGATAATCGAAGCACTCGTTGACGGTGATTTTATAAATCCAAGTAATCAGGGAGCTGCGGAAGTCGAAGTTTCGGAGGGACAGGTAGACTTTGGCAAATACTTGCTGTGCAATGTCTTCCACGTCATTACGCTGGCGCACGATGCCGTGAATGATGGAAAACACCTTGGACTGGTAGCGTTCGACGATCTCGCGAAATGCGGTTTCATCGCCGGATTGCGCCCGCTGAACCAAGGCCCCTTCCGGGGTGTTCTGATAATCCACTCTCGAGTTTGCGGCCGCTTTGCTACCGAATGCCGGGAGTGGCAGCGCGCCCGTCAGGGTTCCCATACACCGCTACCGACGCAATTCCCCCTAGTTCGGTTTCACTTAGCTTGCGGATGGCACCATTTGCAAGATAGCACGAACGCGAGGTGGCACCGGGCTTGCCGTTCAGGGTCGATTTTTCGCGACCAGAGGGGCCGGTACCCCATCTAAACAGCTGAGTGATGGACTTAAGCAGTCAGGATTGTATAATGAAAGTCGAGGCTCAACCGATCAGGAGTTTAAACGCATGGTGCAATTAACCGAAAGAGCAGTGGGCAAAGTCCGAGAGATCATGTCGAGTCAGGAGCCCCAACCGGGCGGGCTGCGCATCGCGGTGGTGGGTGGCGGGTGCTCCGGCTTCAGCTACTCGATGGCCTTCGAGAACCAACCCAACATCCTGGACAAGACGTACACGTATGACGGCCTGAAGATATTTGTGGACCAAGCCAGTCTGCTTTATTTGGACGGCGCTGAGGTGGACTATATCGAGACCCTGGAGGGCGCAGGGTTCAAGTTCAATAATCCGCAAGTGAAATCGACCTGCGGCTGCGGCAGCTCGTTCCAGGTGTAAGGCTCCGCCTCGGCGGATTCTCCTTCCTCGAGTTTTTCTGGGGCGTCTCACGGGTGTGGGACGCCTCGGCAATCCCTCCTATTCTTCTCTGGCAGCCAGCCGACAGGCGCGAACTGGCGGTTCGCGCGCCGCCTCCGACGGCAGTTATACTAGGAACCTTATGAAAGGCGGAGGCGCGAGCCTGGTCCGCAATGCGGCGCTGGCGTCCGGGCTGATGATGGCCTGGCAGGTGGCGTCCAAGACCATCCGCGACAGCCTTTTTCTCACGGCGTTCGATGCTCGCGCGTTGCCCGCCATGGCGGGGAGCGCGGCGGTCAGCGCGGTATTGCTGGCGGTGGTCAGCGCGAAGCTGTTGCACCGCTTCGGGCCGTTTCGGGTAATTCCGGCCGGGTATCTGTTGAGCATGGGCCTGCACGCGGCAGAATTTCTGCTGCTGCCGGCTTTTCCGCGCCCGATGTCGGTTCTGATTTACCTGCATGTGGTGGCGTTGGGGTCGGTGCTGCTCTCGGGGTTTTGGGCGCTGGCCAACGAGAGTTTCGATCCCCTGGAGGCGCGCCGGCGGTTCGGGCGCATTGCGGGCTTTGGCACGCTCGGCGGTCTGGGGGGCGGTCTGATGATGTACGCCATCGCACCGCTGCTCGCGCCTTCCACCTGGTTGTTGTTTTTGTTGGCATTGCAATTGGTGTGCGGGGTGGTGCTGGTGCGCCTGCCGCAACCGAAGTCCGGGGCGGATCGCGCCGAGACTCCGCCGCTGACCAAGGCCTTGGCGGGCGCGCCGTACTTGCTGGCGGTGGCGGGCCTGGTGGCCCTGGTCAATATGGCGGCAGCCGCGCTGGATTTTCTGTTCAAGGCGCAAGCCCAGGCGCATATCGGCCGCGGCGTGGCGCTCACCCAGTTTCTGGCTCTGTTCTGGGTGGTGACCTCGATTTCGAGTTTTGTGGCGCAGACCGGGGCCAGTCAATTCTGGCTGAATCGCTTCGGCCTGGCGCGCACGGTGGCCACGCTGCCGGTGGGGGTGGCGGGGGCCAGCCTGCTGGCGCTGATTTCGCCAGGAGCGATTGTGCTGGGATTGACGCGCGCGTGGGAGCAGACGCTGCGCGGGTCGTTGTTCCGCTCCGGGTACGAGCTGTTCTACGCGCCCATGCCGGAAGCCGAGAAGCGATCGGTGAAATCGGTGATCGATATTGGCGCGGACCGGGCGGGCGATGGGACGGGCTATGCGGCGGTGCAGCTGATCCTGAACGTGCCGGCGGCGGCGGTGCCCTACTGCATTCTGGCGCTGGTGGCGGCGGTATCGGGGATGGCCGCATGGCTCTCGTTCCGGTTGGACCGCGCGTACTCGCTGGTGATCCAGAAAAATCTGGCGAACAATGCGAAGGACCTGAAGCCGGCGGAGGTGGAGGAATTGACGATGGTCTTCCGCACGGCGCCGGGGTCGGCCACGCTGCCGCTGGATTCCGGGCTGACGGACGCGCAGATGCAGCAGCTCACCCAACTGCGTTCGAGCGATCCGCGTCGCGTGAAAGAGGCCTTGCGCGAGATGGGGATGCTGGACCCGATTCTGGTCCCGCAGGTGATCCGCTTGTTGGCCTCCGACAGCGTGTGCCGGGCGGCGCACGCGGCGCTGTCGCGCGCTACCTTTCGCATTGCGGGGCAGTTGGCGGATGCGCTGCTCGACGAAAGCCTGGATTATGCGGTCCGCCGGCGCATCCCCCGCCTGCTGGCGACCTGCGAAACGCACCGGGCGTGGGACGGGTTGTTTGAGGGCCTCAACGATCCGAAGTTCGAATTGCGGTTCCGGTGCAGCCGCGGGCTGGAAGGGATGCTGCTGCGGCATCCGGATTTCCGGCCGGAGCCCGCGGTGATCTACCGGCTGGTGGAACGCGAACTTTCCGTGAGCCGGCGCGAGTGGCAAGGCCGGCAGCCTCGGGGCGTGGAGGAAGAAAGCGTTCCGGCGGACGGGGACGCGGCGGCGGAGGAGCCGGTTTCGCACAGCCTGGCGCACGTCTTTGCCCTGCTCGCCCTGGTGCTGCCGCGGGAGGCGGTGCGGACGGCGTTCCGGGCGCTGCACACCGACGACTCGCGGCTGCGCGCGCTGGCGGTGGAGTATCTGGGCAGTTCGCTGCCGCGCGAGATTCGCGACCGCTTGTGTGAGCGTATCGAATTATCGCCGCCGGGGAAGAAGGAAACACTGTCGCAGCGGGTGTTGGGGAATCCGGCTGCGGCCGGTTCATCGACCACGGAACGGCCGGAAGATGCCGGCACGCCGCGCGAAGAAGGCAAGAGGAGAGGGGCGGGCTCGTAGAGCTTTGACGGCACGCAGTCCGAGAAGCACGCGGGTGTGGGGCGCTAGGCCGGGGCGGCGCCTTCGGCGGCGGTGAGTTTGCGGTGCTGGCGGATCACGCCGTAGGCCAGCAGCAGCCAGAGGGCGACGGCTGTGATGTTGAAGGCGGCCATTCCGCGGATTCCGACGTGCAGGAGCACTGCTGCCAAGACGGTGAGGCTGGAGAGCACATCACCGAAGCGGACGCAGAACGTGTCAATGGCCTGCTTAGCTTTGTACTTGGCTTCGCGGCTGGTGGGCAAGTAGAGGGCCCCGCGAACGGTGTTCATGAGCGAGTAGTCGGTGCTGTTCTCGAGCACCTTCGCTCCCCAGATGACGGCGAAGACGGGAGCGCCGGCGATGAGCGAGTAACTGCACAGCGCGATGGCTGGCAGCACCAGCAGGGAACCGCGCACCCCCAGATATTTGAAGACGCGGGAAACCAGGAAGAACTGGATGAGCAAAGCCAGCAGGTTTTGCCAGAACTGGAAATCGGCCGCATAGGTTCCGAGCAGGTTGGTTTCGGAAAGGCCGCCGGCGGTCCCGTGCGCCACGGCCTGCCGCGCGGCCTGGGTGAAGATCTTGTCGCGCATGTATTCGCCATTGCTGTTGACCAGGTTGAGGGTGAGAATGAGCAGCGCGATAAAGAGCAGATACCGTTGGCGGTGGATCAGGCGGAAGGCGCCCTCTCTGGCCAAGGGCTGCTCCACCTCTTTCTGGCGGACGACGTCGTGAATCCGCCGCTTTTCGCGGCGATGAATGACGTTGGTGAGCAACAGGCACGCCACCAGGATGGCGGCGGAGACCAACATTAGTTCATAGACGCCCAGAGATTTGACCGCCAGCGCGGTGATGCCGGCCCCGGCCACGCCACCAACGGAAGCGCCCACGCCGATGATGGGGAAGAGCCGTTTGCCCTGATCGGTTGTGTACAAGTCATTGGCGAACGACCACAACTGGGCCACCACCATGTTGTTGAAGATGCTCACCCACACAAAGAAGGCGATGCCGAGCGGGACGTGAATCTGGCTGAGGAGATAGAAGATCACCAGGTTGGACGCGAAGAACAGGAAGACGCAATTGATCAGCCGGATGCGGTTCACCTTGCTCGCCACCGTGCCATACGCCGGGACCAGGAACAACAGGAGCACGGCCTGGAATCCGCTGCTGTAGCTTTTGAGCTCGGCGCCGCCGCCGGTGAGGATGAGAGCCTCGCGCACCGGTTTGATGATGTAGTAGGCGGTGAGCAGCAGGAACAGGTTGGCGGTGAGCAACAGGGCGGTAAGGCCCTCTTGGGCGTGGACTTCGGCGACGACATTCAACAGGCGTTCGTGCCAGGCTTTTCCGCCCGGCGAGGCCTGCACGGTTGCTGTCGCCATTGCTCTCCTCCTGTGACGCCCGGGTGGCTTGGTGTTCCGCGAGCGCTCGAGTCCCCGCCTCACAGGGGCTGAAATTGGACGGGCTGAAATCAGCCCCAGTGGCGGCTCCCGTACCGGCCGCTTTGGTTTCGAACGCCAGTGGGAGATATGCTACCACAGTGATCCGGGCATGTTAGACTCTTCTGACATGCGCGGGGCGCACAGAAAGGCGATTATGCGGATCTCTCGACAGGGCCTGCGGCTAGCGGCGGCGGGCACACTTCTTCTCCCGGCCTTGGTGTGGGGGCCGGCCCGGCTGCGCGCGGCGGATGCGGGGCAGAGTCTGACCTCGGAACAAAAGGAGGAATTCCTTCGGAACGCGCACATCGAGCAAGAGAAGGACGCGAAGAAGGGCGTCACCCAGACGTTACGGATCACGCTCAGCGACGGCAAAATGACTCACGATGCCAGCGTGCAGCGGATCAACGAATCGAAAGCCGTCTTTCAGGCGCAGGACGGCACGTCGGAATTCAACTTCAAGGACACCTACAAATTCAACATTGCGGCCTGGAAACTGGCTCGCTTGCTGGGGATCGACGACATGACCCCTCCGTCGGTGGAGCGCAAGTATCGGGGCGATCCCGCCGCATTCACATGGTGGGTTGACGACGTTCTGATGGACGAGGAGACGCGCAGCAAGCAGAAGGCGAGCGCTCCGAACACCGACGCCTGGAACCAGGAGATGTACGTAGTCCGCGTGTTCGACCAGCTCATTTTCAACACGGACCGCAACCTGACTAATCTGCTGATCGACAAGCAATGGCACATTTGGATGATCGACCACAGCCGGGCGTTCCGGATGCGGCACGATCTGCGGGAATCCAAGAACCTGGTCCAGTGCGACCGCAACCTGCTGGCGAAGATGAAGACGCTGGATCAAGCCACGCTCAAGAAAGAACTCACGCCGTATCTGAACGGTGAAGAAATCAAGGGCCTGCTGGCGCGGCGCGACGCGATTGTCAAATTCTTCGAGGCCAAAGGGGAGAGCGCTCTCTACAACCGTCCGCCTCGGACGTGACGCTATTTCTCGACGAAGTCCGGCACGGCCCTGCCCTCGATCAGAGTCTCGATCGGGGATGGCGGCGGATCGAGAGCGGCGGCCGCTTTCAGGTAGGGCAAGGGGTCTACGCCATCCACCGGTAAATCGAGTTGGTGGCCGCGGTACAGGGCATAGAACTTCGGTCCCTCGATGATCAGCAGCGCCGGGGGCCCTCCATATACTTTCGAAAGTCCGACATCGATGGTAATGACTCTACCGCCAAAGCGCGGCAGGATCGCGGGCCGCACGGTGTGGCCGATCACCAGGTAGCGGGCTCCGAGATTCTGGAGCACGCGATCGACGTGTTCCAATAGGCTGCTCTCGGGGCCTTGCGCCAGTCCCCGGTACCAGAGCGGGCCTTCGTCATCGGCCGTCATGCCGTTTTGCAGTTTCGAAAAATCGTTGAGTTCGGCCTGGATGGTCTGATTGATTTCAGCAAGGGTGCGGGAGGCGTATTTCGGGCCGATGCCGCCGTGCAGGAACACGACGTCGTTGATGCGAACGATGGCGTTGTGCTGGCGCAGCCACTTGCCGTATTTGCCCTGGGGGGAGAAGGCCTGCAAATGCTCCACCCAGCCCAGCGGGTGTTCCTGATCGAAGGTTCGGCGGAAGGCCTCGGGGTCGGCGGGCGGCGTACCTTTTTTCTTCAAAGCGTCGAGGGTCAACTGGAAGTACTGGTCGCGCAGGTACTCCGAATTCCCATCGCGGTAGGAGGCAAACTCCTCCTTGGAGACGTAGCGCAGGTCGCCATACAGGTTCATGGTCTCGTGATTGCCGAGGAGGGCGTGGACGCGGCCGCCGGCCTTTTGCGCCTGCGGCTCCAACTCCATGAGCAAGTCCATGACTTTGCGCGAGTCGGGCCCGCGGTCGAGCACGTCGCCAGTCTGGACCAGGTGGGTCTTGCCGCCGATCCATTTGCCTTTGCGGTCGATGACCCGGGCGGTTTGCAACAGGCTGATGAACTGGGTGTAGTCTCCGTGGATGTCGCCCACGGCCACTACCCGCTGGACATCCGGAAAGGTATCCTGGGCGCGTCCGGGCAAGCTGAGGATGAGGGGAAGGAGCAGCAGACCGCCAATGTTTCGACTGTAAACCATAGGGCCGATGGAACCTCCAGGCCGTGCGATACGTCGGGACAATTGGACCTATTGTAGCGTGCGCGGGGCACGGAGCCTTGACTTCGGGGTGTTCGGAGCGCAGGATCAGAGACGGGGGTCATCTAATGCGGCTTAGCCTGGTGGTGCTGTTGGCGGGCTTGTTCGGGGGCGGCGTCTCTCAGGCGCAGCAGGTGATTTCCGCTCATGCGGGCGTGGTTCATCACATTGAGGGAACGGTATACGTGGGCGCTGTGAAAGTGGCGCCGAAATTTGGCCAGTTTCCAGACCTGCGTGATGGCGAACTGCTGCGTACCGAGGACGGCAAAGCCGAAGTGCTCCTCACCCCGGGAGCTTTTCTCAGAGTCGCGGCCAACAGCTCCGTGCGCATGCTGTCGCGCGATCTGTCCGATGCCCGCTTTGAAGTGCTCAGCGGTTCGGTCATGGTGGAGTGCGACGAATTGCTCAAGGACAACTCGCTCACTCTGGTCTACGGCAGCCGGAACATTCAACTCGAGAAGGATGGCTTGTACCGGCTGGATACGGATCCGGCCCGGTTTCAGGTGTTCGACGGCAAGGCCGTGGTGCAGTCCGGAACCGAACGGTTGACGCTCAAGCGCGGTAAACAGACCGACCTCGACGGCGTGCTGGTGGCTTCGAAGTTCAACACCAAGCTGGTCGATCCTTTCTACGTTTGGAACAGCCAGCGGGCGGGCTATCTGGCTTCGGCGAATGTGTCGGCCGCGCAGTCGCTGCGGTACGGCGGGACCTCGTGGACATCGAGCGGTTGGATGTGGAATCCCTGGTTCAACGCCTATACCTTTGTCCCCGGGAACGGGATTGGATACAGCCCCTTCGGCTGGAACTTGTGGAGCCCGGCCTGGGTGGTGTATGCGCCGGTCTATGGGTACGGCGGCTACGGTGGCTACGGGCGTCCAGTGACCAACGGAAATCCGGGCAGCGTCACGGCGGGCAACAACGGCAGGCAATCCGTGGGGAACGGAGGTTCCAGCAATCCCCCCGTTTCCCGGGGCTCCTCGCCCCCTTCGGCGGCGCGGCCCAACTTTGGCGGCGGGTTCGGCGGCGGATCGTCGTCCGGAGGTTTCTCGGGTGGCGGTATCAGTTCCGGCAGCAGTTCGGGTGGCGTTCGGTCGGGCGGAGCACCGCACTCCCGGTAGATTGGTCGGCCGGACTGTGGACGTTAGCCTGGCAACCCTCCCCTGGCCGCGGCTTTTCCGCCCATTGCATCAAACACTTCGCGCTTAGTTCCTCAAGCGGTTCTCGATGTTCTTTGCCCGGGGCGTCAAGGAACGGACGGCGCGGGTTCCCAGTCTCGTTAAGTCGTGTTTGCTACAGTTCCGCAGAAATAGGTCCGATAAGCCTTCCGTAGATGCCGAAAAGGAATACAGATGCAAATTGGGATCCCGGCCGCATCTACAGTCGCTGGCCGGCGCATCTAATGGATTGAAAGGGGAACCAGGATGGGTCGCCTTCGGACATTATTGGAACCGCTGAAAATGGGGCGCGAGGCCGAGACGCTCCTCAGCAACCTACGGAAACGGATCGTCGGTCAGGACGAAGCCGTTCGGCAGATTGTCGACATCTACCAGACGTATCTGGCGGGGATGGCGAGTCCGGGGCGGCCGATCGGGTCGTTTCTGTTCCTAGGGCCGACCGGTTCCGGCAAAACCAGGACGGTGGAAGCGCTGGCGGAGAGTCTGGTGGGCGATGCGCACGCGGTGGTGAAGATCGATTGCGCCGAGTTCCAGCACAGCCACGAGATTGCCAAGCTGATCGGATCGCCTCCCGGATACCTCGGGCATCGCGAGACGCATCCGCTGCTCAGCCAGGAGACGCTCAATCAGTATCACACCGAGAAGGTGAAACTCACCTTCGTGCTGTTCGACGAAATTGAGAAAGCCAGCGACGCGTTGTGGAACCTGCTGCTGGGCGTGCTGGACAAAGCCACGCTCACGCTGGGCGACAACCGGCGGGTGGATTTCTCGCATGCCATGATCTTCATGACCAGCAACCTGGGCGCGAGCGAGATGAACCACATCATCCGGCCGAGCCTTGGATTTGCCGCGGGCGAAGCCGAGCAGCAGGCGGCCCAGATGATGGATGGCAAGAAGAGCGAGAAGTTGTCCAAGGCGGGCAAAGAGGCGGCGCGCAAGCGGTTCTCTCCCGAGTTCATGAACCGCATCGACAAGACGGTGGTCTTCAATCCGCTGGGGGAATCGGAGTTGAAGAAGATTCTGGGTCTGGAACTGCGAGCGGTGGAGGAGCGGGTGTCGCGAGCCACCGGAGCGGTCCCCATTTCGTTCACGGTCAACGCGGCGGCCCAGGAGTTCCTGCTGCGCGAAGGCACCGATCTGCGCTATGGCGCACGGCACTTGAAGCGCGCCGTGGAGCGGCTGGTGGTGCAGCCCACCTCCAACCTGCTGGCCACCTCGCAGTTGCAGGGCGGGGACGCGCTGCTGGTGGATTTCGATCCGGAAGCCAGCGGCTTGATGTTTCTCAAAGAGTCCAAAGAGGCAGTACCACACCGCCAAAGCAACAAAGGAAATTCGGCTGCCGCCTGAGCCGAATAAGGTTATACTGCGGGTAGATGGACCACACGGCCACAGTTGAGATACCCAATCTCTTCGAGCCCCATCCGCACCTGAGCGACGAAATCAATCGGAATGTGATTCAGTCGGAGCTCGAAGGCGGCGTTCACCTGCGGGATCTGCCGCCGGGCGCCGTGCTCGAGGTTCAGACCTGCCGCCGCTGGTACACGATTGTGAACCAGGGGGACGGCGAGGCCCTCATCTCCGGCCACCCCGAGTACTGTCCCGACCCCGTCCTGGTCCGGATCCACGGCTCGACGTGGGGCGGGTCGATGCTCAAGGAACAATTCATCGGCCGCGGCATGCACCTGGAATTTCGTCACCCGGCCTTCCTGCCGATTACCACTTCCCGAATCCTCGAAATCCGCGAGCGCACCTAGCGTCCGCAGAAAACCAAGTTGGCGAGGCCGCCCTTCCGAATCTATTCGTGACGCAAGGCTTCGGTGGGGTTGAGGTGTGCGGCGCGGTTGGCCGGCAGCATTCCGAACACGATTCCCACCAGGCACGAGACCCCGAACGCCACCCCGATGGCCACGGGCGAAATGGGAATTTTGACGTCAGCGAACAACTGGACACTGGAAGGAATCGCCACTCCCACCAGAATCCCGATGGAGCCGCCAGCCAGGCTGACCAACACCGCCTCGGTCAAAAACTGCAGCAGGATTTCACGCGGAGCGGCGCCTACCGCCAGACGCAAACCGATTTCGCGCGTTCGCTCGGTGACCGTGACCAGCATGATGTTCATGATGCCGATGCCCGAGATCACCAGGGTAATGGCTGAAACCAGGAACAACACCGCTGAGAGGATCAGCGAGATGTTCCGCACCGCGTTGAGGATGGCGGTGAGCGTATCGACGTGATAGCTGGCGCCGGGGCGGTGGCGGGACTCGAGCAACTCCTGCACCCGCATCGCCACTTGATCCACCTGCTTCGCCGACCGGACCTGCACGTACAGCGGATCGATCCGCTCGACCGAATCGAAGTACTTCAGCACGGTAATGGGGATGAGAATGGTATCCCGTTCCACCTCGGACTGGCCGAAGGTCTGCACTTTTTCGTGAAATGTTCCGATGACCGTGAATTGCAGGCCAAACAGCTTGATCACCTGATTGAGCGCGGCGTTGCGGCTGCCATAGAGGCGGTCGGCGAGTTGGTCGGTCAGGAGCGCGACTTTGGTGCGCAGGGTGACGTCGCTGGTATCCAGGAACCGGCCGGAGCTCGACACGATGTTGCGCACCGACTGATAGGCCTGGTCGGTGCCGATCACCTTGACGTCGCGCTCCCTGCCATCGATGAGCATGCGGTCGAAGTTCGTCATGACCCCGGTGGCGGCGACGATCTCCGCGGAGAGTTGCTGGCGGATCGCATCCACATCCGCCAGCTTGACGTAATCGGCGTCGGCAATTGCGTTGGTGGGGCCTGAGGAAGAGTAATAGGCAAAGATGATGTTGGAGCCGACGCCTTCCACCTGTTCGAGGATGTAATCGCGGCTCGTGAGCGAGATGGTGACCACCAGGATGACGGACGCGGTGCCGATCACCATTCCCAGCCCGGTGAGCAGCGACCGTACGGGATTGGAGCGGAGCGCTTGAACGCTGAACCGGAAGGCCTCGCCTACGAACATGCGGCGAGTCTATCCACCTTGGATTTGCCGGAGCAACTTGCGCGCGTCGGACTTGGGCGGGTCATCGGGAGAGACGGTGGAACTCAGATAGCGCTGGAGCAGTTCTTTGGCGGTCCCCAGATTGCGGCGTGACTCGACGTAGCTGTTGGCCCGGGCGAACATCAGCTTGGGGCTGTTCGGTGCGATTTGCTCGGCGCGCGCGAAGCTTTGGTCGGCTTCCTGGTAGCGCCCCTGTTTGTTCAGGAACTTGGCGAGATCAACGAAGCGACCCACCTGGTGGGGCGCCAATTCGACCGCTCTTCGCAACTGAGCTTCGGCGCTGCCGAATTCCTTCCGTTTTTCAGCAATCCGGGCCTGGGCCCAATGGCCCTCCGCGGCATCCACTTGGCTGATGCGTTCCGCTGTCGCCCTCGCCTTGTCGAAACCGCCGCCGAGGAACCCGGGAGCCTCCAGGTAGTACTCCAGCAGGTCGTTCAGCGCTTCGATGTTTCGCGGGTTCAACTGCACGGCGCGTTCGAAATATTGCCGCGCTTTGGAGGCATGGCCGAGCGCGGTAAACGGGTTGGAAGTCTCGGCGCGACGCCCCCAGGCCCGAGCCAGCCAGAGCACCCGATCGGAGTCGCCCGGTTCAGCCGCCACGGCCTTCTCCAAGGTCTCGGTGGCCTTCTTAAAGTCCCCCATCATGAAGTAGTTGCGGCCCATCAGAGCATAGACAGCGCCATCCTTCTGGGGAAGGGCATGGAGGATTTTCAGAGATTGTTCGAACTCGGTGAGATCGTAAAAATGACGGGCTTGGTCCAGTTCATCCGAACTGGCTGACAGCACCAGCGTGACAGCCAAAAATGAGGCAGCCCAACGCACCCAAATCACCCGTCCCAACTACTAACGAATTATAGCTCAATTGAGTGGATGAATTCGAGCCATCCTTGGTTTCATAAAGACCTAGAAGTACACCAGCACGGTATTCAGATGGCATCCCGAAGATGTCGTCTATCGAAACAGCTTTCTGGAGAATAATGGTCCCAGAAGCCATTGAGGGGGCGGCAGCCCCCCGTTTGACACGGTGTAGCGGCACCGATACACTATGAGCCGATCGGGTGAATAGAGCCAGGGCAAGGGGGACTATGAAGGATCGAACGTTTTCCACGCGCCGGAACTGGGGCATGGCGGCGTTGGCATGGAGCGCCATCCTGACGATGCCGGCGGCCGGCCGCGCGGCGGCAGCCGCCCAGCCGGCGACCTTCGCGAAAGACATCGCACCCATCTTGCAGGAGAAGTGCCAGGAGTGTCATCGCAAGGGCTCGATGGCGCCGATGTCGCTGGTGACGTATGAAGAGACGCGCCCGTGGGCGAAGTCGATCCGCCAACGCGTGATCACGCGCCAGATGCCGCCGTGGCATATCGACCCGACGGTGGGCGTGCGCCAATTCAAGAATGACATGTCGCTCTCGGACGAGCAGATTCAGAAGATCGTCCAGTGGGCCGATGCCGGCGCTCCGTTCGGGAATGCGAAGGAGATGCCGCCGCCCAAGCAGTGGCCGGATGCCGACGAGTGGAAGGCAGCCAAGGAACTCGGCCAGCCGGATTTGGTCATCAGTTCGGAGCCGTACACCATGGCCGCCCATCACCAGGACGTGTGGTGGAGACCGCTGTCCAATATCCCCATCACCGAGCCGCGCTGGGTGCGGGCGGTGGAGATGCGGCCGGGCACGCTGGCGGGGCGGCGAATCACACACCACGCGGTCACCTATCTGGTGCAGGACGACCCCAACAGCATCATCCCGGGGACCGACGCGGACCTGCGCGGACGCGCCATGCTGATGGAATGGGCCGTGGGCAAGGGCTACGATCTCTATCGCCCGGATACCGGCAAATTGCTGCTGCCCGGATCGCAGATTTCCTGGGATATCCACATCCACGCGGTGGGCGACGAGATTCGCGATCACGTGGAGTTGGGCATCTGGCTCTATCCGAAAGGCCAGGAGCCCAAGTACCGGACGTATCTCACGGCGTTCCAAGCCATCAAGGGTCGGGACCGGCAGCGCCAGATGGACATTCCGCCCAATACGATCATGGAGTCGCAGAACTTCACGGTGTTGAAGCAGGCGGCGATTCTGGAGAATTTCCAGCCGCACATGCACCTGCGCGGGAAAGCGATGGCGGTGGAAGCGATCCTGCCCGACGGGAGCACGCAGATGGTGAGCTACGTGGGCAAGTTCAACTTCAACTGGATGACGAATTATATCTACGCCGATGACGCCGCGCCCGCGTTTCCCAAGGGCACGATGATTCGCGTCACGGCGTGGTACGACAACACGCGCGCCAATCCCAATAATCCGGATCCGGACCAGTGGGTGGGGTTCGGCGACCGTACGGTGGATGAGATGGGGCACGCGTGGATGAACGTGACCTACATCAGCGACGCCGACTACAACGCGTGGGCGGCCAAGCACGGCAAAGCGCCATTGACGAGCGAGCTGCGGGCCCGGTAGGCATGCGCGCGAGGCCGAGGAGAGTTGCCGGGCTGAGCAGCCTGGCGGTGCTGGCGGGCGGGATGGCGTGGGGCCAGGCGCTGCCGCTGGAGCCATTGCACGATGCCGGCGCGAGCGTGACGGGCGCCTTCGAAGGCTGGTTCCAGAACAAGGACGGCAGCTACAATCTGCTGCTGGGCTACTACAGCCGGAATCAAAAACAAACCCTCGACATTCCCATCGGTCCGGACAACCGGATCGAGCCCGGCGGGCCGGATCGCGGGCAGCCGACCACGTTCCTGCCCGGGCGGCAATGGGGCATGTTCGTCATCAAAGTGCCGGCCGACTTTGGAGACGCGAAGCTCACCTGGACGATCGTGGCCAACGGCCAGACCACGGTGATCCCGGCCAGCCTGAAACCGGACTATGAGGTTTCGCCGCTCGAAGAAGCCGCAGTGGGAAACACACCGCCGTTCCTCGGCTTTGAAGAGCACGGTCCCACGGCGCAAGGTCCGGCCGGGGTGACGGCCAACCGCACGGCGAAGGCGGGAGTGCCGCTGCCGATCACGGTGTGGGCGTCAGACGATGGGAAGTTCACGTCGTCGTCCGGGGCGCGGTCGAAGACGCTGGGACCGCCCATCGCCTTGACTTGGCGCAAATTCCGCGGCCCGGGCAAGGTGACTTTCGGAACCAACAAGCCGCCCGTCGAATTCGCGGCGAGCGCGCGCCAGGACGCGGGCGTCAGCGGGAAGGCGGAGACCACGGCCACGTTCAGCGAACCGGGCGACTACATCCTGCACGTGCAAGCCAACGACTACTCCGGCGAAGGCGGCGGCGGATTTCAGTGCTGCTGGACCAATGGGGAAGTCAAGGTGACGGTAGGCCGGTGAGCGAGGCGCGGAGCCGCACCCTAGGAGCGGTCCGGGGCCCTGGATGCACGTAGATTCCATCCGTATTTCCAACACAACGCTTCTGTTGATCAGGCAACAGAAGTGTGGTCCGGCCGCTTGACGAAATCCCGCTAATGTGTAATTATTCACTCAGGTGAATAAAAATTCAAGGAGAATTGCCGTGGCCCGCCTTCCCGCCCGCTCGTCGTTTTTGAAGTTTAGCGGGACGGACCTGCTGCGCGATCTCGATCTCACCAACGATGAGCTGGTGGCGCTGCTGGACCTAGCCGTCGATGTCAAGAGGTCGCCGACGGAGTACGCGCAGGTGCTGGCCGGCAAGTCGATTGCGCTGCTGTTTGAGAAGCCGTCGCTGCGTACGCGGCTGACGTTTGAGCTGGCGATCAAACAGTTGGGCGGGGACTCGGTATTCTGCGAAGGACCCGTCGGCGGGCGGGAACCGCTCAAGGACGTGGCGCGCAATCTCGACCGTTGGGTCAACGGTATCGTGGCGCGGGTGTTCACGCAGGAGACCGTGGAAGAGTTGGCGGAATGGGCGTCGGTGCCGGTGATCAACGCGCTGAGCGATCTTTACCATCCCTGCCAGGCGCTGGCCGATGTACAAACCATTCGGGAGCGCTTCGGAAATCTGCAGGGGTTGAAGCTGGCGTTTCTCGGAGACGGCAACAACGTGGCGCAGTCGCTCATGATCACGGCCATCCGGCTGGGCATGGATTTTGCGCTGGGATGTCCGCAGGGCTACTCGCCGAATCCGGAGACCGTGGCGCAGGCCGAGGGGCTTGCGGCCATTTCGGGCGCCGCGCTGGCAATTACGCACGACACGGCCGAGGCTCTGCGGGGAGCGCACGCGGTGTACACCGACGTGTGGACCAGCATGGGGCAGGAGCGGGAAGCGGCCAAGCGCAAGAAAGCGTTTCGGCCTTACCAGGTGGACGATTCCCTGCTCGGGCTAGCGCGGTCGGACGCCATCTTCATGCACTGTCTGCCGGCGCGGCGGGGCGAAGAAGTGACGGATGCCGTAATGGAGCATGGCCGTTCGGCGGTATTCGATCAGGCTGAGAACCGGCTGCACGCGCAGAAGGCGCTGCTGCTCATGATGCTGGGATAGGCAGGCTCCACCCTGTTACCTTAGGAACTTATGAATCAACCGAAAAAAGTGGCGCTCGCCTACTCCGGCGGGCTGGATACCTCCGTGATTATTCCGTGGCTGAAAGAGAACTACGGCTGCGAAGTGGTCGCCGTCTGCGGCGATATCGGGCAGGGCGGCGACGAACTCACGGGGCTCGAAGAGAAGGCGCGCAAGACCGGCGCGTCGGAAGTCTACATCGAGGACATGCGCGAGGAGTTCGTTAGCCAGTACCTCTGGAAGATGGTGCGCTCCGGCGGCTTGTACGAGCACAAGTATTTGCTGGGCACGTCGATCGCGCGGCCGCTACTGGCCAAGAAGCAGGTGGAAGTGGCGCTGAAGAGCGGTTGCGACGGGCTGGCGCACGGCTGCACGGGGAAGGGAAACGATCAGGTGCGCTTCGAGCTCACCTATAAGGCGCTGGCTCCGCACCTGCCGGTGATCGCGCCGTGGCGGGAATGGAAGATCGTCAGCCGCGAAGACGCCATCGATTACGCGCGCGAGCACAACGTGCCGATTTCGGCGTCGACCACGAAGATCTATTCGCGCGATCGGAACATCTGGCACATCTCGCACGAAGGCGGCGCTCTGGAAGATCCGGCCAACGCCGCGCCGGACGAAATCTGGATGCTGACCAAAAGCCCGATGGAAGCGCCCGACAGGCCAGGCGAGGTGACCATCGGGTTCGAAGGCGGGGTTCCGGTCTCAGTGGACGGCAAGACGATGAGCGCGGTGGCGCTGCTCGAGACGCTCAACCAGATCGGCGGCGCGCACGGAGTAGGACGCATCGACCTGGTGGAGAACCGCTTCGTGGGGATGAAGTCCCGCGGCTGTTACGAAACACCGGGCGGTTCGCTCATTATGTTCGCCATGCGCGAGCTGGAAGCACTGACGCTCGACAAGAACACGCTTCACTATAAGCAGAAGCTGGCGCTCGACTACGCCGAGATGGTGTACAACGGCCTATGGTTCACGCCGCTGCGCGAGGCGCTGGACGCGTTCTTCGAAAAAGTCAGTGAGCCGACCACGGGCGAAGTGAAGCTGCGGCTCTACAAGGGCAACATCGAGCCGCTCAGCCGGAAATCGCCGTACTCGCTCTACTCGCTCGACATTGCGAGCTTCACTATGGGGGCTAGCTACGACCAGAAAGACGCGCTGGGCTTCATCAATCTGATTGGCCTGCCTATGAAGGTGCGGGCAGGACTGATGAGCAAGGCCACGGCCGGCAAAGCCAAATGAAGCTCTGGGGCGGGCGGTTTGAATCCGGGCCGTCTGCGGTCTTCGAGCGATTCTCGGGATCGCTCGATTTCGACCGGCGGCTGATTGAGGCCGATATCCGGGGTTCGCAGGCATTTGCGCGGGCGCTGGAGCGGGCCGGGATCTTGACGGCGGAAGAGCGCGGAGAGATCGTGACGGCCTTCGACCAGATCCGCGCGGAGTCTGTCCACCCCGAGTTTTTTGCGGGCGCCGCCGATGAAGATGTGCACACGCTGGTGATCCGAAAGTTGAAAGAGCGGGCCGGCGCGGTGGCCGATAAAATCCACACCGGCCGGAGCCGCAATGAACAGGTGTCGCTCGACACGCGGCTGTGGCTGCGCGAGGAGTGTGGGGATCTCCAGGCGCTGTTGTGCGGCGTGATGGGCAGGCTGTTGGGGCTTGCGCACATGAACTCGGGGGCGATCATCCCCGGATACACGCACCTGCGGCGCGCGCAGGCGGTGCTCTGGCCGCACTATCTGCTGGCGTATTTCGAGATGTTCCACCGGGACTGGGAACGCTTTAGCGAAGCGCGACGGAGGGCCAACGTTCTGCCGCTCGGTTCCGGAGCGTTGGCGGGCAGCGGTTTTCCGATCGATCGTGAGGCGATCGCGAAGGATCTCGGCTTTGATGGGATCACCCGCAACAGCATGGATGTTTCCGGCGACCGAGACTTCGCGCTCGATTTTCTCTATGCCTGCACGATCACGATGATTCACCTCAGCCGGCTGGCGGAGGATTGGATCCTTTATTCGAGCGACGAGTTCGGCTGGCTGGAACTGGGAGACGGGGTAACCAGCGGATCGAGCTTGATGCCGCAGAAGAAGAATCCCGATTCGCTGGAGCTGATCCGCGGCAAGAGCGGGCGGGTGATGGGCTGCCTCACGTCGCTGCTGGTGACGATGAAGGGGCTGCCGATGACCTACAACCGCGACATGCAGGAAGATAAGGTGCCGCTGTTCGAAGCCGCGGACCAGGTGTCCGGGTCACTTCTGATGATGTCCGCGGTGATCGACTCGACCAAGCTCAACCCTGTCCCGCCTGCGACCGCAGCGGCGGAGAGCTGGGTGGTGGCTACCGACTTGGCCGAAGCCCTGGCCCGCGCTGGGACCCCGTTTCACCAGGCGCACCAGATCGTCGGACGGTTCGTGCTGGAGAGCATACGGAGCGGCAAGAAGCCGTCCGACTGGACTGCGGAAGAGATGCAGCGCTTCGCTCCGGAGTTCACCGGTGATTTCGCGGTGCTGCTCGATCCGAAGCAGGGGATGCGATCTCGCGAGATTCCGGGAGGGACCGGATTGCTGGCTGTAGCGAGTGCGCTGGCGGAGGCCAAAGAACGACTCGGAAAGTTGATCGTATGAGCAAGAGCTACCGGCAAGGCCAGATTCTGAAGCTGGTGCGCAACAAGCGCATTCTGACCCAAGACGAGTTGGCGCAGGAACTGCGCGATCAGGGCATCTCCGCCACGCAGGTGACGCTGTCGCGCGACATCCGCGATCTGCGGCTGGTGAAGACGCGCGAGGGCTACCAGGAGATGGCGCCTGAGGAGAAAGGGCCGGCCTTCTCACTTCTGGCCGCCGAGTTCGTACTGGACGTGCGCTGCGCTCAGAACCTGGTGGTGGTCAAGACCGCGCCCGGCAACGCCAACACGGTGGCGCAGGCGCTCGACCAGGAAGAATGGCCGGAAGTGGTGGGCACCATTGCCGGCGACAACACGCTGCTGCTGATCGCGCCCGACCGCGCCACCGCTGAAGTGGTGCAAGAAAAATTGATGGATATCCTCGAAAAGGCCTGAGGCCCGCGCCAGCGCCTGGTTGACAGGGCAGAGAACGATCTGTCATATTGTTGGGTCCTACAGGTCCGGAAACCATGAGCGTTGCCGTCTCGTCTCCTCCCGCCGTTCAGAAAGTAAGCGCCTCCAAATGGATCTGGCTGGTGGTCGCGATTGCGGTCGGAGCCGGGCTCGCCATGATGCCCTTGCCCACCGGTCTTTCCCGCATGGCCCAATTGGTGCTGGCCGCCACCGCGTTCACGGTGGTGCTGTGGGCGGCCCAGGTGATGAACAGCGGTGTGGCATCGGTGCTGATGATGGCCTTGCTGATTCTGGCCGGAGTCCCGGTGCCGCGCGTGTTCAGCGGCTTCGGAGGCGGCGCGTTCTGGACCCTGCTGGCCGTATTGTTCTACGGCTTCGCGATGAAGAAGACCGGCTTAGCGGAACGCCTATCGTATTATATTCTTTCGCTGTTCCCCAACACCTACGGCGGCATTCTCACCTCGTTCTTCGTGATCGGCTTCGTGCTGGCGCTCGGAATTCCGTCGATGACGGTGCGCACCGCGATCATGACGCCGGTGGCTTGGGCGCTGGTGCAATCGCTGGGATTGCCCAACCGCAGCCGCGGCTCCGCGCTCATCATCCTGACCACCGTCGAAATGGCCGTGGTTCCCGGCATCGCGTTCTTGTACGGATCGCTGACGGGCCCGGTGGTGGTGGCGGCGTTTGACGCCAAGAAGCTTCCCATCACATGGATGGGCTACGCGCAGGTGTTGACGATCCCGACGCTGCTCTTGTGTGTGCTGATCCTGATTGGAAACCAGCTCATATTGAAGCCGGAAGCGCCCCTCAAAGCTTCGGCCACCTTCGCCAAGGACCGGCTGCATGCGCTCGGTTCGTTCAAGCGCCCCGAATTGATCACCGGGCTGGTGGTTCTGTTTTCGATCGTGTATTGGGCCACCGACAGCTACCACCATCTGCCCGCGTTTCTGATTGGCATGGTGGCTATGGCCGTGTTCTACATGTCGGGAATCTTGCGCGATGAAGATATCGGCACGGGCGTTTCGTGGACCTTGCTGCTGTTTATCGGCGGCGTCTTTAGCCTGGCCAACATCGTGCAGGATTACAAGATCACCGACTGGCTGGCTGGCTATTTCGTTCCGGTGGTGCAGCAGATCGAATTCAGCGTGGTGCTGTTGTCGATTCTGATGGCGCTGGCGATGTATGTCCTGCGGTTCCTGGACCCATCGAGCTTCATCGCGGTATCGGTGCTTTTTCTTTCGACGGTCGGAGTGGTCATGGCGGCCGGCATCCCGCCGCTGGTTCTGATGGCGCCAATCATTTTGGCCTCCGCGCCCTTCTGGGTGTCGTATCAAAACTTCTGGCTGGCCATGGGCGAGGGTCTCACCGGGAACCAGGGATTCACTGCCGGTCACCGAGTGCGCCTGGCCAACGCCTATGCCATCTTCACGCTGGTCGCGCTCGCCGTAGGCGTTGGATACTGGAAGTTGATCGGCGTTCTCCACTAGACGCTCCAATGCGTACACAAGTCGGCATCGTCGGCGCCGGACCGGCCGGCCTGATGCTGGCGCACTTGCTTCACCTTCAGGGGATCGAATCCGTCGTGCTGGAAGCCCGCAGCCGCGACTACATCGAGGGCCGTGTGCGCGCCGGCGTGCTGGAGCAAACCACGGTCGATCTCATGGTGCAGGCCGGCGTGGGCGAGCGGCTGCAGCGCCAGGGTCTGGTGCATCGCGGAATCTATCTGAGCTTCAGCGGGCGGCGGCATCACATCGACATGACCGAGCTGACCGGCGGTCGATCGCTCACCGTCTATGCTCAGCATGAAGTCATCAAGGATCTGGTCCAGGCCCGCTTAGATGCCGGCGGCCCGATCTTGTTCGACGTAGAGGATGTCAGCATCCACGAGATCGACGGCGCGCGCCCCAAGATTCGCTTTCGCCACCAGGGACAGCCGCAGGAGTTGGAGTGCGACTTCCTCGGTGGCTGCGACGGCTACCACGGGATTTGCCGGACCGCAGTGCCCGAGAAGGCGCTGACGGCCTATGAGCGCCACTATCCGTTCGGCTGGCTGGGTATTCTGGCGGAGGCCGCGCCGTCTTCCGAAGAGCTGGTCTACACGTATCATGAGCGCGGGTTTGCGCTGTTCAGCATGCGTTCACCCATGGTGACGCGTCTTTACCTACAGTGCGCGCCCGACGAAGACCTCGCCGGCTGGTCCGATGACCGAATCTGGGAGGAGATGATGACCCGCTGCACCACCCGGGACGGCTGGGCGCCGAAGCAGGGGCCGGTGATCCAGAGGGGCGTCACGGACATGCGTAGCTTCGTGATCGAGTCTATGCAATACGGCCGCCTTTTCCTAGCAGGCGATGCGGCGCACATTGTTCCGCCGACGGGCGCCAAGGGGTTGAATCTGGCGGTGGCGGACGTGGCGGTGCTGGCGCGCGCGATGGCGGAGTTTTATCGGACCGGCCGACGCGATTTGCTGGACCGATACTCCGAGACTTGTCTGCGGCGGGTCTGGAAGGTGCAGCGCTTCTCCTGGTGGATGACGTCGATGTTGCATCGCTTTACCAGCGACAACGATTTCGATCAGCGCCGGCAGATTGCGGAGCTCGACTACCTGACCGGCTCCCGGGCCGCTATGACGAGCCTGGCCGAGAACTACGTGGGATTGCCGCTGGACTAGTGGCCGCTGGCACTACTTCGCCAGACAGGGCGTGGGATCCCAGCCGGCGGCGTCGGGCTGTCGCTTGAACTGATAGCTGCGGACGAACGGCTGCGTGAGGTACGTCGGGTCGTCCACCATGGCGGTCACCACGAGGTATTTCTCTCCTGCGGCGCCGGTGAGCAGGTTGATGTACTCCGTCAGCACGGCCTTGTCGCTGTATGGAACGCCGTTCTTGCGGAGGTAACCGGGGCGCAGATTAGTGGTGACGATCTTGAGCGTGCCACTCCTGGGGCCCGGCATGGCGGCGCGCCCTCGGCCTCCGGACGTTTGCCAACTGGCCACCGAGGTCCCCTGCCATGTCGGTTCGCCGCTAGCGCCCGGCGCCTGTCCGAAATGCAGCGAGCGGGTCTGAGTTCCGGCATCGGCTTCCATCGTGAGCGTGTTGTCGTCCGCCCACGTGAGATGCAGGCGGCCAGGCCGCTGCATCACGCCCACCGCGCCATAGGCTTTGCACTGATTGCCGTCGGCTTCGTCTTTGGCAGGGTCCCACGCCTGGGCCATCCGGCGGGCCGCGGCATTGATCGGCATATAGAGAACGTCGCCCTTTTGCGGATCCACGCGGAAGCGCCATTCATCCACGATCAGCGACACCCAGTATCCAGTAACGTCGATCGGGGCAGCGGTCTTGGCTGGCGGCGGAGCTCCGCCGGGACCGCCCCGTCCCTGGGCGTCAACTCCCCACGACACGGCCAGCACGAGCGCCGCGGCCAGCAGCGGGAGCGGCGCGGTGCGCCTCGCCAAAATTGCTGGAGTCATCCGTCCTCCCTGTTCGAGAGCTTCGTTACTCGAAGGTCCCGCCCCACTTCCAGCCATCCGAGGGCCGGGTAATGTTGACCATGCGCAGACGGTGATCGTCAGGATTGCGCCCCGGATTCCCCACCACAATCACGTGATCGCCAGGCTTCAGCGTTTCGCGGGTGACCCCCTGCCGGCCCAACTGGCCGCCGGCGCCCCACTCCACCGCCCATCGTGTCATGGTGCCATCCGATTCCTTCACTTCGACGTGCACGAAGGAGTGGGGATTCCTGTACAGGAATTGCACCAGGTCTCCCTCTACGGTCACCTTTTTGTCTTCGAAATAGGTCGCGGCGAACGAGTGGTGAGCGTAAGCGCTGACTCCCAGGACGGTTACGCCGGCGAAGACTAAAGCGAGCAGTTTGCGTTTCATTCTGTGGCTCCTAATAATTCTAGTTTTCTACTTTTTGTTCTTGGCGGTGAGGCTGCGGTACGCTGCTTCGACGAACCGGTCTCCGGACCCGTATCGTGGATCCCAATCGGCTGTAGGTTTGGACGCCTTAATCTGATCGAGCGTCAGCCCTTTCTTGATCGAATTCTGGATGCGGTCCCGCACGATGGTGACCATGTCGCGGTAATAGGCGACGTCGGCGGTATCGCAGATTCTCCCATGCCCCGGAACAATCAGCGTCCCGCCCTCGGTCCGAAACTCGGGAATCACCAGATCGAGGATATAGTTCAGTGCATCGATCTCGCCCTGGAGGCTGCCGCCGCGCTCGATGTCGAGGAACGGATAGCTGGTGGTCACGAAAATGTCGCCGGTGGCTAGCACATCGGAGCCGCGAAAATAGACCAGGCTGTCGCCGTCGGTGTGCGCAGCGGGCATATGGGTTAGCCGGACACCTTCGCCGTTGAAGAAATGGCTGAGTTTGTAATAGTCCTTATAATACGTTTCGGTCGGCCAGGAACCGGCGGGCGTTGGCGACTGCGTTCCGGTGGGCGCGCTCATCCGGTTGAGCACGTTTTCGTGCGCCACGATGGCCGCGCCTTCGCCGGCGTCGGCAATCTCGCCGGTCACGTTGCCGCCCGTAAATGTCTTGCCGGCCTTGCCGAGCTTTTCATTGCCGCCGGTATGGTCCGCGTGCACGTGGGTGTTGAGAATGTAGCGGATGGGTTTCGGAGGCGCGTAGCTTTTCACCGGCTGCCCTTCGGTGGCGAGCCGCTGGCTCAGTTGATTGATGGCCGCCAGCACCTGGTCGGCATTCTGAGCGAGGCCCGAATCCACCATCAGCACGCCATCCGGACCCACCGACAACGTGATGTTGCCGCCCGCGCCCGCCAGCAGGTAGATATGGCCGCGCACGGGAACAATCTCGATCTGCGGCGCGGCCGCAACCGGGTTGGCCGGTGGGCCTTGCGGGCCACGGTTCGGTTGAGCCAACGCGCTGCCCGCCACAGCCATGCCGAGGCCGGCGGCCAGAATCCAGTTTCTGTTGTGAGTTCTCACGAATCGGCTCCTGATGCCCGCTACTTTTTGGCGGCGTTGCGTTCCTTGACGATCTGGCGCGCGAGTTCCGGGTACATGGACGCGGCGCCGCCCTTGGTGGCCTCGATCGGGATATTGTATTTTTCTCCAAACTCGCCGAGATACGGGTTGGCCCCGGGCATTTCGCTCGGCACCACGCCTCTCGGCCGGTCCACTTCACTCACCACCGTGCAGGGGTACGGCGGAATCTGCTGGTTCAATGCCAGGCGGTACTCGGAGCTGCGAATCATCGGCTCGGTCAGGTAGACGGGGTCATAGGCGATCGTGACCCAGGTGAGGTAGTCGCCGCGCCGGATCCAGTATTGAGTCAGGGTGGCGCGGTCGCTCGAGGGTACGCCATTGCGGCGGTAGTAGTCTTCTTTGAGATGGTTGGTGGTGATCTTGAGCATCTCGCCTTCATAGGTAGCTGTTGAAAAACCTCCCCAGGTGTGAACCGCCAACTCCGAGGGTTCCGGCCGGCCATCCATGTAATACGGGTTGTCGATGGAGCGCAGCCACTCCGCGTGCCAGGCCGTGATCTGCCGCGAAACCGGGTCGACTTCCTTCCAGATGCGCACTTGCGAAGGGCCGCGCGAAATGTACATCGCCCCGTGCGGACGGCACTGCCACTCCGGCAGCGTCATGTAGGACGAGCTCCACGCCTCGGAACGCAGGCGGCCGGCCTCGCTCATGGGAATTCCGATGAATTCGCCGATGTGGGGATTGCCGGTATCATCCTCATCCTGCACGGGCGCCCATTCTCCTGAGAAATCCATCTGCGCAAATGCGGGCGCGGTCAGCGCCAACAACAACCAGAACCCTGTCATCTTCATGTGAGCCTCGGTCTACGCTCCCAGGAGTGGCTGCCGGGCCAGCGCCGAATCCGGACACGCATCCCGTGCCGATCCGATTTCTGTGGCCCGGAACCGCCCGGAATTGCGAATATTATATAACTTCCCACACCCGATGTTTCGCGGCGGGACTGGGGGTGAAGTCAGGGGCGGGGACCCGCCGCGTTCCGCGTGCGAGAATGAGAATACGATGCGTTACCGCCTGGTGGCCGCGATCTTTGTGGTTGCGCTGGCCGCAAGCGCGCAGAGTCTGTCCGTCGCCGAACTGCGAAGCTTCCTCCGCTCTTCCATTCAGATCAAGCAGAGCGACAAGGAAGTCGCCGAATACCTGTCCAAGGCCAAGCTCACCGAAAAGCTGGACGACCGCGGCATCGAAGATCTGCAAGCCCTGGGGATTGGGCCGCGCACGCTGGCGGCGCTACGCGTCTTGCGCGACCGCTCCCAGAGTCTGGCGGCCGCTGCGCCGCCCGTGGCGGAAGCCGCGGCGAAGCCGATTCCTCCGCCTTCCTCCGAGGAACAGGCGGCCATTCTGAGCGAGGTCCGTGAGTACGCCCTGAACTACAGCAAGACCCTGCCGGATTTCATTTGCACGCAGGTGACGCGGCGTTATGCCGCGGGCACTCCCGGCGGCCGCTACGGCCGGCGGGGCGAAAGCGATCCCTCCTGGCAGTTGCAGGACACCCTCACCATCCGGCTGAGCTATTTCGAACAGAAGGAAGACTACAAGCTGATTCTGGTGAACAACACCGTAACCCAGCAGGACTACACCAAGCTGGACGGCGCGGTTTCCACCGGCGAGTTCGGCAGCATGATGCGGGAGATCTTCGAGCCCTCTACCGAGGCGCGCTTTACCTGGGACCACTGGGCGACTCTGCGCGGCCGTGCCGCCCTGGCCTTCGCTTATCACGTGGAGCAGGAGCGTTCCCAATGGATGATCGATTACGAGCGCAAGCAGCACATCATTCCGGCCTACGACGGGCTCGTGTACGTGGACCGCGAGACGCATCAAGTGCTGCGCGTGACGATGGCGGCTCGCGGCATTCCTTCGTCATTTCCGATCCAGCAGGCCGAGAGCGTGCTGGATTATGACTTTCAGACTTTGAGCGGCCAGCGCTTCCTGTTGCCGCTGAAAGCCGACAGTCGCCTCAAGACCAGCGACGTCCTCAGCCGCCTGGACGAAGAGTTTCGTGTCTACCGGAAGTATTCGGCCGAGTCGGAGATCAAGTACGACACCCCCGACGCGCTCCCCGACAGCCAGACTAAAGAGCAGGGACCGAAGTAGGAATCACCGGCCGTAGCTTTTCTCGAATTTGTTCCGGCTGTTGAACACCGTAAACGAGCCGTCTTTCTCGGCGGTCAGCCGCAGCCACTTGCCTTGACAAATCTCGTCGACGTTGGCCAGGAATGTGTCGGGTGAGTTCTGGTCTTTATCGCTGGCGATGGCGTAGTGGAGCTGCCAGATGTCCTCAAGGCCGGGAGTGTCGTGGAGGGTCTGCCAGGCAGCGGGCTTGCCGCCTTTGCGCGGGCCATTGTTGGACATCGCCACTTTGGGATGGATGGCATGGACCAGTTGCGGGGTATTGGCGGCCGCTCCCATGTGGTGCGAGGCCACGAAGACGTCCACGGTCCCGATTTTATTGGCGGGACAGACCAGACTGTGCTCGCGGCTGGTGGTGAGGTCGCCCAGGTCGAGAATGCGAAAGTCGCCGTAGGTAATGAGCAGGCCGAGCGATTGCTGGTTCTCGTTGGTTTCCTCATCCGGGTCCGGCTGGAAGCTGGCGCACTCCGGATTCGCCTGGCCGCCGCCCGGCAGCGCCGTGCCAATGGTGTCCCCGGCTCCAGCCAGCACCCGCACTTCGAGATCCTTGATGGGAATCGTGTCCCCCGGTTTGACCGTCATGCGAGTGCCTTTGGCGCTGATCGCGCTGTACATGTTGTAACGGACTTTCGAATCTTTATCGGTCTCCGTGTTCGGCCCGTGGTCGATGAAATTGCGGATCGGCAGCTTGGCGGCCACATCGTAGAGCCCGCCCACATGATCCTTGTGGTAGTGCGACAGGACCAGGTAGTCGATTTTCTTGACACCGGCGGCCTTGGCGGCGGCCAGGATGCGGCCCGGATCCCGGCCGTTGAACCCCCCATACCCGGTATCCATTAGGAGGGTTTCGCCCGAGGGTGCGACAAATAGGGTGGATTGGCCGCCTTCGACGTCGATAAAGTAAATTTCGAGGTTTTTGGCCGCCGGCAGAGCTGCTGCGAAAGCCAACAGCATCCAGCCGCCAACAAGGGCGCGCATGGCGAAAATCTTACCACGCAAACGGTTGCAGTTGCGTGAACTCCACCGTCTCGCATAACGTATGAGAGAGCAGATGCCCTTTTGTAGCCAATGCGGAAATCAGGTGGGCGGCGGCGATGCCTATTGTCCAGGCTGCGGGGCACGCCAGCCCGGCGGTTCCGCGCCGCACGTGCCCGGGACCGACCCCCTGTCCCAGCTTCCGCCGCGCACGGCTTCGATTCTCTGCTACGTCCCGGGAGTCGGCTGGATTGTCTCCATCGTGGTGTTGGCGTCGGAAAAGTTCCGCGGCGACCGTGATGTCCGCTTTCACGCCTTCCAGGGCCTTTACCTGTTCGTGGCCTGGCTTCTGGACGGGTGGGTCTTGCGGCCCATGTTTTCCATGATTCCCCACGTGCCCATCCACGGCGTGGTGGAAGTCGTGCTGCTAGGAATGTCGGTTTTCATGATGGTGAAGGCCTCCCACAACGAGACGTACTCGCTGCCTTTGTTTGGGGAGCTGGCCCACCGCTCGGTTTTAGAGCACTGACGGCCGGGACCGCTACTGCGGAATCCGCATGGCGGGGGGCACGCGCCGGTCCAGGATGAGCTCGCTAAACCGTTGAAGGGCCTCGCGGTATCGTTCGCCCGCCACTTCCTTTTGGTCGGCGGGCGCCTGTTTGAACGCCGCTTCCGCCTGGCGCACCTGGGTTAAGAGTTCGTCTTCGATCTGATGCCGGGCCAGCGTCCAAGGCAAGGCATCGAGTGTGTGAGCGGACATAGATGGTCTGGTTTGAGATCGTATCGTAGCATCGGAACACCCAGGACGCCTAGTGGATTTTCCCTACTTGGCAGAGCTTCAGTACTAGTAGTAAGAGTGCGAAAAGATACAGATTGAGCTCGATGCTTTTCGTAGGCCCGCCCGGAAACGCACCTAGCGGCACGCGAAACTGGCCGACACCTCGGTGGAGCCCGTGCCCAGATACCGAGCCTGCTGAGGGTACGGGCACAGCGGACGGCTCCGGCCGGGGAAACTGGCGCCGGTGGCGTTGAGATGGTCGGGTGCCTCGTTTTTCTCCACCCAATCGACCATCGCCGTGAGGGCGTCGAATTGGTCCAGCGCCGGACCGCCGCCGCAATGGTTCATGCCGGGAACCAGAAACAGCCGTGCCCAGGCGCGGGTGGCATCCGTGCCGCCGTTGTCCGCCGCCAGCGCGCGGTAGTAACCCACGGTGTCGTTGGGAGAGAAGACAGGGTCGCTCATGCCGTGATAAAGCAGCAGTTTGCCGCCGTGGCCGGAAAACGTCGAGAGCTGGGTGGACGTGGCATCGTTGTACACGGCCGTGGGCGCGATGCGTGCCGGGTCGCGGTCGAAGTCAAAGCGCAGCGGGTCAAGCTTGGGATCGTAGGGGGTCACGAAATAGTCGCGGATGGCGCCGAAACCGAGGGTGGCATTGATGGCGTTGGGCGTGCCGGTCCGGGAACTGCCGAGCTTCCAGGCGCGCCAGCCCGGGGCGCCCAGGCCGCCATCGTAGGGCCAGCCGGAATAGAGGCGGTTGCCCTTGGAATCCACCGCGCCGTCAAACACGCGCTTCAGGGTATCGACCTGCGGACGAGACAGGCAGGAATCGCTTTTGGCGCCCGAGCAGGTCAGCGAAGCGGGATCGAAGTGGCAGGCCTCGGGATTGTCGATGAGCCCGTCTTTCAAGCCGTCCTTGTCATCGCACTCCTTGAGGACAGCGGTCGCCAGTAGGGTGAGATCGGCATTGCTGAAGGCTTGGCTGAGGATGGGGCGGCCTTGATCGTCTTTAGGCGCGATTGCGGCAAAGGCCATACTGTCCCACGCCTCGGCGATGGCGGCGTACGAGAGGCGGAAGCCCGGATCGCCGGCCACGATGCCGTCGAACTCGAGCGGATATCGTTGGGAAAGCATCATACCCTGGCGCCCGCCGTTGGAACACCCGAGAAAGTACGAATGCTCCGCGGGCCGGCCATAGAACGCCGCGATCATCTGCTTGGCCACCGCCGTGACTGCGCCGAGGGCGTTGTAGGCATAGTCCAACCGTGCCTGCTGGTCGTGCCCGAAACTGGCATCGCGCCCCTGGTGGCCGGCGTCGGTGGAGACCACGGCAAACCCGCGCGCCAGAGCCGTGGTTCCGGCCACGGCGCCCACCGCCGGCTGGATCACGCCGTCGGTTCCGCCGCCGCCTTGAAACAGAAAGCGCCCCTGCCAGTTCCCCGGCAGGCGCAGCTCGAAGCCGATGCCGTAAGTCTTGCCGTCCACGCCGGTGCGCTTGGCGATCATGCCTTGCACCAGGCAGCCGGCAGGCAGAGGCGCGATCGCACCTGGCCCGCCCGGCCCGGTCGCAACCGTGGCCCCGGCGGCTGTGCTTTCGGCCTTGGTAATCGAAACCTGGGGAAGCGCCAGTTTGAGTAGGTCTTCACAACGGCCGGCCGCGTGAATCCACGGTGCCGCCAGCAGGCTCAGGGACAAGAAGGCAACGCGCATGCGTAACAGTCTACTGCAAACCGGCGGCATGGCGGACCCGGCGCGGATCAAACCCGGCACTGGAAGCAGGCGCGGGCCTGGCTGCAGACGACGGCGGCGGAAGCCGCCAGTCGTCCTCCGGTCTGAAGACCGGACTGGCTGCCGGTTGGGGGAGATCCTGCTACGTCCCGGCGCATCGACGGGGTGTCTCCGGCATCCCCGATTGGGTTCCGGGCAGCGTTGTATACTAAACGCTGGTAAGGAGATATCGCTTGAAAAGACTTTGCATTCTGACGTTGATCGCGACTTTCGCAGCCGCCGGTCTGCTGCAGGCTCAGAACCCGTTGAGCAATGATGCCAAGAACTCGTATACCGGCATCAAGAATACGATCACTCGGGCAGCGGAAGAAATGCCGGAGGCCGACTACTCGTTTTCCACGGTTCCCGGCAAGGTGCGCACCTACGGCGAAATCATCGGGCACATCGCCGACATCCAGTTGATGCTCTGCGGCATCGCCAAGGGCGAGTCGAAGCGGGGCGACGCGGGCACCAAGAAGACCAAGGCCGAGCTGACCGCTGCGCTGAAAGCGTCATTCGACTATTGCGACGGGGTCTATAACGCCATGACCGACGCCGAGGGCGCCACCATGGTCAAAATGTTTGGCCGCGACCTGACCAAGCTTGGCGTGCTGAACTTCAACACCGCGCACGATAACGAAATGTACGGCACAGCGGTGGCTTATCTGCGCATCAAGGGATTGGTGCCGCCGTCCAGCCAGGGCCGTCCGTAGCTGCCGCCGTTTCTGTAAGCGGATCGCGGTTTCGCGCACTGGCTCGAGACCGCACGCTCCGCCAAAGGCTCGGAAATCGCTGGTACACTACGAACAGTGTCTACTGGCGCCACCGTCAGCCTAGCTACGGGAACTCCTTCTCCTTCCACCAACGAAACCGTGTACCGGATTTTGGGGGCGCTGGGGTTGTGTCACTTGCTGAACGACATGCTCCAGTCGGTGATTCCGGCAGTCTACCCGATTCTCAAAACTTCCTACCACCTCGACTTCGGCCAAATCGGGCTGATCACCCTCGCCTCGCAACTCACGGCGTCGCTCCTGCAGCCGGTGGTGGGCCTGGTCGCTGACCGGCGGCCGATGCCATACTCCCTGCCGGTGGGCATGGCGTTCACCCTGGCCGGCCTGCTGCTGCTATCGGTAGCTCCCAGTTTTCTGGTGATTCTGTGCGCGGTGGCGCTGGTCGGGATGGGTTCGTCGGTGTTCCACCCGGAATCGTCGCGGGTGGTGCGGATGGCCTCGGGCGGCCGCCACGGTCTGGCCCAATCCATCTTTCAGGTGGGCGGCAATTTCGGGACTTCGCTCGGCCCGTTGTTGGCGGCCTTTGTGGTGCTTCCCGGGGGACAGCGCAGCATCGCCTGGCTTTCGGTGGGAGCGCTCCTGGCCATCGTCATCATGACGCGGGTCGGCGCCTGGTATAAGGCTCATCACAGAGCGGGAATGAAGTCCCACAAGCGCGTCCGCGACCACCATCCCGATCTGACGTCTCGTAAGATCGCGGTGTCGCTGGCCGTGCTGGTGGCCCTGGTGTTCTCCAAGTTCTTCTATCTGGTGAGCCTGACCAGCTACTACACATTCTTCTTGATTCAGAAGTTCCACGTTCCGGTGCGCACTGCCCAGATCTATCTGTTCGTGTTCCTGGGCGCAGTGGCTGCCGGCACCATCATCGGCGGCCCGGTGGGCGACCGGATCGGGCGCAAGTATGTGATCTGGGTTTCAATTCTGGGCGTGCTCCCGTTCACTCTGGTCCTGCCCTATGCCAACTTATTCTGGACGGGAATTCTGAGCGTTATCATCGGCGCGGTTCTGGCGTCGGCCTTTACGGCCATCGTGGTCTACGCGCAGGATCTGGTGCCGGGCAAGGTGGGAGCCGTCTCGGGGCTCTTTTTCGGACTGGCCTTCGGAATGGGCGGCATCGGCGCGGCCTTGCTGGGCGAACTCGCCGACGCCACCAGCATCACGTACGTCTACCAGGTATGCGCGTTTTTGCCGGCCATCGGGCTGCTGACCGCGTTTCTTCCCAACATCGAGCCGGGGCGGCGGCGCGCCGGCGAAGCCGCCAAGGCCTGAGGCGGGCAGGAGGTTTCTCATGACGCTGAATTTTCTGCGCGCTGGTGCGATCGTGGCGTGCTTCTTTGCGGCTGTACCGATGGAAGCCGCGGGACCAGCGATCCCGCGCATGCCCGATGGCAAGCCCAACCTGCAGGGCGTTTGGGACCATCCTTACGTTTCCGACATGACCAAGGATGCCAAAGACCAGAAGGGCGCCGGCGCACTGCCCTACACGGCCTGGGGCGCCGACAACTTCAAGAATTACGACGTTTCGAAATTCGATTACACCGGCCACTGCCTGCCCTTCGGCCTGATGCGCTCGATCAACGTGGGCGGCTATCCCATCCAGATCATGCAGAACGACGAATACGTCGCGCTCTTGTTCGAGCAGAACACCTGGTTTCACGTCATCTATCTGAATCGCGATCATCCCAAGAACCTGGAGTCAACCTGGTTTGGAAACTCGGTGGCCCATTGGGATGGCGACACGCTCGTCGTCGATACCACTGGCTTCAACGGCCGGACGCGGCTCGACACGCTCGGCCATCCCCACAGCGACCAACTGCACCTCATCGAGCGCTACACCTTGACCGACCCCGACCACATCGCGTACGAGATGACGATTGACGATCCCAAGACCTACACGCGGCCCTGGAAGAACACCAGGACCTTCACCAAGATGAAGCCCGGCGAAGAGCTGATCGAATACTCCTGCGAAGAAAACAACCGGGACTTAACCAACGGCCACATCAAGTGAAGAACGTGGTTGCCTAGTTCAAGTCCGGCGTCTGCAACAGCGGATTCGACCACGCCTTATTGCGCACGTGCGTTCTTGATTGAATCCGCCAGCCGGAGGCCGTCTTCACATACACATCCTCGTAGCCGCCGAAGCGCGTCACGTCGCGCGGGCCTTTTTCGCCGATCGCCACCAGGTACACCCGCCCCTTCGCGCCGCCGGACGTCGCCGTAATGACCGGGTTGATCATCAGGTGGCTCCAGTCTTTCCAGCCGACATCCTTGCAACCCAGCCGGCCGCCGCCCGCGGCCGCGGCCAGTTGTTCGCGTCCCTTGGCTCGCATCAGGCCGCCTTTCTTGTAGCCTTCCTCGGTGAAATTATCGGTGAAGGTGCCATCGGGCGTGAACAGGTCGGCGTAGTCGTACCCATTGTTCGAACAGGTGTCGATGGCCTGGCCGTAGCGGAACATGAGCTGTTGAATCTCGAAGTAGTCCGTCCCGGTCAGGGCCGGCGCTTTTTTCTGCTGCGCGCGCACGGTTACCAATGCCAGAAGCCCCAGGCTGAGCACTGCAGCTGTGATCGCTTTCCGTTTCATGCCAACTCCTTGCAGGTGTGGGTTACCGCTCCGGCCCCGGAAGAATCCCCGCGGTCTTCAGTCGAATGTGAAAGAGGTGCGTGCAGGCCGTGATGTAGAGGCCTTTGCCGTCCGGGTCGCCGAATGCGAGGTTGGTCGGAACGATGCGGGGCTTGGGTTCTCCCGTCACTTGCGGCATCAAGATGGTTCCCAGGTGCTTGCCCTCCGGCGACGTGATCCAGACCTCGCCTGGCGCCACCGCGTTGGTGGAATACAGGTTTCCTTTGCGGTCGGTCTTCATGCCGTCGTTGCCCGCCGGTATAAAAAGCTTGCCATTGGCCACGGTATCGTCGGGCAGCACGTCGTACCGGAACGTCTTGCCAAAACCGGCGGTCACGTAAAGATACTTCTCATCGGGCGACAGCGTAATGCCGTTGGGGATTTCTCCCGGATGATCCTGATCGCTCCCCAGCAGGGCCACCTTGCCGTCCTTGATCAGGTAGAACCCGCTGTACGGGATTTCCCGCGCGGGACTGGCGTCGGCGCCGCGCAGTCCGAATACGGTGTCGGTAAAGTAAATCGCGCCGTCCGACTTCACGACAATGTCATTGGGACCGCTAAACCGCTTTCCGTTGTAGCGATCGGCCAGCGTGGTGCGCGTGCCGTCTTTCTCCAGACGCACCACGGTGCGGTCCGTCATGGCGGTAATGATGAGCCGGCCTTGCGGATCGAGAGTCAGCCCGTTCGACCCGATGAGGAGAATCGCGAGACGGCCGCTGATGGTCTGGGCGCCGACGTTCTTCACGTCGTTGCCGGTGTAGCCGCTCTTCTCCAGGAACACGGAAAGGGGCTCGCCCGGCGCCCATTTGTAGATCACATTGGCGGCGTTGTCGCTGAACAGCAGATAGCCGCTTCGGCCTTGCTGAATCCAGACGGGGCCTTCGGTCAGCCCAAAATGCTCGCCGAGCACGTCGAGTTTCGCGTCCGGAGCAATGATCTCGTCCAGCGCCGGATCCAGGCGAACGATCTGGAACGGCT
Organism: Terriglobia bacterium; assembly: GCA_020073145.1. Classification (GTDB taxonomy): domain Bacteria; phylum Acidobacteriota; class Terriglobia; order Bryobacterales; family Bryobacteraceae; genus PSRJ01. Next base: position 81,768 of record JAIQFS010000016.1, read on the forward strand.
TTGCCGCGGGCGTCTGGCCGATGAGTGAGCCCGATCCGGCCGCTGCGAGACTCAAGATCCAAAGTCCGAGTTTTTTCACCGTGTGTGGACGCCTCACCGATCCCCCCATTCCTTCCTGCGCAAGTTACCGTTTTGCGTTCAGTGCGGCGCCGGCCGCGGCCCCGATGGGCACAAACTTCTGCGCGCGCTTGCCCTGGACCTCGGCGAAATAGACGCTGCCGTCCGCCGCCACCGCCATGGAGTGAATCCAGTCCACCGCGCCCGGCTGGTCCCCCTTCGGAATCACCCAAAGCTGCTTCAGCCGGCCTTCGGTATCGAGCTTCATGAACAACTGATCCTTGGGGGGCGTGGCCAGAGCCGCCTGCGCTGCGGGAATCTCGGACCACAGCATGGGCGAGCTGCCGCACACATAGATCTCATCATCTTTGGTGATCGCCAGCGCCCACGGAGTAATAATGTTTCGCCATTCCGTCAAGAACTGGCCTTTGGCGTCGAAAATCTGGATACGGTCGTTGTTCCGGTCGGCGACGTAAACGCGTCCTCGGGAGTCCAACACCAGCGAATGCGGCTGGCTGAACTCGCCGGGGCCATTGCCGAGTTTGCCCCAAGACCGTAGATACTTCCCGCTCTTGTCGAAGACGACGACGCGATCGTTGCCGTATCCATCGCTGACATAGATATCGCCGTTCGGCGCGACCGCCACATCGTTGGGCTGATTCAGATGCGTCTGGTCGGCGCCCGGCTCGTTGGGCGTGCCGAGCGTCAGTTGCACGTTCCCGTTAAGATCGAAGCGGCGCACCGTATTGGTCCCGGTGTCGGCAATCCAGAGATTGCCGGTGCTATCGAACCGGATGGTGTGCGGGTTCTTGAACAGTCCGCCTTCCCCCCAGGACTTCACCAGATCGCCATCCTGCGTGTAGACCTGCACTGGAATCTTGCCGCGGTTGAACGTCCACACATTGCCGTTCGGGCCGATGGCGACGCTCGACATCTGCCCCCAGTCCCCTCCCGGCGGCTTCTGTTTCGGCCAGGACGAATCGGCCTTGTAGCCGATGGTGTTGTCCACCCGCGGATAGGGCGGCACGTGCGGCACCGGTTGCGCGAACGCCAAACTCCCCGTAACCCAGCAACCCGCCAGGACGAATCGACGCATAGGTTTCCCCCAGGAGAGGACCATCATACAAACTACTGGGCGAAAATGTCTAACTGATAGCCGGCTTGCTGAAACAAGTAACTGCGCGACTCGTCAATCTGCTTGCGGAGTTGCGCCATGTTGACGCCAGCCATCCTGCCTTTGGACTTCCGAATGATGCCGCCGATGATGACGGTATCCACGTTGGCGGTATCAGCGGCTGCCACTACAGTTCCCATCGCGTTGTTCGAGGGATAAAGATTAAGATCGTCCGCGCGAATGAGGACGATGTCGGCCTCCTTGCCAGGCGTGAGCGTGCCGCATTTGTCCGAAAGCCCCGCGCAGGCCGCGCCGTTCACCGTGGCGCACTCCAGCAGATCGCGCACCGTGACCGGCGCGGGCGCGTGGGAGTCGCCGTTGAATTTCCGGTTGGTGGCCAGGGCGCGCTGGATGTTGAAGGCCACCCGCATCTCGGTGAATAAATCGGTGCCGTAGGAGGATTCGTTGTCCACGCTGAGGCCCGGCCGCATGCCGTGATCGAGCGCCTTCTGAAAGGCCGGTATGCCTTCGCCGATGGCGTACTGCGGGTCCGACCGCGGGCAGACATCCACTGTGCCGCCCGATTCGCGGATGCGCTGCCACGCCAGATCCGGAAGCCCGTTGCAGTGGTTGTAGGTGACGTCCGGGCCGAGCAGCTTTTCATTCCAGAATTGCTCTAGCAGCGGTGCCGCGCCGGCGCCCACCACCTCCGATGAGATGCGCAGCCCCAGCTTCCGCGCCGCCGCGAAGTTGCCGCGGTCGAGGCCGGAGAACATCCGCAGAGTCACCAGTTGGTCCTGAGAGGAAAAGAACTTCTGTTGCAGGCGCGCCAGGTCCTGTGGCCATTGGTGATCCCAGGTCCCGGCCGCGGGCGCGCCCGATGCGTGTACGCCGCGAATGCCGGAATCGAGCAGCGCCTGCACGGCCGCGTCGGAGTGGGACGCCGATCGCGAGTTGTGCGAGTTGTCGATGATGCACGTGATGCCGGCGTTGATACAGCCCAGCGCGGTCACCATGTTGCCCACATACAGATCGTGTGGCCGGTACTGAGGGGCGAAGCGCTGGTGAAGCGTCGCCATGTAGTTCGCCAGATCGCCATTGGGAATGATGCGCCGCAGCACTCCTTCCCACGAGTGGCGGTGGCAGTCGATCAGGCCCGGGATGACGATCATACCGCAAGCATCGAGGATCTCGCCCGAGTGTGGGAGGCCGGCTGCGACGGCGGCGATCTTCTTCCCCTCGATCAGCAGGTCTCCTTGGGCGAAGTCGCCAACCTTCGGGTCCATGCTGATGATGGTGCCGCCCTTCAGTAGAAGGCGGCGATTGGGGCGTGGCGCGGCAGTCTGAGCCAGCGCCGCGGGCAGCGCGCACGCAGCGAGCGCTGTGCGAAAAAAGTCTCGGCGTCCAGGCAAGGCAGTGCTCCTTCCGGTGGTCTATTCTCGCAGAATTGCGTGTTACGCTGGCCAGTGGCACAAGGCTCCAGCCTTGTACCCGCGCGAAACGCGGTTTTGATCGCGCAACGGAGACCGCTCCATGAAAGTCTACGAAGTCCAGAAGGGATGTACCAGCCTCGATGGTTTGGTCCGTGCGGAGCGGCCTGAGCCGCAGCCGGGCCCGCGCGAAGTGCTCATTCGCGTCCGCGCCACCTCGCTCAATTATCGCGATCACATGATCGTCCACGGCCACTATTTCACTCCCGTCAGCCGTCCCACCATTCCGCTGTCGGACGGCGCGGGCGAAGTGGCGGCCGTCGGCCCTGGTGTCACGCGCTTTCGCAAGGGCGATCGCGTCGCTGGCGCGTTCTTCCAGATCTGGTTCGATGGGCCTCCCTCCGCGCGGCACCCGGCTCTGGGTGTGCCCCTCGATGGCGCCCTCGCCGAATACATGGTGCTGCATGAAGACGGCGTGGTCGTGATCCCGGCCAGCCTCTCCTTCGAGGAAGCGGCCACCCTGCCCTGCGCCGGCGTCACGGCCTGGAATGCGTTGATGGTTTCGGGAACCTCCGTCAAACCCGGCGACATCGTGCTGTGCCTTGGCACCGGCGGCGTCTCCATGCTAGGAATGCAATTCGCGGTGGCCGCCGGGGCCCGCGCGATCGTCACTTCATCGAGCGATGAAAAACTGAAAAAGGCGTGCAGCCTCGGTGCTTCCGACGGTGTCAATTACAAACGCACGCCCGATTGGGAGAAGGAGGTCCTGCGCCTCACCGGCGGGCGCGGCGTCCAGCACATCATCGAAATCGGCGGCGCGGGCACGCTCTCGCGGTCCTTTGAGTCCATCGGCTTCGGCGGGAAGGTGGCGCTCATCGGATTCCTCGCCGGCCAGGCGGCCGACATCAACCCGATTCCGCTCATGATGAAAGGCGGCAGCCTGCAAGGCATCGGCGTGGGCTCCACCGCCATGTTCGAAGCCATGAACCGTGCCATCGAAGTCAACCGAATCAAACCGATCGTCGCCAAGGTCTTCCCGTTCGAGAAGGCCGCCGACGCCTTCCGCTGCCTGGCAGCCGGCGATTTTGTCGGCAAAGTCGTAATCACCGTGTGAACGTCGCCGGCGCGGTCATCCGGCCGGTGCGTGCCGATTCGAAAACAGCTTCAATCGCGGCCATGTTGCGAAGCGAGTCTTCCAGCGGTGTCGGCACCTCTCCTTCGCCGCGCACCGCGCGCGAGAACAGGTCGCCCTGGATGGTGTACTGATTGCAAGCAGGAATCTCTTCCACGCGAATTCCGTCGCCATACAGGTCGGTGCCGCGATCGACCAGGAGCCGCGTGGCGCGATCCGGCGTCGGGTTGAAAGGCACCTCGACCTCGATCCGTCCCGTCGTTCCCAGAATCTGGACCCGCTGGTGGTACACGATCTGCGTGCTGCAGGTGAAGGCGCAATGGCCCGAGGGAAATTCGAGCACCGCCGACGCCAGCCGGTCGGTCTGGAATTGCGGATCGCGGTCCAGGCGTGCCGTCACATTCACCGGTTCCGCGCCAAAAAGAAACCGCGAGATCTGGATCGCATAGCAGCCGATGTCCATCACCGCGCCCCCGCCGAACTCGGGAATCTGGCGGATGTTCGCCGGGTCGCGGTTGAAGTAGCTGAACGCCACCATCACCGCGCGCACTTCTCCGATCTCTCCGGATCGCGCCAGTTCCCGCGAGCGCAGCCACTGCGGGTGCGTGCGCACCATGAACGCCTCGCCGATCCGCACGCCCGTGCGGTCGCGCGCCGCGATTAAGGTCTGACATTCCGCCACGCTCATCGCGATCGGCTTTTCGCACAGTACGTGCTTGCCAGCTTCCGCCGCTCGAATCGACCATGGCACGTGCAGATGATTCGGCAGCGGATTATAGATCGCTTCCACATCCGGATCGGCCAGCGCCTCTTCATACGAACCGTAGGCCTTCGGAACGTGCAATTGATCGGCGGCGTGCCGGGCCTTGTTCCAGTCGCGCGACGCGATCCCCACCACCTCCGACCACTCGCCCCGTTGCATGGCGGGAATGACTTTCGCGGTGGCGATCTTGGCTGCGCCCAGCACGGCCCAGCGCACCTTCTGTTGCGGCATAGGAAGTGTAGCAGAGGCGAGAGGCCGCTACGCGGGCGTCGTCAGCTGCTTTCCCTTCTCAGCCAGCAGGACCGCCAGCAGCTTTGCCGGTTCGGTCGCGCTCGCATTGCGCGAGACGGCGTGCAGTTGCCCCGGCGTTTCCAGGAACATCTCGCCCGTCCTGTACGTCTTCTCAGGCCCATCCCCCACCTTCGAGCGAATCTCACCTTCAAGGACGTAGGCGATGGTGATGCCCGGGTGCCGATGCGCGGCCGAACTCTGCCCGGGTGCGTACGAGACTTCCACCACGGTCACCGACCAGTTCTTCAGGTTGAGGTCGGGCAGGTCTTCGGTAAAGACGATCTTTGGGCCGCCGCTATTCTGCGCGTTCGCCACCAATGCTGTGCCAAAAGGACGGTCACTCCTTCGACGAGCACTCTCCGGTTCATCATGTTTCTACAATAAGACGAAAAGGCAGAGGGCAGGAATCGGGCGCCCAGTTATTTCGATTGCGGGCGGGCCTGGCGCTCTACCAGTTCCAGGAAGAGGTTGTTCGGGTCGCGCACAATCGCGATCTTTCCCACGTTGGGGATAGGCACCGGCTCTCCGCCCGCCGAGACGACCGTTCCGCCGCCGGCCTTGATTCTCGCCAGCAGGGCGTCCACGTCGCGTACCGTCAATTGCAGTAGCGCTGTGCCCGGGTCTTGTAGGCGCGTGTGCAAGGGTTTGCGGTCGATATCCCGAAACTCGATGAAGGTCACGACCGCGTTCGTACCCGGTATGGGCGCCCGGCTCTGCCGGAATTGCGCGCCAGGAGTGCCGGCCGTATCGGTCATCACCTTGTCGCCGTTAAACGCCGCCGGCGCGCTGGCCTGCATGTCCAACAGTCGATAAAACTCCGCTGTCTTCTCGAGGTTATCGGCGGCCACTTCGAAGCCGCCGCCGATGACGTTACCGGCCGGCGCGGTGGCCGGAACGGTAGACGGCTGCGCCAGTTCCACAATGAAGCCATCAGGATCCTGCACGAAGAGGATCCGCGCATTGCCGCCAATCTTGGCTGGCTCGCCGCTGACTGTAAGCACGTGACCGCCCGCGCTCTTCACCCTGGCCACCACCGGATCCAGATCGCGCACGCGCAGCGCGAGGTTGGCGGCGCCCGGGTCCTGGAAGCGCGGGTGCGCCGGTTGCCGGTCGATATCCTTATACTCAATCAGCTCTACCCCCATTGCCGAACCCGGCACCTTGAGCACGACAATGCGGGACTGCGCGCCAATCGTGTTCCCCATTTTCATGACGGACGGGTTCGGATCGAACGGCCGCGCCGCAAAACTGGGTTCCAGCCCTAGCGCACCCTGATAGAACTCCAGCGATCGGTCCAGGCTCGTGACAATGTGCCCAAAATTGCCAACCCCGATCACGTCTCCAGCCGGTGCTGGTTGCAGCGGCTGCGCCTGCAAGAGGGCCGCGGGCAGGCATAATAGCACCGATAGCGCGATCTTTCTGGCTGTAGACAAGCGTCGTTCCCCCACTCCCGGCTATCCTACCCTACTCTTGCCGGGTGGCGGACTCGCTTCCTCAATGGCTCCGGGCCGCGTCGGGAATTACCTTTCAGGGAAGTTCTTGTCCAGGCACTCCGGACATAAGCCGTGGCTCACACGCGTCGGGCGCTTGATGATGTAGGCCATCACCCGGTCCCACTGAGTCCCTGTTGGCGGATGCCGCTGGGCGCGCTGGCAGTACATACACATAATGATCGTTCCAGACTCGTCACGGTACTCGTCTTCCAGTCGCTCTGTCATTAAGCTTCGCGTTCTGTAACCCGGCTGTAACATTGGGCAAGCCGGACGGATAGCCCCGAGACGCCGCCGAGAACCGCCGGATCTTTCGAATCGTACCGGGTTCTTAAATTATTCGACAGAACCATGCGAACTCACAATCGAAAACAGGCACTGCAACGTTGCAATCCTGCGATCTCAACGTGTTATTCTCGCTGGAAGCCATGCTGCCCGAAGGCGCCAACTCGACTCACCCGCCGTTGGAGGTGGTCCGCGCATCCCTCGAACACGTGCTGGCCGCGCCTAGTTTCGGGTCCAAGCGCCGCAGCGCCTTGCTCCGCTACTTGGTGGAGCGCACCTTGGCTGGCCAAGGTGAGGCGCTCAGCGAGTATAGCATCGCGCTCGATGTGTTCCGTAAGCCGGAATCGTTCGATCCGCGCAGCGAATCCACCGTCCGGGCCGAGATGAGCCGCCTCCGCAAGACCCTGGCGGAATACTATGAAAACGGTGGCGCCGGCGACCTCTGCCGCGTGGAATTCCCGGCTCGCGGATATGCGCCTTCGTTTGTCTGGGCAAACCTCGCTAAGACGGAGCCGCCGCCCCGGCCTTCTCCCCGCCACTGGCGGCGCTGGGTCTCGGCCGCGGGACTCCTGCTCCTGGTGTCGGGTGCCGGAATCCTGTGGCGTCTCCGCTCCGCCCCTCCTCTCGTACGCTCCGTCATCGTCCTCCCTTTCGTCAACCTCACGGGCGATCCCGCCAACGACTATCTCACCGACGGGTTGACCGAAGGGTTGACCGACGCGCTGGCGCATGTCGCGTCCCTGCGAGTGGTCGCCCGCACCAGCGCCTTTCAATTCAAGGGTAAGGCTGCGGATATCCGGGAGATTGGCCGCAAAGTCAACGCCGATGCCGCCGTCGAAGGGAGCCTGCGCAAGACCGAGACCGGCCTGATGGTGACCGTGCAGGTGAACCGCACCGCCGATGGCTACCACGTCCTGTCCCGGGTCTTTGACGGCGGCCCGCGCGAAGAGGGCCGCATCCAGGCTGATATGGTGCTGCCGGTGCTCGCCGCCCTTCGCCCCGGCGTCATTCCGCCTGGCGGACGAACTCCGGACCCGGAAGCCTTCGATCTCGTCCTGCGAGCGCGCGCTTTGCGCGGCTACGGACTGCCCGACAAGTTTAACCGCCAGGTCGGCCTCCTCAATCAAGCCATCCAGAAGGACCCGGAATACGCCGGCGCCTATGCCGAGTTGGCCAGCGCCTATGCCGGCGCGGCCACCAATGCCTTCCTCGATCCACTCGGCGCTGCCGTCCAGGTCAAAGCCGCCGCCGCGCAAGCCATCGCACTGGATCCCACGTCCGCCACGGCCTATGCGGCCGAGGGGTACGTCAACGCCATGGTCCTGGCCAACTGGAAACTGGGAGAGGATGAGATCCGGAGTGCTCTCCGTTTGCAACCTCAGAGTGCTTCGCTCCATCAGCGCCTGGGCCTGGTTCTGCTGGTGCAGGGGCATTTTCAACCCGCGCTGGCGGAAGTACGCGCGGCCGCTGTGCTCGATCCCCTGGTGCCGGCCACGGGCTCGTCCATTGGCATGGTCTATTTCATGCAGCGCCGATACTCGGAGGCTCTGACGGAATGGCGGAATCTGGCCGCGCTGCACCCGGACGCCATCGCGCTGCGTTCGCTCGTAGGGATGGCGCTGGAAGCAAAGGGCGACTACTCCCAGGCCGAGACGGAATACGCCGCCCTCGCAGTGCAGGACCCGCACGACTCGCAGTTGCGGATGATGCATCTGTTGGCCGTTTGCGGGCGTCGTCAGGAGGCCCGGAAGCTTCTCGAGACAATCGATCCAACCGGCCCCGGCGACGCCCTTGATTTCGCCGCAACCTATGGCGCGCTCGGCGACCGCGACCAAGCCTTCGTCTGGATCGCGCGGGCCTGGGAGCACCGGTCTAGCTGGATGCTCAAGGTGCATCCCTTTCTGGATCCCCTGCGCGGCGATCCCCGCTACGCCGGTTTCCTCAAGCTCGCCGGCTTTGTCCTCTAACCACTTCGCGCCGCCAAGTCTACACCCCCGCGGCCACCACGGTCCCGGGCGGAGCGCTCACCGTATCCATCCGCCCCAGCCGTTTCCGGAATTGCACATGCCGGAGGCGCGTCAGTTCCACCAGCGGCCGCCACACCGTGCTCACCAGGTCGTGCCGGATCAGGAGATGCCACAGCCGGTTGGAGCGCTTGTAGAGGCACGACATTGCCAGATACGGCGGCACGGCGAGCCAATCGTGCGGCCGGCGCCGCCAGATCGATCGGTACGAGAACAGGCGCTCGTAGATCCACGCGTACCCCTGCTCCAGTTCCTCCGGCGTCATGTGTTTCGGGCGGAACACCGCATGTGCCGTGTCGTACCTGTCCCAGTTGCGGTGCAGTAGACGTCCCTCCGCCTCCATCTGCCGGAACAGAGGCGTGGCCGGATACGGCGTGAGAATGTGAAAGGTGGCGCACTCCAGCCGATTCTCCTCCACCCACTCCGCCGTTCGCGCGAACACATCTTTTCGGTCGTGGTCGAACCCCAGCACAAACGAGCCGTTCACCTGGATGCCATGGTCATGCAGCATCCGCACCCGGCGCGCATAGTCGGCGGTCTTCGGTGTTTTCTTCCGCGCGTCGGTCAGGTTCTGGTCCGAGAGCGATTCAAAGCCCACGAACACGCCCGTGCACCCGGCCAGCGCCATCGCGCGCACCACCGCCGGATCATCGGTCACGTCGATCGACACCGCCGCGCTCCAGATCCGCTTCAGCGGCTCGAGTGTCTGGCACAGAGCGCGCAGATACTCCGGCCGCGACCCGAGATTGTTGTCGATGAACACGGCGTACGGCTGCCCGTCCGCCTCAAATTCCGCCGCGATCTGCGCGGGCTCCCGCATCCGATACGGCATCCGTAACCCATCGGTGGCCAGATAACAAAAGCCGCACCGGCTGTGACACCCGCGCGTGGCGATCAGGCTGGTGGTGGTGAGAAAACTCGGTCGTGGCAGAATCGCCCGCCGCGGCGCGGGATCGGTGCGGTAATCGTTCTCATACGTTGCGATATACCGGGACTGCAACCGCCCGGCCTCCACATCCGCCAGGATCCGCGGCCACAGTTGCACCCCGTCTCCAAGCGCCAGGGCATCGGCGTGCGGCGCGCACTCCTCCGGGCACGACAATACGTGCAGGCCGCCCAGAATCACCTGGCTCCCGCGCGCCCGGTACCAACCGGCCAATTCGAAGGCGCGCCGCGCAAACGTCAGGTGTACCGTGATCCCCACCACCTCCGGCAGCGGATGTGCCGGCGGCCTCCCGTGCAGCAGGTTCTCATCCCAATACTGCACGGTCCAGTGGGCCGGCGTTGTCGCCGCGAAGCTGGTCAATGCCAGCGTGGGGGTGAGCACGTGCTTGCCGAAGCTCGCATTCGCATCCTTGGGATAGAACGGATTGATCAGAAGGGTGAGCCGCCTCTGTACCGGACTCGCCGGCGCGGAAGCATCGAGCCGCGGCGCTTCCGTCATCTCACGCGGCATCCAGCGCCGGCGAGGCGCGGCAAATGGCGTCGAGGTCGCTTTCATGAAGAGTACTTTACACCGTAAAGAACACGATGTCAATGGGCGGGCCTCGGGTCTGTATGCCTCTGGCCTGGGCGAGCGCGAAGCACCCTGTCTGGGATTATGCGGGTGACTCGGCTTCAGGCCGGAGCAACCAGAGCCTTATGCCAAGACAAAGAAATCGGCCGGACCGCGTACTACGCGAACGTGATGACCGCCCCCAATACCGTGCGGTCCCCCACCGCCTGGATGGCTTCGCGTGTCCGTTCAATCGGATAGGTCGCCGTGATCATCGACTTCATGTCAATCTCGCCCCTCTCGATCAGTTTCACGTATCGCGGAATGTCGCGCAGCATATTCAATCCGCCCTGCTGGCCGGAATAGAACGTCCGCCCGCGGTTGGAGAATTGCGCCGCATTGAAGCTCACGTTGCCGCGCCAGGCCACCCCCAGCATCACGATATGGCCTCCCGCGCGGGTGAAGTCGAAGCACTGTTGCAGCGGAAGAATGGCCGAGGGATCCGGTCCCACCTCAACCTTGGGTGGAAACCAGTCGCTGCCCACGGCGTTGATGGTGAAGTCAGCGCCATCCGGCACCGCCAGGAAGCCTTCGCCGGAAATCCGCCCGCCGGCGAACCGGCGGCCGCCCGTGGTGTCCTTGCACAGCGAATGAATCTTGGCGACTAATCCGTTGCCTTCCGCGTTCGGATCGAGCGCGATCGTCCCGCCCACCTTCAGGGCGATCTCGCGCCGCGCTCGGATCGGTTCGATCACAATCACCTGGCCGGCGTGGGCGAGCCGCCCGGCCTGCACCGCGCCCATCCCTACCGGACCTGCGCCCTGCACGATCACGTTCCAGCCCGGCTCGATCGGAACCAGATCGCGGCCGGCAGCCAGCCCCGTGCCGACGGTATCGCCGAGCAGCGTCAATTGCTCCGCCGGAAGATCGGTGAACACCGGGCAGCAGTACTCCTCCGGCACCACCATGATTTCGCTCAACCCACCCAGCCCCGCCTGCTCGAAGATCGGCGTCCCGTCCGCCAACTCGGCCAGCGGATGAGCCGGAGCGGTATCGAGAAACTGGCACCAGTCCGCCCGGCCGTGCAGACACTGATAGCAGACGCCGCATTGCGGTGTTCCGGGCACCACCACGCGGTCCCCTTTTTGCACGCGCTTGACGAGCGCGCCCACCTCTTCGACAATGCCCATTCCGGAATGGTTGGGGATGGATGCCTGCGCCACGTTTGCGGTGCTCAGCGCGCCGCCGACGATGGTGTAGCAGACGGCGGACGCCTGCGTGCGCACCAGGACCTCGCGCGGCTGGATCGCGTGCAGCCGGAGTTCTTCAACCGACGCGCCCGTGCCGTGCCGGACAAAGGCCTTAAAGCGACGCCCCGCATTGGTTCCCGTAAGTTGTGCCGGGGCTTGCCCCGTGACTTGCGGCGCCAAGGCCATCCCGCCGGCGGCGGCCGCCGCTCCTCTGGTCAGCATCTTCCGTCGCGAAATCGGCATGTGCGGTTCCTCCGGGATGGTGTGAGAAATTCAGGAGCCGGGCCAGACCAGTGGTTGGCTCAAGCTCTCAAGATACCGCGTCCGGGTGTCCGCCTTCTTTCTTTTTCGTCGTTTCGCAAGAAATGGCGATTCCTTTTCCCGCCCTCGGGTAATACTGTTCAGACATGGCCAGAACGCCTGAATTCCTGGTTCGCGATGCCCGCCGGGGCAGGGAACGGGCATTCCTGCGCCTCTTCGACGACCACCACTTCCCGCTGTTCCGCTTCGCCTGGCGTCTGACGGGCTCCCTCGCCGATGCCGAGGACGTCGTCCAGGAATGCTTCCTCGCCCTGCTCAGTCCCGCCTGCGGCTTCGATCCCGCGCGCACCTCGGTCCGCAGCTATCTGTTCGGCGTGGTCCGCAACCAGTCGCTGAAGCGCCTGCGACGCAGGGAGCAGAGTGCCGTGCCGGAACGCGCCGATCTTCGCACACCGGAATCGGAAGCGCTGCGCGGTGAAATGGCCGAAGCCGTGGCGGATGCCATTGCCGGGCTTCCCGAGTCCCAGCGCGAGGTGCTGCTGCTGGCCCACTACGAACATTGCCGTTGGCGGATATCGCGGAGATCGCCGAACTGGAAATCACAGCCGTCAAATCGCGCCTGCAAAGGGCGCGCGCCACACTGAGAGAAACCCTGGCGGCGTACGCGCCGCGAAAGGAGCGGGCTCTATGAACGATACCGAACTCGATCGCTTGTTGGATTCCTGGGAAGCGCCGGCTGCCCCTTCCTCCTTGCGGCAAGACCTGCGCGCGCACTTTCCCCGTCCCGAACGGCGGGAATTCCTCCGCCCGCTGCGATGGGCTCTAGCGATTGGCGTTGCGTCAGTCGCGCTGGCGGTCGGCGTGGCGCAGACCAGCGAGAGTCAGTGGAACTATCGGGTTGTCCGCGTCTTCAACCAGATCTACGAGCATCTTCAGGGAGTGATTGAAGTTCACCAGGTCACCAGCATCGTGGCTGAGATCCGCAAGGCGGAGCCGAAGGTCTATGTGGACGGGCAATTGGTTGCGCCCCTGGAGTTTGGCCGTGCAACCCTGATGGATGTGCAGGTGGCGGGAGACGGCGTTTACTCGATCACTTTGTATCGCAATACCCGCACATTCGATGCCGCCAACCGGCCGACCGGCTGGGTCCAATCCGGCCATTTTCACGGCAGCGTGATCGAATTTCGGGCGGGCGTCCGGCAGGTCCGCATCGAATGCAGCAAGCCGATTGTCGACTCCGATCGCCCTGTCTTCGTCAGGCGCCGGACGGAAGGAACCCGCTAGGCCCGCCTCGTCAAAATCCCGGCAAATCCTCCCGCCGCTGCTGCGGACCCGCTTCCGCCCTGATAGAGTAAACAGGTGGCGTTTTCACCAACGCCGCATTCGCCATTGTTTTTATCAGGAGTCAGTCATGGACACGGTCCATCGCACCAAATTTGCGATTCTGCCCCTGCTGTTGCTAGGTACGATGGTCGGCGTGCCGGCCCGCGCCCAGATCAACCTCTCCGGCGTCTGGCAGAATCAGCTCGATGAGGATTTTCCCGATCGCCTCGCCGGTCCCGAACTAGGCGACTATGCCGGGCTCCCCATCAATGCTGCGGACCGCCTGCGCGGGGAAACCTGGGATGCCTCTCTAATCACTCTGCCGGAATATCAGTGCCGCGTGCATCCGTCCGACTACGCGCCTAGCTTCGCTGACTTCCGCATGTGGGAAGAGTACGACCGCGAAACCCAGAACCTGGTCGCCATTCACATGCACCACTTCGCTTGGGCCACCGAGCGCACCATTTGGATGGACGGCCGTCCGCATCCTCCCGACTATGCACTGCATACCGCTATGGGTTTTTCTACCGGCAAGTGGGAGGGAGATATCCTTACCGTCACCACCGATCACTTCAAAGAAGGCTGGGTCCGCCGAAACGGCCTCGCTCGCAGCGACCGCGCCGTCGTCACCGAACACTTCATTCGCCATGACAACCAGCTCACCTGGGTCACCGTGGTGAACGATCCGGTCTATCTCACCGAGCCCTTGTATCGATCCAGGGATTACGTCTTGGGCTTGGCCGGGCAGATCGCCCCCTACCCCTGCGAAAGCGTCGAGGAAATCATCCGCCCGAAAGAGGCCATCCCACATCACCTGCCGGGCACCAACACTTTCAACAAGGAGTACCAGGAGCGCCATGGGATCCCGGTGGAGGCCGCCATGGGCGGTGCGGAAACCATGTATCCCGAATACCGGTCCAAGCTGGTCGGCGCTGGCGTTCAGCCCAAATAAGAACCATGAGGGAACGAGTCATGAGGAAACCATCCGCAGCCGGGCGCGCCATCGCCCTCGTGTTCGCCGTGGCCGGGTTGGCCTGCGCCCAGCCGGCTGCCGCTCCGCCGGATCGTGCCGGCAATCGCGGCGGCCCGAACCGCGGTGCGCCAGCCCAGAACTTCGACGCCGTCGAGATCCAAACGCTCCCGGCCCAAGGCCGCGTCACCATGCTGGTCGGCGCTGGCGGCAACATCACCGTACAGGCCGGCAATGACGGCATCCTGATCGTCGATACCGAATACCCGCAGTTGTCCGGCAAGATCCTGGCCGCCATCCGCAAGATCTCCGACAAGCCCCTGCACTACATCATCAACACGCACTACCACGGCGACCATACCGCCGGGAACGAAAACCTTCGCAAGGCGGGGAACACCATCACCGGCGGCAACGTCCAGGGCGATCTCGGCGCCGAGGCCAGTGAAGGCGCGGCCGTCATCGCGCATAATAATGTCCTCGAGCGCATGAGCGGCGCCATCGGCGGCCAGCCGGCGACCCCTCAGGGAACTTGGCCCACCGACACCTTCGTCGGCGAAGAGAAGAAGATGTGGTTCAACAATGAGGGCATCGAGATCATTCACATCCCCAACGCCCACACCGACGGTGACAGCATCGTCTTCTTCCGCAAGTCTGACGTCATCAGCACCGGCGATCTCTTCGTCACCACCACCTACCCCATCATCGACGTCGCCGCCGGCGGCACCATCAACGGATATCTGGACGGCTTGCAGAAAATTGTCGACCTCATCATTCCGGTCTATGGGCAGGAGGGCGGAACTCTCGTGATCCCCGGCCACGGCCGCCTCTGCGATCTGGGCGATGTGCTCAACTACCGCGAGATGACCACGATCATTCGCGACCGCATTCAAGACATGATCAAGAAGGGGATGACGCTGGAACAGGTGAAGGCCGCTAAGCCGACCTTCGATTACGATCCCCTCTACGGAACCACCACCGGTTTCTGGACCACCGACCGGTTTGTCGAAGCCGTGTACCAGACCCTCAAGAAATAGCGCGGAGACCAGAGCCATGAAATTCCCAATCCTGAAGATCCCCGTTGCGCCCCTGTTGGCCGCCGCCGCGGCGCTCTCCCTGAGTGCGCCGGCCTTTGCCCAGTTTGGGCCGCCTCCGCCCGCCGGGCCGCCCAGGCCCGCGAAGGCCGCGGCCCCCATCGATCTCACCGGCTATTGGGTTTCCATCGTCACCGAGGACTGGCGCTTCCGCATGATCACGGCGCCCAAGGGCGATACCGAAGGCGTCCCGCTCAACCAGGCCGGCACCCGGATCGCCGCAGCCTGGGATCCGGCCAAAGACATCGCCGCCGGGGAACAGTGCAAGTCCTATGGCGCTCCTGCCATCATGCGCGTGCCCGGACGCTTCCACATCACCTGGCAGGATGACAACACCCTCAAAATCGAAACCGATGCCGGAACCCAGACGCGCCTGCTGCACTTCGGCGCCAATCTGCCGCCCGCCGGCAAGCCGAGCCTGCAAGGGTATTCCGTCGCCCAGTGGGTCATGGCCATGGGCGGTCGCGCTGGCCGTGGCGGTCAAGGGCAGCCCGGCGCACTGGCCCAGCGCGGGGGTTCTCTCACTGTCGCCACCACCAACCTGCGTCCCGGCTATCTGCGCAAGAACGGAGCGCCCTACAGCGCCGGCGCCGTCGTCACCGAATATTACGACCTGACTCACGAACTCAACGGCAGCACTTGGATGATCGTGAAGACCATCGTGACCGATCCCACGTATCTGTACCGGCCGTTCGTCACCAGCACCAACCTTCGCAAGCAGGACGACGCCACCGGCTGGAGCCCATCTGCTTGCGAAGCCAAGTAACCGGCTGGGGTAGGCTTGAGCCTGCCCAGGAATCTACTTGCTAGGAGTTTCTTATGGCACGAGCCTGTTTCGCACTCGCTATCCTCCTTCCGCTTGGAGCTGCCTCGGCGGCGGTCAACGAGCCAGTCCATCTGGATACCGGCCTCGTCTCGGGTGTCGCCGGCAAAGACGCGGCCGTGCGCGTTTTCAAGGGTCTCCCCTTCGCCGCGCCGCCCGTGGCCAATTTGCGCTGGGCCGCTCCCAAGCCTGCGGCTCACTGGGATGGTGTGCGCCAGGCCGGCGAGTTCGGCAGCATTTGTATGCAGGGCCAGCCGGGCGGCCGCGGCCGTGGGGGCGCCGCTCCCGCCCGCATGAGTGAGGATTGTCTCTACTTGAACGTCTGGACCGCCGCGCAGTCGGCCGGCGACAAGCGCCCCGTCCTCGTCTGGTTCCATCCCGGCGGCTTCACCGGCGGTTCCGGCTCCAGCCCCGCCACCGACGGCGAGGCCCTCGCCAAGAAGGGCCTGATCGTCGTCACCATGAATTACCGCCTGGGCGTCTTCGGGTTCTTTGCGCACCCCGAACTCACCCAGGAATCCGATCGCCACGCCTCCGGCAATTACGGTTTGATGGATCAGATCGCGGCCTTGCAGTGGGTCCAAAAGAACATCGCGGCCTTCGGTGGCGATCCCAAACGCGTCACCATCGATGGCGATTCCGCCGGTGCCATGAGCGTCGGGGATCTGGTGGCCTCGCCATTGGCCAAAGGCCTCTTCCAGCGCGCCATCGCCGAAAGCGGTTCGTACCTCGGTCTCTCCGTCACCCCCATGCGCACGCTCGCCGATGCCGAGCAGGCCGGAAAGAAATCTGCCGAAGCCATCGGCGCATCCACCCTCTCGGACCTCCGCGCCCGTCCGGCCGACGAGATCCTCGGCAAGCTGCGCGCGGCCGGTAACGTGATTGTCGACGGCTGGCTGCTGCCCGAAAACCCCGCCGGTCTCTTCTCCCAAGGCAAACAAAACGATGTCCCCCTGCTGGTCGGTTCGAACAAGGACGAGGGCACCTTCTTCGTCCGCGGCGGCACCGCGGACCAGTTCCTGGAACAATCCCGTCGCCGCTTCGGCGATCTGACCGACACCTTCCTGAAACTCTATCCCGCCGGATCGGATGAGGAAGCCCTGGCCTCCCGCCTCGCCGCCTTCCGCGATGAGCTCGGTTTCGTCATGCGCAAGTGGGCGCAGGTGCAAACCAAAACCGCTAAGTCCAAAGCGTATCTCTATTACTTCACCCACGAGCCCCCGGCCGGCGGCGGTGCGTCCCCGCGCGGCGGATTTGCCAGCGGCGCCACACATGGCGCGGAAGCCCAGTATGTTTTCGAGAATCTCCTCGGCGACCGCTCCTGGACCGCTCTCGACCGCCAGCTCGCCGATACCATTTCCTCCTACTGGGTGAATTTCGCCGCCACCGGCGACCCCAACGGCAAGTCCGTCCCGCGCTGGCCCGCCTACAACGGAAATAACAGCGTGCGGCCCATGGTTCTAGGGGATCAGGTGGAAGTGGGCGCACCACCCAACCCATCCCAGCTCGCCTTTTACGAAGCGCTTTACGCCAAAGTGACCAGCCGCTAACCACCACAACTGCCGCAACCCGAGCTTTCTGCCCGGCTGCTACGCGAAATTCAGCCGCGCCCGTACCGTGGGCGGCCGCCCCGTCCTGCTGAACCCATACTGCTTTAGCCCGGCCCTGAAAGGAACCTCCGCGTCGCGGCATTACCGCAGCGTGAGAGCGTTTCTCCCCTTCCTCTTCCTCTGCGCCGCCGCGGCCTGGTCCGAGGAACCCACCGACCGCGCCCCAGTCGAATCAGTGATCGCGAGCCTTTCGCAGCTGGGCGGCCACGCGCAGCCTCTGTTCACCGCCGATGCCGACGCCGCCGATGTCGAGCGCCTCACCAGCCTCCATCGCCGCCTGTTCGCGGCTTCGAGCCCGCCTTGGTCGGAAGTGGGGCCGCCCATATGGTCCACCCGCTCCGTCCGCTTCCTGACCCCCGGCCTCGCACTGGTCGATGGCGCCGTTACCCAAGTCGACTCCCTGATCCAGCGCCACATTCCGGTGATTTTCGTGATGAAGCGAGGACCGGCCGGCTGGCGCATCGCTGCCTTCCGCGTCATGAGCGAATTCCCCAGCCTCCTGGGATTGCCCTAACCCCCGCCGTCGTCGCGGTTCGGCCGCGGCTGTCCGAGCCATCACATGATCGACGCTGATCCGTGGAGACTCTGGACGGAATTCGGCGCACCAGACCAAGGATGTCGAGCGATTGCTGGCGGAGCATCCACGAGTCCAATTCCACTTCACGCCAACCCGCTCCTCCTGGCTGAATCAGGTAGAACTGCGGTTCGCCAGGATCCAGCGGGACATCAACGCACGCGGCGTCTTCCGTTTCGGTGGCCGATGTTGGCAACAAGCTTCGCAAGTACATCCGCGCCGATTCCGAATCAGCCAAGCCATTCCGCCGGACCTGCACCGATCCTTTCCGCCGCATCATCGCTAACAAAATTGGTGGGACAGCTTACGAGTTTCCCAAACCTGTGTTCTGTCCGGCCTGTAACGCGTCCAAAATAGAATATGACCGCTCTCTTCCGGGACGCTCGCTACGCCCT
Organism: Terriglobia bacterium; assembly: GCA_020073145.1. Classification (GTDB taxonomy): domain Bacteria; phylum Acidobacteriota; class Terriglobia; order Bryobacterales; family Bryobacteraceae; genus PSRJ01. Next base: position 100,146 of record JAIQFS010000016.1, read on the forward strand.
CCGGGTGCTGTCCAAGAGCCCGGCCTTCGCCGCCGTAGCCGTGTTCACCCTGGCGCTAGGAATCGGCGCGAATACGGCCATTTTCAGCGTCGCCAATGCGCTGCTGCTGCGGCCGCTGCCGTTCGCGCAGCCGGACCGGCTGATCTTGATTTCGGCGCAGCGCAAGGCCACCCCGCTCAACCTGGGGCCGATCTCGTGGACGCGCTTCGAGCAGCTCACCGCGCAGAGCCGGTCCCTCGCCGGTTTCGCCGGGTTCACCAATGAAGTGTTCAATCTGACCGGCCAGGGCGATCCCGAACAGCTCCCCTCGGCTCGCGTTTCCTGGAATTTCTTTCGCACTCTCGGCGTTTCCGCGGCGCTCGGTCGCACCTTCGCCGCGCCGGAGGATCGGGAGGGCGGCGACCGCGTGGTGCTGCTCAGCGACAGGTTCTGGCGGCGCCGTTTCGCGGCCGATCGCGGAGTCCTTGGGCGGCACATCACGCTCGATCAGAAAGACCACACCATCGTCGGCGTGCTGCCCGCCGATTTCCGATTCGATTTCTTCGGACGTGCGCTCGATATCTATACGACGCGACCTTACGAACTGAACATTCTCACGCCCGCGCAGCGCACGGGCGGCGCCGGGTTTATGAACGCGGTAGCGCGCCTCGAGCCCGGCGTTCGCCTGGAGCAGGCGCAGGCGGAAATGGAGACGCTGGCGGCTGCGTACCGCCGGGATCGTCCCGGCTTCCCCGATGCCGACCCGGGGCTGGAAGTGCGGGCCGGCAATTTGCGCGACGAACTGGTGGCCAATTTCCGGCCGGCGGTCCTGATTTTGTTCGGTGCGGTGGGTCTGGTGCTGCTCATCGCCTGCGGCAACGTGGCCAGCCTGCTGCTGGCGCGCGCGCTTGGCCGGCGGCGTGAGACCGCGGTGCGCACGGCCTTGGGCGCATCCCGTCCGGCGCTGGTTCGCCAGCTTCTCACCGAGAGCTTGATCCTGGCGCTGGCTGGCGGCGTAGTGGGCGCGCTGCTCAGTTCGTGGGGCACACGCGTGGTGGCCTCCATGGCCAGCGGCAACTTGCCGCGCGCCGAGGAGATTCATACCGATGCTCATGTCCTTTGGTTCACCCTGATGCTCTCCGTGTTCACCGGGCTGCTGTTCGGGCTGGCGCCCGCGCTGCAGGTAGCGCGGCCGGAATTGAATACGATCTTGCGTGCGGAAGGGCGCGGCGCCACCTCCGGCCGCTGCCGCAACGCCACCCTGAACCTGCTGGTGGTGTTCCAAGTAGCGTTGTCCACGGTGCTGCTGATCGGCGCCGGCCTGCTGCTTCGCAACTTCGAGCAACTGCGCAACTCCAGCCCGGGCTTCGACCGGCAAAATCTGCTCACCATGAACATCACGCTGCCGCTGGCGCGTTACTCCACGGGCCCGCAGATGGTGAATTTCTTCGATGAGCTGCTGCGCCAGGTGCGCGCCGTGCCGGGCGTGCGCGCGGCCGGGGTGAGCTCAGCCCTGCCGGCCAATCCGGTCCGATTCTCGCCGGCGCTGCTCGAAGGCCAGCCGCAAGTTCCGGTGGCGGAGCGGCCGATTTTCGCGATCCAGGCTTTCACCCCCGGCTATGTGGAGGCTCTGCGCCAGCCGCTGCTGCGCGGGCGCCCGTTCACCGATCATGATGACGCGCGCGACCAGCCCGTGGCGTTGGTCAACGAGGCCGTGGTGCGGCGCTACTGGCCGCGCGAGAACCCCATTGGCAAGCAGATCTGGCTGGGCTTGCGGCCCAAGCCGGTAGAAGTGGTGGGCGTCCTGGGCGACGTTCGCAATGTCAGCCTCACCTCGGATTCGCTGCAGGAAATCTACGTCCCCTACGCGCAACTGCCTTGGCAGTTCATGAACCTGGTGGTGCGCACGGATGGCGATCCGCACCGCCTGGTAACGGCCGTGCGCGCTCGCGTCTTCGGCGTCGATCATGATCAGCCGGTGACGGCGGTGCAAACCATGGAAGAGGTTCTCGACGTAGCCGCCGCGCAGCCGCGCTTCACTACCACGCTACTGGGAACGCTCTCCGGCACCGCGTTCCTGCTGGCGCTAGTGGGCGTTTACGGCACCATCGCCTATTCGGTAGCCGAGCGGACCGCCGAAATGGGGATCCGAATCGCGCTGGGCGCGCGCCGGTCCGACATTCTGGGGATGGTGCTCCGGCAGGGTCTGGCAGTGGCGCTGGCGGGAATCGCCATCGGACTGGCGGGCTCACTGGCCTTGACGCGGTTGCTGACCAGCCAGCTCTACCACGTAAGCACCACCGACCCAGCGACGTTCGCCGGCGGTGCCGCGTTGTTCCTGGCGGTGGCGCTGCTGGCAAGCTACCTGCCCGCCCTGCGGGCCACTCGGGTCGATCCCATCATCGCGTTGCGCGACGTGGGATGAGACTCTGCCGTGTTCGGGCGAGCCGACAGGGCCGACTCGCCTCCACAACGCTCGAGCCTTATGCCTCCTTCTCCGCCACCAACAGCAGGCGCGGGGAGCCCAGTTGGTACGGCCCGCCGTCGAGCGATCCGTGGATCGAGACCGTCGCCAGCCCCGCCTCCTCGCACATCCGCCGGATCTCCGCCACCGTGTAGATACGGCTCACGGCCGGGCGGGTCTCTTGTACCCCGCCGCGAAGGAATGAGTATTCGATCTCCAGGCAGCTTTCGAGCGCGTTGTAACGCCGCGCGGCCAGAAACAAGATATCCCCCATCTGCGCCCAGAACCGATCTTTGAGCGTGGGCAAGATCGATTCGGCGGCGATACCAGTTTCCAGAACAAACCGCGCCTTCGGCCGCAGCGCGTGCGCCACGGAAGCGAGCATGGCGCGGTTTCCGTCATGCTCGAGATAGCCGAAGCTATTGCCGAAGCAGAAGGCTCCGTCGAATAAAGCCGGCCCGGGCAGTTCCCGCATATCGCCCAGCAGAAACTCGGCTGGCAATCCGGCCGCCAGGCCGCGCGCCTCGGCGATGGATTCCTCCGAGAGGTCCACGCCGGTTAGCGCATAACCGCGCCGCGTCAGCGCGATGGAGTGCCGCCCCAGGCCGCAGGCCACGTCCAGCACGCGTCCTCCCGGCGGCACTTGCAGGGACGTTTCCAAAAATGAGACGTCCGCTTCAGTCATTTCGGGTGTTATGGCATGGCGCCACATATCGAGCGCGATGCCCTGAAAAAAGCTGCGATACCACTCGTTTTGCATTTCCGATTCCTCAAACCACGGGTCCAGACACACGACACCTACACGTAGGGTTGCGGGCTGTGAAGCCGGGAGAGGATCAGCGGACTGCAGTTCGATGGGTCAGCGGCGAAACTCGGAACCAGGATACCACGTCCTACGCCAGCTTCATCTTCCGCAGCAGGGCCTGAAATTGAGGAGCCGGGCGGAGCGAAGCGAGGAAAGGAATGGAATTGATGAGAGCGACGTGCGGCTCCCGGCGCTCGAAACTCTTCTCTAGCCAATGCCACACCGCATCGGTATCGCCCAGCTCGGAATAGATGAACACGCGGGGGATGGCGAGCACATAAGTCCGGCTGGCCAGCTCGTCCAGCTCCGCCAGGGTACGGCGGGCTTCGCTGGCCCTGCCAGCCATCGCCTGCACCGCCCCAAGAGCCCCTAGACTGAGAGCGAACCGGCCGTGGACCGCGATCAAGTCTTCCGCCGCGGCCAAAGCCTCGTCGTAGCGCTTTTGGAACGACAATAGCTGGGTCAACTGGAACTGAGCCATCAGGAAGCTGGATTCGATGTCCAGCGTCCGCCGGCACCAGTCCTCGGCCTGGCCGTATTTTCCCAACAGAAAGAGGAGATGGGATTTCCCGTAGCGATACGTGGGTGAGAGCGGATCGCTTTTCAATAAACGATCGATCTCCGCCATAGCCTCATCCAGCCTGCCGTGCGCACTGAGGTACCAGTAGGCATACCGGAGGTGAACCGACCCAGCCTCGGATCTCGATTCGAAGGCTTTCGCGAATTGCGATGCTCAAGCGGGCCAGTCGTAGTCAAGCAACCCGCTGACCAGGGCGAGCACGCCGTGCGCCTCGGGCTGGTGCGGATCCAATTCCAGCGCTCGGTGTGCCGCGGCCCGGGCCTTGGCGAGAGCCTCCCTTGGATCGGCCAGCCCCACTGTGGCCCGGAGCATACGAAGGGTCAATCGATGTGGCTCGTTCAAAGCAGGTCAAAGACCTGGCGATGCTCGACGGCGTCCACCGGTACCAGTTGTGCCGGCCTTCCAGGACGGCTTCGTAGGCTCCCAGGTTGCCGCGGCCATCTCGTCCTGAATCGCGAACACGTCGTTCAGTTCGCAATCGTAGCGCTCCGACCAGACGTGAAACCCATCGGCGGCCTTGATGAGCTGCGCCGTGACGCGAATCCGGTTGCCGGCCTTGCGAACGGTGCCTTCCAGGATGTGCGCCACGCCCAACTCGCGCGCGATCTCGGCGATCTTCATCTCCTTGCCGCGGAAGGCGAATGCTGACGTGCGCGCCGTCACCTTCAGCCCCGGAACTTGGGTGAGCGCGTTTGATAATCTCTTCCGCCAGGCCGTCGCTGAAATATTCGTTTTCTTTGTCCGCGCTCAGATTAGCGAAGGGAAGCACAGCGATCGAGGGCTCCGGGCCGGCCGTCTTTCCGGCGGCAGCCTCCTCCAGCGCGGTCTTTAGCTCCGAGGCGCTCTGGAATCGGTCGGAGGGCGCTTTCCGCAGACAGCGGGCGACAATCTGCCAACCGCCGCCGGCGCCTCCAGCGCGCGCGGCTCCTGGTGCGAAATCGATGCCACGGTCGAGAGCATGCTCTTGCCGGAAAACGCCTGGCGGCCGCTCAGCACCTCGTACAGCACCAGGCCGAACGAGAAAATGTCGGAGCGCGCGTCCACGGGCTGGCCTTCCGCCTGCTCCGGCGACATGTAGGCGGCGGTCCCGAGCACCGTTCCCACCTGCGTCGCCGTGGCCGTCAGGTCATTGGTCAATACGGCCGTTTCCATCTTGGCCAGCCCGAAATCCAGCAGCTTGACGCCTGCCGGCGTGGCCAGGACGTTCCCCGGTTTCAGGTCCCGATGGACCACGCCCTTGCCATGGGCTTCTTCGAGGGCCTGTGCGATCTGCAGCGCCAGGTGCAGGGCTTGCTCCACGGCCAGCGGCCCCTTCAAGGGCGCGCCGTCGATGTATTCCATCACCAGGTAATCGGGCCCCACGTCGTAGAGCGCGAGATGTGCGGGTGGTTCAATGCCGCGATGGCGCGGGCCTCGCGCTTGAAGCGTTCGGAAAACCACTGGTTCGACACCTTGACCGCGACCGTGCGATCAAGCCTGGTGTCCCGCGCCTTGTAGACTTCGCCCATGCCGCCCGCGCCGAGCGGCGCGAGAATCTCGTACGGTCCCAGACGAGTTCCGGCGGCAAGGGGCATGATGAGTTCTCAGATTGTATCGCAGGCGGCTGGCTACACCCCCAGCGCTGCGCCCGGGTATTGCGTGATCTTCTCGCGCTTGAGGATGTGGTCCAGGTGATGCTGCATGTGCAGAGTGTAGTCCTCGATCAGGAATTGCAGCGTCACCGGCGCGCTTTCGCCAATGACGCATTGGCTGTCGAGCAGGGGGCTGGGGATGCGCCGGACCAGTCCCGCCAGGAACGTGTTGTAGCGTTGCCAGAACTCGACAATGTCCGACCACGGCATGTCGTGGTAACCGTGCAGACTGACCCAGGCGTCTTGTTCGTAGCCCGGGCCCCGAAATTCCGGTTCGAGCGACGCCCGCACGAAACGCACATGGTTGTTGGTGGCCGAGTCGATCAGGTGCCCGAGCTCTTCTTTTTGGGACCAGCCACCGGACGCCGGCTTGACGATCGATTCCGATTCGGTGACCGCCCGTAACTGCGCGGCTTCCCGATCGACGGTTTCTTGTAGCGACTGTGCTAGGCGGTCTGGCATGACATATTATAGTCAGTGACCCAGGCCGATTTCACTCGTTTCGAAGCTCGGATTGTTCACGGACCGCGGGTTTGCTTCGGATGACCAGCGCCCCGCCCATCCCGCGCACCGAATCCGGCTGGATCGTCGGGCGCAACGTCGACCTCTCGCTCATCATCGGCGGCAGCCTCGCCGGCTATCTCTATCTCGCGCTGTTTACCCTATTGCATGTGCCGGCTTCGTTTCTGTGGTGGTTCTGGTCGTTGGGTTTTGACGGCACTCACATCTTCGGAACGGCCTCGCGCACGTACTTCGACAAAGAGGCGCGCCAGCGTCACGCCGGCCTGCTCTTCGGGAGCCTGGCTTTCTTTTTCCTGCTGGGCCCGGCCCTGGTGCTCGCTGGCTGGAAGGATTATCTGGCTTTGCTGGTGGCCGTGTGGGCCTATTACCACGTCATGCGGCAGCACTATGGCTTCATGGTGCTGTACAAGGTAAAGGCACGCGATCTGCGGCCGCTCGACAATGCGCTTGACCGGATGTTTCTCGGCGGGATGCTGGTGTTCCCGCCCTTTCACCGCTTCTTCATTCACCATCCCGAGGAACTAGGGCTGCCGTTTTCTCTAGCGCGGTGGGAAACGCCCGCGTGGATCGCTGTGGCCGTCGCCGTGACGGTCTACCTGGCACGCCAGTTGGTCCGCTGGCGCAACGGCGAAGCCTGTAACGTGCCCAAGTATCTTTTGCTGGCCGCGGTGATTCCCTTGCACTGGCTGACTTTTGCCTATGTCAGCTGGCAAGCGGCCACCCCCACCGTGACCATTGTTCACAACCTGCAATACCACGCGATCGTCTGGTTCCATAACCGCAACCGCTACCGGTCTGCGGAGGCCGGCGCGCGCCACGGACGCATCCCGGCCGCGGCCGGCCGAAGTTTGCTGGCCTATGCGGGCGTGGCGCTGGTCTTTAGCGCGCTGTACCGCATCCCCGGATTCCATCTGGGCAACGTCTCGAATCTGGCCTTCGGCTTTTTCTGTGGCTTCGGGCTGACGCATTATTACCTCGACAGCCGCATCTGGCGCGTTCGCCACGACCCGGGCTTGCGCCAGGCGCTGGCGCTAGCCTGACTGCCTCGAATCGCTCGCATAGGCTAACCTGTTAGCTTGTTCTCGATGTTTCCATCCACGGTGCTGCGCCCCTGGCGATCCGACTTGCGCTCGACGCTGCGGTACCTGTTGCAGACCGAGGCCCACGTCTATGCTCTGGCGATCGCCGCCAGCGTGCTGCTCTCTTTCTACCCGTTTCTCACGGTGATGCTCTCGTTCTGCCGAAACGTGCTGCACTGGCGGGCGGCCGAAGCCGCGATTTATCTGGCGCTCGATGACTTTCTTCCGGGCGACGTCGCGACCTTCATCAAGGGGAATCTGCCATCGGTTCGGGCCGTGCCGGCGACTTCGATGGTGCTTCTCTTGTTCACCGCGAACGGTGTTTTCGAGCCGCTGGAAGTGGCGTTCAATCGTGCCTGGGGTGTCGCACGAAACCGGCCGTACTGGAAGAATCAGTTAGTCGCGCTCGGCCTGATTTTCGCGTGCGGGGGGCTGGCTTTGCTTTCGTTCCTGCTGACGGCTCTCAATACCGGATGGTTAGGGCAGCCTGGAGGCCCGTTGTCGGCTCTGCAGAACTGGATCAATCTGCTGCTGTTCAAGCTGGCGGCGCTGCCGATTTCCATTCTGGCGCTGTTCCTGGTGTATTGGCTGCTTCCCAACCGCAAGATCGAGCCGGCGCGAGTGGCCCCGGTGGCCATCCTCGTCGGACTGTTGCTGGAAGCCATGAAGTACCTGAACCTGCTGGTGTTTCCGCTGCTGCACGACAAAATCCGGCGCGAGTACGGCGTATTTCGCAACTCAGTCACGATCCTGATCTGGAGTTTCGTGGCGTCGCTGGTGGTGCTGGCGGGAGCCGAGTGGAGCGCGCGGCGCGAACCGCAAGACCCGGAATCCTGATCGCGAAAATGAATCGACCAATCGACTGGAAGGCCGTTGCTGCGGCGCGCGGGCTCGACATCCCCGCGGCCGAACTCGATTTCGTCGTTCAGCGTCAGCAGGCTTTGGATGAGGCCTTTCGTCCCCTGGTCGAAACGCTGACGCCCGGCCAGGAGCCGGCTTCGGTCTTTCGGCCGGACCCGGAGGTGGAATGACCATCGAAGCGGCCGCGCGCGCACTGCGGGAGCGGCGGGCCTCGTCGGTCGAGCTTACGAATGAGGCGCTCCGGCGCGTGGAACGCCTGAATCCCAAGCTCAACGCGTTCCTCACGGTCACAGCCGACAGCGCATTGCATCGCGCCCGCCAGGCCGATGCCGAACTGGCCGCCGGTCAGGATCGCGGCCCGCTCCACGGCATCCCCATCGCTCACAAGGATCTGTTCTACACGCGCGGCGTGCGTACGACCGCCGGTTCCAAGATCTACGAGGATTTCGTGCCCGACCATGACGCCGCCGTGGTGGAACGGTTGGATGCCGCGGGCGCGGTTTCGCTGGGCAAGCTGCACATGCACGAACTGGCCTTCGGCATCACGTCGAATAACCCGCACTACGGGCCGGTGCGCAATCCGTGGAACCCGGAGCACATTCCCGGGGGGTCGAGCGGCGGCTCGGGCGTCGCCGTGGCAACTGGCATGGTTTTTGCAGCCACGGGCAGCGATACCGGCGGGTCCATCCGCATTCCGGCGGCCTTCTGTGGAGTTGTGGGTCTGAAGCCCACCTATGGACGGGTGAGCCGGTTCGGAGCGCTGCCGCTGGCTTTCAGCCTGGATCACATGGGGCCGCTCGCACGCACCGTCCGCGATGCCGCGCTCGTGTTCAACGCACTCGCTGGTTTCGATCCTCGCGACCCGGCATCCTCGCGTCACCCAGCGGAGGATTACGTGCCGGCGCAGGGGTGCAGCATCCGCGGTCTCCGGATCGGCGTCCCCGAAGCATTCTTTCTGGATCGTCTCGACTCGGACGTGGAATCGGCGGTGCGCGGCGCTATCGACAAGGCGCAAGAGTTGGGGGCATTGGTTCAGGCGGTCCGGCTGCCGGACATGGCCGCGTTGAGCGCGGTTGGGACGGTGATCCAGCTTGCGGAAGTAGCCGCCGTGCTTGGGCCGCATCTCGGCCGACGGGAACAAATCGGAACGGATGTGCGGGCCCTGGTGGACCAAGGCCTCCTCCTGTCGGCCACCGATTATGTGAATGCGCAGCGTCTCCGCCGGCAGAAGCAACTCGACTTCCTGCGCGTGTGGAACGAAGTGGATTGCCTGCTGACTCCCACCACCGCTGTTCCGGCACCGCGAATCGGGGCGACCACGGTGCCGGTCGCCGGCCGCGACGAAGAGGTGCGAGCCGCCGCCACCCGCCTGGTCCGCGGCTTCAACACTCTGGGGTTGCCGGCGCTCTCCGTTCCGTGCGGCCTGAGCCGCGGCGGACTGCCGGTGGGGCTCCAAGTGGTCGGTCCGGCGTTTCAGGAGGCGCTTCTTCTCCGGGCGGGTGCGGCTCTGGAAGACAGCGGCATCGGGATTTCGGAGATGAGGCCGCCGCTAAATCCTTAATACTGTAGGTACTGGAGCTTAATATTCTCCTCAAAACGGTAGACTTGATGTAAAATTCCATAGCGCGAAAGCGTTACAACGAATTAACAAAGGTTTAGGTACTTGGTAGCCACTTTCACGATGTGGTGCTCCGAAAGAAAACTCGGGTTTCAGCCCAAAGTGACTTTCCGGATCTACAAGGGCTGGAATCGGAGAAGTGTTGGAATTGCAGAATCAACCATAAAAAACAACAGTTTGCAGTGATTCTGGGGCTGGCCCGACGCGTGCAAGGGAGCGCGCGGGTGGTTGTAGTTTCTTTGGATGGAGGAAATATGAGAACTCTTCGGCTGTTGGCAATGGGGATGGTTTTTCTGGCGTGGTGCTTCGGCCAGGCGACGGACGGCATTATTGTCGGCAAGGTTTCGGACGCCTCTGGGGCTGCGGTTTCCGGCGCGACTGTGACCGCGACGAACACGGCCACGAATGTGAAGTACACGTCGCCGACAAACGAAACCGGGGACTACCGGCTCAACAATGTGCCTGTGGGCCAATACAGCGTTTCGGCAACGGCGAAGGGGTTTGCTGCTGCAACGGTAACCGGTGTTCAACTGGATCTGAATCACACAGCGGCCATCAACCTGACGTTGGCGGTCGGTACCGTCACCACACAAGTAGACGTCACCGAGTCCAACGCTCTGATCGACACGTCGACGGCCCAGTTACAGACTACTTTCGATTCCCGGACTGCGGTGGAGGTGCCCATGGCCGCACACGCCGGATTGATCGGCGAGGCCGGCATCTGGAACCTCAGCCTGGTGGGCGCGGGCGTGGCTTCACAGGGCGGCAACGGCCAGGGTACGGGCCCTTCCATCGGCGGCCAGCGTCCGGAGAACAACAGCTTCAACATTGACGGCGTCCTCAATGATGACCACTACACGACCGGCCCTCAGGTTTACATCTCCAACGAAGCCATTCAGCAGTTCAACCTGGTGCAGAACAACTTCAGCGCTGAGTTCGGCGGCGGATCGGGCGGGATCTTCAATGTAATCGTCAAGAGCGGCACCAACCAGATCCATGGCTCGGTTTATGAGTACATGGCGAATCGCAAACTGGACGCGGTCGACGCCAACAACACGCACCAAGGGGTATACTCGCTGCCGCGCTTTGACTCCAACCGCCTCGGCGCCTCCATCGGCGGTCCGATTTTGAAAGACAAGCTGTTTTATTTTGGCGATTTCGAGTACGCGCCCCTGGGCCAGGCGTCGCAGCCGGCCAGTGAAGTGGACGCGCCCACCAGCTTAGGCCTTTCTACCCTCAACAGCATGACAGGTCTGAGCAAGACGAACCTCGGTGTCTTCGAGAAGTACGTTCCGGTTGCGACCGCAGCCACCGGTACGACCATTGTGAATGGTGTCGCCATTCCGACTGGCCCGCTCTCGTTCGCCTCGCCCAATTACAACAATCAGTATGACGCCATTGCGGCGGTGGACTACAACATCAGCAACAAAGATCAGCTTCGCGGCCGCTTTATTTATGCCAATTCCACGGGCATCGATTTCAACGCCAACCTGCCCGTGTTCTATGCGCCGAACCCCACGATTAGCAAGAGCATTTCGGTTTCGGAATTCCACAACTTCTCCCCGACGCTGGAGAATGAGCTGCGCCTCTCCTATAAGCGCAACAACGCTGCCATCCCCACGGGCGGCTTCGACTTTCCGAACCTGAGTGCTTTTCCGAATATCTCCTTCGATGACCTTGGTTTTCAGATGGGCCCTGATCCGAACACGCCCAGCGGCTCCATTGAAAATACCGCGCAACTCCAGGAGAACATCACCAAGTCCTGGGGCCGGCATACGATCAAGGCTGGTTACGCGCTGGTTGACGTCATTCTGACCGGGACGTTTGTGCAACGTGTCCGCGGCGATTACGATTACACCAGTTTGGAGGAGTACTTACTGGACCACGTGCCATCGGGCAGCGCTTTCGGAACTCCGAACAGCGGCGAACGTACCGTAGGAGCCACCAACGGCGTACCGTTTGGTAACGTGGAGCACTCGTTCTTCGTAAACGATGATTTCCGCCTGCGGCCGAACCTCACCTTGAACTTCGGTGTCCGGTACGAATACGTCACCGTTCCTGTGGGTTCCCGCTACCAGCAGTACAGCTCGCCCGCCAATGTCCCGGGTGTCATTTCCTTCGATTCGCCCAAAGCCAATCCCAACGAATGGTCGCCGCGCTTGGGATTCGCTTATTCGCCCGGAACGAGCGGCCTATGGTCCATTCGCGGCGGCGTCAGCCGTTCCTTCGCCAACACCTACATCAACCTGAACCAGAACGCGTCGCCGGCTTACTTTGCGACCACGGTCGACGTTGGTCGGACCACTCCGCCCGACAACTTCCTGGCTAACGGTGGTTTGAACTACACGCCGCCGGGTGTTCTGACGCCGGCCGCGGCGCGCGCCGCGATCTCGACGTACACGTTCGATCAAACTCGCCCTTACGCACTCAACGGAACCATTGGTGTCCAGCGCGTTCTCGGCCACGACTACACATTGGAAGCACGATATGTCTACACCAAAGGCGTGCACCTGTGGAATCAGACCCGCCTGAACGTTGTTACCCCGGTGACTTCAAACTCCTTTATCCCGACTTTCTTGCAGATGCCTTCGGCGGCTACCTTGGCTGGGCTCAAGAACACTGTGGGATCCCTACTGAGCGCCCCTATCAACGTTCTCGAAAAATACGGCTTCCCCAACAACATCGTCGGCTATCACCCCTGGGGCAACTCACGGTATAACGGTCTAGCGCTGCAGCTTACCAAGCGCTATTCGAAGAATTTTTCGGTGATCGCAGCCTATACCTGGAGTCACAACTTCGACGATTCCACGGCCACGAACTTTTCCACCAGTCTATCGCCGCGCCGCGCCCAGGATTACCAGAATATGCGGGCGGAATGGGCCTCTTCGGCCCTCGACCGGCGCCAACGCCTCACCATCACCCCCATTTATGACTTCAAGCCGTTCCAGGGTAAGAACTGGTTAATGAAGAACGTGATCGGCAACTGGAACATATCCGGAACGTACACGTACCAATCGCCGGAGTTTGCGGTGGTGCAAAGCGGTATCGACTCCAACCTGAACGGAGACGCTTTGGATCGTTCGATTATCAATCCGGGCGGTGCTGCAGGCAGCGGCAGTAGTGTAGTCGGTTATACAGCGACCGGCCAGTCGGTGTCGACTTTCACCAGCAGGAACAGTTGCCTTGCAAGCGCTCTCTGCCAACAGGTAGTAGCCTATGTCGCCAACACTCCTGGCGCGCGCTACATCACGGCCGGACTTGGCGCACTGTCCAACAGCGGGCGCAATACGATGCCTTTGGATCACACCAATAACGTTGATGCGGCGCTCATGAAGCGCGTCAATTTCACCGAGAGGGTCAAATTCGACCTGGGCGTCCAGGCGTTCAATCTGTTCAATCACTCGCAGTTTGTCGGCGGGTTCCTGAACGACGTCGCCCCGCTCTCGACGGCAGGAGTCAGTACCGCTTGGCTGCAGGCTCGTAATCCCGCTTTTGGCGATTACAAAGCCTACTTCTCCAACAACTCGCGCGCGGCGCAGCTCGTCGCGCACATCACCTTCTGACCGCCGTTCGAATCTCATCGAGTCATCATGGGCCGGCTTCCCTGCCGGCCCTTTTTTTGTGCCCCGTTATATCCTGGAGGCAATAGCGGCGTCGGGATGACAGGGAGTCTTTATCGGCGGAGCGGTCTGCTCACGCTTCTGGTGTGCGCCTCCGCCTGCGCCCAAGTCCTGGTTTCCGGCCGCGTGGTGGATGAAACCGGAACCGCCGTGGCGGGCTCACGGGTCGAACTGCAGGGGTCTCCCGGCGCAGTCGCCGCCGTGGCTTCCTCCGATCCGGCGGGCAATTTCAACCTCACTCTCGCGGCCGTGGGCGAATACCAGATTCGCGCCGAGCGGCAGGGCTTTTACCGCTACCAGGGCAAGGGCCAGCGTTTCGAGGAAGGCTCGAATCAACTCACCATCACTCTCAATCACCTGCAGGAGTATTCCGAACGCATCGACGTGACGGTTTCGGCCCCGGTGATCGACCCGCAGCAGCCCGCTGAGCGGAAAGAGCTGGACAACACCGAGATCCAGTCCGTTCCCTATCCGGCGCCGCAGGATTACCGCAGCGCCCTGCCGCTGATGGACGGCGTGGTGGAGGACAACGCGGGCCGCGCGCACTTCAACGGAGGCGACACCAGCCAGACCAACTACACGCTCGATGGCTTCAACATGTCGAACCCGGTCACGGGCAACCTCGATACGCGCGTCAATATCGATAGCATCCAATCCGTGGACTTGGAGAGCAGCCGGTTCTCGGCGGCGAATGGGCGCGGCTCGGCGGGCGTGGTCGATCTGAAGACCAAAATGGGCGATGACCGCTGGCGCTTCGACGGCACTAACTTCATCCCGGGCGTTTCGTCCGAAACCGGCCTCCATGTGAATAAGTGGACGCCGCGGCTGGAGGTTTCAGGCCCGCTGGCCAAGAGCCGTGCCTGGTTTCACAACGGGTTCGACGCGTTCTACAACGTGGACATCGTCCATGGCCTGCCGCGCGATCAGAACCAAACGCGCGGGTTGACGGTGAGCGACCTCTCGCGTTTCCAAGTGAATCTGACTCCAGCCAACATTCTGACGGGCAGTTTTCTGATGAACTATTCGGACCGCGACCGCTTTGGCCTGAGCTTCGTGAATCCGGCCGAGGCCACTACCAATCAGCGGCAGACCCTGTATATGAGCACGGTGCGCGACCAGGCCTATTTTAGCGGCGGAGCCTTGCTGGAGATCGGTTTTGCCGATTCCCGCGGCCTGTTGCGCGATGTGCCCCAAGGCAATCTGCTGTATCAGATCACGCCGCTCGGCAACCGTGGCAACTATTTCATCAATCGCGACCGCCATCTCTACCGGGATCAGTGGCTGGCAAATCTGTTCCTGCCGACGCTCCCTCTGCTGGGCACGCACCAGTTGAAGTTCGGTATTGATTTCGAGCGCGAAGCCTACCACGAGAAAGTGGCGCGCAACCCTTACGAGATACTGCGAGACGATAACTCGGTGGCGCGGTATGTTCAGTTCGTCGGCAGCCCTTTCCTGGCCCGTCGGAATTTCGAAGACGCCCAGTACCTTCAGGATCATTGGACGTTGCGCAAAGACCTGCAGGTGGAAGCCGGTCTGCGGGCGGAGTGGAATGAGATTGTGCGCGATCTGGAACTGGCGCCGCGTTTTTCAGTGGCCTGGTCTCCAGGGTTTCTGCGGCGCACCAAGTTCTCCGCCGGTTGGGGCGTCTATCACGACGCCATCAGCCTGGGCCTGATCACCCGTAACCAGGGGCAGACGAGCCTGGCCACCTACTACCCGCCTGGGGGGCCGCCGAGCACGCCGGTTCAGACTTCATTTGCGGTCAACGAGCAGTCCCTGCAAGTTCCGGTGTACCGGAGTGCGAGCTTCAGTGTCGAGCGGGAGCTGCCCTTCGGGTTCTTCGGCCAGGCGTCCTATACGCGCCGCTCCGGCTCCAACGGCTTTACCTACGCTGCGTCCAACGCCGCAGCCTCACTCGCGCCGGGAGGCACCGTCGTGTATCAACTGCTCAACCAGCGCCGGGAGCGGTACGACGCTTTCGATCTGAGCTTGCGGCGGACGTTCGCCGGGAAATATGAGTGGTTTGGAGGGTACACCCGGTCGAGCGCCCGCTCCAACGCGGCGGTGGACTACAGTTTGGAAAACCCCATCTTTGGCCCGCAATCACCGGGGGCCGCTCCCTGGGATGCGCCCAACCGCTTTCACATGTGGGGATGGGCGCCTCTTCCGAATCACGCATTGCCGCAGTGGTTCCGGTTTGTGACCCACGAAACCACGGCGGCCTACCTGGTGGAATATCGCACCGGGTTCCCGTTCGGCGTGGTCAGTGAAGACGGCCTTCTGGCGGGACGGCCGGATTCGCTGCGGTATCCCGGCTACTTCAGCATCAACCTGAGCCTGGAGCGGCGGTTTCACGCGCTCCACGCCTTGTGGGCGTGGCGTTTCGGATTCAACAACCTGACCAACAACGGCAATCCCAACGCGGTGAACAACGTGTTGGGAAGCCCGGAATTCCTGGCGTACGCCAGAGGACAGGCCCGCGCCTTCAACGTCCGATTGCGATGGTTGGGACGGAAGTAGGAGAGCCGCGGTGGAAGGCTACTCCGCCGGAAGGCCCGGAGTCTGGAGAGCTTTGGCGCGCTTTCGGACCGCGGCCGCATCCTGAGGCCGTTTTGCGTCGTCGAGCAGGCGGGCGTAGTTTTCGAGCGCTCGGAGGAAGCGGGCGTCTTTCGATCCCACGGATTTTTCGAGCGGCGGGATCGTGGCCAGGGCGAGCTTCTCGGATTCGGTGAACCGGCGTTGGGCGCGGAGAACGTCCGCCAGTTCATTGCGGGCCACCAAGAACAGAGGGTCCTCTCTGGTGTAGGAAGATTCGAGGAGGCTGGCCGCGCGGCGATACAAATCTTCGGCGCCCGACTCCCGACCGCGCTCATGGTAGAAGGCGGCCAGGTTCATGAAACCTTTGGCGACGTTGGGGTGTTGCGGCCCAAGCGCGTTCTTCCAGAGGTCGATGGCGCGCCGGTAGTATTTTTCAGCATCGAGATACCTGCCTTGGAAGCGGCGGATCTGAGCAAAGTTGTTGGACAGGGTGGCGCGCAGCGAATCACTAATGCCGGCCTCTCCTTCGGCCAGCCGGAAAGCCCGCCGGAGAAACTGTTCGGCCTCCGCCAGGCGGCCCTGTTTGAGCGCCGTCACCGCCCGGTCGTTATAAGAAGTGACGGAATGAGTGGCGGTGTCTGCGGGGTCTTCGGGGGAAGAGAGGAGAGTCTCTGCCTCCCGGTAGCGGCCGAGATCGACGTCGATCGATGCAAACATCAGGTCGGTGATGCGCCGTTCACCGGCTGCTTCCTCGGGATGGTGATCGAAGATCCGGGCGGCGCGCTGGGCGAATGGCTCCGCTTGCGGCGCCTGATTCCAGGCTCGGTAAAGAGCCGCGAGATGGAGGGCAGCACTGCCGGCCTCCATGCTATCGGGGCCGGTGCTGGCCTCTGCGTCGCGGAGGCAGTGCAAGAGCAGGGGCTCTGCTTCCGCGTAACGGCCAAGGAGGATTAAGAGGCCGCCGAGGTTGCCGCGGGTGATCGCCGCCTGCGCGGCGGCGCCGGATCCGCAGGCTTCGAGAGCCTGCCGATACAGCGATTCAGCTTCGCGGTAACGGCCGGCGCTTTGCATCTGGAGCGCCAGAGCATGGAGTTGGGCCGGATCGGAAACATGCGGCGGTTCGATGGGGTCTTCGGTGGGGTCTTCGGTGACCACGCTTGGCCCTGGCTTCTCGAAGATGTTGGTTTCGTAGGCGCCGGCCTGCCAAGCGGCAGCTTCCATCGCGCCCACGAGAGCCCAGAGCAGAACTCGCACGACACGTCTTCTTGTTTTCGCTGCGTCCTCGAGGATTCCTGCTGGGTATGCAGCGCTGCAAAAGGGGAACTCACCACGGTGTGCGACGCCCCGCCACCGACGCGCGCGACCCACAGCACGCGGAGAGTCACAGGTCTGTTTCGGTTTCAGAATAGCATCGGTCCGAGGACAATGCAATCATTTAAGAGCTGAAACTAGTGAATTGTGAGAATTCACGAAGCAGGTAATCCAGATTCTCATATCTATCAGTTAAGTAGCTTGAAAATCACCAACTTAGAACCTGTCGGCGAAAGGAAAACAGAGAAACAGACCTATAACTATTGGAATACAGGATATGGTCGCGATCAGGACAGCGATCATGAAATGAACCAGTTAGGCGGTCTCCGGGTGGTGGCCTTCGGCTTGCAGCGCAATGGACCAAAGGAGACACGATGCACCTATCCAAACGACTCCTGGTGTGTGTGTTGACGCTTGTGACCTGTGCGTTTGTCGCGTTCGCGCAAACGGAAACCGGCCAGATTACCGGGACAGTCCTGGACCCGAGCGGAGCCGCCATTCCGGGCGCCACTGTCAGTGTCAGAGATCTTTCGACTAACGCCACGCGGACGAGCCAGACGGGTGATGCGACCTATGTCTTCCCGAACCTGCAGCCCGGCCGCTATGAAGTCACCGCCACCGCCGGAGGCTTCAGTACGCAGAAGCAAGTGGTGACTGTCGGGGTCGGCTCGAAGATCGGGTTAGATCTCCATCTTTCGGTGGGAACTCAGGCGACGGTCATCCAGGTTTCGGAGAGTGCCGCGCAGATTAACACCGAGACGCAAACGCTGGGACAGACGGTCTCCGGTAGCGAAATCCTGAACCTGCCCACGATCACGCGCAACCCCTACGATCTGGTGAAAACGGTTGGCAATACCACCGATGCAGACCCAGGCGGCGCGGACCGCGGTGTCGGAGTGTCGATCAACGGACTTCGTGCGAGCGACGTAGGCGTTCTGCTGGACGGCGTGCCGAATTCGAACAATTTCGACACGAGGGTAGCGGTCCAGACGCCACTGGACTCGGTGGGCGAGGTCACGGTGCTGACCAGTAATTTCACGGCCGAATACGGCCGCGCGGTGGCCGGCGTGGTGAACGTGAATACGCGGCGCGGCGCCAATGAGGTTCATGGGACGGCATACGAGTTCAATCGTGTCTCTGGGTTGGCGTCGAACTCGTATGACAACAATGCAAACGGCATCGACAAGCCGATTTTCACGCGCAATCAATTCGGATTCTCGGCCGGCGGCGCGCTGGTCAAGGACAAGCTCTTCGTTTTTGGGAACCCCGAGTGGATTCGCGTGCGGAGCGCGCAGATCCAGACGGCGACGATCGCCACGCCGCAACTGATCGCGGCATCCGATCCCAACACCCAGGCATTCTTTGCCGCCTACGGGCATCTGCAACCGGGGGTGATCCCGCTGCAGACGTTCGCCAGGAGTTCTATTGCCTGCACCAGCGCCTCCTGCCTGGCCATCCCGGCGAGTACCCCGATCTATCAGAAGGTGGCGTACAGCAACCCGGCAGACTCGGGCGGCGGCAGCCCACAGAACACGGTGGAATTTGCAGGGCGCATCGACTATAACCTCAGCGACAAGACGCAGATCTACTTCCGCATGGCTCGCTTTGATTCGACGTTCTTTGACGGAACCGTGGTGACCAGCCCCTACGCCGGCTATAACACCGGTGAAGTCGACTTGAAGAACTCCTTTGTTCTCTCGGGTACGCACGTGGTTTCGCCGACCCTGGTGAGCCAGACCAAGGTGAGCTACAACCGCCTCGGACAATTGCAGCCGATGGGGACGGCTCCCATCGGCCCCACGTTGTATACCACGATCGGTTCGACCAGCAGCCTGGGTGGATCGAGTATCGTGTATCCCGGGTACTCCGGTTTCAGTCCCGGCGGCGCGATCCCGTTTGGCGGCCCGCAGAATCTCACGCAGATCAACGAGGACGTGAACAAGTCGTTCGGCAAACACAGCCTCCGGTTCGGCGGCCTGTATACCTACCTGCAAGACAACCGGGCTTTTGCCGCATACTCGACGGCCGTGGCCGCCCTGGGCACCAGCCAGGCGACGGCACTCGATGGGCTGGTTACCGGGCAACTGAAGCAGTTCGAGGTTGCGGTTTATCCGCAAGGGGAATACCCCTGCGTGAACGGCCCGACCGGGCCCATTGTCACCCCTGACTGCACTCTAAAACTGCCGCTGGGCCCACCCAATTTCACTCGCAGCAATGCTGTTCATGAAGCCGGGCTCTATGTCCAGGACAGCTGGAAAGTGAAGTCCGGGCTGACGGTGAATTTGGGCCTCCGGTGGGAGTACTTCGGACCTCAGGCCAGCCGGAATCCAAGCCTGGATTCCAACTTCTATCCCGGAACCGGAGCCAATATCATGCTGCAGATGGCAACCGGTCGGGCTTATCGATCGACCGATCCCGGGAATCCCGTGGGTGGGCTGTGGCAAAGAGATTGGAAGGACTTTTCCCCACGCGTCGGTTTCGCCTGGGATGTGTTCGGCGACGGAAAGACGTCACTCCGGGGCGGTTACGGGATCGGCTGGGAGCCGAATTTCGGCAACGTGACGTTCAACGTCCTCTTCAATCCGCCCAACTACGGGCTGGTCACGTTCCAGACGCCCACGGACCTTGCGCAGATTCCGATTCCGGTGGCAAACTATGGACCGCTGTCAGGAAACAGCGGCACGAAAGCGTTGCCGCGTCTCAGCCTGCGCTGGGTTGATCCCTACATCAAGACGGCCTATGCGCACCTGTGGAGCGCCGCGATCGAACACCAGTTCGGAAACGACGTCGTTGGCGCGGTTGAGTACACCGGCAGCAAGGGGGTGAATCTATACACGATCAACACCATGAACGCCGGCGGTTCGGCCATCGTATACGGTGCCCCGGGCTCGGGCAGCGGAGCGGCGTCGGACCGCATCAATACCCAATATTCGGGTCTGAACCTACGTACCAATGGCGGGTTCTCGCATTACAATGCGCTCAACGGGCGGCTCGAACTGCGGAATTTCCGCCGCGAGGGACTCACGCTGCGCCTGAACTACACCTGGTCCCATGCGATCGATAACATCAGCAATACGTTCTCCGAGACCGTGACGGGTTCAGGCAACCTCGGGATCCTGGATCCCCTCGATCCCGATCTGGACAAGGGCAGTGCTGATTTCGACGTCCGTCATCGGATCACGCTGGCTGCGGTTTGGGAAATCCCGTACAAAGGCAAAAACGCGATCGAGAAACAGGTGCTGGGAGGCTGGAACATCGTTCCGAACCTGTCCGCCCGCACCGGGGTCCCGTTCAGCCTGTGGGATTGCACCAACGCGGCATACGCGCTGTGCCCGCGCGCGATGTACGACACACCGTTCAGCCCGGTGTACACCGGTACGCCCACCGGACAACCGAACCAGTTCAATTACATGAGCGTGGGAACGCCCGATTCGAGTTACGTGAATGCCAAGGCGGGTGGGTCCGACTACGGACCGTTCCCGGCTTCAATGACCGGCCGCAACCTGTTCCGCGCGCCGGGCAACTGGAATGTGGATTTCGCCATTCACAAGAACTTCGAACTGACCGAACGCATGAAGCTGCAATTCCGGGCGGAAGCGTTCAACGTGTTCAACCATTCCAACTTGTACGTTGTGGGATCGAATACGGATATTTCGGCCACCAGTTACGCGACGGCGATCCGTGGTGTGCGGGCAGACAACACGCTTGCCTCCTACGCTCCGGAGAACCGTAACCTGCAACTGGCTCTCAAGTTCATCTTCTGAGGCACCGAAATCGCATGCCTTCGAGAGGCGCCCCGACGGGGGCGCCTCTTTTTTGCGGTGCATTCGGATCGGAGCGCGGGTTACCATGAAGTAGGCCGATGTCATCGCCGCCCATTCCGCCATCCCTGGATCATCTGGCTACGCGGCCCTTTGCGTTCTATCCTCCGATTCTGAACATCGAACGCAACGAATGGCTGTATCGCAAGTCGACCTGGTCCGAAATCCTGGTGGTCAATTGCAAGGGCGGGGAAGAGGTCTGGATTCCCCGGCGATTTCTGGGAGAGGTCTCGCGCGTCGACGACCCCATCCTGATCGTCGGCTTAGCCAAAGAACTGGAGTATAAGGCCGGCTCGGTCTGGCCCTATCAGCGGCGCGTGTTGCAGATGCCCGTCGCCGTCGGCGGCACGGGCGCCCCCGCGGCCGATGCAGAGCGAAGTGAACGCGCGCCGGTGGTCGATATCCGGGTGCCGCCCAATACCGACAACCGGATTGTGCGGTTGATCGGAGGCGCACTGGCGGTCGGCATCCTCCTCTATCTGGGCGCCGTCAACCTGATGCGCGTCGGGGAGATTCGGCAGCGCGTCGTGGTGACGGCCCGAGACCAGTCTTACCTGGAGTTGACTGGCCGCGACGACTATACCGGCGTGGTCGGGAAGCTAGGCCGGCCGGGCGCGGACCGCTGGTTGAGCGAGGCCGGCGAGATCCAGTTCCGGGCGCTCGGCTACCCGGACCGCCAATACACCGTGATCCTGATGGGCAGCAACCGCCCCCAGGCAACATATATTGGAACCATGGACGAGAACTGGCGGCCGCTCCATTCGGTGGATCTGCACTCTGGCGGCAACACCACGTCACTTCTGCGCGGCCTTCGGAAGTTTTAGTAGACTCTAGGGGGTGAAGCTCCTCCGTATCTTGACGTGGGCCGCGATTGCGGCGGCCGGCGCTCTCTCGTTGGGCGGGATCGCCATTGATCGCGGTGAACCGCTCAATAGCATGTGGCTGGTGATCGCGGCCGCCTGCACCTATGCGGTTGGCTATCGGTTCTACGCCAAATTCATCGCCGCGCGCGTGATGGCCCTCAACGACCAGCGAGCGACTCCGGCCGAGCGCCTGCGCGACGGCCTGGATTTCGAGCCGACCAACAAATGGATCGTCTTCGGCCACCACTTCGCCGCCATCGCCGGGCCGGGACCGCTGGTCGGCCCTGTGCTGGCCGCGCAGTTTGGCTATTTACCCGGGACGCTGTGGATCATCATCGGCGCGGTGTTGGGCGGGGCCGTGCAGGACTTCGTCATCTTGTTCGCCTCCATGCGCCGTGACGGCAAATCGCTCGGGCAAATGGCGCGCGAGGAAATCGGCAAGGTCGGCGGCTTCACCGCTCTGCTGACCGTGCTCCTCATCATGATCATCCTGCTGGCGGTGGTTGCGCTGGTCGTGGTCAACGCGCTCAGGAACAGCCCATGGGGAACTTTCACCATCGGGGCAACCATGCCGATCGCCCTGTTGATGGGCGTGTACCTGCGCTATCTTCGGCCGGGCAAGGTGCTGGAATGTTCGATTCTGGGGTTTGTGCTGGTGGTGGCCAGCATCTTCGGCGGCCAGTGGGTGGCGGCGTCCGCCACTTGGGGACCGGTGTTTTCCTTGGGCGCGATGGGGCTCGCGGTGGCCGTCATCGTCTATGGCTACTTCGCCAGCGCGCTGCCGGTCTGGCTGTTCCTGGCGCCCCGCGACTATCTCTGCACCTTTATCAAGCTGGGCGTGGTTCTGGCGCTGGGCGCCGGCATCCTCTGGGTCCGGCCGGAATTGCAGCTTCCCGCCTTCACGCGTTTCGTGGACGGCACCGGGCCGATCTTCGCCGGCAAAATTTTTCCCTTCTGCTTCATCACCATCGCGTGCGGCGCGGTTTCCGGATTTCATTCCCTGATCTCTTCCGGCACCACCCCGAAATTGATTGCCAAGGAATCGCACGCGTATCCCGTGGGATACGGCTCGATGCTCATGGAAAGCTTCGTTGCCATCATGGCCATGATTGCCGCCTGCGTACTCCAGCCGGGCGTGTACTTCGCCGTGAACTCTCCGGCCGGCGTCGTGGGCGCGACTCCGGGAGCCGCGGTCGCTACCATTACCGGTTGGGGTTTCCCCGTGACCGTGGCCCAGATGACCACTCTTGCCCAAAACGTCGGCGAGCAAACCCTGTTCTACCGGACGGGCGGCGCGCCTTCGCTCGCGCTCGGCATGGCGGCCATTTTCGCGCGCGGCGGCGGAGGCCAGGCGGTTCTCGGTTTCTGGTACCACTTCGCCATCATGTTCGAGGCCCTCTTCATCCTGACCATCATCGCCGCCGGCACCCGCGTGGGACGGTTCATGCTGCACGATCTGGTGGCCCAGTTTTCCGCGCCGGCTGCGCGGAAAATGACCGGCCCCGTCGGCGTGAACCTGGTCAGCCTGATCGTGGTGGCGGCGTGGGGGTACTTCCTCATCCAGGGCGTGCGCGACCCGCTCGGCGGCATCAATTCCCTCTGGCCGTTGTTTGGCATCTCCAACCAGTTGCTGGCCTCGGTCGCGTTGTGCGTGGCCACCACCATTCTGCTCAAGATGCACGGCCCGAAGTACCTCTGGATCACCTGCGCGCCCCTGGTGTGGCTGCTGGCCGCCACCTTTACCGCCGGCTGGCAAAAGATCTTTTCACCCATTCCCGCCATCGGCTTCTTGGCGGAAGCCAACCGGCTCCAAGGGCTGATGCGCACCTACCCCGAGGCCGCCCGCAGAACCACCGAGACTCTGATCTTCAACAACCGCCTGGACGCCGTGGTTTGCGGCGTCTTTATGATTCTGGTCGCCACCATTCTTCTCGATTCCGTCCGCGTCTGGATCGGGATTCTCCGCGGCACACGCGACGCGCGGGTCTACGAGACTCCGTTTGTGCCCTCGCAGCTCCGCCCGGAGGAAATATGAGCCGGCTTCGGCGGTTCGGGGATCTCGTGCTGGCGCTCTTGCGCGAACTGGCCGATGAAAACGCCTACCAGCGCCACCTGGCGGCCCACGGGCGCTGTCATTCGGGAGCGGAATGGCGGCGGTTTACCGAACATCGTCTCTGCGCCAAGTACTCCCGCCCCAAATGCTGCTAAATTCCTGAGAGCCCGCTCGGGCCGCGGCCACTCCTATCTGGACCAGCCATGAGGTGGATTTGTCTGCTTGGGGTGGGCGGCGTCCTCTTCGCCTTCCCGATTCCGGCGGCCGAGCCGGGGGTTTCCGCGCAGTTTGTCGGCGGCACGGTTCCTGGAATCACTGCTAAATCGAGCGCCCGCATCGACTTAGCCAGTACGGAGTATCTTCTGCTCCACGCCCGCAAGACCGACGTTCGCATCGACTACCGGAAGATCCACACTGTGGAGTACGGGCAGAGTGTCAGCCGGCGCTACGCCGAGGCGGTATTGATATCTCCCGTGCTCCTGCTGGCCAAATCGCGCAAACACTTCGTCACCCTCGGATATGTCGATGAATCCGGAGGCCAGCAGGCCATCGTCTTTCGTGTCGGCAAAGGTGACATCCGTTCCGTGCTGGCCAGCCTGGAAGCCCGCACCGGCCGCCGCGTGGAGTACCAGGATGACGAAGCCCGAAAGGCGGGCCATTAGATGACCCGCCTTCTGGTCGCGCTGTCGGTCTTAGCTTGTGTTGCTAGCGCCGAGGAACCGCCCGCTCCCACCGCGATTGAAGAAGCGGGGCTGCGCCAGCTTCGCACCGTCCGGCGCGTGTTTGTCGACCGCCTCATCGGGGGCGAGACCGCAGCGCAGATGCGCGACATCCTGATCAGCAGCCTGGTAGGGGCCAAGCTGTTCATTCTCACCGAGAACCAGGAGCGCGCTGACGCCGTGCTGCGCGGTGCGTCCGAAGACCTGGTCTTTACCGACGTGCATACCAGCTCCGACAGTCTGAACGCGCATGCCAATTTCGGCGCGGGCGCGAGTTCGAGCCGGGCGCGGGCCCCCTACGGAGGGATGGGAGTAGGCCAGAGCGACTCGGAGCACTCCGCCGAGCGGCGGCACGAGGCCATCGCCGCCGTGCGCCTTGTGACCAAGGACGGAGACGTGATCTGGTCCACTACCCAGGAAAGCCTGGGCGCGAGATTCCGCGGCGCGAGCGCCGATGTGGCCGACAAGATCACCGCCCAGCTCAAAGAGGATTTCGAGCGGGCGCGGAAGCTGCGGTAGTCAACTCGGCCACGGCCGCCAGCAGCGCCGCCATCCCCACGGGCTTAACCATCACCCGGGAGACGAGTTGCGCTTCCGGGCTGCTTTCCAGATCTTCCGGCCACCCCGAAATCACAATCACCGGCGCGCGGCAGCCGGTAGCGCGAATCTGGCGGATCAGCTTCAGGCCTTCGGCCGCGTCTGGCTGGCCTTGCGCGTTGGGAAACCGCAAATCCATGATGACCACCTCCGCGCTGCCGAGTTGGCGCATTGCCTCCGACGGCGAGAACGCCACGTCCACCTGGTGACCGCTGGCTTCGAGTAATCGGGCGCGCAGCTCCAGTTGCCGGGAATCGTCATCGGCAACCAGAATGCGCGCCATCGCCTATCTCAACAGATCTTCGAGCTGAATCTTGGTGTCGGTCTTGGAGTCCCGATACTTCACGATCACCGGGGTATAGATGGAGATTCCCCAGTCCTTACCCGGTCCATGGGTGATGGCGCGGGAGCCCGCCACGATTACGGCTTCTTCCGGGATGATGAGCGGGTCTTCGTCCGTGGCTTTGTGAACGGTGTTGCGGACCAGGTCGTACACCGGCGTCGAGCGGTTGAGGATCGTGCCGGTGCCCAGCACCGCGCGGCGTTTCACCAACGTACCTTCATAGATGCCGCAATTGCCACCCACCAGAACGTCGTCCTCGATGATCACCGGCATCGCACCCACCGGTTCCAGCACGCCGCCGATCTGGCTGGCGGCTGAGATATGGCAGTTCTTGCCGACTTGCGCGCAACTGCCCACCAGAGCATGCGAGTCAACCATGGTGCCGTCATCCACGTAGGCGCCCACGTTGATATACATGGGCGGCATGCAGACTACGCCCCTGCCCAGATAGGATCCCTCGCGCACGCTCGATCCGCCGGGGACGAGGCGCACGCCATCCTGCGGGCCGAAACGCCGGGTGTGAAATGTGCTCTTGTCGCAGAATGAGAGCCCGCCGGCGGACATGTCGACGATGGAACCCATGCGGAAGCCGAGCAGGATTCCTTTCTTCACCCACGCATTCACGCGCCAGCCGGTCGGGCTGGAGGCGTCCGGCTCAGCGGCGCGGATGCGCCCTTCGTTGAGCGAGATCTGGAAGGCGGCGAAGGCGCCGAAGTGTTCGGGCGTGTACGCCGCGGGCCTGCTGTCGAAAAGGCGTTCGATCTCAGCTTGCAACGCGCATCCTCCCAACCAGGCCGGCCGCGTCCAGAACCTTTTCGATGCGGGCCTGATTGGCGGCGCTTGGCGGACACATCGGCAGCCGGTAGACCGGCTCCAGCAGACCCATCAACGCCATCGCCGCCTTGACGGGGATGGGATTCGACTCCACGAAGTTTATGTTCATGAGGGGCAGATAGCGCGCTTGAATCAGGCGGGCGGTCTCGAAATTGTTCGTGAGGCAGGCCTGCACGAGCTGCGTCATCTCGGCCGGGATCTGGTTGGAGACCACCGAGATCACGCCGCGGCCGCCGAGAGCGATCAGCGGGATGGTCAGGATGTCGTCGCCGCACAACACGGTAAACGAGGTCGGCGTTTCGTAGAGCACGTTGGCCATCTGCCCGACATTTCCGGACGCCTCCTTGACCCCCACGATGTTTTCGATCTGAGCCAGGCGCGCCAGTGTGGCGGGCTCCACGTTGACCCCGGTCCTCCCTTGGACGCTATACACCACGATGGGCAGTTTGACCGCCGCGGCGATGGCCTGAAAGTGAAGGTAGAGGCCCTCCTGCGTCGGCTTGTTGTAGTACGGCGTGACCGACAAAATGCCGTCGACGCCCAGACGCTCCAACTCGCGCGCCAGGTCAATCACTTCCTGGGTGTTATAGCCGCCGGCCCCGGCCAGGACCGGCACTTTCCCCTTGGCTTCCTGGAGCGTGATTTCGACCACGCGCAGGTGCTCGGCGCGCGTCAGCGTAGGGCTCTCGCCCGTTGTCCCGCAAGGGACCAGAAAATTGATGCCCGCCTGAATCTGCCGCTGCACCAGCTTGCGCAGCGTCTCCTCATCGAGTGAAAGATCGCGCCGGAACGGAGTGACCAGCGCGGTGCCGCAGCCTGTGAACATATGTTCCCCCTCTAAAGTCCGCTTGCCTGCGCTCGCGGGTCTTATTCCAAAAATAGAACCGCGACCGTTAGGGAGCGGCGCCAAACACAATCTCGCCGAACTCATGAAACCCCTTCTTGCCGACCACCCACCGCGCCGCCTGCAATGCGCCGCGCGCGAAACCCTCGCGGCTGCGCGCTGTGTGGCGCAGAGTAATCGTATCGGCCGAAGAATCGAATCCGATCTCGTGCGTACCGGGAACCGTCCCGGCGCGATTTGAGCCCACATCGATCGGCCGCTGGTATCCCGCCTTCTTCATATCATCCACCAGTTTGAGTAGTGTACCCGACGGCGCGTCCTTCTTGGCGGCGTGGTGGATCTCCCAGGCCCAGGCGCCATACTCCGGCTGAGCGGTCAGCAGGTGCGCCGCTTCGGCAACCAGACGGAAGAAGGCGTTCACTCCGACTGAGTAGTTCGGGCTCCAGACCAGGCCGGTTCCATGTTGGGCCACCGCGCGCTTCACCGTGTCCACGTGCTCCAGCCAACCGGTGGTGCCGATGACCAGATTCACGCCCAGCGCCGCGATGGCTTCCGCGTTTTCGCGCACGGCGGAGGGAATGGAGAAATCCACGGCGACGTCCACGCCGCGAAAATTCTCCCGCGTCACGCCTTCCCGGTTGGCGTTGTTGAATTCATCCAGCTTCAAGGTCACGGAGAAGCCGTACTCCGGCGCCAGTTGCTCGATCAGCTTGCCCATCCTTCCGTAACCGACAATCGCCAGATTAGGCATGCACCGCCTCGTTGCGCTCGAACACGGCCGGGTCGAGTTCGGTGAAGAATTCTTCGTGCAGCGCCACCACGGCGCGGTGCAGATCCTTCTCCGCCACCACCAAGCTCAAATTTAGCAAAGAAGCGCCCTGCGAAATCATTCGGATATTGATGCCGTCCAGCGCGCCGAAAACCCGCCTGGCTACGCCCGGCGTGTAGCGGATGTTCTCGCCGACCAGGCACACAATCACCTGGTCTGTCTCCGTGTCGACTTCGGCGAACTGCCGCAGTTCGGCCGCGATGGCATCCAGCCGCTGCAGATTGTCAATGGTGAGAGAAACGCTCACCTCCGACGTGGCCACCATGTCGACTGGCGTTTCGAAGCGGTCGAACACTTCGAAAATCCGCCGCAAGAATCCATGGGCCATCAGCATGCGCGTCGAGTGAATGTTCAAGAGCGCGATCTTGCGCTTGCAGGCAATCGACTTGACCGCGTTTCCGGAGGGCACATGCTCCGATACGATGCGCGTCCCCGGCACCTCCGGACGCCGCGAGTTCAAAATCAGCACCGGAATATTCTTCTCGATGGCCGGCACCACCGTGGCCGGGTGCAGCACCTTCGCCCCGAAATACGCCAGCTCCGCGGCTTCCGCGAACGAAATGGTCTTGACGCGATGCCCGCCGGATAGGATGGTGGGGTCGGCGGTGAGCATGCCGTCGACATCGGTCCAGATCTGAATCTCTTCCGCGCCGATGCCCGCGCCTACAATGGCCGCGGTGAAGTCCGAGCCGCCGCGCCCGAGCGTCGTGGTCACGCCGTCCTCGGCCGACGCGATAAATCCTCCCATCACCACTACGCTGTCCCGGGCCAGCCCCGGCACCGTAGCGGCCAGGCGGCGGTAGGTCTCTGGGAAATTCGGCGCGGCCTGCGTGTGCCGCTTATCGGTGAGAATGACGCGCCGCGAATCCAGGTGCTCGGCCGCCATGCCGAAGTGACGGAATGCCAGCGTCACGATGTAACTCGAGAGCCGCTCTCCGTAACTCGAAATCGCGTCAATCGAGCGCGGCGTCAACTCCCCCAGCACAGCCAGCCCCTTCACCAGTTCGGTCAGCTCCTGGAAGTGCTCGTCGAGCGTGCGGTCGAGTTCGGCGCGGTGGTCGAGCGGCACTACCTGCCGCGCTTCGCGCGAGTGAAAATCGCGCAAGTCCTGGATCTGCCGGATGTATTCGGCCCGGCCGCCTTTCATGGCCGCCTCAGCGATGGCCAGCAGCTTATTGGTGGTCTTCCCCATGGCCGATACGACCACCACGGGCCGGCGGGTCCGGCGGGATTGGACAATTCCCCCGACGCGTTCGATGGCGGCGGCCGATTCCACCGAAGTGCCGCCGAACTTCATGACGATCATCAGTCCAGCATCCCTTCCGAGTGCATCAGCTCCGCATTGAGCACGGCCGCGCCGGCCGCGCCGCGAATCGTGTTGTGCGCCAGCACCACGAACTTGTAGTCCAGAACGGGGCACGGACGCAGCCGCCCGACAAACGCCGCCATGCCTCGCTCGCGCTCCGCGTCCTTGCGCGGCTGCGGACGGTTGCCTTCGTGCATAGGAATCACCGGCCGCGGCGGCGCGCTCGGCAGCTTGCGCTGCTGCGGAATACCGGCGAAAGCCTCAAAAGCCTCGTGCAACTCCGCCATGGCCGGCTTACCCGACAGCTCTACCGACACGGTCACGGTGTGCCCGTCCACCACCGCCACTCGGTTGCAGTGCGCGCTCACTTTGGCCGGCAGCGGCTCAATGTGATCGCCGCGGAATTCGCCCAGGATCTTCTGCGTCTCCTGTTGCATCTTTTCTTCTTCGCCGCCGATGAACGGAATGACATTGCCGACAATGTCCATCGACGCCACGCCCGGATAGCCCGCGCCGGAAATCGCCTGCATCGTGGTGGCAATCACCTTGGCGATGCCGAATGGTTTCAGCGGCGCCAACCCCATGGTCAGGGCGATGGTGGAACAGTTGGGATTGGTCACGATCTGCCCTTTCCACCCGCGCGCCCGCTGCTGTCCCGGCACCAGTTTCAAGTGCTCGGGATTGATTTCCGGCACCAGGAGCGGCACGTCGCGGTCCATCCGATGGTTCTTCGAGTTCGACACCACAATGTGGCCGGCCTGGGCGAAAGCCTGCTCGATTTCCGTGGCCACCGAAGCATCCATCGCGGAAAACAGCAGCCGCGGGGCGTTGCCGGGCTTGGACTCTTCCACCGCCCGGTCCGCCACCGTGTCCGGCGTGCCGCCGGCCAGGTGCCAGGTCATGGCGTCCCGGTATTTCTTTCCCGCAGACCGGTCGCTCGCCCCTAGCCATTTCAAGTCGAACCAGGGGTGCCCTTGCAGGAACTTAATAAAATGTTGCCCCACCATGCCAGTGGCGCCCAGAATGCCTACTTCGATTCGCGTCTGCATAGATGCCTCACCATCCGTTGATACAGTTGCACCGCTTCCACCAACTCTCCCTTCGGCACGCGCTCCTCCAGCGTGTGTGCCACGTGGATGGAACCCGGCCCGATCAGGAACGGCTCCCCCCATTGCCCGCCGAACGCGGGGATATCGGTGGTGAAAGCGACCACCGTGGTTTCCATGCCTTCCATCGATCCCAAACGCACCGCTGGGATCTCCAGGACTTCCTGCAATTCCGCGCGGCCGGCCACCGCGCGCGCCAGGGCCTCCCGGGTCTGAGTGGAATCGCCTACTAGTCGGACAAAAATCTCGGCGCGGGCATCATCAGCAATCACATTGGGCGCGCGGCCGCCGCGAATGGTCCCAATATTCAAGGTGCTGGCGCCCAGCACCGCATCCACTGGCAGGGGAATCCGCCGCACCTCGGCCAGAGCGTCCAGCAGTTTATCAATGGCGGAATCGCCCAGCTCCGGATACGCTGAGTGCGCCATCTTTCCGGTGGCTACCAGTTCATAACG
Organism: Terriglobia bacterium; assembly: GCA_020073145.1. GTDB lineage: Bacteria > Acidobacteriota > Terriglobia > Bryobacterales > Bryobacteraceae > PSRJ01. The sequence continues at coordinate 130,924 of JAIQFS010000016.1, forward strand.
CAGCGCTCCTTTGGAGCCGAGCGCCAGTTTGTTTTCCGTCGGCTCACCGTTGATGAGGTACCGGGAACCGCGCGGCTGGCGGGCCGCGTGGTAGGCTCCCGCGCTGTTGCGTTCTTCCCCCACCACGAACAACAGTCCGAAGTTGCGCTCGCGAGCTTCGAGCAACCCTTCGACCGCAGCGATCATGCAGGCGATGATCCCCTTGGTGTCGCACGCACCGCGTCCCCAGATATGATCGCTGTCTTCGCGTGAGGGGAAGAATGGCGGCACCGTGTCCATGTGGGTCGAGAGCGTCACATCGAGGCGGTCGCCCCAATGCGCGAACACGTTGAAGCGGTGCGGTTCCACTTCGATCCGCTCGACACATCCGCCAAAACGCGCGGCTAGCTGCTTGAGCCAGTCGTAGAGGTGGTTGCCGACCGCCCCTTCGTTGGCGGTGATCGATTCGATGTCGATCAACTCGCGCGTGAATGCAAAGACGTCCATATCGATCATCGGGGAGGGGAAACGCAGGAGAAGGAAAGTACGCGTGGACGGCCCGCGTGTTTCATTCCCGATAGCGCTCCACCCGCCGTAGCAACGAGTGACAGTGAGCCGGTCTTACCCGGGCTCCCCAACCGGACGGGCTTGCACTGCCCCAGCCGGTTTCGGCGGAAACCGCCGGCCCCTTTCACCCGGGCCTCCGAAGCGCAATCGGAAGTCCAGCCCGGCTACTCTTGGCCGCCGCACCTCTACCGCGAAAACCTCAGGATAGCGGAGCACCGAAGAGCAAGTCAAATGGCTCGCGGTGGCGAGAAGGAGGCGAGAAGGAAACGGATGGAACAGGACCCCTCACCAGCCGCTTCGGAGTCTTCCATGCACTAGAATCAAGCGAGGTATGCCCACTCTTCCAGACCCGTATTGCCGCTACCTGCGCTTGCTGGGCGTCGAAGGGCGGCCTTCGGGGCTGGACGGCCTGCGCCTCCTCGTGCGGCGTCATCTGTTCCGGGTGCCTTTTGAAAATCTCACCAAGCTGCTGCTCTTTGCTCGCGAAGGCGTTGGCCGTCTGGCCACACTGGAGGAGTTCCTGGATGGCATCGAGCATCGAGACCTGGGAGGCACCTGTCACTCCACCAACCCATTTCTCGCGGCTCTGTTGCACCAACTGGGTTATGACGCCGTTCTATATGGCGCCGATATCTCCCAGCCGAATTCCCACACCTCGATCCGGGTTCACCTGGAGGGTGTTCCTTACCATGTGGACGTGGGCTACGGCGGCCCTTTCCGCGTGCCCATGCGCCTCGACCGGCTGCCCTTCGAGTTCCAGGAAGGAGACCTGCGCTATCTGCTGAACCCGAACGACGGTGAGGACGCCTATGAGATGGCTGTGTATTCCGGTCAGCGCCGCGTCCATGGCTATGTCGTTCACGGCCCTCCCCGTCCCATGGAGTTCTTCACCCCGGGCGTTTGTCAATCGTTCGCCCCCGGTCGCGCCTTCATGAGTTGTCTGCGCCTCGTTCGGATCTTCGACGATCATTCCGTCGAACTGCGGGACCGGACGCTCACGGTTCATCGCGGTGCCGAAACCAACGAAACCGAACTGCACGATCGAACCGAGCTGAGAGCGGCGGTCGCCCGCGATCTACAGATGCCTCGGTGCCCCATGGACGCCGCGTTGGACGTTTTGGAGCAACTCACGGGAACTCCGCTCTTCGGCCGTCATTAGGGCTGGGCGCCCGGGAGTTCGCGGCCCTCTAGATCAATTGCCCCGGAGTGGATCGGCCCTCCAGCGCCTCCGCGATGACCTGAAGAGCTTGGTGGAGCCGCGCGCGGGTGATCGGTACGCCGAGGCAGATTCGGACCGCGCGCGGAACCACTGCGGAGTCCACCGCGAAGGCTTCCGGGGCCGCCAGCAACACGCCCCTTTCCCGGACACGGGCGACAAGTTCCTCCGGATCGCGAAGGGAGGGGAGAGGCAGCCATAAGTGCGCGGCGAAGTGGGTATCGCCTGTATCCAGACCGAAGAACTGCGAGGCCATCTGCCACCTCCAGCGCATTTCCGTCCGCTTCCACTTCATAATGCGGTCGGCCGTTCCGTCCTCCAGCCAGCCGGTTCCGAGGCCGGCGGCGAGTGGCGACACCGTCAGCATGCTGGTGCGAACCATGCCGGCCACGCGCTCCGCTCCGCCGGGAGGGCAAACCACAAAGCCCAGGCGCAGTCCGGGAAAGACGCCCTTCGACAGACTGGTGACAAAGTAGCACCGCTCCGGCGCAAAGGCCGCGATCGGGGGCGGAGGACGATCTACCAGGAAGGCGTAAATGTCGTCTTCCAGAATAGTGATGTTCCTTCTCCGCGCAATGTCCGCAATCGTCTCCCGCCGGTCTTCGGACATCAGCGCGCCGGTCGGGTTCTGGATGGTGGGAATGGTATACAGAACGCGAATCTTCTCTGTGACGCACAAGCGGTCAAATGCTTCCGGGACCAGTCCCTCCGGATCCATTGGGAGGCCCGCCAGCCGTAACTGAAGCTGGCTGGCAATGGTTTTGACACCCGGGTAGGTCAGGTGTTCGGTGGCGATGACATCGCCGGGCTTGGTGAGGGCCCCGAGCACGGTAAGCATGCCGTGTTGTGCTCCATTGGTGATCACGACCTGCTCTTCTGGGGTGGTCAGGCCTCGCCGCGCCAGCCAATGGGACGCGATGCGGCGGTGATCCGGGCGGCCGGCCGGATCCGGATACACTTCCATTAGCGTTCGCAGGTCGCCCCGGTCGTGCAACGCGGCGCGCAGCAGTCGCGCCACGGATTCGCCCGGATCCCAGCGGATGAAATTCTGAGTCAGATCCAGCGTTCCACCCGCGTCTTCCGCTTCGTCTCCGGGGGCTGCCACAAATGTTCCTCGGCCCACCGTCCCAGTGATCAGGCCCCGGTCCTTGGCAATGGAATACGCGCGGCTCACTGTCCCCACCGACAGCCCCAACGAATCCGCCAGTTCCCGGTGCGGCGGCAATTGGGCCCCAGGTTCCAGGCGGCCTTCCGCAATCGCTTCCGCCAGCGCCTCCACAATGCGTTGCGTCGTCGGGCCGGAGCGAGGCTGGATTTCAGGAAGCCACATTGTTATAGATACAATTATTAACTTGAAATGATACATTGTCAAGAGTATTCTAGAGACATCTGGAATGGCGTCCTTGGAGTTTTATGGAACTCATTGAAGAATCAGCGATTGACGAGGCTTTAGTGCGCCGCCAACTCGTTCGAATGGGGAGGCATCCTCTCTTTGTCGGGTCTTCACGGATCCGCCGGTTCCTGGAGTTCACCATCGAATCCGTCTTTTCCGGCCGACGCGCCGAGTTGAAGGAATACGTCCTGGGGGTCGAGGTTTTCGATCGCGGGACCACTTATAACCCTCGGACGGACCCCATCGTGCGCGTGGAAGCGCGTCGTTTGCGTTCGAAGCTGCGCGCCTATTATCAGGCAGAGGGCGCGCGGGATGACGTCATTATCGAATACCCCAGCGGGTCTTACGTCCCGCGGTTCCGGCTGCGCGATGCCGCTTCCGACCATCGGGAACCCTCCCTGATCGCGGTGCTGCCTTTCGCATCCGCAAGCGAAGATGAGTGCGCACAGTTTGCGGAAGGCCTCACGCGAGAGGTGATCCACGAGCTGGTCCGCTGCGTCGACGCGGTACGAGTCTTCTCCGGGCAGAGCCGCGGCAATCCGCGAGCGCGGATCGAAGCTCTCCTCACCGGGACGGTGCGCCGATGTGGTCCCCGCCTGCGCGTGACGGCGGAGCTTCTCAGCACGGGAAGCACGCAGAGCCTCTGGTCGGTGGCGTTTGAGTCGGTGACGTCAGATCCCCTGACCGCCCAGAAGCAGATCGCCTTCGCGACGGCTCACGGGCTGTCTCTGCATTTCCATCGCCGGGCCGTGGCATAAGGTTGGGATGCGCACTGCACGGTAGAATCAAGAGAACCCCGTGCGTATTGGCTGGAGACAGATTCGGGCTCTTCTCGCCCGCCGCATCCGCTATCGGATTACCCGCGGCGGGTTGCTGTTCACCTTGGCCATCGTGGTGGTGGGGCTCGGAGCCATTGCCTCCGCCAACAATCTGCTGTTTCTCATCGTGGCCACCATGCTCGCCACTCTGCTGGTTTCCGGTTTTGTCAGCCGGCTCTGCCTGGCCGCCCTGGAGCTCGATTTTCAGGTGCCGGAGCACGTCCCCGCCGGGCGAACCGTTCCCGCCAGCCTGTACGTCCGCAACCAGAAATGGCTCATGCCCTCGTTTTCCATTCGCGTGGAAGGCATCCGTTCCCCGGAGAGTCCGGTCCTGCAATCCGGCGTCTATCTCCCGCTCCTGGCCGCTGGCGCCACCGTCGAAGCGCCCGTCGAAGTCCGGTTTCCCCGGCGCGGCGCCTATCGCCAGAATAGCTTCGCCTTCTCCACCTCATTCCCGTTCGGCTTCCTCGAAAAATCCGTCCGCGTCACCCTGAGCCGCGAAACCATCGTGTACCCGTCCATCGACCCGCGTCCCGGCTTCGATGACCTCCTCCTCGGCGTGTCGGGCGAGATCGAAACCCACTACCGCGGCCTCGGCAAGGACTTCTACCGCATCCGCCCCTATGAGGCGTTTGAGAGCTCCCGCCACGTCGATTGGAAAGCCTCGGCCCACGTCGGCGCGCTCCAGATCCGCGAGTTCGCCCGCGAACAGGAGCAGACGGTCGAAATGTTCCTGGACCGCGACATCCCGCCCCACCTCGATCCCTGGTTCGAGTACGCGATCGACTGCTGCGCCTTCCTGGCCTGGCGTCTTTCCAGCGGCGGCACCGCCATCCACTTTCGCGCCCAGGGTTTCGACTTCCGCCAACCCCTCGACGGAGACATATATACTATTCTGAAGTACCTTGCTTTGGTTTACCCCCAGCGCGGCAACGTGCTGGAATCGCCGATGGAAGAGACCAGCTACAAGATCGTGTTCACGCCTTCCCCCAACCGATTCCTAAATGCGGGTTGGGCGGGAGCGCGGATCCTCGGTCCCGGTATTCTTCCCGTTCCTCCCGCGGGGACCCTGGCGGCCGAAATCTGAGTGGGTGTGAAGGAGTAGCGGATGAATGTGTCAGTCAGTCGAAGCCGGTTCCGAGTTCTAGTTCTGGGTGTTCTGGCCGTGGCGGCGTTGCCTCGGCTCGCGCAGTCCCAGGTGGCTGCCTCGATATCCGGGAAGGTCGAAGATGCCGCCGGCGCTGCCGTCAGCGGCGCCACCGTCACCGTCACGAGTCTGGAAAGCGGCGCCACGCGGGTCGTCACCACCGATGGCGGAGGCGCCTTCCACGCCCTCTCCCTGCCGGTGGGCCGGCTGGAGGTGAAGGCCGAGAAGAGCGGCTTTAAGGCCGGCGTCCGGTCGGGGATCAATCTCGCGGTGGGCCAGGAAGCCGTGGTGATTTTGCACCTGGAAGTGGGCGATCTGGTGCAGCAGGTCACCGTGACTGCCGACGCTCCCGTCGTCAATACCACCACCGCTTCGATTTCCGGCGTTGTCGGTGAGCAGCAGGTCAAAGACTTGCCTCTCAACGGCCGCAGCTTCGACAACCTGATCACGCTCAACTCCGGCGCCATCAACTACAGTTCCATGAAGAGCGTCCAGACCACCACCAGCAATGGCAGCACGTTTTCGGTTGCGGGGCGCCGTACCTATGAGAACCTGTACCTGCTGAATGGCGTGGAGTACGGCGGCGCCAGCCAGCTCGCCGTCACTCCCGGCGGCACCAGCGGTCAACTGCTCGGGATTGACGCCGTCCGCGAATTCAACGCGCTCACCGACACGTACTCCGCCGAGTACGGCAAGCGCCCCGGCGCGCAAATCAGCATCGTGACCCAGTCGGGAACCAACCAGCTCCATGGCACCGTTTTCGAGTTTCTCCGCAACAGCGCGCTCGACGCGCGCAATTTCTTCGACAACACGCTCAATTCTGCGGGCCAGGGATTTGTTCCTCCGTTCAAGCGCAACCAGTTCGGAGCCTCGCTCGGCGGGCCCATCAAGAAGAACAAGCTGTTCGTGTTCGGCAATTACGAAGGATTCCGGCAGCGCCTGGCGGTCAGCAATGTTTCCGTGGTGCCCGATGACAACACCCGCCTGGGCTTGTTGCCGAATGCGGCCGGCGTGCCGACTCAGGTTGCCAATCTGAATCCGGCCATGTTGCAGTACATGCAGTTCTGGCCGAAGGTCAACGGTCCCGAGCTGCTGACCGTGGCCGGCCTGCCCAGCGGAACCGCCAAATCGTACAACAACCCCGCGCAGGCGATCCGTGAAGATTTCGGCACCGAGCGCACCGACTATACCATCGGTAGCAAGGACGCCGTTTCCGCGTCGTACACCATCGACGACGGCGACAGCCTCGTCCCGTTGTCGGACCCCCTTTTCGGGTCCTTCCTGGTGCTTCGCAGCCAGGTCGCCAGCGTTCAAGAAACTCACGTCTTCTCGCCTCGAGTCCTCAACACCTTCACAGCCGGCTACTCCCGAGCAGCCTATAACTTCGATGCGTCTGGCCTGACACCGTTTCCAGCGAGCAGCGATTTTGTGACAGGCGTAGGCCCAGGCGGTATCACCGTGGGCGGCAGCATCACCACCAGTGCTGGCGCTGCCACGATTACTCCGGCTGGTCCGAACAATGCAACCAACGTCGGGAACCGCCGCAATCTCTTCACCTTTACGGACGCCGTTCAGATCAGCAAGGGCAGACACCAGATCAGCGCCGGAGTCTGGTTCCAGCGGATTCGGGATAACGAAAACACCGCTTCTCGCCAGATGGGGCTGGCCAGCTTTGCTAGTTTGACGACGCTTCTGCAAGGAACCCTGACCAACTTTCAGGTTGTTCTCAATCCGAATGAGTTGGGCTGGCGGAGCCTCTACGGCGCGTGGTATATCGAAGATTCCATCCGGCTGCGGCCCAACCTTACTTTGCAGGCCGGGATCCGCCACGAATTTACCACCGGCTGGAATGAGGCTTCGGGACGGGCCGCCAACTACGTCACTGACTCCAACGGCGTGCTGGTCACGAGTCCCGTGGTCGGCAATTCGGCTTTTACCGAGAACAACGCCAAGCGCTTGTTCGGACCCCGGCTGGGACTGGCGTGGGACGTCTTCGGCAACGGAAAAACCGCCATCCGCGCCGGTTTCGGCACCTACTACGCATTGATCGACGATCTGAGCTTTCTACTGAACTCGATTCCGCCCTACAATGGATCGCTGACGTTTACCGGTTCCTTGCCCGCGATTCTGCCGTTGGTCCACGGAGCGGCGGAGCCACCCACCTGCGGCCCCGGGATCCCGTCGAACGCTTGCACCACATACGCCCCCCAGGGCGTCCAGCCCAACGCCAAAACCCCTACGGTCGAGGAGTGGAAATTCGGCATCGAGCAGCAACTGGACCGCAACACCGTTTTGCGCGTCGGCTACATCGGGTCCCATGGCTACCATGGTTTCCTCACGGAAGATCCCAATAGCATTCCGGCGCAGATCTGCGGCAGCGCAGCCGGGTGTGCCGCGGGCGGGACGTCTGCCGCCACCAGCACCGTTGCGCAAGGCGCCCAGTATATTCCCAAGGCCTCCGGACGGCCTAATCCATACCTCAGCGCCGGGCTGTTTTGGTATACCGGCGGCAACACCAGCTACAACGCTCTGCAGGTGGATGTGACGCGTCGTTTCACCCAGGGCTTACAGTTTCGCGCCAATTACACCTGGTCGAAGAACCTCGACATGAATTCAGGCCTCACCATCGCCCAGTCCAATAATGAGCCGCAAATGATCATGGACCGCAACGACCCGAGCCGTGACTGGGGGCGGTCGGCTCTCGATAACAAGCACCAGGCCAGTATCTCTTCACAATATGCGCTACCCTTCGGCAAGGGCCAGCACTGGTTGCGAAGCGCCGGGGGGCTGGGCGGCAAGTTGGCGAGCGGCTGGCAGTTGAACGGGATCGCCACGGTCTTGAGCGGTTTTCCGTTCACGCCCCTGCTGGGCTCCAACCGTTCCGGCGACGGCAATATCCGCAACCCCGATCGCCCGTCGCTGAACCCGGCCTTCACCGGAGCCATCGTGACGGGCAACCCGAATCGGTGGTACAACCCGAGCGCCTTTGTGGCTCCGGCCGTAGGCACCTGGGGAAACCTAGGCCGCGGTGTTTTCAACGGGCCGGGACTTGCCGAACTCGACATGTCGCTGTTCAAGACCACCGCCATCAGCGAGCGCACCAACCTGCAGTTTCGCGCCGAGTTCTTCAACCTCTCGAACCACACCAACTTGGGCCCCCCTAACGCCACCGCGTTTTCGGGCATTCCGCCGGCTCCCAGTGCCTCGGCAGGGCTCATCACCCTCACCGCCACCGCCTCGCGCCAGATCCAGTTCGGCCTGAAAGTGATCTTCTGATGCATGTGGGGCAGGCGCTTCGCCTGCCCTTCGCGCCGCTCACGGTATCGCGCGGTTCAACTCCGACGTCGCTCCCGCTATCGCCTCGCCTGTATTTTCCAGCACCTTGCCCACCCGCACGATCTCTTCCTCGGCCAGCTTCCATTGCTTCTGCTCGATGCTCTCGCGCACCGCAGGCAGCGTCTTTACGCCGTATCCTGTGTACAGCCCCGGGGCATAGATCTGGTGCCGGAACCAAGGCCGGCCGGGAAGCCCGTCGTTGAGCGTCAAGGCTCGCTCTACCGCAATCAGGCGCGCATTGGCGTCGCGCAACGCAGCCGTGGTGAGCGCCGGGCCGCCGTTGTCCGCGGCGTGCGCCAGGGCCTTATCGTAAGCATCGGCGGTCCGTTGAAGAGCCGCCAGGCCGTTGTCGAGAGGGGCGAAATTGAGGAAAGGAGGAACCTCTTCCTTCGGAGGTGCCACGGTCTTGCGTCGCGGATCTTCAACAGCCGCGAAGATGCCGTCGTCGATCTCCCGGTTGCGTTCAATCGTCTGGTCCCGCTTCTCGCTCGCCAGGGTGCGCACTTCGCCCACGTACCGCCGCAGCGTCTCCGTGAAATCGTCGAAATCGAGCGGCAACACCTCGGCGTCCGCCAGTCGCATCACCGCCGTGCCGGCTGTCTGCGCCAAGGCCCTCCCGTAGGCGAAATCCGTATCCGCAAAATGCGTATACCAGTAGAAGTCATCGTAGATGGAATGGTAGATGCCGCCTTGATCCTCGCCGCCGAAACTGAGATTCAAAGACGCCACACCCAGGTGATCCAGAAACGCGGTGTAGTCAGAACCCGAGCCCAGCGCGCCAATCCGCAGGTCCGGCCGCTGCCGCGCGTCCTGCCGGTCCGCCGCCGCATTCGCGATCCGCCAGGCTTGCAGACGTTTCCACACTGAGATCTTGGCCTCGGGGTCGTCGATATCCCGAGCCACCCCGTTGATGAATTTCTCCAGGGTGTGCGAGCCTTGCGCTTGCAGCACGCCGCGCCCGTTTCCATCGCTGTTGATGTAAACGGCAGCCTTGCGCTCCAGTTCCTCGGCGTGCGCTTCGGCCCATTCCGTCGAGCCGAGCAGCCCTTCTTCCTCGCCGTCCCACGCGCAATAGACGATGGTCCGCCGGGGTTTCCACCCTTGCCGCACCAGCGCCCCCAGCGCGCGTGCTTCTTCCAGCAGCGGACCCGTCCCCGAAAGCGGATCCTCTGCCCCGTTGACCCACGCGTCATGATGGTTGCCGCGAATGATCCATTGGTCCGGATCGCTCGTTCCCGGAATTCGCGCGATCACGTCATACAGCGTCTTCATGTCCCAGTTGAACGCCAGCTTCAGGTGAACCTTGGCCGGCCCCGGTCCGACGTGATAGGCGATCGGCAGCCCGCCGCGCCAGGCAGCGGGCGCCAGCGGCCCCTTCAACGCCGCCAGCAGCGGCTCAGCGTCCCCATAGGAAATCGGCATCACTGGAATCTTGGTCAGCGTCGCTGCTTGGCTCAGCGGCAGGCGCTTGGCGTCCTTGGTCGCGCCCACGCCCGGAGTGAGAGGATCGCCCGGGTACACCGGCATGTCCATCACGCTGCCCCGCTGCACGCCGTCCTTCGACCGGAACGGCCCGTCGGGAAAGGTGTCGCCTTCATGGTAGCCGTCGTCGAGCGGGTCCGAATAAATGAGACAGCCGATGGCCCCATGCTCCGCCGCCACTTTCGGCTTGATTCCCCGCCACGATCCGCCGTAGCGCGCAATCACGATGGCCCCTTTTACGGAAATCCCCAGCCGGTCCAGAGCTTCATAGTCCTCCGGCACGCCGTAGTTCACGTAGACCAGGGGCCCGGTGACGTCGCCGTCGATCGAATAGGCGTTGTACGTCGGAAGCTGCTCGCTATGTTGCGACGACGTGGCGTCGGCGGCCACCGTTGGCTCCGCCAGTTTGGCGGTGAAGCGCGTCGGCTCCACCATCTCCATCGCGCGCTCCTTCGGAGTGGGGAACAGGACGTCGAAGGTTTCGATCTGCGCGTCCCATCCCCATTCCTTGAACCGGGCCAGGATCCATTCGGCGTTCTCCTTGTCGTAAGCGGACCCGACGTGGTGCGGCCGCGCCGAGAGCCGCTGCATGGAACTCCGCAGGTTCGCAGGATCCGGAATCGCGCGGAATTTCACCTCCCAGTCCCGTTCGGCTGCCGCCGACGCGGCCGAGTACCCCCGAAGCCCTTCCCCATCTGCCGGCCATCCGGCGGGCGCGCTCAAGAGCAGGCAAAGCGACAAAATCCATAGCGTCTTCATGAAGTGCTCCCTGGTCGACTTCCAATCAGTCTCCGGCCGATTGCTGGGGCCGGAGCAAATCACGGCCGTCCTCGCTTGGTGGACTCGGCGCGGAGGGGGTCAGGAAACGCTATTGTAGCGCCGCAGGCAGTCGGTCGGCAGGCGAGTCTTGGGCTTTGTGGAGGTCGTTGGCGGGGGAGATCATCGGTGGGCCGAGGGGCCCGGACTCGATCCCACGCTCGCTACCCCACGCGGTAGATCCCGTCGAAGTCGGCGAAATAGCACTCGACTCCCAGCGTGGGCTCGGCCTGGCGCAGAAAGACTCCGGCACGGCCTAGTTCTCTGACCGCCTGAAGAAGTTCTAATAAAACAATTCCATTCAAAAATGTTTTGGGGCATACTTTGGGTATGGCCCGTCCAGCCCTCCGAATTGATGTCACAAACAAAGATCGGAAAGAACTGCGGAAGTTGCT